>JAHJYC010000006.1 GCA_018826905.1 Patescibacteria group bacterium | reverse complement strand
GTTCGACTTGCATGCCTTATCCATACAGCCAGCATTCATCCTGAGCTAGGATCAAACTCTCATTAAGAATAGGCGGAACACAAGAAAACTCATGTTCTTACCAATTTCATTAGCACTATGTAGTTTTCGAAGAGCGAAAATAAACCCCGCCCCCTCTTCAGGAGGCAGTACAAGCATACTACCTGAGCGATATACGAGAGTCAAGCAAGTATAGCGATGTAGAAACGCGCTTTTTGAGAGCCTACTTTCAATACATTTTCCCACATCCACAAGTTGCGCTCCCCTCCTAGGAGAGTACAATAGAAGGAGCCGTCAAAGCTTTGCATGAGAGTCAGAACTAAGCGTGAATATATTGTAGTCTCCGTTGGAGGCTCGCTTATTGTCCCTCAGGGCATTGATACTTCCTTTTTAAAAAACTTGCGTTCGCTCGTGCTTGAGAAGACCCAGGAGGGGTCTTCTTTTTATATAATTGCAGGCGGAGGCAGACTTGCTCGTAACTACCAAGATGCTGCTACAGAGATTCGCGGTGAAGATACACTTGAGCGGGAGGACATGGATTGGCTCGGCATTCATTCAACTCGTTTAAATGCGCATCTCCTTAGAACCATCTTTATTGAAGAGGCACAGGCTCGCATTGTTAAGAATCCAACACATCGCCTTCGCGGTCGCGAAAGTGTAGTTATTGGAGCTGGATGGAAGCCGGGCTGGTCTACTGATTATTGCGCCGTTATGGCAGCAAAAACACTGGGAGCAAAGAAACTCGTGAACCTTTCAAATATTGATTATGTATATACTGCAGACCCACGCACCAATCCTGATGCAACAAAAATTGAACAGATAGATTGGGAATCTTTCCGCAAACTTATCCCTTCAGAATGGGACCCTGGTCTCTCAGCTCCTTTTGATCCAGTTGCCGCAAGAGAAGCAGAAGCACTTGGTCTTGAAGTGGCAATCATTAACGGCGAAAAGCTAGACGAATTCAAAAAGTATCTTAACGGAGAGTCCTTTACCGGAACGATAATCTCTTAAGCGAGTGCGTCTAGTGCCATCCGTGCATAGTACTGAACTCGTTCCAGTACCCTGTACTCAGGGTCTGCAAGTTCTTCTCTTGTAAACCATCTGATGTGGCTACTCACCTCAGTCTCTCCTTGCACTACGTCTCGGCTCTCTGAGCGCGCAAAGTATACAAATGAAATGTGTTCGTGTACCTCATTAATTGCGTGGCGATTTATGAATCTCGGCACGAGTACTTCCTTCTCTCCGTCGTCATAAGTGGGCGCTCGCTCCCCTACTAACGTAACTGAAAGCCCCACCTCCTCCTTCACTTCTCTAAGGGCCGCTTCTTCGGGATCTTCATCAAGTTCAACATGTCCACCAGACGGGAACCATGTGTGGTATTTCTCATGAAAACGAAGGAGTACCGCATCCCCATGCACTATGTAGGCATCTGCAGCATAATCAATCTTTTCGTGAATGTGTGGCATATGTCTACTGTAACGCATCAAGCGCGCCATCAATCATTGCTTCAAAATTCTCTATAGCGCCATCGTTTTCAATACGGACATCAGCCATCGCCATAACACCAAGAACATTCATGTCCCACGGCTCAACTGAGGCTAGTTCACGCTCTTCTTGCATCACCCATGTATCAAAATCTACGTGATCTGTAGAAGCGCCTCGCTCGCAAATGCGGTCATACCGAATCTTTCTATCAGCATCAACGGCGAGTATTTTTGCTCCCTTTTCCTTCAAAAACTCTGCCTCTCCGATTGCTCTAATTGATTCTATGAGCGCGTCACCACCCACCTCAACTGCCCGAGTGTACAAGCTTTCAATTATGTATGCGGGCCCGTGCTCTGCACGAAGCTCGTTTGCAACGCTTCGCATTGCGGAGCGATCTGGAACCATTCCTCGCTTTTCTATTTCTTCAACAAGGAAGGCGCGTACTGAGTAGTGTGCAAACCCTCGTTTCTCTACAAGGTAGTCAACGAGCGTTCCCTTTCCAGCGCCAATTGTACCGGTAACACCAATAATCATGATTACTGGACCTCTTCTTCTTTCTTCTTAGCAAAGATTCGTGCCATAGGGATAAGAAGTGGTGCTGCAAGCAACACTGAAGAGTAGGTCCCAACAACCACTCCTGAGAGAAGGACTAGTGAGAAGTTGAGTGTTACCTCGCTTCCAAATACAGCCAGCGCAACAAGCGCAAGGATAACTGTTACAGACGTATTAATAGAGCGCCCTAGAGTATCGTAGATTGCAGCTCCTACCACTTCCTCAAACGGTTCCTCAATCTCTTCATCTTCGTTCTTGCGGAGATGCTCTCGTACGCGATCAAAGATAACAATAGTATCGTTTACTGAGTACCCAAGAATCGCCAGGAGCGCCACAACGAACAGAGAGTCAATCTGAGCTCCCGTGAAATAACTCCATATGGCATAGAACCCTGTTGGGACAATGATGTCGTGTATAAGAATCGCCACAACAATAAATCCATAGACCCAGGAGGTAACAGGGCGAGATACCTGACGGAATGCCCAGGCAATATAAAACACAATGGCAAGAATAACTCCTGCAATTGCATACAGTGCTTTAATCGCGAGCTCATTCCCGAGCGATGGGCCAATGGAGTTAAAACGAAGCTCAGTAAGTGCTTGTTCGCCGTTATTTGAAAGCGCACCAAGCAAAAGAACATGCTCTTCTGGAGTGAGTGTACGGCTTCGCAGTGTGATGCCCTTTTCTCCACTCTCGCGAATTGAAGGGTGGTCATATCCAAGCACATCAACACGCGCACGTACTGTCTCAAGCTCTGGTCGCTCTGCATCGTATACCACCTCAACAATAGACCCTCCTGTAAACTCTATAGAAAGCTGTGGGCGGATAAAGACAATAGCCGCTATCGCTAGAAGCGTCAGCGCTCCAATGATGATGAAAAAGATACGACGGTTGTTGATGATAGGCATATTACGTGTCGGTATGAGTACGCTTTCCAAATCCTGCTTCAAGCAAGAAGCGCCATGTGCTTGTCGTCTCCTCTGGAACAATGGCAAGAAGGAAGACACGGGATACAAATACTGCTGAGATGAGTGAGGCAATTACACCGAACCCGAAGACAAGCGCAAATCCTTGCACGATAGAAGTACCCATCCAGAAAAGAATCACAGAAGAGATCAACATGGTGAGGTGACCGTCACGAATAGCGGGCCACGCACGAGAGAACCCAATACGCACCGCTTCCCTTCCTCCAAGACCCCGACGGATCTCTTCTTTCATGCGCTCAAAGATGAGAATATTCGCATCAACAGCCATACCAATAGAAAGAATGAACCCTGCAATACCTGAAGCGGTAAGAGTAATTGGAACTCCCTTAATAACCGCTATCGTAATAAGGACGTAAATAACAAGAGCTACGGACGCCACAAGTCCTGGCAAGCGATACCACACAATCATAAAGAGAGCGACGAGTGCAAAACCAATCACGCTCGCAACAAGTCCTGCCTCAAATGCATTTGCTCCCAAGGTTGCACCAACGGTATTGCTTGAAACTAATTCAATAGGAACTGGCAAAGCACCAAAGTTAAGGTTCCGCACAAGCTCACGCCCTTCTGTTGGAGAAAAGTTTCCTGAAATAGTTGCCGTCCCTCCAGCAATGGTCTCACGAATAACCGGAGTTGAGATTGGCTCGCCATCCAGATAGATTGCGAGTGTTCTCCCAATATTCTCTCTTGTGAGCGTCTCAAATAATTCAGACCCTTCATCGTTAAACGTAAGAACAACGATAGGCTCGTTCACCCCTGCTCCACTCGCGCTTCCAAACTGAAGGTCTGCTTTCTTTACATATCTCCCTGTCAGTCCTGTAGGAACAAATACCGGTGTACCACTCGCAATCTCATCTGAAGCAATCCGGAACTCAAGAGTAGGCGTCTTTCCAATAGCATCTACTGCTGCCTGCACATCAGTAACGCCGGGCAATTCAACAATAAGACGATCCTCCTCTGCTCCTGCTACAGCGCTAGATCTCTCAAGCTCAACCAATGGCTCTGCAACACCAAAAAGGTTCACGCGACGATCAATAACATCACGAAGTGAGTTGAGTGCACCCTGCTTGTCTTCTGTAAGCGAACTAGTATCTGCTCTATAGATAAGCTCAGTCCCACCGGCAAGATCAAGCCCAAGTTTAATTGGAAACGATCCAGGAGCGTTTGTTGAGACGGCGAACCAGCCCAGGAGACCAGAGATGACAAGGACGCCAAGGGCTGGAAGGAAACGCATAATAAATACAGTTTACGCCTTTTTAAGACACCTGCAACGCCCTTTTCAAAAGGGTTCCCGCGTTGCGAAATAGACACGCGACAGCAACAGGCCCAACTCCTCCTGGAACAGGAGTAAAGAGAGCTGCCTTTTGCGCACATGAAGGAAGCGCATCACCCACAATAACTCCTCCCTGTTCTGACGTTCCTGCATCTATAAGTACCACGCCCTCTGAGATGAGTTCCGGGGTAATGAGTCCTGGCGAGCCTGCACCTGAAACAATTATGTCTGCGGTCTGTAGTGTAGAAAGGTTCCCCGATTCAAGCGTAATAACTACTACTTCAGCACCCTGCATTCGTAACCATTCCGCAGCAGGTTCTCCTACGAGTCTTCCCTGCCCAACTACTACCGCTCGCTTGCCAGAAACTGAAATATTTTCACGCGAGAGAATCTCAGCAATTGCAGAAACAACAGGTGGCAAAAGTGTCTCTGGTGTTCCTGACTTAAACAATTCGTATGCTGCGCTAGAGAGAACATCTGCATCTTTTTCTATCGGAATAGCATTTAAAATAGCGCGGGCATCAAGATGCTTTGGGAGCGGGAGCTGCACAAGAAGCGAGTCACATCCTGACTCTTGTACTGCCTTTATCACTTCTTCTGTAGAAGCGGTCTCCGGAACGCGAACTATCTCAAGGTGCATTCCTGCATCTTCTGCTCTTGCTTCTTTTATTGAAAGGTACGATTCAGTCGCTGGCGAAGGAGAGACCACAACAGCACGCACAACAGCAGTGCGTGGAAGCGACTCCCGCGTCTCTTCTACAATTTCCTTTGCGAGTGCGCGGCCGTCAAGAATCATACTTCTATTCCCCATTCAGTCTTTAGCTCTGAAATTCCTTCTTCAAGAGAAACTGATGGCTCCCAGGAAAGCAAACTCTTTGCTTTCTGGGTATCTCCATAGGTATCTTGTGCGTCCCCTGGACGAGGAGCGAGGTACTCTCGCTCTCCTCCGATAAGCTCAGCAAGAGCGTCTACAGAGACATTCCGTCCGGCCGCTATATTTATCACTTCACCCTTCCCCACCTTCTCGCTTTCCATAGCAAGCAAACACGCACGAACCACATCTCGTACGTGCGTAAAGTCTCGTGTATGTGACCCGTCCCCGGTTATAGGGAGCGGCTTTCCTTCCTTCCTTGAAGAGAGGAACTTCGGTATGGCAAGCGCATACCCTCCCTCAGGACGCATACGGGGTCCATACACGCTGAAGAAGCGAAGTGTTACGGTCTGTAGTCCGTAGTTCTCTGAAAAGAGTCGCGCGTACTCTTCTCCGGCGAACTTCTGGAATGCATACAGGCTAACAGGCCTTGGGTGCATGTCTTCAGTGAATGGCAAGGTGTCTTGCGTACCGTATGAGGAGCTTGATCCTGCATAGACAACACGACGCACGCCTGCGTCTCTTGCCGCCATAAGCACAGAAAATGTTCCATCAATGTTCGCGCGGTGCGACTCTTCAGGGTAATCAAATGAATAGGTGACTCGTGGCAGAGCGGCAAAATGAAATACTCCGTCAACATCGTTAAAGATCTCTCTGAGCGCATCGGTATCTAGAACATCCACCTCATGTACTACTGCCCCGCTCGGCACATCTTCTCTCTTTCCGTTTACAAAGGTATCTACCACATGCACCTCATGCCCCGCACTCAGGAGCGCCTCGCCAACATGCGACCCGATAAATCCAGCTCCTCCTGTTACGACAATTTTCATGGCTTTGGGTTACGTGCTTCTACCGGCACGAAAGACTCATACACTCCATCGGTGTACCGAAACGCATCAAGGCTTGCGTACTGATACTCATACCCATAGACACGCGTGAGCTTGCTTCCGTCTACAGCAATAGGATAGGAGTACCCTTTCCAACTTCCTTTTGCAGTTGGAATCTTTCCGCGAGTTGCATGCCACAGGAACGCAAACGGGAGACGAGCCATCCATGGCTGAATAAGGAGCGTCTTCTTACCTACTGCTAGTGCCATATCTTTCCCCCGCACCACCTCTCCCGGTGGACAGATATTAAATATTTCATATGAACCCTTTGGTTCAGAAAATGCGAGTAGCTCAATGAGGTTTACTACATCATCCTCATGAATAAACTGACGTACCCAACGCGGAGTAACCGGCACGAATCGTGTCATCGTGGACACAAGACGATACACAAAAGAATCTTTCAGTTGTCCTGCGAGCGCAGCCTGTAGACCAAAACGTATGCGCATAAACCTGCCTCTCGGACCTGTTATTGCTGCAGGGCGAACAATTGTCGTAGGTACCTCCTTGCCCTCTTGCTTTGCTTTGGCAAACAACTCCTCCAAGTGCTCCTCTGTTATGCGCTTCTCTTCAGCGTATAAGTAGTCCGTCTTTCTAAACGGCTCGTCTTCTGTAAAACGATGCTCAATGGTGTTGCTTGGGAATGCCCCATATGAGGCAACTGTAGAAAAATGGATGAGTCGCTTCACTGAAGCTCCTTCATAGGCAAAAGAAAACACTTTATCTGATCCCTCAATATTCCATTTCCAGGTGAGCGGACGATTCCCATACAACTCTCTAATCTGCCATGCAGTATGAATAACGATATCTGGAGCGAGTTTACGCACCTGTTCTTCCCAATCATCTGCAGTGTTTGACTCAATATAAGTAAGCTTTGGCTCATCCTTAATAAGGTCTGGGAGTGGTTCCTTATCAAGCCCAATGATACGCACCACATCAGAGCGCTTCGCAAAACGCTCTACGAGCATGGTGCCGACGTATCCTGCTGCTCCGGTAATGAGTACGGTGTGTTGCATAGCTCCACTCTACCAGGCCGAGAGCCTGAACAACATACGCTTCACGGTCTTGAGTGCGATAACCAAATCAAGCCCAAGCGAACGGTGCTTCAAATAATAAAAATCATATGCAAGACGTACCGTCGTCTCCCTCACAGACTGAGGGCTCATGTTGCCTTGCTCATACTGCTGATTAATCTGAGCCCATCCCGTAATTCCTGGCTTCACACTGTAGCGCATATTGTAATGCGGGAGCGCTTCAGCTAATCGCTTTCCGAGCGCTACAACATCGTTGCGGGGCCCTATTAGCGACACCTCTCCCTTAAGCACATTGATGAACTGAGGGAACTCATCTAAAGAGGTCTGGCGCAAAATACTTCCAACGCGAGTAACAGTGTTCTCGCTCTCCTCCTTCCACGCACCCTCTTCAACTCCCCGCATGCTTCTAAACTTATACACCTTGATGCGAGACCCTCGCTCTCCATACCTGTCTTGAGAAATAAACAAAGGACCAGGGCCTTCAGTCCTTAGTGCCAGCCACACAAACGGGAGAGCAACCACCGTAACGAGCCCCATAAGAAGCCCTCCAATAATATCAATCAGTCTCTTTGGAATGGTGTACCACAGTGAGTCTTCTGTGGTGACGTTTTCCAAAAACCACCCCTGATCTAGGAGCGAAAGCGGAATACGGTCAAACACCTCTTCATACAAATCAGAGAAATCAATAATCTCGTATCCCTTAGCTGCATGCGGAAGGTCGTACAACGCAGGCAAAAGTCCACGCGCATCACATGCTGCCATATCTGCAACAACAACCTCAAGCCCCTTCGGCAAACTCACCTGTCTTTTCTCTGGAGGAAACTCCAGAAATTCCTCGGGAGTATACGCTTTAGAGAACGCGATATGGTATCTGGGATTACTATTCACCTCCTCAGCAAGTTCAGCCGCTTCTGCTCCTTCAGCTATAAGCACAGCGCTTGCACGTGAGCGACGTATAGAAATTCGCGGATAGACAGCTAGTCTCCAGATAAATATAAATACCAGAGAGACACCAAGATAAATAACCAGTGTTGTTTTCGGAGCAATTCCAACGCCGGGTACGAGGAAGAAGAATAGCGCAGCAAGAATGATGTTTGCTATTTGTGTACGCACTAACGCTTGAGGCTGATGGCTCTTAAAAAGAACGGTTCCCTTTCCATAGAGACCCGACATATAAAACACAATGGTCCAGATGATAAAAAGAATTGCAAAAGGACCTATATGATCCTCTACTGAATCCATACGCGGGAGAGCTCCGGCACGCAAAATAAGCGTCACGTACAAGGACGCTGCAAATACGGCGATATCGCCAATAAAAAGTAGCGCTGGAGCGCGCCGACGGCCATAGATCATGTCTTCACGGTATACTATAGAACATCTAGACAATCATGGAAGTCGCACCCACAAACAGTAAAAAACGTATTCTCTACGTCATAACCAAGGCAAATTGGGGCGGTGCGCAGCGATATGTGTACGATATGGCCCTGGGAGCCAAGGCTCAGGGCTACTCAGTACTTGTTGTCTCTGGTTCTGAGGGAGAGCTCACCGCACGATTGCGGGATGCAGATATTCGTACAGAGTCCATTCAGAATATGCAGAGAGACATCAAGCTCGTTGGCGAGTGGCGCTCATACCTTGAGCTTCTTGCTCACATCCGGACATTTAACCCTGACATTGTTCATGGCAACAGCTCAAAGGCCGGAGCACTTGCCGCTCTTGCTGCACGCGTTGCGGGCGTTCCCACAATTGTGTTTACTGCACACGGATGGGCTTTTAACGAGAACCGCCCTGCTTGGCAACGAGGAATCATTGCGCTCCTTCATTTCTTTACCGTCTTACTTTCACATACAACTATTTGTGTCTCAGACGCAGTACACCGGCAAGCGGCATGGATGCCACTCGTCCAGCGCAAACTCCAAACAGTGCACATAGGCATAGATACTCTTACCTTTAAAACAAGAGAGGAGGCGCGTCGGCTACTTGCTCCAGACCTCCACAAACAATTCCCACAAGCGCTATGGGTAGGTACGATTGCTGAACTACATCCCACAAAAGGACTGGATGTTCTTATCAAAAGCTTTAGTGCTGCACCGAGAGAGGCCGTGCTCGTTCTTATCGGAGACGGTCAAGAATGGAATCACTTGCAGAAGCTTATTCAAATTGGAGATGCATCAGACCGTATAGTACTCGCTGGCTTTGTAAAAGACGCAGCACAATACTTACCTGCATTTGATGTATTTGTGCTCCCTTCACGAAGTGAGGCACTTGGCTACGCACTCCTTGAGGCAGGTGCCGCCTCTCTCCCCTCAATTGGAAGTCGTGTTGGCGGGATCCCTGAAGTACTTAAAGATAAAGAAAGCGGAATACTCGTACCTCCCGGAGAAACAGCTCCACTTGAGGACGCACTTACTCTTTTGTGTGAGAACGAGATTCTGAGAGAGACTCTCGGTAAAGCACTTCATGAGCGAGTCACCCGTGTCTTCACAAAAGACAAGATGTTGAGAGAAACATTCGCCCTATACAGTCGTTAGCCAACGTATTCCTTTCCAGCAAATTCGCGAGGGACACTTCTCGCTTCCCTTGCCAGAGCTGCAACGATACCAAGAGCAGCAAACTCAACAATTAAATGAGAGCCGCCATAACTCATAAATGGTATGGTAGTGCCCGTAACAGGAAGCAATCCTAAATT
Source organism: Patescibacteria group bacterium (assembly GCA_018826905.1). GTDB lineage: Bacteria > Patescibacteriota > Minisyncoccia > Phycocordibacterales > Phycocordibacteraceae > C7867-001. Next base: position 2,507 of record JAHJYC010000006.1, on the reverse strand, counting down.
AATTCCCGCATGGATTCCAATATGCGCAATGAACAGTATCGTAACGCCAAGCGTAAATAGTGCATCAAAGTTAGTCGCACTCCTGCGCGCGATATGCAGGAGCCTTGCGAGCAAAAGCCCATACAGTATAAGAACGAGAACAACGCCGGCAAATCCCCACTCCTCAGAAAATGAGGCAAAGATAAAGTCAGTTTCATACTCAGGGAGGAATCTCAATTTGGACTGTGTTCCATACCCCACTCCCTTCCCCCATAATTCTCCGGACCCAACTGCAATTGTTGCCTGGTACGCATTGTAGCCAGCTCCATGAATGTCGCTTGCGGGATTAATAAAAGACACAATGCGAGTGCGCTGGTAATCATGCAGAGCAAAGGTCCAAAGTCCTGCGGCTGCAATTGCAGCTGACGTAATAATAATAGCAAGATGCTTTTTTGATATTCCCGAAACCAAAACCATACCGAACCACACGATACTAAAAATAACTGCAGTCCCTAGATCTGGTTCTACAAGGATGAGAAGTATAAGCCCGGCTGCGTACCCGCCAGATACAATGATATGTCTGAAGTCTCCAATCTCCATGTGTCTACGGGAGAAGTATTTCGCCATAAGCGCAATGAAGACAATCTTTGTTGGATCTGCTGGCTGCAGGGAGAAGAACCCTAGATCAAACCATGACTTGGCTCCTTGAACGGCATGGGTTGCAACCAAGAGCAACATAAGGAGACCTATACAAATAGCGTATCCCGTAAGAATAACGGGGGTACGCCGCAAGAAACGCATGTCTATAGATGCACACACTAGAAACGCAATAGTCCCAATACTAATCCAAATTAATTGGCGAGGAGCGAGCGATGCTCCTTCCCCAAAAGGATGCATGGTGAGAACGCCGAGCAATGAAATTGCAAGCGGAATAAGTAGAAGTGGCCATTCAGACTGTAGAGCGCGTAAGGGTCCGCGCTTCAAAAGACCACTCATGGAAGCGGAATGATGGGTAGTACTTCAACACGAAGTGGCTCCCCAAACGGAGCGTTCCAGGTAAAGACGGCAGAGGCACTGCCTCTTGCTGGGATCTCTCTCACTACCGTCTGCGATGCGGCGAGGGCATTTCCGTCTGCACCAAATGCAGTTGCTACGACTCTGACGTTGAAGAGTGCGTAGGGCGAACTATTCTGTAGCTCTGCATTTATTCTTGGCTGAAAGCCTTGCACAAACTCTGCACGAGACACGGTTGGGATAACAAGCTCAGTCTTTGGTTTTGTCCAAACAATATCTTCCTCAAAAGATACAAATGCTTTGGCTACAGGCAAGGATCCTGCATATACCCCTGGAAGGAATATGGGGACTATAGACTGCGCAGGAAGGTCAATCGTATCCTCTCTCGTTGCTATCTGTAGACCAGCATCGTTATACAACTCAACTGAGTACCGGGCATGTTTTGCAACTGCACCCCTATTACGGTTCTCAATGTATGCTATTACGTCTGTACGTCCATCTGCTTGTTGCAGTGCACGAGCAAAAGAAATGCGAGGCGCGTCAACTTGAACGGTACATATACGTGCGCAAGATCCTCCACAATCAACACCCGCCTCATCCTGATTCTGTACTTGATCCGTACAAGAAGGAGTCTCATACACTATAGAAACTATGAGGCCTGCGAGAAGCAAGACACCGATAGCGACTGCTCCTCCTATAATCATGAATCGTCTCCGTTGTGCCCAAGTCATACTCTCAGTATACAAAGGAGTAGACGTTTATGCCCGTCCTAAGTGCTCCTTGAGTTTCCTCATCGCTATCCCCCTACTGCTAAGGGCATATTTCTCTTCTCGCTCCATTTCCCCGAATGTCATCTCACTCCCCTCTGGCTTAAATATTGGACCGTACCCAAAATCATTCGTGCCACGTGGAGGAACGATTTCCCCATCAATTGTTCCGTCAAATAGATACGTGTCTCCACCTTCATCAACATAGCCAACGAGGGTACGGCCTGTAGCGCGAGATTCGCCAAACTTCTGTGTAAGCAAAACAATACCCTCTACTCCAAGCGCGTCTTCAAACGCTTTTATGAATGGTCCTGGCAACTTATGTTGAAGACACTTGAGTGTCAGCGAGCTGTCTTCAACAATACAAGGAAAGATTTTGTACGCTTTAGCAGCATCCAACTTATGCTGCATAACCACATAAGGATCAAGATCTTGTACCTCAGGTAGATCAAGTTTTGTTTGTGTAAGTTCAATACCTAGCACCGCTTTAGCTTCTGCAAACTTACCTGCGTTGCCAGTTATAAAAGTAAGGGCCATGCGTTCAGTATAAATGAAAAGGCCATCCCTTGGGGATCGGCCGGAAATAGCAATGTGGGAACGTCAGCATGTATCACAAAAGCCGCCCAGTGGGGCGGCTTTTGAATTGTAAAAGAAACACGCGCATGATGCTGGCGACAACCTACTCTCCCCTTGCGAGTACCATCGGCTCAAGAAGGCTTAACTGCCGTGTTCGGAATGAGAACGGGT
>JAHJYC010000005.1 GCA_018826905.1 Patescibacteria group bacterium | reverse complement strand
CTCGCCGAAACTCCAAATTGCCCCTAAGCGTTCGGCATCAGCGAGGTTATTACGTATCTACAAGCCCTCATGGCAACAAGCAAACTATATGTTGGTGGTATTCCATACCGCACAACCGAAGATGAGCTCCGCACCGCTTTCCAGGAAGCAGGTGAGGTAGTATCAGCTAGCATTATCAGCGACCGCATGACCGGCCGTTCACGCGGTTTTGGTTTCGTGGAAATGGCAGACGAAGCAGGAGCACAGGCTGCTATTGATCGCTGGGACGGAAAGGAATTTGATGGGCGTATGCTCTCAGTTTCAAACGCACGTCCTCAGGGAGACCGTCCTCCTCGCGAGGGTGGCTTCAGCGGTGGAAACCGTGGAGGATTTGGTGGAGGTAACCGTGGTGGTAACGGCGGCTTCGGCGGCGGTGACCGTGGCGGATACCAGGGTGGCTACTAAATAGCTGTCCCTAACAAAAGCCCCTCCTTTTGGAGGGGCTTTTGCGTTATGCTCTAGCTATGAATCCAGAGCGCGCACTTGAGATAGGACAACTCCTTCGGGATAAGTACGGGGGCGATCCAGAAGCAAACATAACTGAAGACATTGCTCGTCTAGATGCAGGTGAACCACTTGCCTATATCATAGGGTGGGTCCCTTTTCTTGGGCTCACCATACGAGTTGATTCACATCCTCTCATTCCCCGTCCTGAAACTGAGTGGTGGGCAGAGGAACTCATCGCACACTTAAAAGAAAAGTTTGGCGCACACCCATTCACACTGCTTGATTTGTGTGCAGGGTCTGGAGCTATTGGTCTTAGCGTGCTGAAACACCTCTCGGAATCTAAGGTTTCTTTTGGAGAGATTGTTCCAGAGCACGCGATTCTTATTAAAAGAAACCTTGAAGAGAACGACATTGACCCAGCGCGTGCGGATATTCGTATAGGAGATTTGTTTGCTCCATTTGAAGGAGAGGTGTTCTCGTTCATTGTCTCTAACCCTCCCTATGTTCCAAGTGGCAGAACGTTAGAAAAGAGTGTCACCTTCTATGAACCAGCATCTGCGTTGTACGCAGGCACAGATGGGCTTGAGATTATTCAAAGAATTGCAGAAAAGATTCCTGCACATCTACAAAAGCCGTCTGAAGTATGGATTGAGGCTGATATAGCAAACGTTGCGCAGACAGGTATTCTCCTCAAAGAAGGCGGTGCCTCACAACTTGAATTACGCAACGACCAGTATGGCAGACCCCGTCTGGTCGTGGGATACTACGAGTAATGCAGCCTATTGAGCCGCTCGTGCTCCCTCCCTTCTTAAGTCAGATTGACCCGTCCAAGGTTGTCTCCATACTTTTCGTCGTCTTGTTTATTGTGTGGAGTATTTACACACTCATTACGGCATACCACTGGGTACGGTATGGGCACAGGAGTTCTGTGGCTATCCCAGCACTTATCACACACGTGCTCATGTCTGGTTTCTTGGCGCTTTACGCTGTTAGCGGTTTCACCAATTAAGTATGGAAGAATTTACACTAGAACCAGATGAGCGAGTTACACGAACAGTCCGAAAGCATTGGTTTGTGTTATTGGTTACGGCTATCCCTTTCGTACTTCTTGCCTGGCTCCCCACTCTTATTCCTGGTCTTATTGCGCGCATGTCGGAAAGCGCTTTCCCGCTTCTTCCGCTTCTTACCACTGAGAGTCCTTGGTTTCGTCTCTTCATAGGACTATGGTGGTTACTCCTTTGGATTGGTGCCTTTAATGCATTCACGCAGTACTACTTGAATCACTGGGTGATTACTACTCTTCGTATCGTGCGCATACGCCAGCACGGATTCTTTAGCAGAGACGTTTCTAGCTTCCTTCTCTCAAGGGTGCAGGACGTTACAACAAATGTACACGGGATTTTTGCAGACCTTCTTGGGTATGGCTCTGTGCGAGTACAGACAGCAGGAACTGCTTCACAGGATTTTATTATGGACGGCATAGAAGACCCTCAAGGGATGCGCGACCTCATTATGAGAGAGATTGCTACGCTGTATAAAAGCAGAAATACTACTCCTATTATATAAAATCGCCCGCATCTCCGTCCGGAGAGCGAGCGATCGTTTAGAACGGCGTGATCAGGCGTCTTCCAGAACGCGCTCGGCCGGAGCCATGGCCGCCTCGGAAGGTACTGTCAGCACCTCCAGCTCCACGCCAGCCAGCAGATCCTGGAACAGGACGATCACGTCCGCCAGATGGCAGTCGAAGTGGACGCCGTCGCGATAGTTCTCGCCCGGCTTCACGTCCTGACGTTGCGTGAAGGTGGCCCGATCGTTCGGCGAGATATGCATCTCCTCACGAAGGGCCTCACTGATTCCGCCGGTCACCTTGAGACGGCTGCCCGGCATCATGCAGACAGCGACGCTGGGGTCGTCGGGCGACACGAGACCGATGGTGTCGTGCTCACCGAGCGAGGCCGTGACCAGCAGGTCGCCGACCCTGGCAGGCCGACTTCTCATGGCCTCAAGACTGAAATCACACATTGAAATGTACTCCCTCTCTATATATACCGCCCATTGCGGATTTCGTGAGAGTAGCACGCTACGAAATACCCGCAACAGAGTGCTTCAGCAATGGTGTGGGGTCTGTTAAACTCAGTCTATGAGCGGAAAACCGTCCCTATCTACTGATTCGTATAAAGGAGTGCGCGACTTTTATCCCAACGAGTGGGCGCGGTTGTCTGCAGCGTTTGGCCAAGTGCGCGAAATACTCTCTTCATGGGGCTACGAAGAATACCAGGCCTCTCCATTAGAGCGCTCTGAGCTCTATGAGAGCAAAGGGAATGAAGAAATAATTAGAGATCAGACCTACAGTTTTGAAGATCGTGGAGGACGCAGGGTAACACTCCGTCCTGAGATGACTCCCACACTTGCTCGCATGGTCGCAGGCAAGCGACGTGAACTTTCCTTCCCTCTTCGTTGGTTTTCTATTGGAAACAGGTTCCGTTACGAACGACCTCAAAAGGGACGTCTTCGTGAATTCTTTCAAACAGACGTTGACTTGATAGGTCTCCCTGAAGGAGAAGCAGATCTTGAAGTAATACAGCTTGCACACTCAGTGTTTCGCTCGTTTGGGGCTACCGACAGAGATTTTATAATTCGTGTTAACTCTAGAGCACTTTTGTCTGCTGCTTGTAGAGCAACAGGATATACCGATGTGGACGGAGTACGGGAGTACTGGCAACTTCTAGACAGGAAGGCAAAGATGTCTCCTGAAGAGTTTGCATTGGCTCGTGGAGCTCGCAAGGATCCCCTAAGCGCCGTTGAAGAAGCAACTGATCCTGAGGTTAAAGCAGAAAAGGAAAAGCTCCTTACCGTTATTGCTACTCTAAAGTCCAGAGGTATCTCAAACATAGTGTTTGAGCCTGAGATTGTGCGCGGATTTGATTACTACACAGGCATTGTTTTTGAAGTACAGGATACAAGCCCCGAAAATCCTCGTGCACTCCTTGGCGGCGGTCGCTATGACGGACTAGTCTCCCTGTTCGGAGGAGACCCACTTCCAGCTATTGGATTTGCATTTGGAGATGTGGGACTTATGGACTTCTTAAAGACACATGATTTGCTTCCTGAAGCGACAAATGTACCGCATCTATACATCGGGACTCCGTCTCCTGAGGATATTCCTGTTGCGCAAGCATACGCAGCTACCCTTAGGGAAGCAACTACGTTTCGCACCTTTGTTAACTTGACTGAGAAGTCTCTTGGGGATCAGATTAAGGACGCAGTTAAGCGCGGTATTCCCTACTTCGCAGCATATGGTTCTGAAGAAGAACAAAGGAAATCAGTACGTCTTAAAGAGCTCGCTACTGGGAAAGAAGAAGAGGTTGCTCAGGATATTATTGTGCAACACATTCTTACTAAGGAGCATTCCTCATAGACTATGCGTGAGATTACGTTTGATATAGAAACTGCGAATATACTTCCTTCACTTGCCCGCCAAGATGTTACACAACTTGAGTTGGCTGTGGTTGCTATACATGACTCTGAGACGGGAGAGTTTTCCTCTTATTCAAAGGAAGAGCTTACGAGACTGTGGCCAATTATTGAAAAGGCAGACACGCTCATTGGATACAATTCAAACTCTTTTGATATTCCTCTTCTAAATCATTACTATCCAGGCGATCTAACGCAGATTCATTCTGTGGACCTCATGGTTGAAGTACAGCAAGTACTTGGGAGACGCCTTCGTCTTCAATCAATAGCTGAAGCAACACTTAAGGTTGGCAAATCTGGAGACGGACTTCAGTCTGTGCGCTGGTGGCAAGAAGGACTATACGAGAAGGTACGTGAATACTGCATTCAAGATGTACGTATTACGCGACAGCTTTATGATTATGCGCTTGAAAAAGGAATACTTAAGTATAAAGACTTGAAAGACATTCGTGACGTGAAGCTCAATACTCGTACGTGGCAGACCCCAAAAGAACCTCCTGCATTTACCCATACATTGGAACTATAGCTTGAGTTTTTAGGATTCTGTGTTATTTTGCACGTACAGTACATTTTAATTTGGCACTTGAGTTGGGGGACCCAATGCGTGCATACATTCATGTGGTTGGACCTACTGATCCGACCGAGAGGCTTGAGACTTTCTTCAGCCCTCTCTACGACACCGACCTCAGGGTTGATTACGTTAAATACGACGGATTCACCCAGCTGACCTGTTCGCTCACCAACTTCACCGAAGAAGAAGTTGCGAAGAACGTTCGCGGAGAGCTACAGACAACGAAAAGCGTCTGCCTCGCCCTGGCAGAGCTTCTGCCAAACGCGACCATCGTCGTCAAGGCCGACCGCAAGGAACTTCTGGAGGCAAGAGCGCCGTACGTTCCAGAAGAACAAGCTGCCTAACCCATGCCCTACTCACCTTGTGTGCCGGGGCATTTTCATTTGTGTGCCGTGCTATGATTTTCATATATGGTAGACACCGAACGCATACGTCGCGAGTACTTCCTGCCTGGAGCAATTGTTATTGCAGGGCTCATTCTGGCAACAGCAGTATATGTAGTAAGAAATGATGATTCCCCAAAACTAACCGGAGGCAATCCTAATGCCGTGCGTGCAGTTTCTCCAATTGATCACATCATTGGAAATCCAGAAGCACCTGTAATGATTGTTGAGTACGCTGATATTGATTCTGAATACAGCAAGCAATTCCAAGCAACGATGCAACAGATAATGAGTGAGTACGCTGCCGGTGGAAAAGTTGCATGGGTATACAGACACCTTCCTCTTCTTGATAGGCACGCTGCAGCAGGATCTCATGCTGAAGCAGCAGAGTGTGCAGCTTTCTTGGGTGACAATGATGCCTTCTGGCGCTTTATTGACGCGCTTCAAGCAGCAGCACCAAGGGAGAACCAATTCCCTCCTTCAGGGTACCCGGCTGTTGTGTCTCAACTTGCCCTTCCAGCTAACGAATTTGACCAGTGCTTAAAGAACGGTCGCTTCACTAAGAAGGTCTTAGACGACACAACTAATGCACTCGCATCAGGAGCTGAAGGAACTCCCTACACAGTTATTGTTGTTGAGGGACAAAAGCCTGTAGCCATTAACGGTGCGCTCTCTTACGAAAACATGAGGAGAGTTGTGGATGAGGCGATTGCTCGTGCACAATAGTGTTTGACAAACTTCTCTCAAATGTGACAATTACTATATTGTCACCCACTAGCACATACACCTATGTTTGGAGAAGGAATGTTTAAACCAAAGCAAAAGTCAGCTGATGTTGTTGATTTTAAACCAAAAGGTCTCATGCAAGATCCAGAGACCGGTCAGGTTATTGGATACGCAAGTAGTCAGAAGGAAGCAGAAGAACTACTTGGTCAGGCAACAGAAGACAAAAAAGAAGCTGCATAAAGCAGGAACTGAATAATAAAAGAGCCCCACTACGGGGCTCTTTTATTATCCGAACCGGACCTGACACCATTTACACTCTGGATCCTCACATGTTTCATTCCAGAACGAGAGTGAGAGTATTTCTTTTGCAGTCTGCGCAATCTTCTCCTCTAATTCATCTACTTCCTCACTGGTTATTTCAAATGCCTCTGTTCGTATGCGATCCTTCTCATCAGGCTCAACAAACTCTATAACGCCCTCGTGCATGTGCCGGGGAGTTTCAGATCGTGCGAGAAGCATGCGGTAAAAAACGAGTTGGCGATAGTAGTTTCCGTTACTTTCTTTTGTATTGCCCTGTATATCGTTCCTGCTCTTTGACTTGCCTGTCTTATAGTCAATAACACGAAGTCCTTGAGGGGTAGTGTCAACGCGGTCAAGTGCTCCGCGCACAAGGAGATTCTCTTCTCCAGGAAGGGGTAGGTATGCTTCAAGGAGCAGTTCTGCTTCAGTATCCGCAGGCCAAGACAGGCTCCTCTCTGAATGCCAAACAGAAAGTGAGCGATTCCCTTTTTCCTTAAGTTCTAGGAGTTCCCGCTCCGTAAGTGGCGAACGCTCAAGTGTACGGTCAAAAGCTTCGTATAAACCTTCAGGTCCAATATCACTCCCCTGCTTCCGTTCGTCTGCATAGCGCTTTAAGGCAGCGTGCACTGCAGTTCCATACAACATAAACTTGTTCTCTGCTTCAGGGATACGGAGCAGGTTCACATAGAAATAATGCCAAGGGCAGTCTAGATAATTGTTCAGGGCTGTCGGGGAAAGACCTTGAGCAAAGAAAGCAGCTCTGAGCGTTGCTCTCTCGTCTTCAGAAGGTGCTGCCACAAGTGCATCTGATTCAGCAGTTAAAAGATCTTCAGCCTCTGGAGTTGCCTCCCTAGAAAGAATCTCTTCTGCAAGATCTTCTAGGAGAACTGAAGGTTCGTCCATTCGCCCCTCTCCCTTTGTCTCTGCATATGAGAGAGTTACATGTTCTTTTCCTCTTGTTAATGCCACATAAAATAGCCTGCGCTCATCTTCAAGCCCCGCACTTCCCGAAAGGATATCTGGAAGATGGAAGTGTTCAGCACGAGCACGTGTAGACCAGACGCTTTCGGTTAAACGAGGGATAAACACTCTTCTGAACTCACGACCCTTAGCACCGTGTACTGTCATAACCTTTACACGAGTATCGTCTGAAAATACTCTGCCAGAGAGACTCATCTCTCGTTCTTCGTATAAAGACACCAGTGCGAGTGCACGCGGAAGCTGTGCTGCATGCTCCCTTCGTGCAAGATCTTCAAACAAAGAGAGAAGTGCACGTACAGCACCTAGCCCTTCTGCTCGCTGAGGGCTCTCAAGCATAGATTTTAAGAGCCCGGAGCGAATAAGGGCATGCTCAGCTACAACTGCCGGCCGCTCAATAGTTGCTTCGCGAGCAAGTTCCTCTATAAGTGCTCCAAGCGCATATGCGTTGTCTGGAGATGCTATTTTTGCCTTCTTCAGGTCTTGCATGGACCGCAATATTTCAAGTGCGGGCTTCTTCTCCTTCTTTGCATACTGCATAACTCGCCACACATCTGCAGCTGAGAGTGGGAATGCAGGGAGGGTAAGTATTCCTGAGAGATGTTCGTCCCTGGGCTCTGCTGCAGCAAGCAATACGCGAATTAACGCCAACACATACTGATTGTGAAGCGCATTCCCCTCCCCTTTAGCTGAGACTAATATACCCCTCTTCATGAGTGCCTCAGCAACATCGGCAACATCCTTGTTACGGCGCACCAATACTGCAATATCTCCCGGAGCGACATCCTCAGCAATGGCAGCATGTATACGTGCACTTAACTCTGCCATTTCAGCTTCTGGAGATGGGCACGCTATAAGAGAGATTGGCTTTGGTACATGCGGTGCTCGCGCAACAAGTGCCACACGAGACAAGCGCTCGTCTGGAGATTTATCAATAAGAGACAGCGCGCTATCCAGAATAGTTTGCGTAGAACGATAGTTCTCAACAAGTGTAATGATGCTTGTGTCTTTATAGCGCCGTTTAAAGTAATGTACATTATCTAAATCAGCTCCTTGGAATCTATAGATGGCTTGTTTCTCGTCTCCAACAATAAAAATGTTTGGGCGCTCATGATAGTCACTAATGAGTTCCAGTAGCGCATTCTGAGATCTGTTTGCGTCTTGGTGCTCATCTGCAAGCACATACAGAATAGATTCTTGTACTTGTCTTAAGAACCCTTCGTCCTCTTGAAGTGCTCGCACCACTTCCAAAATAAGGTCATCAAAATCGTATCGTCTACGTTTAGTAAGCTCTTCTTCATACGCACGATACACAGCAAGCAAGTCTCCCGTCTTTTCTATCTTCCTTTGAAGCTTTTCAAACTCTCCCTTCATCTTTCCCCTATACTTGCCTTTTTCATGCATCTTGTCTGGAAGTGCATCAAAGGCTTTTTGCTCCTCATCAACACGAGTTTCAAGCGCATCAAGGGTTACGTGCTCCCTCTTCATCACTGAAATAGCTCGGGCAACTATGCCATGGTAATAAAGAGGATCCCCGTACGGACGCAGGTGCTTCACATCACTCGTATGCAGCGCTTCATCCACTATCTCAGCTCGTTCAGCATCAGTAGCAATCTCTGCCCCTATGATTCGCGGAAACTGGTCAGGGTAGTGTGAGATAAGACTTTCTGCGAATCCATGGAAAGTATGGATACGAATCTTCCACGCAGTACTTCCTATAATCTTTGCAAGACGACTACGCATTTCCGCAGCTGCTGCCTCTGTAAAGGTAAGAGCGAGTAGTGCGTCTGGTGGCGTATCTGTCTTCTGAAGAATATTTGCTATGCGAAGAGTTAATACTTGAGTCTTCCCTGTCCCGGGCCCAGCAATGACAAATACAGGACCATCTATGGAGTCAACTGCCTTCTTCTGCCCTTCGTTAAGAGAAGCATAAGCATCCTTAAAGGCCTGCGGGTCTTTCATAGAGATAGTGTACCCGATTTTGAAATGTATTTACTTTAGCTCAAAAAAGTTGTACTGTTTTCGCGACAAGTTCCTTTGAAACTGGGCGCCAAAATTCGGGAGGTACCGATGGCAAAACGTGAATGTGACCTGATAATTGTTGGTGGCGGGCCCGCAGGCCTGTCTGCCGCAATCAACGGGGCCTCAGAGGGCCTCAACATCATCCTGATTGATTCTGGACCTGCTCTGGGCGGTCAGGCAGCGAAAAGCAGCCTGATTGAAAATTACCCGGGGTTCCCAAAGGGAATCACAGGTCCAGACCTTGTTGGAAACTGGATTGAACAGGCAGGCAAGTTCAAGACAGTGATGGAGTGTCCGCAAACGGCTCTCGGTCTACGGGCCGACGGCGACCGCAAGATCGTCGTCACCGACGACGATGAAATCGTCGGGAAAATGGTCATTCTCAGCGCCGGTCTCTCGTACCGCAGACTAGCGGCACCTGGGGTCAGCACTTTGATGGGAAGGGGTGTCCTGTATGGCGCTCCTACCTTTGACCCCCGATCTATGGGCGACTGCAAAATCTGCATCGTCGGCGGCGCAAACTCTGCTGGCCAAGCAGCTATGCACATGAGCATGAATCCATCCGCTCAGGTGCAGCTTCTCATCAGGAAGCGTCTGGAAGACCAGATGTCTACCTACCTGGTGGAGCGAGTGCGTGCTGCCGAAAACATCACCGTCTGCGAGGGCGTTGAAGTCATAGAGGCGTGCGGTGCTCAATCGCTTGAGGCAGTTGTGTTGAAAAATATTGCCGACGAGACGGAAGAGCGAGTGCAGGCAAACCACCTGTTCATTTTTATCGGCGCAAATCCCAAGACCCAATGGTTGCGGGGCAGCAGCGTCGTAATGAATGAGCGGAATTTCATTCTGACCGGGAATGATCTGCCGACTGAGGACTGGAAGCTGGAGCGTCGCCCCTTCAGCTTTGAGACGAGTATGCCTGGGGTCTTCGCCTGCGGAGATGTGCGCCTTGGTTCCACCAAGCGTATTGCTTCGGCAGTCGGAGAGGGGTCTGTGGCTCTTCAACAATGCCATGACTTCCTACGTCTGCTGGCGACAACCTGATACCGGGCCACCGCGATTAAACTCACGGTGGCCTTTTCATTTAAACAAAGCCCGCATTCGCGGGCTTTGTTTAATAACTCTTGAGTCTCCTACTCTTATCGTGCGTTCTAATCTTCTCAAGTGCTTTTGCCTCAATTTGGCGAATACGCTCGCGCGTTACACCGAATTCCTTTCCAACCTCTTCTAGAGTGTGGTACACGCCGTCTAGAAGTCCATGACGCATTTCAAGAATTTTTCGTTCTTTAGGACTAAGGTCTTCAAGGATGTCGCGAACCTGTTCTCCAAGGATACGTTCTGAAGACTCCTGCACTGGAGAAGGAATCTTATCGTCTGCAATAAAGTCCCCGAGCGTAGAGCGGTCATCATCATCTGAGCCAATAGGGTTTTCTAGAGAAAGAGTATCTTGATTGATTTTCTCAATCTGATAAATCTTATCTACTTCAACTCCCATCTCAACTGCAATTTCTTCAGGCTGTGCGTCACGGCCTAGTACCTGAGAAAGGCGGCGTGATACCTGTTTATACTTCGCAATAGTCTCCACCATGTGGACAGGAATACGAATAGTACGAGATTGGTCCGCTAGCGCACGAGTTATTGCTTGGCGAATCCACCATGTTGCGTATGTTGAGAACTTAAAGCCCTTGTTCCAATCAAACTTATCAACGGCTTTAAACAAGCCAAGATTCCCTTCTTGAATAAGATCTAGAAGTGTAAGATCTGGGGAACGTCCTACATACTTCTTAGCAATAGACACAACGAGACGGAGATTGGAGCGAGCAAGAATGTTGCGAGCCTCATCATCTCCACGCTCAATTCTCTGCGCAAGCTCTCTCTCCTCTGCAGCAGTTAGAAGTGGGTACTGTCCGATCTCTCTCAAATAAATCTGGATTGAGTCGTACGCTGCAGAGTCACGGCCCTTAATATTGCGAGTTGCAAGATACTGGTCTGTAGCATCCTCAAGCATTCCTCCTTCAAGAATATCAATGCCAGCAACGGTAAATCGCTCATACAGCTCATCAAGGAAAATGATATCGTCCTCTACATGTGGAAATTCCTTAAGAATCTCACTGTATGTAATGTATCCGCGCTCCTTACCCTTCTTGATTAGCATTTCTGCCTTATCAAGCTTTTGTGCTGCCGCCTTTGCTTTTGCACCTTTAGCAGCCGCGCGAACAACGTTCTTTAGTTGCTCTTTCTTAACCGTCTTTTTAACTGCAGTCTTCTTCGCAGCAACCTTTTTTGCAGGCTTCTTTGCTACAGTTTTTTTAACAACCTTCTTAGGTGCTGTTTTCTTTACCGCTTTCTTAGCAGCAACTTTCTTAACTACCTTCTTTGCAGGTTTCTTTGGAGCCATGGGAATGTGAGAAAAAGTGAATAATTGTGAACACTATTTAAAAGTGGCGAGTGCCTGTGCGAGAGAGCGGCATGCTTCACTCGCGTCTTGAATTTCTTGCTTATTCTGAGAAGCTTCCGCTACGCGAAGACGCACGGTCGCGTCACTGAGACGCTCCGTGAGGATTGTTTTTTCAAAAACAGTTATGAGCTCGTCCGCTGCCAATTCATCCGGTGCCTCGCCATAAGCGATTCCTGCCTCGAAAATAACCTGTTCGGGAGGAGGCTCATCCGGAAACGGTGCGCCGATAATACGAGCGTACTCGCCCTTGAGCCGTTTTGCAAGGGCTGTTTCAGGATATCCAGCAACTAAAGCACGAATTGAGAGTCCTAAACTGACACTTGGTTTAACCTTTTCACTTTTCGGGACCTCTTGGTTTGTTACTACTTTAGTAGATTCCACTCCCTCTTGAGGCAGTCTCGCCAGCACTTGTCTCAAAGCCTCTGGTGTTGAGCCTAATCTTTGGGCTGCGATACCTACGAAGTGCTCTCGCTCCATGGGACTTTGGATTGCTGCAATAAGCGGAAGCACAACTTGTTCCGCTTTGATTATGAGCCGGTGCGAGTCCTTCTCGCTCTCAGCAAGTACTGAAAGGAAAAACTCAATAATAGGGAGCGCCTCCGATACTCGCTTTGTAAATTCTTTCGGATCCTCAGTTGCAAGATCTGCAGGATCCTTTCCTTCTGGAAGAAGGACTGCTTTAACACGCATTCCTGACTTGAGAGCCACCAATGCGTTTTTCATTGACGCATTCAGTCCGGCCCTATCGCTATCAAGAGCTAGCATAAGATTGTCTGCATAGCGCTTAACAAGTGTCAGGTGTTTAGGAGAAAGCGCCGTACCAGAGAGCGCAACAGTATTTGTAAATCCTATCTGATGAAGCATAAGAAGATCCATCTGCCCTTCCACAAGGAGGGCGAATCCCCTAGTGCGAATTGCATCCTTTGCCTTATGCATACCAAAAAGAATCTCTGATTTCTTGTAGAGATCAGTTTCGGGTGAGTTAAGGTACTTCGCTTGATCATTTGGATCTAGTGCGCGCCCAGTGAACGCAACAGTTCGTCCTGCAATATCTTTAATTGGAAACATGAGACGGTTTCTGAACCGGTCATACCATGTCCCCTTCTTCTCGTCAGCTTCTTTTACAAGTCCTGCAGCAGAGAGTTCCTGTTTTGTAAAACCTGAGGCTTCTAAAGATTCAAGTAGAGTGCGCCAAGTATCCGGGGCATATCCGATGTTCCAGTCTTTAATAGATTCCGCAGACAACCCACGGGAGAGAGCGTACGCATAGGCAGGTCCTTTAGTGTCTAACAAAGATACGTATTGGTTCTCTGCACGTGACATTGCTTCAAACAGCTTGTCTTGCTTCCCTTTGTCCTCCTTATTGGCACTATATACAATTTCTACACCAGCTTTCTCTGCAAGTATTTTGAGTGCTCCTTTAAAATCCACTCCCTCCATCTTTTGAATGAATTCAAACTGGTCTCCTCCCTGTCCTGAAGAGAAGCAGTAGTAAGTGCCTCGTTCCGGATTCACATAGAAAGAGGGTGTCTTCTCCTTATTAAACGGAGAAAGGCCCTTATAGTTCCGGCCAGACTTAGCGAGCTTTACATAGGGCGCCACCACTTCAAGTATGGAGAGTTTCTCTTTTATTTTCTGGACGGTATCCATGGATATCTTTAGTGTACCGTACCTTACTTTACTTAGCTTCTGGGTGAGCCGTTTGTCATCCAGGAAGAAATACAGTATAAAAAATGTACGTTCTTTTTAGATTCTTCTGGAAAGGGGAACAAGTGGTTACCTACGCACATGTGTACAATCTCTGCGGGTTCCCTGTTTACCTACAGAACCTAGTGTTACCCAACGGGACATTTGAGTGGGAGCATGTTCATGCCCTGAACAAAGAGGTGTCCAAGTGTATCGCCAAACAAGAAAGGCGATTCGTCCCTGTAGAATTAGAATTTCTTAGGCTGCACTTGGGTTTTTCCAAGAAAGAGTTCGCTTCTTTCTTTGGGGTCCGCAAGTCGGATGTTTCTTTATGGGAGCAAGGGGTCCAGACCCCAGAAATCCATCACGAGGCGGCTCTCAGACGATTTATCTTAAGGTCTTCATTTATTGAGCCGCCAGATATCGCCGAATCTCTCACGTGGGATACGCGGGTTTTGGATCCAGAAAAACTCTACTATGTCTTTGAAGCATCTAATGCTCCTCGTTTCGTGTTGATCAAATCCCCTTCGTGGTAAGCGAGAGGGATTTTATTTTAAACACAAAACCCGCTCCTAGGAGCGGGTTTTGTGTTTAAAAACAGATTTCTACTACCGAACTTCTGCAGCTGGTTCCTCTGCAAGACGCTGTGCCTCAACAGCACGCATCTGTGCAGCTCTTTTGTCCTGCATGACGTCAATTGCAGCATGCTTCTTTGAACCACTGAATCCAGTTCCTGCTGGAATAAGTCGTCCAAGAATAACGTTCTCTTTGAGTCCGCGAAGTGTATCAACTGATCCCTTAAGAGATGCGTTAATAAGAATCTTCGTCGTCTGCTCAAAGGACGCTGCAGAAAGGAAGGAGCGGCGAGAAAGTGCAGATTCCTTAATACCAAGGACCATTTCTCTCGCCTTTGGTGCAATCTTTCCTTCAGCCTCCATATCCTTCACTTCCTCGTCAAACTCCCACTGCTCAACAACATCGCCGACTGAGTAATCTGAATCACCCGTCTCCGTAATCTTCGCGCGTGAGAACATCTGCTTCACGATAACCTCCAAGTGCTTGCGAGACACAGACGCTCCCTGAAGTTCATAGATCTTGCTGGTCTCAGCAATAATGTACTCCTGAACGAGTGCCCGTCCTGCGCGATCAAAGAGATCATCAAGATCAGCAGATCCGTCTGAAAGGAATTGTCCCTTCACTACAGCCTGACCCTCCTTAACGAGTGCCTGACGAGGATACGTAAGAACATACTCTGTATTTGAGCCATCCTTCTTTCCTTGTCCTGCCTCAGGAGTTACCACAACTACTTTGTCGCGGCCCTGCTCACGAATCTCTGCAACCATTCCATCAAACTTAGAGATGGCAGCTGGATTCTTTGGAGAACGCTTCTCAAAGACTTCCTCAATACGTGGAAGACCTGAGGTGATGTCTCCTCCCACAGATGCTGTTCCTCCGGCATGGAAGGTACGCATAGTGAGCTGAGTTCCCGGCTCTCCAATAGCCTGCGCTGCAATAGTTCCTACAGCCTCTCCAAGATCAACTGGGAGCTGCGTTGAAAGATCCATTCCATAACAAACGCCACAGATACCGTACCGTGTCTCACACGACATTGGAGAGCGAACTGAAACAGAGGCTACTGATTCGTCTGCTGCAATAGTCTGTGCATCAGCTGCTGAGATATATGCCCCCTTCTTTAAGCCTGCAGCTTCAAGAGCGAGTGTGCGTCCACGAACTGCCTCAGCGAAGTCAATCTTAATACCTGAAGCTGACACACGATTAATCGCAACGCCTCGCTTGGTACCACAATCCTTTTCAGTGATGATTGAGTCTTGTGCCACATCAAACAAACGACGAGTAAGGTACCCTGCACGAGCTGTTCCAAGTGCTGTGTCAGTAAGACCCTTACGTGCACCGTGTGTAGACATGAAGTACTCAACAGGATTAAGACCTTCTGTCATTGAAGACACAATCGGCACTTCAATAGTCTCTCCAGCAGTATTCTGGATAAGTCCCTTCATACCAGCCATCTGAGTAAGGTTTCCGATAGAACCACGAGCGCCAGAGCGCACCATGTCATGGACTGAACCAGTTGGATCAAGTGCATCCTCAACGAGCTTCTCTACCTCAGTCTTCGCTCCGTGCCAGACTTCAATAACCATACGACGCTTCTCTTCTTGTGAGAGCAATCCGTCCTGGAAATCTCCTTCAATACGCTCAACCTTTGTACGAGCTGCAGTTACGATTGCATCCTTTCCTTCAGGAACTGATACATCGTCTAGAGACCATGAGACGCCTGACTTTGTGGCGTACTCAAAGCCGAAGCGCTTCACCTTGTTTACAATTCCAGGAACTGCATCAATGCCGTACTTATCAATACAGTCATTCATGATGCCGGTAATAACCTTCTTGCTGATCGCGTCATTCACAAACGGATAGTCAGCAGGAAGCACGGTGTTGAACAAGAGACGTCCTACGGTTGTCTCAAAGATACCGTCACCCATAGCTGAGTACTTCGCCTTTCCTGCAACAGGAAGAACGTTAATAACAGCACGGAGGTCAATTGCTCCATACTCATGCGCAAGAATCGCAGCGTTTGGAGACTGGAAGTAGTTTCCTTCTCCCTTAGAGCCAGGCATTGCCTTCGTGAGCCAGTACGTTCCAAGAACGATATCAAGTGGCTTCTGCGTCATAACAATCATCTCACCAGATCCTGGCTTTAGAATGTTTTTGTTTGCAGACATCACGTTAGCTGCCTCCCACTGTGCCTCTTCAGAAAGAGGGACGTGGATGGCCATCTGGTCTCCATCGAAGTCAGCGTTGAACGCAGGACAGACGAGCGGGTGAAGCTGAATCGCATCTCCCTCAATGAGACGAGGGCGGAAGGCCTGAATACCCTGTCGGTGCAGTGTAGGCGCACGGTTCAAGAGTACGTGCTTGCCACGAATCGCCTCTTCAAGAATTTCCCACACTTCTGCAACACCATCTTCAATCAAGCGACCAGCGCCACGGATGTTGAAGGCAAGTTCACGTTGCAAGAGTCCTGCAATAACGAACGGGCGGAAGAGCTCAAGTGCCATATGCTTTGGAAGACCACACTCATCAAGCTCAAGATCAGGTCCCACCACAATCACAGAGCGACCAGAGTAGTCCACACGCTTTCCAAGCAAGTTCTGTCGGAAGTATCCTTGCTTTCCCTTTAGGTAGTCAGCGAGAGACTTAAGCGGACGTCGCTGAGATGGAGTGAGTGCTCCTCCTGACGCTCCTCCCTTGCGGATTGAGTTATCAAGTAGCGCATCAACAGCCTCCTGAAGAATACGCTTCTCGTTGCGGAGAATAACTTCAGGCGCGTGAATATCAAGCAACTTCTTCAAACGGTTGTTGCGGTTGATAACACGACGATAGAGGTCGTTCACATCAGACGTTGCATGACGTCCACCCTCAAGAGCAACCATCGGGCGAAGGGCTGGTGGAATAACTGGAATCTTCGTGAGGAACATCCACTCGGGACGTACCTTTGATGCAATCATTGAAGAGATCAATGAAATACGCTTTGCGAGCTTCTCACGCTCAGCGGCAGCTGCCTTTGGATAGCGCTCTTCAAGTGTTGCTTTAAGGTCTTCAAGTTTAAGCGTGCGGAAGATATCGTAGATAGCCTCTGCCCCGATCTTTGCTTCAAAGAGTGTTCCGTAGCGTACTGAGAAGCGATGGTACTGAACTTCATCAAATACCTTTCCAACGACAACGCTTTCAATGTCGTGCTTTGCAACAGTCATCTTCTCCTTAAGCGTGTCTCGCTCTTGGTCAGTTGACGCTGCCTTGTGCTTAGTCTTGTACTCGTTCTCAAGCTCAGCGAGGATGCGCTTCTTCACGTCTTCTGCGACCTTAGTCACAATGTATCCCGCGAAGTACACCACCTTCTCTAGATCAGCTGAAGGGATGCCGAGGATGAGTGCCATGCGACTTGGCATAGAGCGAAGGAACCAAATGTGTGCTACTGGAGTAACGAGCTCAATGTGGCCCATACGCTCACGACGCACGATAGAGCGAGTGATTTCTACACCACACTTGTCACACACAATACCCTTATAACGGATACCTTTGTACTTTCCGCAGTAACACTCGTAATCACGCTCAGGACCAAAGATCTTTTCATCAAAGAGTCCGTGCTTTTCAGAGCGCTGCGTACGGTAGTTAATTGTTTCCGGCTTCGTGATTTCTCCACGAGACCAAGAAAGGATGCGCTCAGGTGAAGCGAGTGAAAGGCGAAGTGCGTTCCATTCTAGGGAACGAGGTGCCATCGGACGCTTTCCGGAGGAATTCATGGGAGTTGCCATAGTAGTCTAGGGTTAGACGTCCGAACGGCCTTCCATTGGCTCTATATCAAGAGCCAGACCGCGGATCTGATTAGTAAGTACTGCGAACGATGCTGGGGTTCCAGCGTGTGATACTGGCTCACCCTTCACGATGGCATCAAAGGTTGCAGAGCGTCCCTGGATATCATCAGACTTAATAGTGAGCATCTCACGGAGTGTGTAGGCAGCTCCGTATCCAAGGAGTGCCCATACTTCCATTTCTCCAAAGCGCTGTCCTCCGTTTTGTGCCTTTCCTCCGAGCGGCTGCTGGGTAATGAGGCTGTACGGACCGATTGAACGCATGTGGATCTTGTCCTCCACCATGTGATGGAGTTTGAGAACATACATGTATCCAACTGAGATTGGCTGAGCAAAGGCTTCTCCGGTTCGTCCATCAAAGAGACGCATCTTTCCAGAGCGATCAAAGCCAGCAGTCTCAAGCTCTGCACGAATTTCGTCAGCAGTTGCTCCTGCAAACGGAGGCACAATTGCCTGGTAGTTAAGCGTGTGTGCCGCAAGTCCAAGGTGCAACTCAAGAATCTGTCCAAGGTTCATGCGAGATGGCACTCCAAGTGGAGTAAGAATAATGTCCACTGGATTTCCATCCTTGTCGTATGGCATGTCCTCAACAGGAAGCACACGAGAGATAACTCCCTTGTTTCCGTGACGACCAGCAAGCTTGTCTCCCACTGAGACGTTGCGCACCTGTGCAACGGTAACGACAATCTTCTTGATAATACCGCTCTCAAGCTGGTCTCCACTCTCACGACTAAAGACACGTACGCCAATAACGCGGCCACGCTTTCCTCCTTCCATACGAAGTGAGGTGTCCTTCACGTCCTTTGCTTTGTCTCCAAAGATTGAACGAAGCAAGCGCTCTTCAGGAGTAAGCTGTGTCTCTCCCTTAGGCGTTACCTTTCCAACGAGGATGTCTCCAGGTCGTACCTCAGCACCAATACGAACAACGCCTTCTTCATCAAGGTTCTTCAAACGAAGTTCTCCGACGTTAGGAATGTCGTGTGTGGTTACTTCAGCTCCGAGCTTTGTGTCGCGTACAGCACACTCAAAATCTTCAATATGTACGGTAGTGAACTTAGATTCTTCCACTAGTCTCTCAGAGACAATGATCGCATCCTCGTAGTTTGCTCCACTCCAACTCATGAAGGCAACACGGACGTTCTGTCCAAGTGCCATCTGACCCTGGTCTGAAGAAGATGCGTCTCCAAGCACATCTCCCTTCTTCACCTTGTCTCCTGTCTTTACGATAGGGCGCTGCATGAATGCAGAGTTCTGGTTGGTCTGAGTGAGGCCCTGAAGCTTGTACTCATGATCCTTCCCGTTTGAAGGCGTGACAACAATGCGACGTGCGTCGGCGTATGACACCGTTCCCGCCTCTTCAGCAATGATGAGGCGTCCTGTGTTACGTGCTGCGTGTCCTTCAATACCGGTAGCAACGAGTGGTGCCTCTGGAATGAGGACTGGTGTTGCCTGCTTCTGCATGTTTGAACCCATGAGTGCACGGTTCGCATCATCATGATCAACGAACGGAATCATCGCAGTAGCAGCTGAGAACATCTGATACGTAGACGCATCAATGTAGTTGATCTCCTCACGGTGTACCACTGCCGGTTCTCCTCCCTTACGAGCCTCAATGGTGTCTGGAACAATACGTCCCTTTGCGTCAACAGGGGTAGCTGCGTGCGCAATAACGTATGACTCCTCATCAAGAGCATTGAGGTATTCAATCTCTTCAGTCACCACTCCCTTCGTTACCTTTGCGTACGGAGTTTCAATAACACCGAACTCGTTTGTGCGAGCATGTAGCGCAAGACGAAGAATAAGACCGATGTTCGCTCCTTCTGGAGTGTGGATTGGACAAAGACGTCCGTAGTGTGATGGGTGCACGTCACGAACCTCAAAGCCTGCACGCTCACGTGTCAGTCCTCCCGGGCCAAGTGCTGAGAGGGTGCGCATGTTCTCAAGCTCAGCAAGAATGTTCTGCTGGTCCATGAACTGTGAAAGCTGGTTCGCTGTGAAGAACTCACGAACTGATGCTGAGAGAGGACGTGGGTTTACGAATGCCATTGGAAGAGAAGTCTCAGACTCAATGGTAGACATGCGGTCCTGGATGTTTCGCTTCATGCGAGACATACCGACACGCATACGAGCCTGAAGAAGTTCTCCAACGAAACGAACACGACGGAAGCCGAGGTGATCAATATCATCTGGAACAGCCTGAGGATCCTGGTTCATGCGAGCGATCTCAGCAACAATACGAAGAAGATCGTCTAGCGTAAGAGCACGCTGTTCAAGAGACTTCTTATCAGTTGGAAGTGAGAAACGAGCATTCAGGCGATGACGTCCTACTTTAGAAAGATCGTACCTATCAGCAGCGAAGAGTGCGTTCACGTACTGCTTAGCATTGTCTGGGGTCGCCAAATCACCGTCGCGCATGCGGCGGTGTATTTCTACATATGCATCTTCTACGCTCTGCGCAGTATCGTGCGCGAGTGTTGCGTTCACTGCATTCGTTGCAGTCTCGTCGCCAATAAATTTCTTAAGAATGTCCTCGCGTGTTCCTGCACCAAATACGCTGAGCAGGTTCGTGACAGGGAATTTACGCTTGCGATCAATCTTAACGAAGATAGCTCCGTCTGAATCAGATTCAATCTCAATCCATACACCACGTGCAGGAATAAGTTTTGCACCAAAGAAGTTTCTTCCCTTTGTTTCTTCAGCAACAAAGAATGCACCGAACGAACGGGCGAGCTGAGGGACAATAGCACGCTCAACTCCAGATACGATGAAACTACCGTGAGGTGTCATCATCGGAATATCAGAGAGGAAAATCTCCTGAGTCTTCTCAGATCCAAACGTCTTGTTTACGAGCGTAACAGACGCCTTAAGAGGAGCTTCATAGGTACGCATGTTCTCACGTGCCTCTTCCTCAGTTCCCTTAGGATCGCCTACTTCAAATCCGTCAAAGCGGAGTTCAAATTTCTTTCCTGAATAATCTTGCACTGGAGAAAACTCCTTAAAGAGCTCCTTGATTCCATCGGCCAAAAGCCAATTAAAAGATTCCCGCTGGTGGCCTACCAGGTCAGGAAACTCAACACGCGGGGCGCGGTATGCACCGAATGTTTTTGGCACGAGCTTTTTTTGCTGCATGTCAGGTCTGTATTATCGTAGCTCCAAACGCCAAACGGGCTCATGTATGCATGAGCCGCGTCCCTCGTTATGGAGACGCTGTTTTTAAAATCGCACTTGTTTTTCTCTTGCCCTCTATCCCCCGTTACTCAATCTCGTTTCCTTAATATACCGTGAAGATGAGGGGGTGGTCAAGGCGGCTGTGGAAAAGGAAAAAGCGACCCTCCGAAGAGAGCCGCTTGCGGGATTGCTGGGATGCAATCAAGATGCGGTGCGTTGAGCCCAGTATGCGGGCAGCCGAACAAACGGCTCCTGCGGGGCGGTCTTCATCGCGAGCCAAGTGAGGCCGGCGATAACGATGCACCCCGAGGCCACGCTGCGGTCGGTAGCGACCAGATAGTGCACCAGGACCATGCCGATGATCGGCAGGCCGAGTGTGCGATAGATCCGGCCCACGTCGCGCCAATTGATGCGCTCGCAGGTGCACGCACCCTGAGCGTAGATGGCGACCGCAGTTGCCAACATCAGGCCGAGTGAGAGCGCGAAGGTGAACATCCCCGCCCACAGACTTCCGTCTATGGATATGGACGCCACGCTCATGGTCAGGAACGAGAAGGCGTAGGGCGTCGGCCCTTTGCCCATATCGGTCCAGCTGCTGGCCGTGTCGCTCTGAAGGAAGAAGCATAGGAAGAGCGCCACAGTGGCGACGCCCGTCAGAATGATTCCGCTCAGATCGTCCTTGCCGATGAGAAGCGCGGCGAAGATGCCGCACGCTCCCAGAAACAGTGCATGTAGTCGCATTCTTAGATCCCCCAGGAACAGTTTTGACATCCTGGCACAGCGCCAGGTTCCCTTAAACTATAACAAATATAGGGATATTGTCAATCTAGCGTCTCTGTTGTGCAATGAAAAAGGACGGAGAGATTCCGTCCTTTATGTGTAGCCGCTCGGCCCTTCTGGTCTTCCCAGATCGTCCCTGCGTATCTGCACTGGGCCTGTCTTCATTTGCCCCCTGAGGGTAAGCGAGTACTCCGGGTTCCCAGAGACGCGTTCGCGACACGAGACCCACGTCTTGCGACTGAAGTGCTGCAAGACAAACTGCACAGAAGCCTCAGTGGGTGTCTCAAACATATCCGCAAAGGCCGGAAGTATTCTCCGGAAAAGCGAGACCGGCCTGTGGATCCGTTTCAGGTAGCGCTGCGTTCGCACCGCTTCCTGAATTTCTGAGACACTGCTCCAGGATCTCCCAGAGAGCGTGTCGTAGACTTCGTCAAATAAGGACATGGCGCCCCCCTTTCCGAGCCGATTAAACTATATAAAACACTTTTTGGCTACTTCTTCTTTTTCGTCCTGAACTCATCAATCTTGGCATGATTTCCTGTCTGCAGGACTTTAGGAACACGATAGTTCTTCCCTTCCCATTCAATATTCTCAGGACGCGTGTAGACTGCAGGCGAAGCCACGCGTCTTTCCTCAACTGATTCATCTTTCCCGAGCACTCCCGGAAGTCTGCGAGTTATCGCATCAACCATCGCAAGTGCAGGAACTTCTCCCCCTGTATATACTGCCTCTCCTACAGCAAATGTTTTTATAGGTGCCATTGTCTTCAGCATTTTAAATGCTCTCTCATCAATACCTTCGTACCTGCCACAGACAAAAGCTATCTCGTCATATGTAGCGAGCTGGTCTGCGTCCTTGTTTGTAAACTGCTTTCCAGAGGGACTGAACCACACCACGAGTCTTGTTCCCTTTCGTCTTCCAAAGGCTTTCTTTACCGCCTTCACCACGGGGAGCGCGGTCATAACCATACCCGGACCTCCCCCATACGGACGCTCGTCTATCTTCCCCCATTTGTTTGTTACAAAGTCTCTCGGGCTCTGGTACGAGACCGCTATCTTTTTGTTGGTACGGGCCCGTCCTAAAATAGACGCAGAAAGATACGCGTCACATGCGTCAGGAAATAGTGTGATGAGATGGAATTTCAACATACGCTAAAAGCGGCATCCTGCCGCTTTAGTTCATTCCTTCAAGAACGTCTTCAAGAGATTTTTCCTCTTGGAAGCGCTTTCCTCCTGAAGGTTCGTTAATCTTTAAATTCACACGAGCGTTGTGCTTCATACCAACAACGCGAAGAAGGGTGCGGATTGCTTTTGCAATGTTCCCATCCTTGCCGATGATCTTACCCATGTCTTCCGGAGCAACGGTAAGCGTAAGCAGTACTCCCATCTCATCAACAGAGCGAGTAACAACAACAGCCTCCTGGTTATCAACCAGTGCCTTCACTGTGTAGTCTAGAAATGCGTGGTCTTGTTCCATGAAGTCAAATCGTTACAGAAATCAGAATATGCGGAATTGTAATCAAAGCGCGAAAGCGCTTCTGCTGCTTACGCAGCAACCTCCTCTTCTTCCTTTGGAGTCTCCTCAGCTGGAGCTGCCTCCTCTGCTGCAGGAACTTCTTCAGCTACAGGCGCTTCAGCTGCTTCAGCTGCTTTTGCGGCCTCAGCCTTAGCAGCTTCCTCTGCTGCTGCCTTAGCAGCTGCTTCCTCCTCTGCCTTCTTGGCTACGTTCTTCTCAAGGTTCTTCTTTGAGATAACTGCGGTCTTCTCTCCAGTAAGAACACCGTTCTTGATAAGGAGGTTCTTAAGTGAAGGAGATACCTGGGCACCCTTCGCAATCCACTCCTGGATGCGCTCTGCCTTGTAGGTAATCTGCTTCGTCTTTGGGTTGTAGGTGCCAACGAGGTCTACGTACTTCCCAGCCTTAGGTCCAGCAGTCTTTTCAAGGACTGCCATACGGAAAGCTGCGTCGTTCTTACGACCAATGCGCTGGAATCGGATCATCAACATATGTAGGCGGAAGAGTACCAAAGGAATGCCCTCACGTCAAAGAATTCCTATTTGCTAGGTCCGTATATATAGCATAAACGACCTAATCTGCTACAGTTCAGAGAACATGGCTATACAGAAAGACACCCTCTACGAGGGACCAATAACTATTATTAAGACCGGAAAGGGCTTCTTTTCATATGACCCGAATGAGGACGATCTCTTCATTCCAGGAGAGGGTCTCGGGGGAGCTTTCTCAGGAGACACCGTAAAGGTTGAATTTACCGGGTACGAAGTAGACCGGCGCACTGGCAAGAAACGTCCCTCAGGACGTGTCGTTGAGGTAACAGAACGCAACCGTGAGACCTTTGTGGGCAAGCTCGTTGAAAACAAGGAAGAGAATCTCACCATGCTCGTTCCTGATTGGAAAAAGATGTATGTTCCCTTTGTAGTAAAGGGAGAGTCTTTACCTATCGGGCACAAAGTAGTGATTCGCTTTAAAGGATGGAACAAGCACCAGCCATATCCATGGGGAGAGCTTGAAGAGATTATCGGACCAGCTGGAGAGCACGAGACTGAGATGCGAGCACTCGCTCTCTCTCAAGGATTCCGTTCTGACTTCCCTCCTGGAGTACAGAAAGAGGCGAATGATCTTGAAAAGAATGGACGCCAGATGTTAAAGGACGGTGCTGATGAGGGCATTGCCGCTGGAACACGTAAAGACTTCCGTGACGTAACAACGTTTACCATTGATCCTTTTGACGCTAAGGACTTTGACGATGCGCTCTCTGTTCGCACGCTCCCAAACGGAAACGTAGAAGTGGGTGTACACATTGCTGATGTGTCTCACTTCGTGCGTCCTGGCTCCTCTATAGACCAAGAAGCACGAAAGCGTGCTACGTCGGTCTATCTTGTAGACCGCACCATCCCGATGCTTCCTCATATTCTCTCAACTGATCTTTGTTCTCTGAACCCAAATGAAGATCGCCTCGCAATGTCTGCAGTATTTGAGCTAGACAAAGAGGCTGGTATTGTCTCTCGTTGGTTTGGTCCTACCGTTATTCACTCAGACAAGCGCTTCACGTATGAGGATGCTCAGTCTGTGCTTGATCAACAAGCCGGAGAGTTGCTAGAGGAGTTAAATATTTTAAAGACGTACGCAGACAAGATTCGTGCACGTAGAACTAAGAAGGGGGCAATTGCCTTTGATACTCCTGAAGTAAAGATCCTCCTGGACGAGACGGGCAAGCCAACTGAGATTGTTCTCAAGGAACGAAGGGACACTAATCTTCTCATTGAAGACTTTATGCTCCTTGCAAACGAGGCAGTAGCTGAGTTCCTTACCTCTGAGATGAAGAAAGCTCACCTCACCGGGGGCACTATTTATCGTATCCATGACAGTCCAGATGCTGACCGCATTGAGAACCTCGCTCAGTTTCTACAAGTTATGGGGTACAACCTTCCTGTTTCAGCAGGAAAGGTTAAAGGAGACGATATGAACACTCTTCTTAAGCAAGTGGAGGGGAAGCCTGAGGAATACCTTATAAAGACTGCGACATTGCGTTCAATGGCAAAGGCCGTATACAGCACAAAGAATATTGGCCACTTTGGATTGGCTTTTGAGTTTTACACGCACTTCACTTCCCCGATTCGTCGCTACCCAGATCTCCTCATACACCGTCTCACGAAGCACTACACGGTGAATGCACCGTTTGGAAAGAATGAGTATGCAGAGCTAGACCAGCTCGCAATGAACTCATCTGAAAGAGAGACGGCTGCTACAGAAGCCGAGCGCGATTCTATCAAGATGAAGCAGGTAGAGTACATGAGCGAACACGTGGGAGAAGAGTTTGACGCAGTTATCTCTGGCGTATCAGATCGCGGAATCTTCGTTGAGCTTACCGAAAGCCGTGCTGAAGGAATGATACGTATTCGTGATCTTGGTGATGATTACTTCGTATATGACGAAAAGAGGTACCGTATCGTTGGCGAGAAGACGCAAACTGTCTACGCACTTGGAGACCCTGTTAAAGTCACCCTTCTAGCAGCGAGACTTGCAGAACGAGAACTGGATTTCTCTCTCGTTAAGTAAGTAAAAGTCCCGGACTAGTCCGGGACTTTTACTTATATCTGTCCTCTTCCGCGCATTGCTTCTGTTATGCGCTCTAAGGCAACCGCATACGCTGCCTCTCTCAAAGAGACACCGCGCTCTGAAGCAAAGTCAGCAACAGACTTATATGCTTTACGCATAGTTGTCTGCATACCCTCTCGCACGATATCAGCACTC
This sequence comes from Patescibacteria group bacterium, assembly GCA_018826905.1. Lineage (GTDB taxonomy): Bacteria > Patescibacteriota > Minisyncoccia > Phycocordibacterales > Phycocordibacteraceae > C7867-001. The sequence goes on along the minus strand of JAHJYC010000005.1, from coordinate 95,711 downwards.
CAATAGTATCCAGAGCGATTCTGCACCCACTCAAAGTATGAGACGGTTACGCCTCCAGCGTTTGCGAGTACATCTGGAATAACCACCACTCCTTGTGCATGCAGTTGTGCATCCGCTTCAGGAGTAACCGGTCCATTCGCAACCTCAAGAATGATGCCCGCCTGAATCTTTCCCACATTCTCTCTTGTTATCTGCTCCTCAAGCGCAGCAGGAACTAGAACATCTGCAGACGAAGAGAGCACCTCTTCTGAAGGACCTACCTGAGCGTGCTCCATGAGTGCTCCTGCATCTGGGATATGATTCCCTGCCTCCTTGAACATAAGGAGCTTCTCAACATCAAGTCCCTCTACACTTGAAATAGTTCCCTTGCTGTCTGCAAGAGACACAACACTCATGCCCATTGAATACAGAAGATGTGCTGCTTGTCCTCCAGCATTCCCTGCGCCCTGAACAGCTGCTGTAAGCACGTCTGCTTCCAGGTGGCGATCCTCCATGAGTGCTTTCAGTACTTCAACGGCACCGTCAGCCGTTGCGGTGTCTCTTCCAAGAGATCCGCCCAAGGAAAGCGGCTTTCCTGTAATCATCGCTGGTTGGCTCTTCCCAGTAATCCGCTCATACTCGTCCAGCATCACTCCCATAATCTCTGCGTTCGTGTACACGTCAGGAGCTGGAATATCTTGGTCTGGCCCTATGTGTTCGCTAAATGCTTTTACGTATTCTCTAGCTAGTAGATGTAGATCCTTCTGAGAAAGCTTCTTCGGGTCAACAGCAACTCCTCCCTTGGCTCCCCCAAGAGGAATGCCCACTACCGCACACTTAACTGCCATCATAGCGGCAAGAGCAGACACCTCGTCCTCGTCTGCTTCAGGATGGAAACGGATTCCTCCTTTGTATGGACCTCGTGCATTGTTGAATTGCACCCGGTATGCGGGAAAGGTTCCTGTTCCTCCAGCCTCCAAGGGAATTGTTAGATCTGCATGAAGCACCTGGTTTGGTGTCATAAGCAGAGCTTGAGTCTCAGAAGAAAGCTCAAGAAGGGCGCTCGCCTTTGCAACATGCTCTTTAAAGTATTCAAATGCAGCCATAGGTATTTAGTTAGTACCTAAAGCATACGCCTCTCCTACGAGACGTCTATGGGGATTACTTTGCTACAGCCTGCGCCTCTTCAAACTTCACCGAAAGCAACTTGGAAATTCCATCTGCTCCCATAGTAACGCCGTATAGGATGCTGGCGCGACTCATCGTCTCTCGGTTATGAGTGATCACAATAAGCTGAGACTTGTGTGAAAGACTTTCAATCATGTCTCCGTATCTGCGGCTATTCGCTTCATCAAGCGCAGCATCGGTTTCGTCTAGAATAAGAAACGGTGGTGGATTCACCTGACTCATCGCAAAGATAAGCGCGATGGAAGTAAGTGCGCGCTCTCCTCCTGAAAGTTGCATTAAGGACTGCACGCGCTTCTTTGGGAGGTGCACTGAAATCTCAATTCCAGGTTTCTGGTTTGGCTTTCTCTTCACTTCCTCATACTCATCTTCCTCGTCTTCAGCACCCGGCTGAGATACTTCCTCAAGCACCAGTCGTGCTCCGCCTCCGCCAAACATAAGGCCGAAGAACTCTCCGAACGATGCATTCACCTTTGCAAGTCCTTCAGCAAAACTCTTTTGAAGCTCTGCGTCCAATTCTGCAATTAATGAGCGGAGTCCCGCTGCTGATGTTGCAAGGTCTTCAAGCTCAGTTGCAAGGAATGCTTCACGCTCTGTTGCCTCTTTGTATTCGCTACGCACATCCTCTCCAGAGCCTCCAGCTTCTTCAACACGAATCTTGAGGCGCTCCATGCTTCGCTTTCTATCTTCCTGTACTCTTCGCTCTTCCTGGGGCAGTTCAGAGACTGCTTCATATGAAAGCGCATTGACTCCAACAAGCGCAACGGCTTCTCTGCGATTCTGTTCCAGGTCTTCAGCAAGATAATCTAACTGTCCGAGATGTGCTGAGTGCCGTGCAAGCTCTGCTTCTACTTTTGCTTTACTCTCTGCAAGATCAAGCAGACGACGATTCTGTTCCCTTCCTGTCTCTTCATGCGCCATCATGCGCTCGCGCGCATGCGAAAGCTCAGAACGAGCACGCTCAGTCTCTTCGGTTAACTCTGCATCCTTACGCACCATATCTTCTCTCTTGCCTTCAAGCTCTTTCGCCATGAGCTCCTCGTCTGCCATGAAGTCGTCAGCGGGTCCTGCATAGCGCTCAAAGAACGCAGCCATTGCGTTACGCAGACTTTGAATGGCCGCATGTATTGCGCCAGGTTCAGCTCCTTCAACGAGTGCCACTTGTGCGTCTACCTCTTCCTTCAAGGCTGAAAGGTCCTCCCTTGGAATCTTTACGTATGGGTCTCGCGCAACAGCAACACTGCGTTTCTTCGCTTCGTTCAACGCTCCCTCAATGCGCCCAAGGTCTCTGGCAAGTACAGAACGCTCAGCAGTTATTCTGTCTAAGTTCCGTTCTGCCTGACGCACTGCTTCAGAGCGTTTCATTCCCTCGCTATCAGTTGTTGCGCGCTCTTCAAAGAGTGAGAGCTCTGCTTCAACGGCTCTTAGCCTTCCTGTTGCCTCTGTTGTAGCTGCTTCTGTTCTTTCTCGTTCAATGCGAATGTATGCCTCTTCAATAGCGAAATACGTTTGGGACGCAAGTCGCAATTCCTTGGCAAGTTCCTCTGCACGCTCCAATTTTTCTACTTGTTTCTGCAAAAAGCGAATATGAGGAGCGATCTCTCTTCTAAGTGCCTCCACCTGCCCCACGTTCTCTTCTGTCCGCTCCAGCTTTCGTTCAGCTTCTTGTTTCTTAAACTCGTACACCTTAAGACCGAGCGCATCTTCAAGCATTGCTCTTCGTTCTCTTGGTTGTGCTGTAAGAATGCGGTCTGCTTCTCCTTGAGAAATAATATGGTGTCCAGTCTCTCCTATGTTTGCAGACGCAAGAAGTTCCTGCACATCGCGAAGGCGAACCTTTGATCCATTAATTGCATACTCACTCGCTCCGTCACGGAACACTGCTCGCTCTATTGAAACCTCATCAAATTCAAGTTTTGGAAATATACGGCCACGATTATCAAAAACGATGGTAACAGCAGCACGGTTCGCACGGGGCGCTATGTTAGACCCGGACCAAATAAGGTCTTCGCTGCGCTTCCCGCGCATAGACTTCATTGATTGTTCGCCAAGCGCAAAGCGGAAGGCTTCCGCAACATTAGACTTTCCCGACCCATTTGGTCCAACAACAGAGGTAACTGAACTAGAAAAATCCAAGACCGTTTTCTTTGCAAACGATTTGAATCCGGCGATCTCTAGTCGCTTAAGCATTGTGTTTCAGTATACCGTGGCTTTGCAGGAGAATGCAGTGCGTTCTGTAGAAAAAACTACCCAATCTTTTCAAGTGCTCCTTGCGCTGCTACTTGTTCAGCTTCCTGCTTGCTAGAGCCTTCGCCCCGCGCAATCTCTTTGTCTCCTAAGAACACTCCAATGGTAAATCGCTTGTCGTGATCTGGCCCCTCTTCAGTAAGGGTCTTGTAGGTCGGAGTAACGCCACGCTTTTCCTGCGCTATCTCCTGAAAATGACTCTTTGCATCCTGCCACGTACGCTTTGCAATAACCTCCTCAATTTTTGGGTTCAGATTCTTTGAGATGAACGCATCTACGCTCTCGTACCCTTGATCTAGATAAATAGCACCAAGAATAGCCTCAAAGGCATTCGCAAGAATAATCTGTCTGGCTCTTCCAGTGTCCTTTCGCTCTCCTTTAGAAAGAAGAAGCATATCGTTTACTCCGAGCCGTTCTGCCTCTTCAGCAAGCGAATAGGTATTTACAAGGGCCGCTCTGTACGCCGTTAATTCTCCTTCTGGTTTGTTGGGAAAACGGGTGAATAGAAAATGTGTAACAGCAAGCTCAAGAACCGCATCGCCTAGAAACTCTAGACGCTCGTTATGGTTCCCGGCAGTACGGTGCTCATTCAAATATGAGCGATGGGTCAACGCCTCAATCAGTAAATCAAGGTTGTTAAACTGTACGCCGAGCTTTTCTGCGTGTGCAGCGAAATCAGACATAGGTCCGTTATACCAGAAAAGTACTGAATGGGAACCTACACACGGGTCCGCGCAGTATCAAGCAGCTTCTGTACTGCCTCTGTAACGATAGGGAGCATGTCGTCATAAAAATTAAGATCCAAGATATCGGTGAGCCTAAACCAACGAGCATCATCCAGTCCTCCCTTCTTTTCAAGCTTGATATCCTCATACTCAGACTCTGCAAGGAAATAGGATACATGCTTTCGCATCTTCCCGTGCTCAGGATGCGAAGCAATGTACTCATTCTCTCCAATCTTGCTTCTGATTGTTACCTCAAGACCAAGCTCTTCCTTTATCTCACGCACCGTTCCCTCCTCTACATTTTCTCCCTCTTCAATCTTTCCTTTAGACAGTGTCCAGTGTCCAAACACGTCATGCACCAATGCGAGATAGTACTGGCCCTCGTGATGTGCGTATACAATCGCGCCCCCAAGCTGTTGTAGCGGGAGATCTTCTCGTCGCACGCGCTCTTTCTTCCCGGTCTCATCCTTGCCCGGCTCACCAAGTTCCTTGTATACCGCCCCAAGTACTCCATTCACAAAACGACCAGAGGAGTCTCCACCAAATACTTTTGCAAGCTCAATAGCTTCGTTTATAGCTACCTTGGCAGGTACCTGTGCGCGATCTGAAAACAACAGCTCATACAGCCCAATACGAAGAATATTCCTATCAACAGGAGCAATGCGGTCTAGCGGCCAATCAGGGGCAGCCTTTGTGAGAACCAAATCAAGATCGGGCTGCTTTGCAAGCACTCCCTGGAGGAGCAATTCCATAAATGGCTTGTCTGTATCATCTCCTCCAAACTCTTCTACGTTTCGCTGGAGCGCTGCTTCTGCTTCCTCTTTGGAAGCGTTAGACGTGTCCCACTCAAAGAGGGTTTGTAGAACAACAGAACGTGCGAGATGCCGGTTAGCCATAAATAAAAAGAGCGTTATAGATAGGATACCCTAAAAACAACACTACGCGCCAGGGGCGCGTAGTGTGTATAAGTATTTTGAGTTGCCCGGGTTACACTCCTCCTCCGAATCCTGAACGGGTGTTAGAACGAGCTTTTGTTACCTTTCCAAGAAGCGTTGGCTTCTTCTGCTCTTTCTTTGCGCCCTCAGGTGTCGTGTCTGCAACTTCAACTACAGAGCGCTCTGCACGTCCTTCCTTCTTGCTCTTCTTCTCGCTCTTTACCTTTGGAGTGATGATCTGCATACCGCGATACATACCAGTCGCCTCATCAATACGGTGAGGCTGTCGGACAGATCCAGTATCCTTATCAACAACAAGAGCCCCGTCCGTAAGCGCATGGTGGCTTCGGCGGTTTCGGGTATGAGAACGGGTGTGGCGCATTCGTACAGACATAGTGGGCACACCATACCACAGCCTTGTTTCTTGCGGAAGGGGTTGGAGAGCGAACACATAAATGCTACACAATAAGTGCCCTCTGCCAGCGAATAAGGCACGGCGCGTAAGCTCCAGCGTTAGCGGAGTGAAGCGGTTCAACCCCACACACATGCACACCGACCTAAAAGGAACGGAAGATGAGAAAGCGGATGAACCAGTTCAAACAGAGACCGAGGGAACGGCACTTTCTTCTGGATCCCTGACGGATTCCAGAAAACCCTCACCCCGCCAAGCGTCGGATAGACAACGCTTTCTGCTATCTGACACGAGAGCAATCTCGTCTTAGATACCAGACACAAGATTGCTTCGGCAGTCTTCGGGGCCGTCAGCGCGACTTTGCTGGCGGCCCTCCCTGTATTTACAGGTGTATAAAAGAAGCTCTGTGTTCAAGGCACAGTCCATGCGCACGAAGCGCTGCATAGTGTGCTTTGGTCCCATATCCTTTATGAGTCTCAAAACTATATTCAGGATATTCTTCTGCCCTCTTTTTCATGAGTCTATCCCTGGTTACCTTTGCGGCAATAGAAGCGAGCATAATTACCGGAACAGTCCCATCTCCTCCAATAACAGTTTCCTGAACGTATTCTTCTGGCGCATGCAAAGAACCGTCTAGGAATACCTTTCCTTCTTTAGAATCTGGAAGGAGCTTTGTAACTCCTCTGTTAAGTGCATGTCGCACTGCATATGCAATTCCCTTTTCATCAATCATCTTTGCACTTGAAAGACATACGGTAGCGGAAATACCTCCTTTACGAATCTCTTCTTGGAGGATTAAGAAGAGAGCTTCTCTTTTCTTCTCAGAGAGCTTTTTTGAATCATTCAAACCAGGAAATATATCCAAGATTGGATACTCTTCCGGCACACAGACTGCGCCAACAGCAACTGGACCTGCGATAGGTCCTCGGCCCGCCTCATCAACCCCCACTAATTTCATTGTCCTGCTGGAAATGGCGTGACTTGTGGAGGCGGGATATCTTTGGGCACTGAGAGTAGCGGAACCGTCAAAGCAAGTACTCCTGCAATAACAGCAACGCTAATAAGAAGAATCTCCGCACTCTTTTGGTCTTTGGCGAGTTTCCAACGAAGAACTAACTCTACGAGTGCAGGCTTTTTGGTTGCTAGTGGTGCGGTGCGTACGAGCTGTTCCTCATCAAATGAGATGTTTTCCATATGTATCAGTATATATCCTCTTTATTTCCAGTATCCAGTTGTTGAGTCATACATAGTGCAGGTGAAATTATTCCTTCCTCTGCATAATCCTGCCGTTGAGACTGAATTACAGTAACTTGAGTCCCATTGTGGATAATGCCCACAATACATTTGGTTTGAGTTGTAGGTGCTCGTTGTGTATATAAGATTCTGATCTCCTGATGTCCATACAGAGGTACTCCACACCCATCCATTAGGTGCTTTTGGCCACTTGCCGTATGCAGAACCAAGGGTACAGAGTGCATTTGTTGGAACGGTCGTAGAGTTTGGGGCAACCACCTTCCCGCCCGCAAGATCACACGCAACAATATTTGTAAGCACTGAATTACCTGTGGCGAGCGCTGCCGCATTGTTTGCTTTCAAGCGTGCAGTACTTAAGTTGGCAAGCACCACTGAAGACAAGAGCCCGATAATAGCAATAACAACGAGTAACTCTATAAGGGTAAAGCCCCGTTTAACGGGCTGAATTCGCATGAAGTAATAGTACCTCATAGTCCCCTGTATTGAGTGCTCTAGAACAGATATACTGTTCATATTATGGGACGCTTTGTTCATCTCCACACACACAGCCACTACAGCTTCTTGCAGGCGCTTCCTAAAGTGAAGGAGTTGGTTCAAGAGGCTAAAAAACAAGGCATGTTCGCTCTCGGACTTACTGATGCGGGCAATATGCATGGAGCTATCTCTTTTTATCAGGCGACTACGAAGGCAGACATTAAACCAATTATTGGTGTTGATGCGTACCTCGCTCCCCACTCACGACACGACAAAGAGCGCCTTGATACTACACGCACACGCATCGTACTACTCGCAGAAAATAACACTGGGTACCAAAACCTTATGGCACTGGTGTCTAAATCGTTCTTGGAGGGCTTCTTGGAGCGTCCTCGCATGGACAAGGAACTTTTGCGTGAACATCGCGAGGGTCTCATTGCCATCCTGCCTTCCTTTGCAGGCGATGTTGCAACTGCATTCAAGGCGGGCGACGCAGATGGTGCGGCCGCAGTACTTGCTGAGTACGTAAGCATCTTCGGGAAAGAGAATGTCTTTCTTGAAGTTACCCATCACCCAAAGGTTGAAGGACATACAGAGCGCATGGCACGCATTCAAGAACTTGGGAAAAAGGAGGGTGTGCGACTTGTTGCACAACATGACGTTTACTATCTAAAGCCAGAGGACCGTGAAGCAACGGAGGTTCTGCGTCGTATTGGACAAGGGGAACGCGGGCGTAACGAAGAAGAAGACTTCTCTTTTGTTACAGAGAAACAAATGCGTGAGTGGTTTAAAGATATTCCTGAAGCGGTAGACGCCTCTGGAGAAATCGCAGACCGATGCTCCGTAACTATGAAGCTTGGCAGTTGGAACTTCCCTCATGTTGAAGTGCCGGAAGGATCTAGCCACGAAGAAGAACTGCGCAAGAAAACATACGGTGGACTGACTATGCGCGGTATGGAGAAAACAGACGAAGTAGTAACGCGTATTGAATACGAGCTTGATGTCATCATATCTAAAGGGTTTGCTCCCTACTTCCTTGCGGTATCAGACCTGCTTACCTTCGCAAAGTCTGCTGGCATTATGTCCACCACTCGCGGATCAGCTGCAGGCTCTCTTGTTTCCTATCTCTGCGGTATCACGAACGTAGATCCGCTGTTCTATAAACTGCCTTTTGAGCGCTTCTTAAATCCGGAACGTCCTAAAGCACCGGATATTGATATGGACTTCGCCGATAACCGGCGTGACGAGATGATTGCGTATGCTCGTGAGAAATATGGTGAAGACAAGGTTGCTCAGATTGGTACCTTTGGAACACTCATGGCGCGCGCGGCCGTAAGAGATGTCTCTCGTGCTCTCGGACATGCATATCGTACTGGAGACCGTATCGCTAAACTTATTCCTATGGGAAGTCAGGGATTCCCCATGACTATTACACGAGCACTTGAGCTTGAACCTGAGCTGAAGCAGCTGTACGACGAAGATGAAGATGTGAAAGAAATTCTGGACCTAGCAAAGCGTATTGAGGGGTGCGTGCGTCACACAGGTGTGCATGCTGCTGGTGTGGTTATCGCTCCAACTCCCCTACAAGAATGGACTCCGGTACAGTTTGATCCGAAACATCCAGAGAAGCGCATCACACAGTTTGATATGCACGCCGTTGAGGACGCAGGGCTCCTTAAGTTTGATTTCCTTGGTATTAAGAACCTCGCCATTCTTTCAGACGCAGTTGAGCGCGTGCGAGAAACACGTGACATATGGATTGATATTGAGAATGTGCCGATTGATGACCAGAAGACATTCGCCATGCTCGCTCGAGGAGAAACTGAAGGAACCTTCCAATTGAACGGCTCTGGCATGACGCGATATCTGAAGGAACTACAGCCCACCTCTATCCATGACATCAATGCCATGGTTGCCCTGTACCGCCCGGGACCAATGGAGACTATTCCGCAATACATTGAGCGCAAAAAGAATGCACGTCTTATCTCATACCTAGACGAACGCATGAAGGAGTATCTTGATGCGTCATACGGATTACTCGTCTACCAGGACGATGTGCTCCTCACTGCCATTACTCTCGGCGGGTATTCCTGGCTTGAAGCAGACATGCTCCGCAAAGCTATGGGAAAGAAGATTCCCGCTGAAATGGAGGCACAGAAGGAGAAGCTTATGAAAGGCTTCAAAGAGTACGGGAAGCTTTCCGAACAGAAAGCTGAACGCATCTGGAAACTTATTGAGCCGTTTGCTGCCTACGGATTCAACAAGGCCCATGCTGCGTGCTATGGGAAAGTTGCGTACCAGACAGCCTACATGAAGGCCAACTACCCTGTTGAATATATGGCCGCGCTCCTTACTGCTGACGCAGGAGACACAGAGCAAATTTCAATACTTGTTGCTGAAGCGGAACGCCTCTCCATTCCTGTTCTCCCACCAGATATTAATGAATCCGATTCAGACTTCACCGTAGCAGGAGAGAAGAAAGATACCGTTCGTTTTGGACTCACCACCATCAAAAACTTTGGGCAAGGAATCTCAGAAGCAATAATTGCTGAGAGAGAAGAAAACGGTCCTTTCGCGTCTCTTTCTGATTTCTTGTCTCGTGTCTCTTCAAAGAACCTCAACAAGAAGTCTCTTGAAGCACTTATTAAATCAGGTGCATTGGATACCTTTGGAGATCGTGCGCATCTTCTGACACACATAGAAACCCTCCTCTCCTTTCATAAGGATGCAACTGCTGCAGCACCACAAGATTCTTTGTTCGGCTCTTCCTTTGCCGCGCCCACGCTCTCGCTTCCTCAAGGACAAAAAGAAACACTTCTTTCAGAAAAGTTACTCTGGGAGAAAGAACTTCTTGGTATTTATGTGTCTGGCCATCCACTAGATGCGCACACTGAGACCATAAGCAAAGCAGGGACCACTATTGCAGAAATCAAAGCAGACCCGAAGCAAGGGCTCACCGTTATCTTGCCTATCTTGCTTGAAGAGGTGCGCACGCTTCTTACAAAGAAGGGAGAGAAGATGGCATTCATACGTGTGTCTGACAAATCAGACAGCATAGAGGCAGTTGTATTTCCAAAACTCTTTAGCGAGCACGCGGCTCTTCTTACGTCTGGCACCTGCATCCTTATTAAAGCAACCGTATCCATTAGAAATGGAGAGACGTCGCTTTCTATAGAGAACGCAAAGGCTCTGTGATATAAGAGACGTACTGGTCTTTGGAGGGTCTAGATGGCTACTACGGTAACGCTAAAAGATGTGCTCAGTCTTGGAGAGGGATTGCCCTCCAAGACGGTGCAGGCCTGCGCCTGTGTAGTGATAGGGCTTGAAGCTCTTGAAAACAACGGCACGGACGCGGAAATTCCGGCAGAACTGCAAGTCCTGCTTGACGATTTCTCTGGGCGCATCCAGAAGCTCGCGAACACATAATCAGGACATATGACGACCCTCTTCGGTCGTCATTTTCATGCTATTCTCCTACCATATGGCTTCCCTAGAAGAAAAGCGCCACACCCTGGCTCATGTGCTTGCCGCTGCTGTGCTTGAGCGATACCCACACGCACGCCCCACTATCGGTCCAGCTATTGATAACGGGTTTTACTACGACTTTGACTTCTCTGAAGGTCCTGCACCAAAGGAGGCAGACCTTGAGATACTCCAGGCATCTATGGAAGAGATGCTTCCTTCCTGGGGCTCTATGACCGGCAATGAGATATCTCCTGAAGATGCCCGCGCACGTTTTGCAGAGAATCCTTTCAAACTTGAGCTTATTGAAGGCATCGTTTCAGCGAAAGATCCTATTACGCTCTATACAGCAGGAGGCTTTACGGATCTGTGTCGCGGAGGACACGCAGAAAGTCCTGCGCATGACATAAAGATTGGGACATTCGTGCTTGAGCGTATTGCGGGCGCTTATTGGCGCGGAGACGAGAAGAATCCCATGCTCACCCGCATTTACGGACTTGCTTTTGATACAAAGGAAGCACTTGTTGCCTACCAAGCGCAACAGGAGGAAGCAAAGAAACGAGATCACCGAAAGCTTGGGAAGGAACTAGACTTATTCACCTTTTCAGATCTGGTTGGTCCGGGGATGCCCCTGTTTACTCCTCGCGGAGCTACGGTGCGCAACGAAATAGTTGGCTACTCACGAGAATTAAATAACAAGCTTGGATTTGGAGAGGTTCATACTCCAAACGTAAACAAGGCCGAATTATTCAAGACCTCTGGACACTACGATCAGTACAAGGAGGACATGCTGTCTGTACGCTCTCAGTACGTTGCCGACGAAATGTTCTTGAAGCCGATGAATTGTCCGCAACACACGCAGATTTTTGCATCTAAGCCCCGCTCATACAGAGACCTTCCGATTAGATATTCAGACTTTGCTGTCCTCTATAGAGATGAGCGTCCCGGAGAACTCTCGGGCCTCACTCGTCTACGTGCATTTAGTCAAGATGATGGGCATATCTTTTGTAGAGAGGATCAGATTGAAAAGGAAGTAAGTAACGTACTTGCTGCAATACAGGAAGCACTTGGTACTTATCGCATTTCGTATTGGATGCGTCTTTCATTACGTGACCCTGAGAACAAAGAGAAGTACTTAGGAGAGGATGCAACATGGGATCGTGCTGAGGATGTTATGCGCGATTTACTTACGACTCAAAATATTGAGTTTAAAGAGGCGCTTGGTGAAGCAGCGTTTTATGGGCCAAAGATAGATATTATGGCCGTTGATGCGCTTGGACGAGAGTGGCAGATATCTACTATTCAGCTTGATTTCGTGCAGCCAACACGGTTTGGTCTTGAGTACACTGCCGAAGATGGCACGAAGAAAACACCAGTTATGATCCATCGTGCACTTGTTGGCTCCCCTGACCGTTTCCTTGGAATTCTTATAGAACACTACGCTGGTGCCTTCCCCACATGGTTAAGTCCTATACAGGCACGCATACTGCCCGTTTCGGAAAAACAGAAAGAATATGCGACTACCGTCTTCCAGAAAATGCAGAGTACCGGTATTCGTGTAGAGATTGATGATGCAAACGAGTCTCTCGGAAAGCGCATACGAAGCGCAAAGCAAGAAAAGGTTCCGTACCTTCTCGTTGTTGGAGACAAGGAAATTGAGAGCAACACACTTTCAGTTGAAAGCAGAGACCGGGGACCTGAAGGAGCTATTGCTGTATCTGAGTTTGTTGAAAGGGTGCTTGAGGAGATTCGTACGAGAGCGTAGAGAATCGGTCAAGAAACACAAAACACCCAAGGACAATGCCCTGGGTGTTTTGAATTGTGTCTAGCTCTTATCCAGCCACTACGCCGAGTGCACGTGTGAGAGCCATCTTCACACCGGTGATACCGGTTGAATAGCTTCCATCAACAGCAGTCGTGAGTGAGGTAACAATGCGCTCAAGGAATGATGGGTGGCATCCACTCGTGAGCTCAGCAATATCTGGGTGACAGGTAGTGCCATCAATACATGCGCGGTATGCGTCATCAAGAGCACATGCTGCATGTGAGACGAAGAGCTCCGTGTCCTCACCCTCACGAGCGAGGTTGCGGATCATACCGAAGACCGTATCACGATCTCCTGCAAGAAGGGCTGCGAGGAAGTCACGAACGTCTTCAGACACTGGCTCATGTGTTGCCTTAGGCACCTCACGAACAGGGGCTGCGTGTGCGACAGGTTCAGCAGTACGTTCTGTGTATGCTGGAGTTGCCTCTGGACGTGTGTCCTGACGCTCCTCAATCTGACGTGAGAGTCCCTTTACAATGTCATCAATGGTGAGGCCTTCGTTCGCTGCGAATGAACGGAATCCATCACGTTGATTGAATCCTTCTGGACGACTTGGCGTTGGAGCAGACGGATGAGCAGTGTGTGTGTCATGCGCTGGTGCAGCATGTGCACTCATCTCAATTGGCTCAACATTTAGTGCCTGCTTCACATTCCCTCCAAAGCTTCGTGCTCTAGCGGTTACAAACGGTAGTGCGTTGAAGAGTACAAGGTACGCAGCAGCAGCACTCCATCCGATAAGCATGAGCCAGTAGATCGCAGTTCCCCATGGTCCTAGATCAAGACCAGTATATGGAGTCTCAGAGAGATACACGAACGAGAGTGGCTCTTCTAGAGGTTGCTTAAGTGAGTCTAGGACAACGCGAGGACTACGACGTCCTCCGCCTCCTCCCCCTCCTCCAGTGGTGCTGCGGATATCAACCGCTGCAGTACAGGTGACATCTCCATATGGACCCGTGAAGGTTGCGGTATAGGTCGTGTCACTTGTTGGAGAGACGCGTGTGTCTCCACCAGCTACTGGAGTAATAGTTCCTACACCCTGATTAATGGATCCCGAGGTTACATTGGAGCTTGTCCATGTAAGCGTTGACTCATCTCCACGATCAATTGTGGTTGGATTAGCAACAAGAGTACAGATCGGTACAGGATTGGTGGTTACGGTAACCGTTGCAGGACACGTAACAGTCTGTCCGTTTGTTCCAGTTCCCGTAAGCGTGTACGTCGTAGTGACTGAAGGAGATACGGGTACTGATCCCCCAGTAACTGGAGTGATGGCTCCGATTCCCTGATCAATAGTGGCGCTCGTTACATTCTGAGTAGTCCAGGTGAGTGTTGAGGAGCCACCTGGGTTTATGGTCGTTGGATTTGCGACGAGAGTACAAACAGGCGCTGGCGGGAGAATACTTACTGTAATCGTCGCAGCACAGGTAACTGTCTGCCCGTTCGTTCCTGTTGCAGTACCGGTATAGGTAGTAGTCACTAATGGTGACACTGACACATCTCCTCCAGCAACTGGAGTTACTGACCCTACTCCACGGTCAATAACAAATGATACTGAGTTCTGTGTAGTCCACGTAAGTACTGAAGATCCTCCAATCTGAATAGCCGTTGGATTTGCAACAAGCGTACACACTGGTAGTTCATCTGGTGGCGGTGGCACCGTTACAGCTGCAGTACAGGTTACGGTTCCTCCAGGACCAGTTGCGGTAAGTGTATAGGTTGTATTGCCTGTAACCGTTACTGGCACTGATCCGCCCTCTACAGGACTTACTGGACCAACTCCCTGATCTATAGATGCACTTGTTGCATTAACCGTACTCCACGTAAGTATTGAGGTTCCTCCAACAGATACCTGAGTTGGGGCTGCAGAAAGCTCACACTGCGGCACCGGCAATGGTGGTGGCGGTGGCGGTGGCGGTGGCGGGGGTGGTGGTGGTGGTGGTGGCGGAGGAGGGGGTGGTGGTGGTGGCGGAGTACAACAAGGAGGTCCAATAACCTGTGCCTGTGTTGGCTCAGGTACAGTGAATCCTGTTGCGTACGCAACAGCCATACCAATGGATATGGTTGCGAGCACAGCAAATATCGCAACCATAATCGGGCGCGTCTTCGCGTATGCAATGTGTTCTTTCATGAGTTCCATAATCAATGTGTTCTTTGATAATCTAACGATTCAATAAATAATTTCTCCTTGCCACCAAGTGGCGTATGAAAAGGGTTGGCGGAAGCTCGTAGAGAGCTGCCAGCCAACCCGGGTGTCCCTATGCGGGACAGTTTCCTTCGTCCAAGATCCACATGGAATCAGGGATGTCGGCGGAATAGCGACCGTTCCAGTCTTCGGGGCGCATGTACACCCCGCAGGACCTTCTGCCGTTCGCGTCCTCCAGACAGATGTAGACCGTCTTCTCCCAGATCTCGGTTGAAAACCGGATCGTTTGATGACGCTCCGTGACGTCGTAGAGGTACCGATGCGGGACCTGTGCCGTTCCGCGCAGCGTTTGACTGATGTAGCCAACCGCCGGCACGCATTCGTCACATTCCCCGCCCCAAGCCTTCCAAGACCCGTCGCCTTGCCGGATGGCGTTGCAGCTGCTCGGCGCAAGCGCGCCGTCCAAACTGCCCACGCCCCAGCGCACATTGCCGCCAACGAAGGCGTTAAAGTGCAGCTCGACGCAGCGTTCTTCTCCGGGTTCTTCTTCGATGATCAGAGACCAGTTGAAGCAGACCTTGGGAAGAATCAGCCGGTACAGGCGACCCTCGTGAGAGAGACGCCATTCCCAAGCTTCCGCTGCTCGGACGACACCCCGGGAGATGACAGTCCGGCCGACGGTGACGTTGCGCATGACGTGCGGCCTCGGGTGCCGCGAATCAGTACCGCTCATCATGCCGTTCAGGACCTGGTTGGGAACCAGGTACACGAGCGGCTCGGGAGTCGGGTTTGCGCGCACCAGATCCTTGAAGGGCTGGCGGAGCGGTTCGGGAATGCCGAGTTCTTGCAACGCGAAGTCGAACTTGGTGTCCGAAGTCACGTCACTGAAACTGGTTCCGTAGGGTGCTCCACCCCAGTTTTCCCACGTCGGGTCTTGCCCGGCGAAGCCTGGAGTGACGCCCAGTGCGCAGGATGCGCCGCCCGCAAGGAGCAGCGCACGTCGGTTAAGATCTCGCATGGCGAGTTCCTTCCTTTTGTGAGCCGCCTGATTGGCGGCGGTTGAAGAACAGTTGGTCCTGCCTGCTACTTGCAGCGACCTATCAGCCAAGAAGTCTAGCTTCCGAGCGGATAGCTCTCAACAAGTTGAGCGACCACCACAAAACGATCCGTCTTCTTTCCAAACGAATCACATGTAGCGAGTGTTAGCGTGTGTCCGGTCTTTGTAAGTGGAATAGCAGCAGACTCAGCGTCTGCAGAAGCTACGTCCGTTACAGAGTAGACATACGTCATCCCCTCACTATGTACGAGAATGCGGTTTCCCTCTGAAAGGTTCTGAATTGCATTAAATGCCTTGAACGCCTTGTTGTTTACCACCGGCAGGTAGCTTGAGTGTCCGAAGAGAATTACGTTCCCTTCTTCTCCAAGCTGTGCTGACGTTGGATAACGCACTGCACCTGTAAGGAGTGCAGCGTCCAAGGTCTCAACATCTGTGCTCTCAGGGTTCTTGATTGTTACATCAAGATCAATATCTGGAATCTCCACACGAACAGGATTCTCAGGTACTGCTGACACCACAGAAGCAACCAATGCGTCCTGTGGCACTACCACTGCTTCCTCAACGATTGTGGCAGGTGCTTCTGGTACCAAGTCTAGGATCGCGAGAACCGAGAATGATACGAAGAACACCGCTAGAAAAGCGAGAAGAAAGCTCCATTTCTTAGCATATACGCGCCCTGAAGCGCGAATCAGCTGTACGGTATTTGTGACAAGTGCCATAGGCTCCTACTCATATTTACACCACAACACCCATATTGTCAAGTCCGCTGGTATTCTGGTCTTCAGTATACCTACAGGTACCTGAACATTCGCTGAAGCGCTTTCTGTGGGGGTGGTTGACAAAGAATAATGGGTGTGGTAAACAATGCGCATATGGAACTGACCACACTACGAACTTCGGAGAGGCCTGTTCGCCGTGCAGCGGTAAACGGTCTTGCAATCGTTGGATTTATCGTCCTTATTCTTATTGGAATGGCGCTTGCCATTTATGCAGCAACTTTTGTGCCGTCTGCTATTTCTCGCATCGGTTCAGCTGCGGTGTACTTCTCATCTGCATTCCAGCCAAACACTGAGGACACAGATCTCGTTGTGGTTCCACCCACAGAGACTGTTCCCTTTGGAGACGATATCCCTGCAGCAACAACAACTCCTCCTGCAACAGAGACACCAGACACTACACCGGTAACACCAACACCAGGAACTCCCGTCACGCGTGTCGTACAGGTTGGAACAACTCCAGCTCCCCTCTTTGGTCTCCCTGACCTTGTGATTGAAAACATCACTACTGGATACCTTACGTCTTCAGACACTGACACGTTCCGTGCTTCAAGCCGTGTTCCAGATGGAGAGCGTGGTGCGGTGAAGTTCACCATCGCTAACCGTGGTACAAACATCTCAGGACGCTTTGAATTTGATGCAGAGCTCCCAACGAGCCGTAGCTATACCTTCCACTCAGGCAAGCAAGAGTCACTCAAGCCTGGAGAGCGCATTGATTACGTCCTTGGATTTGACCAAACACGCGAAGGAGACGATCGTGAGATTACTATCGTCGTAGACCCAGACCGCGACATAAGCGAGTCTAACGAAGGAAACAACTCTCGTTCAGTACGCATTGATATTGAGGACTAACCGTTATAAACAAAAAGCCCCGGGAATTCCCGGGGCTTTTTGTTTATACGTCCAACGTTGCCATTTTGGCGTTTGATTGAATGAATGCTTTCCTGCTTGCGACATCTGTCCCCATGAGAATATCAAAGATACGATCTGCATCTTGTGCGTCCTCAACGGTAACGCGCTTCAACACTCGCTTCCCTGGATCCATGGTTGTTTCCCAGAGCTCTGAGGCGTTCATCTCTCCAAGTCCCTTATATCTTTGAATGGAGGTCTTTGGTGCTCCCTTCTTTGCAACTACCTCTTCTCCTTCTTCTGGAGTCTCCTCTTCTTCATCAGAATCAGCTATAGCGTCGTTTCCTAATAGACGCACCTTCTCTTCTTCTGTATAGGCATACAGCACCTCCTTTCCGCGCTTAATTTTGTACAACGGTGGCTGAGCAATATAAATAAATCCGCCATCTATAACTTGTCTGAAGTGCCTATAGAAAAGAGTGAGCAACAGAGTACGAATGTGTGCCCCGTCTACGTCCGCGTCTGTTGCGATAATAACCTTGTGATAGCGGAGTTTTGAAATATCAAAGATATCTCCAATAGCAGTACCGAGTGCAACCACTAGATTCTTGATCTGCTCAGAAGCAAGCATTTTATCCAGACGTGCGCGCTCAATGTTAAGAATCTTTCCACGAAGCGGGAGAATAGCCTGAGTACGACGATCTCGTCCTGTCTTTGCTGTACCTCCCGCAGAGTCTCCCTCTACGATAAAGAGCTCTGATTCCTCTGCATTCTTTGTCTGGCAGTCTGCAAGTTTTCCAGGCAGTGTCATTCCCTCAAGGGCGCCCTTTCTAAGAACAGAGTCTTTAGCTGCCTTAGCTGCTTTTCTTGCTTTAAGTGCAAGCAATACCTTATTTGCGATAGCGCGGGCATCGTCTGGGTTCTCTTCTAAGAACGAAGCGAATGCCGATCCGAAGATAGTTGCAGTTGCCCCTTGCGCCTCCACAGATCCAAGCTTCCCTTTCGTCTGTCCTTCAAACTGAATCTCAGGCATCTTCACTGAGATAACTGCAGTTATACCCTCAAGCACATCATCTCCGGTGAAATTCTCGTCGCTTTCTTTTAGGATCCCTGCAGTACGTGCGTACGTATTAATAGTACGAGTAAGCGCTGTCTTAAATCCTGTGACATGCGTACCGTGCTCTGGATTGTAAATATTGTTCGCAAACGCAAGCAGTCTCGGAGAAATATCATCTACATATTGAAGTGCCACCTCAACCGCCACGTCTCCCTCGCTTGAGTCAACGTAAAAGATATTTTTGTGTGCAACCGTCTGGTGCTTGTTATAAAAACCAATGAGCGACCGGAGCCCTCCCTCAAAGAAGAAAGACATTGATGGACTGTCTAGTCCTTCTGCACGAAGGTATACCGTTCCTTCAGCATCAACGGCCGTCTCCTCTCTCGCATCAATAACAGTAATACGTGTTCCTTTTACGAGATACGCCTGCTGACGCAAGTGACTTACAATCTTGTCCCAGTTCCAATTGATGCCATCTTTAAAGATGGTTACATCAGGCTTGAAGAATACGATCGTTCCGTTATGACTGGTCTTTCCAATCTGCTTTACCTTGCCGAGCGCTTTTCCAATCTTGTACTCCTGCATATGAACTGCCCCATCCTTATGGACGATAACTTTCGTATGTTCAGAAAGTGCGTTCACTACAGAAGCTCCCACTCCGTGAAGACCTCCAGAAACCTTATATCCTGATTCGTCACCTCCGAACTTTCCTCCGGCATGGAGGGTAGTCATGATGGTCTCTAGTGCAGACACCTTTGTCTTTGGGTGAATACCAACAGGAATACCGCGGCCGTTATCTACGACACGCACATATCCTCCCGGTAGCAATGCAACCTCAATATTATCTGCAAACCCACCCATAGCCTCGTCGCGAGAGTTATCAAAGATCTCCCAGATAAGGTGATGTAGTCCATCGGGACCTGTGGTCCCGATATACATACCAGGACGCTTTCGTACCGGATCAAGTCCTTCAAGGACGGTAATGGAAGATGCATCGTACTCGCCGCTTTTGGCGGCGCTTTTCTTTCCGGTATTGTCTGCTGCTTTGGCCATGTTGTTACCTCTATACTACCACGAAACAGGCCTTCAAACGAACCCGATCCTTCTCCACAGGTACGTCTAGGAGCCCATGAAATAAGGGTTTTAACGGACCTCCCACCCCTCTTTCTTGTTGAGCGCCTCTGTTACTTGGCTCATCGCCGGATCTAGATCAGCATCAGAAAGTGTTCGTTCCGGTGACTCAAAGACAAGTCTAAATGCATACGATATGCGACCCTCTTTTTCAAAACGATCAAAGAGATCGGTGCGCACCAAAAGCTCCCCAGCATTCGCCTGAATACACTCTGCAACTTCGGTTTCAGCAGTGCCTCCTGGAGTCCAGACCGCAACATCGCGGAGTGCGAATGGATAGGCTGAATAGGGACGGTACGATGAAAGACGAACAGAGATTGGTGCATACGTCTCACCAAGCTTCTCTAGATTCAGCTTTTCAAGATTCAACTCCATCATTGTTCCATTAAGAGAGAAACGAGCAGATGCTGGGATACGAAGCAGTTCCTGTTCCAGGGTGGCAACATTCTCTTTAAGCGCGTCAGCTCCTAACTTCCCTGCTGTATCAACAACGCCCATTGATAGCAAAAGTGACTCTCCTTCTTTAGAGAAAACCGAACCAACTTCAAAGAGTTTTATGTACCGTGAGTGGCCAAGTACTCTCGGCGCAACATGTACCGCACGTTGTAGCGCGCTCTCAAGTGATGGCAGCAAACTTGTTCTCATGAAAGGACGGTCCTCTTGAAGTGGGTTCTCTAGCTCAATATCTCCTTCAGCAGAGAATGCGGGGGTTGATATCTCAGTGAAGCCACGCTCGGTGAGGAAATCCTTAATTGCCTCAATTCCTCTAAATCTAGACTGCTCTGGGGGTAGTATCTGAAGCGGGAGAGCAACTGGTTCAATACGATCGTATCCAAGTATGCGTCCAGCTTCTTCAATAAGATCCTCTGCGATAGTGAGGTCTTTCCGCTCAAAGGGCCGCAGGATAGTAAATGTCTGCTCGGCAAGTGTGTATGAAAAAGAGAGGCGACTAAAGGCGTCCGCCACATCTTGTGTGCTATAGGAAGTCCCAAGCACTCCATTGATGTGATCAAGCGTAACGGAAAGAGGATCCGGAGGAAGTAACGGACTATGCACATCAGTCACTCCTTCTAGCGTACCGCCTGCAATGTCCTGAATCAGCGCAATAACATCGCGCATACCGTATGCAGCAAGTACTACAGACGGCTTGTTTTGGAAACGGCTAGACGCATCGGTAAAAAGTTTAAGCGCTTGCGCAGTTTTACGAACTGCAGTTCCGTCAAAATGAGCGGACTCAAGAATAATGTTCGTTGTTTCTTCAGAGACGCTCGCGTGTTTTCCTCCTTTAATCCCAGCAATACCAAGTGCCGTTCCTTCTGCATTCATGTCAGCAATAAGGAGTGCTCCTTCAGGTACATCATAGGTTTCGCCACTGAGTACAGTAATGCATTCACGTGCCTCTGCTGCCCGTACTCCAATTGCATAGACGCCCTCTCGGGCAGTTAGTTTGTCAGCGTCAAATGCATGCAACGGTTGTCCGATGTTAAACATGACGTAGTTCGTCGCATCAACAATATTGTTTATTGACCGTTGCCCTACTGATTCAAGTGCCGCACGAAGCCACTCCGGAGAGGGTCCTACTCGTACTCCAGTTATAAGTGCCCCAACGTATCTGTCGCACGTACCCTCAGCATCAAGAGAGACAGAGAGTTTCGGGGTTGATTCGTACTGTGGAAGCTCCTCACGCAAAGGGTCGCGCTTTAAGGGAATAGAAAGCGTTGCAGAAATCTCTGTTGCAATACCTCTATGAGAAAGCAAATACGCTGCTCTATCGGGAAGTACATTCACATCCAGCATGTCCTCTGTAGCCTCTTCAATCTCAGCGGTGTGAAAGGTAAGCGCTTCAGCAAGCACCTCTGTACTTGGGAGTTCTTTATTAAAATACTGTTGTAGCCATGTGCGGGAAACTTTCATAACTATACTTTTGTCTCATCAAACCCATAGACAAAGCGAATATCGCCACCATGGAATCCGCGAATATCATCTACTCCGTACTTAACCATAATCAAACGCTCCACTCCTCCCCCGAAAGCAAACCCTTGGTACTCAGTTGGGTCTATTCCTGCATTCCTGAGTACAGAAGGGTGCACCATACCCGCTCCCATAACTTCAAGCCATCGTCCCGGTTTCCCTTGTGCCTCAAACCATACATCTACTTCAACTGAGGGCTCAGTAAAAGGAAAA
This sequence comes from Patescibacteria group bacterium, assembly GCA_018826905.1. Classification (GTDB taxonomy): domain Bacteria; phylum Patescibacteriota; class Minisyncoccia; order Phycocordibacterales; family Phycocordibacteraceae; genus C7867-001. The sequence continues at coordinate 74,016 of JAHJYC010000005.1, read as the reverse complement.
AAACTTGGACGGAAACGAACTCGCGCTCCCTCAGACAAATATTCCTTAAAGAACTGTTCAAGTGTTCCTTTTAAGTGTGCGAGAGTAATTCCCTTTCCTACAACTAGTCCTTCATTCTGATAGAACTGTGCTTCATGTGTTGCGTCAGTCGCTTCGTTGCGGAACACCTTGCCGGGCACAATGATGCGATACGGTGGAAGAATATTTTGTGCAATCTTCTCCTCCATGTACCGCACCTGGACAGGACTTGTTTGTGTACGAGGAACACGTCGCGGGCTTTCCTTCGTCCAAAAAGTATCCTGCATGTCCCGAGCGGGGTGATCAGCAGGAATGTTTAATACATTGAAGTTGTAGTGCTCGTCTTCAAGCTCAGGCCCATAGGCAACGGAAAAGCCCATCCGTCCGAAGATTGAGGCAATATCGCGAATGGCGACTGATAGCGGGTGCAGGCGACCTGGAGGCATTGCTACCTAGTATACAGCGCTCTCGTGTAAAAAACAGGCATATTTGCTATACTTTAGGGAAATCTGGCTTATATGTCTTTTGAGATACTTGCGTATCCGTTCATCTTTCTTGGTCTCTATTTTGAGGTCTTTATGCTCCTCACGTTTCTGTCTCCAGCAGCAAAGGAACGCAGGCAGCGTAAAGCCACAGAAGAGACGCCGAGGGTGGCAATTATCGTACCCTGCTGGAACGAGGAGGATACTATCGGGGGGACCGTGGAGTCTCTCCTTGCTCTTGAATACCCTTCTGACAAGCTTCAGATTATCCTCGTGGATGACGGGTCCACAGACAACACCCGTGTTGTTATGGATTCATACACGAGCGCACCTCAGGTAACGGTGCTTCACAAGAAGAATGAAGGAAAGCACACCGCAATTAATGCAGGAATTGCACTTGCTGAGGATGCTGAGTTCATCGGATGTCTTGATGCGGATTCCTTTGTTGCACCGAACGCCCTTAAGGAGATCATCCCCTGCTTCTTTGATGAGAAGGTTGCTGCTGCCACACCAGCAATGTCTGTACACCAACCGAAGAATTTTCTTGAACAGATGCAGAACACTGAGTACATCATTGGCATCGCACTGCGCCATACACTTTCAGCAGTAAACGGTATCTACGTAACTCCTGGTCCTTTCTCCTTTTATAGACGCAGCGTTATTGATGAGTTGGGAGGGTTCCGTCACGCACACCAAGCTGAAGACATGGAGATGGCACTGCGTATGCAACGAGCGGGGTATGAGATTGAGAACGCTCCTCGCGCTCGTGTGTTTACTCGTGTACCCCGTTCAGTCCCTAAGCTCGTAAAGCAACGTACGCGCTGGACCACTGGATTCCTACGCAATGTTATGACTGACTATCGCGATCTTGTTGGAAACCCCCACTACGGCATTCTAGGACTCATGGTCCTCCCTCTTGGATTCGTTGCCATTGTAGGCGGTGTATTCCTCTTTGTAGTAGCGCTCGTGGCAGGTGTTGTGGGTATCGTAGAGCGAATCATTATTACAAGCGGAGTACCGCTCTCATACACATTGGTTCCCCGCTTCTCTCCCGAATGGTTCTATACTCCCATCACCTTCCTTCTTCTCTCTAGTGTCGTTGTAGGAGTGCTTTCAATCTCACTTGTCCTTATAGGACGGAACGTCTCACAAACTCCTGCTAAGGTGTTTTTGGGCATTATTGGCTATACTTTTGTGTATGCGCTCATCGCACCTTTCTGGCTCCTACGAGCACTATTTGATGTACTCACCGGAAGGCGCCGAGCATGGCGCTAATACGTAATCCTTATCTCTTTATATGCCACTCCCAGCTCGCAACGCCCTCTTTGCTCTCTTGATCACCATTGCCATCCTTGGCACTATTGTTTTCACCATTCATCAACTAGACCAGGAGCGTATTCGTGAACTTGATGCGCTTCAGACGCAACTTGCAACAGATACACTTTCTCTAGAAACTCAGTTCTCTCTTCTTGAAGAGGCTCCTTGCGAGGACTTGTCTGTAGGGACACAACTTACCCAAGAGGTTTCTAGCCTTGGAGACCGTCTTGATGCAGCAGAGAGTCGTCTTGGGAGCACGAATGCAGAAGTGCTTCGGCTTAAGAAGCAGTACACCCTGCTTCAAATCAGAGACTACCTACTCACAAAGCGTCTTGCCGCTACCTGCGATATTGAGCCTATAACTGCTCTATACTTCTATTCCAACATAGAAGGAAAGTGTGAAAACTGTGATCGTGCAGGATACGCGCTGTCGTATCTCCGTCAGACGTATCCGTCTTTGCGCGTTTATTCCTTTGACTACAACCTAGACCTAGGAGCACTGAAAACACTTGTTGCCGTTGAAAAGATTGAGAATAAATTGCCTGCGTTCGTGATTAACGGAGAGCGTTCCTATGGGTTTACTGATCTTGAGAGCTTCCAAGGACTATTCCCAGAAGAACTGTTCGCAACCTCAACCGCAACAAGTACAAAGAGATAGCCGTATACAAACAAAACACCCGCCCATAACAGGGCGGGTGTTTTTTTGGAGCCGGGAGCGAGGCTTGAACTCGCGACCTACGGTTTACAAAACCGTTGCTCTACCAACTGAGCTATCCCGGCACTTGGTTCCTCCTTTTTAACACTCTAGTCCTCTTTCTTCAAGCCACGCGTACTTCGCAGTGTGCGTCGCATACGCAGAAGCATTCTCTCAAAGAGCTTGCTCTCTGAAGTGTCCTCAAGTGGAGCAGACACTCCCCTGCGTTCACGCAGTTTCTTAACTGCTCTTGTAAGAAGGCGCTCAATAGTGCGCACAACACTTAGCACTGCGTGCGCCACGTCATGAGCGACTCGCTCAGTTCCTGATACAACAAGATGCTTTATAAACGCACTCCAATCAACATGCGACACAATGAATAGCGTTCGTGATGTTCTCGCATCAAGATAGTTGCGCACCCTTCCAGCAACACGTAGTCCACGACTCTTCTCAAAAACAGTGAGAAGAAGAAACCCGCCGAAGAGAGTAAGTGAGATTCCGATGATAATAAGGTAGGTCATAGAGAGAAAGAGCGGCACCCGCCGCTCTTGCTGCTATCTAGAAGAGAAGCGAGCGAACTTTGAGATCTCAACACGCTCTCCAAACTTTTGTGCAGCTTCATTCAAAAGATCGCGAATCGTCTTGTTCTCGTCTTTGATGAACGGCTGTGCGAGGAGCACCTGATCACGGAAATAGCTTGCCATCTTTCCTTCAAGAATTTTCTCCTGCATTTCAGCTGGCTTATCCTTCACCTCCTCAACAAACACTGCGTGTGCTGCATCCTTGGCCTCTGGAGAGATATCCTCGTCACTGAGGTAGGTAGGGTTTGCAGCAGCGACGTGCATTGCAATATCGCGAGCGAGTGCTGCAAACTCGTCATTCTTTGATACGAAATCTGTTTCAGAAGAAAGAAGCACCATAGCACCAACAGCCCCGTCATGTACGTAGCTTCCAATAGCACCTGCACCGAGCTCTCGGTCTGCCTTCTTGTCTGCTGCAGCTCCTGAGCGCTTTCGTAGAATCACTTCTGCTTTGTCCATATCTCCCTCAGCCTCTTCCAGGGCCTTGCGGCACTGCATAATAGACACGCCGGTGCGGTCACGAAGCTCCTTAACGATATCAATAGAAATATCCATGACAGGTACTGTTATTCAATAAGTAAAGAGACCTTAAGGTTACCCTTTGAGCCCAGCCTCGTACGCCTCTGCAAGCTCATTAAGCACGAGGTCAATAACTGAACGAGACGCATCGTTTACTACGATTGGGTATGCTGCATCCTTAAGATTGCAGTCCGAGCTCATGATGCCAATAACAGGAATGCCTGCTGACTTCGCTTCGCGAGACGCGTGTGCCTCGTGGCGAGTATCAACAATAATCATCGCGTCAGGACGGCGAGCAAGGCTTCCTAGGCCTGAAAGGCGGAGGGTGAGCTTATCAATCTCCCGATCAATACGTACGCGCTCAAGCTTCGTATAGAGCTTTGCAAGCTCTCCTGTATCGCGCTTCTCTGAGAGATCAGCAAGACGGTCAATGCGCTTCTTGATCTCGGTGAAGTTTGAGATAGTGCCCCCAAGCCAACGTCCAGCAACATACGGAATACCGAGGCGCTTTCCAGTTGCCTTAACAGCATCAGATGCTTCACGCTTTCCTCCAACAATAAGGACAACCTTCCCGTCGCGAGCAAGCGTTGCCATAACCTCCTTAGCCTTTGCAAGCTGTGCGTCTGTCTTCTGGAGATCAAAGATCTCAAGATTTGCCTTGTTTCCTAGCACAAAGGAACGCATGGTTGGGTGGCGACGACTCTTTACTTGCGCAAAGTGTGCACCAGCACCAAACAGGCGTTCAACACCCGGTCCGGTTTGCCCGGTTTTAGTTGCTTCAGTCATGATTTTAGAAGGATATCACAGGCTGTTCTGGCTTTCAATCACCCTCCTCAGCGGCACCTATCCCGCCCTCTAGGGCAGCCTGCTTAAGGGCCTCAATAATTGGGTCAATTCCCCCCTGCAAAATCTTTGGAAGATTGTGCCAACTCTCCTTAATTCTGTGGTCAGTAACGCGATCCTGAAGGAAATTGTAAGTACGAATCTTCTCTGAACGATCTCCTGTCCCTATTTGGCCAGCTCTAAGATCCGCGTGCTTCTTCGCCTCTTCTTCAATAGCAATAGCTTCAAGCTTCGCCGCCAAGATACCCATAGCTTTCTCTCGGTTCCCAAGCTGGCTTCGTTCGCTTGAGGAACGTACATCAATCCCTGAAGGAATATGTATGAGACGTACTGCGGTCTCTACCTTGTTTACGTTCTGCCCTCCCGCTCCTCCTGAGCGAGTGAACTCCATTTCAATATCTGAAGGGTTAATCTCAACAACAGGCTTTGTGCGTATAGGAAGCGCTGCTACCGAAGAGGTAGATGTGTGAATACGTCCTGACTTCTCAGTTATAGGGACGCGCTGCACACGATGCACGCCCGTCTCGTACCGAAGCGCGTCATATGCATCTGCTCCGTCTATTTCAAGCGTCAGCTCATCAATAGTACGAACACGCCATCGTTTCCCTTCTGCATATTTCAAATACATTTCCTTTAGCTCTTGAGCAAAAAGCGTTGCTTCGTCTCCTCCGGCTCCTGCCCGAAATTCAAGCACAATAGCTTTGGGACGCGCAGCCTCCTCTTTGTCTTTATCCAAAATCTGCTCAATCTCCTTAAGGATCTCTTGCTGACGTGTTGCTATTCGCTCCTCGTCTTCCGCAACCATTTCAAGGAGCAGTTCATCCCCGCCCGCAGCTTCACGGCCCTCTGCACGCTCTTTTTCCAAGCGCTCATATTCTTCAGCCAAATATGCTGTTTGATGATTTTGTTTAAACTCTGGAGAGTATTCCATAGGGTAATAATAACGTATGAAGGCCCCGCCAGTGGGCGGGGCCTTCATCACACCAGCTTATTTCTTCTTAGCTGCAGCAACCCGCTGCTTAAAGCGTTCAACACGTCCTGTTTTATCAAGCGTACGATCCTCACCAGTATAAAATGGGTGAGACTGGCTTGAAATTTCAATCACGTACTTAGGGTATTCCTTCCCTTCATACGTGCCGGTCTGATCTGTCCGGATGGTTGAACCAACCAAAAACTGCGCACCAGAAGACATGTCCTCAAAGAGAACAGTGCGGTACTCGGCTGGGTGGATATCCTTTTTCATAGTTCTGTGACTATACCAGAGCTCGTAAAACCAAGCAACCGCCTGTGCGGGCGGCTGACTTAGTACTCCTATCCTCTGAGCTTAAAACTCCTCAAACTCAGGAATAACGTTCACGATAATGGAGTCTGTGATTTCCCCATTGTCGCAGCTAATTGTATAGGTGCTTTGGGTTGTAATGGTTCCTGATCCAGTTGTTCCCTCCGGCACGGTACACGAGGCAGCGGATACTGTTTGGGACACACCGGGGCCTGTGATAGTACACGAGGTGTTAATGGCACTTGCCGTCCATCTAAGAGTAGTTGTACCTCCTGAACGTACACGAGCTGGAGTGGCTGTTATTTCAGCGGTCGGTGTTCCTACACACGCGGCAACAGAGACTACCGGGCATTGTGCAGGGGCTGTGGCGCCTGTGGCTGATACTTGCATGCCGTAGTTACCTGCAGCAGTGAAGGTGCGGGTTGCAGTAGCACCAGACCCAAACCCTGTAGCTCCATCATTTGCAACCCAAGTATATGGACTGGTTGCGCTTCCTGAAGGAGTTGCCGAGTACGTTACTGACCCGCCGGGGTTGATGCTTGTGTTGTTCACTGAACAAGACACAGTATTCGCGTTCACGATGCTCGTTACACTAATTGGTGTGAGCGGACCACAGTTGTTACCCTCATTTGATTCCGTAACTGATCCAAACCAGTCTCCACACACTTGTGCCTGATACGTTCCTTCTGCAGTAAAGGTGTACGCGATTGAGCGTGTATCACCAGATCCAGGTTGTACGGCCGGTATATTTACCGTGTTTTGATACACCTGCTTCCCTCCACTATTCAAGATTCTGAAGTACGTATTGCTTGCGGGTGCAACAGCTCCTCCTATGTTTGTAACTGTCCCAGAGAGCGATGTTGCTTGGCCAGTTCTTGCTGTTGTTGGCGAGATGCTCCCTGCCGTGAGATCTGGGAGCGTTGGTGTTGCGGTAACAGTTACAGTCGCAGAGGCTGTAGCAGACTGCGCGGGACTTGAAGATGAGCCTGAACACTCATAGATATCCGTATGAATGTTGCAGCCCTGAACTGTATTCACTTTACATGCCCCAGTAGTGCTACAGGCCTTTCCTTGCGGGTTGCTTGGACAGTTCGGAACACTTGAATACGCCTTATTGGTATCAGTTATGTTATTGCCAGGCTGCACGCAAGCAAAGTCGCTTATATCACTTCCTCTGTATTGCCATGTACCAGACACAGCTGTGGAAGGTGCTGTACACATGAGTGTGTACGTTGTTGTTGAACCTGGAGAAACTGAGCGGGTACCAGAAGTAGACACAGATCCAATACTCTCGTTCAACGTACAGGCATTCGCATTTGTTGAACTCCACGTAAGTGTTGATGGAGAACCAGCCGTAATAGACGACGGGTTTGCTGTTAGCGTTGCTGTTGGAGTCCTTGGACTAATTTGTGCCGTACAACTTGCGCTTGCCGACCCACCAGTACTTCGTGTTACCGTCGCGCGGCCGGTCTTCTCTCCAGCAGTGGCATATGCCTTTGAAACTGCTTGTGTTGCTCCAGTGAGCCCATCTGTTCCCGTCCATGCGTAGGAGTAGGTAGCATTACTAGGACCAGAAGCAACGCAAGTGAAGGGCGTAACACTTCCGTACTGAGTATGTGCATTAGGCTGACCTTCGCCATCTGTATAGGTATCTCCATCACAACCCGCACTCTGTCTACAACGTTGACCCTCAACTGAACAAGCGTCTCCGTTCATAACATCGTCAGAACACGTTCTGTTCAATGATTGGTAATTTTGTCCTCCTGAACAGATCTTTGTGGTAAATGAAGCGCCTTGCTGCCAGACAAGACCAGATGAAGAGCCTGTTGAATGGGTCGCACTCCACTGCACGGTTTCATTGATTTGTGCAGTGTCCGGACCAGCTTCGCAGTATGCAGTGAGTGGTGTCGGCGCAGGTGCCACGTTAACAATCACTTCATCGGTAACGACTTCCAGTGGTGCATCACAGCTAATTCTGTACGTGGTTGATTGAGTCGGAGATACTACACGCGTGCCGCCAATATTTGAGGACACGGCACCGATGCCATTATCAATTACGCACCGTGTTACGCCTGACGAGTTAAAGCTTAGTTGAGAAGAGTAACCGCTCTGTATGCTAGACGGAGACGCTGTGATACTTACTGTTGGCGTCGTGTATCCCTCATCTCCACCACCTCCTCCTCCTCCACCATCTCCCCCATCATCTATCTCAGCTTCTGAGGGAGGGAGCGCATGCGTAGTAAGCGGCATCAAGAAACCACTCAAAGCAACCAATGACGCTATTAGGAATGCTATATGCAATGGAAAGCTGCGTGAAGAAGTCATACGCTTATTGGATTAACCGATAATCGGTGGTTGCGGGGAATAAATACATCGGCTTCCCTTCCTCAGCACTCTTTGGATTTATCCGAAGTACGGCAACTCCTCCTTCAATACCTCCGTCATGTGAATCCACGCCATACACTGAGCCATTGGCGAATGCAACGTCAAGAAGCCCCACGAGATCAGCACCTGTTGGATTAATACCTAGTGGCATGTTTGCCGCTACACGATAAATCTCATAGAGACTGAACTGTTGAGTTACAGAGTCACGCATTGCTAGGTATGACCCGTCTGGCGCAACGCGAACGGCGAATTCTATGCGGTCATTCAACTCAAACGGAGTAGTGAATGCACGGTACTCAGCTGTACTCGTGTCAACAACTTGTATTCCCTCAGGAGTCGTGAACAACAGATACGTAACCCCATCCCTTGCAAAAAACTGTGGGCCAAATCCAGTACCAAGTTCAATATCAGAACCAGTGTCACGGTTAAGGATACGAACTGTCCACGAAGAAAGGAGAGGATTGAAAGATTGTGATCCATCTGTTTGCGCAGCGTATGCGATTAGAGAACCGTCAGAGGAGACAGCGAGCGACGCCTTCGCACTTTCGCTTCCCGTTAGTGCGCCTTGTTCAGAATTAAGTAATACAATCTCCTGCGCCCCCGTATCGGTAAGAGTTACGATACCCACAGCAACTCCCTTTGCGCTCGCATAATCGCTCAATGTACCTGGGAGCGACTCAAATGATACTGGCGACAACGACATGATTCCGAAACGCTGCACAGATACAGAGGTGTAGTTTCTTTCAACTGCGTGTATGTTGCGCAACTCAATACTTGCCCTAATCCGATCAAACATACTGAAGCCATCAACACGAATGAGTGTTGCAGCGAGGATAACAAGGACGGCAAGCAGACAACCAACTGCAATTGTTATGTAGGTACGCTTCTTTGATGGTGCTGCGCTGACTGGTTGTTCTGTAATTGGGGTAGTGTCCATAGTGTGTTTTTAAAACTCTTCAAACTCAGGGATAACGTTCACGATAACAGAATCAGTAACTGCTCCGTTATCACAACTAATACTGTACGTACTCTGTGTAGTGATAGTACCGGAACTTGTAGTTCCTTCAGGAACGGTACACGAGGCTGCAGACACAGTTTGAGACACGCCAGGACCCGTGATAGTACAGGTGTTGTTTATGGCAGTTCCTGACCATCGCAGGGTAGTTGTACTCCCTGACCGCACACGAGCTGGAGTGGCTGTAATCTCTACGGTAGGTGTTCCTACACACGCAGCAACGGTAACAATTGGACATTGTGCAGGACTGGTAACCGTCGCAGAGACCTGCATGCCGTAGTTACCAGCAGTAGCAAAGGTACGTGTTGCCGTCCCGTTAGTCCCAAACCCTGTAGCTCCGTCGTCCGCAACCCAAGTATATGGACCTGTCGCACTTCCTGAAGGAATTGCTGTGTAGGTTACTGACCCGCCAGGATTTACATTCGTATTACTTACTGAACAAGACACGGTATTCGCATTCACGATGCTGGTTACGCTAATCGGGGTAAGCGGACCACAGTTATTGTTCTCGTTTGATTCTGTAACTGATCCAAACCAGTCTCCACAGATTTGCGCTTGATACGTTCCTTCTGCAGTAAAGGTGTAGGAGACTGAACGCGTGTCCCCTGCACTCGGCTGTATTGCAGGTATATTTACCGTGTTTTGGTAGATTTGCTTTCCTCCACTATTCAAGATTCTGAAGTAGGTGTTACTGGCAGGAGCAACAGCCGCTCCTATATTTGTAACTGTTCCAGAGAGCGCAACCGATTGCCCAACTCGTGCTGTTGTTGGAGAGATGCTCCCTGCCGTAAGGTCGGGTAGGTTTTCATTACCCTGCACCGTAACGACACAAGATTGATTCACAGCGTACCCGGAGCCATTAATTGAGACAGCGACCGGGTCAGCAAACCCCCCGCCAGCAATATTACTCATGGCACTCGCTGTCATGGTATATGTCCCTGGCGCATTCCAAGTATTTGATATGACCTGAGGAAGTGAGGTGAACCACGTCGTGTCGTCAGGGTAGTAACTAGGAGAAGTGCCCTGCCAACGTACAACAAACCGTACTTCGTTTCTTGGAGCAAAGTTTCCTGTTGCATCAAACGTAAAGGGCGTTGGTTGCCCGACCGTAGTGGTTACCGCACACGCTGAGCCAGATGTTACCTGCTGAATGTTTACAGCGGTCCACGGACCACAGTTATTGCTCTCACTGGTCTCAGCGACTGCATTATTGGTATCAGCACACGCTCTCATGTAGAACGTACCAACAGAACCCTGCGTATAGCTCAAAGAGACATTCCTAGAAGCGCCGCCACCGAGGCTTTCAGTTGTGGCAGTTCCGATGTTTTCCGCATTTGCACCGCTTGAGTTGGTTGCCTTCTGGAAGAGAGCAACTGACGCGCCCGCAAACCCCGAAGTTCCATTCGTGATAGTCGCAGAATATGTCTGTGAAAATCCAACTGTTGCTGACTGTGGAGAGATACCGCTTGCGGTAAGGTCGGGATTACTGCCGCCCCCTCCTCCACCTCCGCCCCCTCCTCCTCCTCCACTATCATTGCCACCCCCCTCATCACACCCTTCCCAGGCTGCATCAACACCTCCTGTATCCCCGGCATGGCAGACCGTGCGCCCTGGACCAGTCTCTATGTAGCCTCCAGAGCCAACAGAACAGGTAAACCGACAAGCTTGAGCCTGTGGTGTTGCAAGAGCGAAAAAGAAGGAAGCGAAAACAAATAGAAAGATGAATGAACGGTTCATATGCAAAAAGGATACGGTAGTTATGTGTGTCATATATTTTTCAGTTCAAGAATGGGAGTGCTTTCAACTGAACCTTGCTCGCATGCGGCTATCACCTCACCCGATTCTCTAAGCGATACGTTGAGAGCTGGAGCGTTAATTGTAAACGCCATCGGTCCTGTTCCCTCGTAGCGCATACCTTCCTCTTCTGAAACAAGCTCGTATCGCACACCAGCAACCTCAATCGCTTTGTCGTCAACACGCATGAAATAGTACGATCCATCACTACAGACGTAGGTATGGAGAGTCACTGATTTTGGGTTTGTTTCCTTAAAAATAAGGAAATAGTATAGAAGCCCTAGCACGGCCAATGCCAGCACTATGAAACTAATGATTGCTGGTTTGGATCGGAGAATGTGCATGGCGAAAGAAATAGTGAGCATCTACCACAAATAAGAGATGGGATTGCTTGTTTACAGTGTTCCCCGCACAACATAACGAAAGCGTGGTACTACTTTCATATTCCTATTATACCTGTAAGGGAGAGAGGTATTGGTGTTCCCTGTTGTCCATGTGGAGAAATACGCGCAAGACAATACCCCAAAGACGCCCTGTCTTTTAGACTTCTTTCTTATTAGTTAGCGTTCAAGAAATCAATGTCTTTCTGGAAGGCTGCAGCTTTTGACATCACACTGTTTCCATACCCCTGCCCAGAAGTAGCCCAGTTTCCTCCTGCATAGTAGCGAGCGGCAGCAGTATGCTCAGCAATATACGTACCCGATGTAGCACCCACGTCAGCAAGATAGAGTCCCGTAGCAGTAATTGCATGAAGTGCATTCCATGGATCAGCTGCGGCAACACCAAGTGCGCTCTTTATTTTTCCTTCAAACATCTCCCATGTTGAAGGAATAAACTGCGTTGGTCCCATAGCGCCTCCGTACCCTCCAGGAAGCGGACAGGATATCGGTGTGTTTGCCCAATCACGTCCTGCCGCTTTCATGAGGCGTGCGAACGGTACTGTGTCTCTCGGTACTTTCATGGTGCCAGGGAACGGTGTTCCTGTGTTCTTTCCCTTTCCGTCTCCTGTCTCAAGACTTGTTATAAGACACTGTCCTACGTTCTTTCCAAGATCAGATTCTTGGGAAAGAATTGCAAGAATGAGTGCGGGACGCACACCCGTTATACGAGATGCCGTTTTTGCATACTCAACAGCCTGTCCGAACTGGATACCACTGGTGTCTCGCAACGGGAACAACTTTGCGCGTATCTGTGCAGCTGTCTGTTCCTGTGCTGACTTTAGCTGGCGGTACTGACTCTCCTGTCCTTTTGTTTCTGCAAGTAGTTTCTTCTTTTCCGCTTCTTTCGCTTGCACCTTCTGTTGGTTCAACAAAAGAGCGGACTTAAGTATTTGTTGATCAGTACGTGCTCCTTCTAGCCCCGTCTTTTCTTTTTCTGTTTTTTGACGGGTATCGCGAAGCTCTTCAAACGATTCCCGCATCGCAGCCTTAATGCTTGCAAAGGAATCTAGATCCGCAAAGAAATCAGAGAGATCTTCTGTTGAGAGCACTGCTTCAACAAGTGTGTACTCGTCAAGCGCATCAGTTTTGCGAATAATCTGCGCAAGGGAATCCTTTTCGCGAATTAGTTTTGCAGAGAGATTGTTAATTGTTTTCCCGTGCACAACAATACCTGCAGAGAGTGCACGTATTTCAACTTCAGTAGTTTGCACCTGCAACTTTGCTTTCTTGATTTCTCCATCCAAGATAGCAATGTCTCGCTGCAATGATTCTCCTTGTGAGGAGAGCGTATCAATAGTAGCCTGCGTCTTTTTCATATCAGCCTCAAGCTGTGCAAGCTGTCGTTCAAGCGCCGCACGCTCTTGCGCTGTTAAATCAGTACTTTGTGCAAAAAGCAGTGCAGGACCTAATAGCAATGCACCTAGTATGAGCGGGAGGACAAAATATCTTCGCATAAATCAGTTCGTAGTATATCAGACGAACAAAAACCCCCGCACATACATGCGAGGGTTTTTGCACAAAATGAAGGGTTATTCGCTTTCTGTAGACTCTTCCTCCTTTCCTTTCTTCTCAACCTCAATACTGTCCATGTCAGGAGCAGCCGTCTCCTCTTCTGGCTCCTCTTCAACAGCCTGCGCTAGAGCAACGATCTCATCTCCAGGAGTAAGGATTTCAACACCTGCTGGGGCCTTAATGTCTGATACGCGGATCTGGTCCTCAAGAGTAACGAGCGAGCTGATATCAACTTCAATCTCAGTAGGAATCTTTGAAGGATCTGATTCAATCTCCACTTCATGAAGCACCTTAACAAGGTTTGCACCTTCTTTTACTGCCTGAGACTCACCCACAAATGAAAGCTGTGTTGATACCGTTACCTTTGCTCCCTTTTGAACTGCATACAAATCAGTATGGCGAGGAGTATGGGTCACTGGGTCGCGATCCAAATCATGAATAAGCACCTGCATTGGCTTCTCAAGTCCAGAGAGTTCTATAAGCGCAGATTCTCCTCCATGGCGAAGCACTGCCTCAAACTCATGAAGCGAAAGAGAAATGGTAATAGGGTCCTGCTTCGGACCGTAGACTATTGCTGGAATAAGGCCGTCCTTTGCAAGAAGCTCAGAGGTCTTTCCAGTAACAGTGCGGGGGGTTGCGGTAAGGCTGTGCATAGTGGAATGGAGTATGCCTGAAAACAGCCTGTGAGGCAAGTTAATTGCAGCGCGGATACGTAGGCACCCCTGCAGTATGCCAGCAAAATGTTCCCGATACCGGAGCCGGTGTTTGGACCGAACACCATGCTCCTGTCTTTTCACTCTGCCTTAAAATTGCATATTCGTTTGGGTATGAACCACTCCTGCAATACCTATATCCGGTGCTCGTATTACCAAATTTTGGGTCCATGGGAATTTCTTGTATGTACTTGGGCACCAGTTCGTCGGTGAGCACTGATAAACAGGTGTTTGTAGTACATCCATGCAAGTCGCCCCCAATGGGTGGGTAGCTCCCTGGATTGTCTAGCCTATAGAGACTAATTGCTCGCATAACTGATGCAATTTCAGCTTGGCGCTTTGCTTCCCTACCCTTAAGTCGTGCGGTATTTAGAGAGGCAATCACCACAGAAGACAACAGACTAATTATGGCTATCACCACGAGAAGCTCTATGAGAGTAAATCCGCTTCTCCTTCTGTTCATAGTATCGGTTCTGGAAGTGGGACTACTCCTGAAGTTCCAGAGCTACTTACAAAAAATATACCTAGGGCCGCAAGGAATGCGGCGCAAATCAGTATAAGGAGGACTTTTTCTGCCTGTGCCACATCCTTTGCAAGACCTGTTTTCAAGATGATTCTTACAAAGAGGGATGGTTTGCGCGCTGCACCTACAGTCTGAGATGCGGTATAGGTAGGCTCATTAAATTCAACAGCCATAAATACACCATACCGTCTTTGCGGTATTCTTCAACCACAGTTATGCAAGAGCGGCTTGGACTTTTTTAAGTCTTCCTATAAAGACCTCTCTTGCTGCGTCCTCATACTCATCCTTCCCTTTCCATACAGCAAGTGCTTCTTCCTGAAGGGCTCTGGCGTAGCTAAACGTAAGGATCCATGGTGCCTGCACCTCCTTTGCTCTGGCGGTAATGGCTCTTAAATTGTCAGTTGCTTGGTCTGGACCCTGTCCGCCTGATAGGAATACAATTCCAGGCACTTCCTTAGGCACACTAGCGAGCAATACCGCAAGCGTGTCCTCTGCCACTTCCTCTGACGTATCCGTGCGGCCGCTCTTGCTTCCTGAGAGCACCATTGACGTCTTAAGGAGTATTCCCGAGAGATCAACGTTCTGTTCAGCAAGCGCATCAAAGAGTACATGCAACGTTGTTTCCACAACCTCTCGTGCACGGAGTCTGCTGTGTGCTCCCTCAAGAAGCACTTCAGGTTCTACCATAGGAACCATACCTGCCTTTTGTACTTCGTAGGCGTAGCTTGCAAGGCGCTTCGCGTTCTCAACAAGCATTGCTGAAGTTGGAAGACGATCCCCTTCAATACGAATGGCTGCACGCCACTTCGTAAAGCGAGCTCCATACGTATCTCGGTATTCTTGAAGCCGTTCCGGTAACCCAAGTAATCCTTTAGTAATACTCTCTCCAGGGGAATCGGGGAATTCGTCCAGTCCTTGATCTACTTTGATTCCAGGGAGCACATGCTCGTTTGCAAGAAGTGTTGCAAACGGAATTCCATTGTCAGCATTTTGCTCTAGTGTCTCTTCGTACAAAATAACCCCAGACAAATACGTATCAATTCCAGGTGTCGCGAGAAGCATGTCACGGAACTTGCGACGCATTTCTTCGCTCGGCTCTATTCCGTACTCACGAAGTCGTTTGTCTGCAGTTGAAAAGCTCTCGTCTGCAGCCAAAATACCTTTCCCATGAGCTACCAGTTGCTGCGCTGTATCTGAAAGATTGGTCATATGAAAACAGTATAGCCTGTATAGGTACTCCACAGCTCTTAGTACACAAGCTTGCTATACTACCTCTATGTCACACATTGAATTTCTCGCTATAGGCGACATTGTTACAGAACCGTTTATTCGCCTTACAGATGCACACGTTGCGCCAGGAGTTAATCCTGAGAGCAAAGAGATTTGCATGCGTTTTGGAGACAAAATCCCCTACGAGTACGCCGTACACGCCGTTGCTGTTGGAAACGCATCAAATGCAGCAGTTGCAGCGAGCCGTCTTGGTCTTCCTGCATCCCTGCGCTCCTATGTAGGAGATGATCGATACGGAACTGAGTGTATTGAAGTACTTCAGAAAGAGGGGGTAGACACCTCACTTATGGTGACGGAGGCAGGGAAAATAACTAATTATCATTTCGTTCTCTGGTACGGCAGTGAGCGCACTATTTTGGTTAAGCACGAAGAGTTTGCATACACCGTCCCAGAACTGTCTGAGAGCCCGAAATGGATATACCTTTCTTCACTTGCAGAGAATTCTCTTCCGTACCATGAAGCACTCGTTGCATTGCTTGAGGCACACCCAGAGACCAAGCTCGTGTTCCAGCCGGGAACATTCCAAATGAAGATCGGCAAAGAAGCGTTGGCTCCCCTCTACGCACGAAGCGAGCTTTTCTTCTCAAACAAAGAAGAAGCTCAGCGCATCTTAGAACTCCCTGAGGAGCACGACATAAAAGTACTCCTTGAAGAGATTCACGCGCTTGGCCCAAAGATTGTAGTTATTACTGACGGACGAGAAGGTGCGTATGCATATGACGGTGCACGAAAACTACACGTGCCTATGTATCCTGATACTCGTCCCCCCTTTGAACGCACCGGAGCGGGAGATGCATTCTCTGCAACCGTTGCTGTAGCGCTAGCACTTGGATACCCTCTAGACCAGGCACTCCTCTGGGGCCCTATTAACTCTATGTCAGTTGTACAGGAAGTGGGTGCACAAAAAGGTCTCCTCACACGAGAGGCATTGGACGCGTACTTAAAAGATGCTCCGCCGGAATACACACTTACGGAACTCAACTAGAAAAAAGCCTGCATTTTGCAGGCTTTTTAGTGTCCAAAATCAACGGTAGGAGAAAAGGGATCAACGTTTGCGTACTCAGGTACGGCCACGTCAGACGCTGCAGAAACAATGAGCATCGTTGCTCCGGCACCGAATACTGTTATAACCAGTGCCGCGACGTAAAGATTTAGTTTCTTTCCCTTCACCTGTTTAGTATACGGCACTCTACGAGCGAACGGCTTCAACTATGTGAGTAGCAGAAAGCCCATAGTGCTGCATCAATTCATCAGGATCTCCGGACTGTCCAAACAGGTCTTGCACTCCCATACGATGCACTGGCACTGGATAGTGTTCTGAAACACATTCGGCAATTGCACTTCCGAAGCCTCCCATCGTCTGATGTTCTTCAACTGTGATAATGCGGCCAGCACGTTTTGCAAGAGCGAGTACTGCTTCTGTATCAAGTGGTTTAACTGTTGGCACATGAAGTACAGAGACTTCAGTACCTTCTGCTGCCAGTGCTTTTGCTGCAAGCAGTGCCTGGTATGAAAGTGTTCCTGTAGACATAATTGCTACCCGCGGTTTTGCGTGATCCCAAAGCAGAACTGCCTTTCCAATTTCAAACGGAGTCTCTTCAGTACTAAAGACAGGAGAGGCCGTGCGTCCAAATCGTATATACACCGGTCCGTTATGTGTTGCCGCAGCAACCACTGCCTTGTGCGCTTCAAGCGCGTCTCCTGGGACAAGCACCGTCATACCAGGAAGCATACGCATGAGGCCAATGTCTTCAAGCATCTGATGCGTTGCACCATCTGGCCCTACTGAAACACCTGCGTGCATACCACACACAATGACGTGCTGTTGATTCAGCGCAATAGTTGTTCGTATCTGCTCATAGTTTCGTCCCGGAGAAAAGGCGGCATAGGACGCAACAAATGGCACCTTTCCTACAGCCGCCATACCACTCCCTACTGTTGCCAGATTCTGCTCAGCAACACCAATCTCAACGAATCTATCAGGGAACTCCTTTTCAAACCATTCCGCACGTGTTGATTCTTTTAGATCTGCACACAACACAACGACATTCTTGTCTTTTTTTCCTGCCGCAACTGTTCCAGTACCAAATCCATCACGAGTTGGTTTCTTTTCTATATCTTTTGCAAAAAGATTGTCTGCGAGATGTGCTGTCGGCTGTATCATATTTGTATAAGTATACCGTAGGAAGGGACGCGGAGTATTTAAAATTGAGGTGCGTACACCAACTCCCCTACGGCTGAGGTAAAGCCAAGTCCATTGCCACGCAAGTTTCCTGTTGCAAGATCTCCATCATCAAGAGTTTTATCAATGGCAAGGAGAGCAGACAACGGTATGATTCCCGTGTTGTCGCTACTATTGGTTCCTGGTGCATCCTCGTCCAGAAAGAAATACATCTCTGGCTGACCGTCTCCCGTAAGGTCAGCACTGTCTATGGTGAAGTGTCCTCCCCATGGGTGTTCTAGATTCCACACACCACCTGCAAAATACGGGCCGTTCCACCCAGGAACACCAAGTGCATTTAAATACGGGTCAGTACTCGCTGTGCAACTTAGTCCACACCCTGCAGGATACTGTCCGGTGTCCGTAAAATACAACGCCACCACATTACGAAACTGTCTTAGTTGAGACACTGCGTTTGCTACTTTTGCTTTCTCGCGAGCAGTATTCAAAGAAGCAAGCACCACTGAAGAAAGAATGCCGATAATTGCAATAACAACGAGAAGTTCTATGAGTGTGAATCCTCTCTTAGGCATACTCGTTCGGCACCCTTCCCGCTCCCGAGCGTAATTGCTGAATAAAGCGCTTTGCTTCTTCCTTTGAGGGTGGCTTTCCGTGCCACTTGTAGTCAAACTCAATCTCAGGAACTCCTTTCCCTGGAATTGTGTGTGCAATGATGAGTGTTGGTTTCTCGTACACTGCCTTTGCTGTTTCAACGGCATCAATAAATTCTGAGATGTTGTGTCCGTTTACCTCAAGAACATGCCAGTTGAATGCTTCGTATTTTGCTGCTAAAGACTCCAGCGGCATAACGTCTTCTGTCATTCCGTCTATCTGAATGTTGTTGCGGTCCATAACAGCCGTAAGATTTGAGAGACGGTTCTTGCCTGCAAACATAACTGCTTCCCATATGTTTCCTTCCTGTTGCTCTCCATCTGACATCAAGCAGTACACACGATTTTTCTTTCCATCCATTCGAAATGCGTATGCCATACCAGAGGCTTGAGAAAGTCCTGACCCAAGCGGGCCAGATGTTGTCTCAAGGCCCGGCAACCGGTCTCGTTCAGGGTGTCCTTGCAGACGACTGCCAAACTTGCGGAGCGTGAGGCATTCTTCTACAGGAAAATACCCCGAATGCGCCATGGTGGCGTACTGTACCGGTACAATATGTCCATTGGAGAGCAGTAGCCGGTCTCTCTCTTCCCATTCTGGATTCTTCGGGTCATGCACAAGTACATCAAAATAAAAGGCAGCGAAGATATCTGCCATACCTAAGGGCCCTGCAGTATGTCCTGAGCCTGCCGCAACAAGCATGTCTAGAATTGTTTCGCGTATTGCTGCGGCTTTTGTATCAAGTAGAGCGAGCTCAGTATCAGTACGTGACATTATATAGAGAATACCATGCACCTATCCGTAGATACCGTGTCGTTCTGTGAGTGATATAAACTTCTCTAGTTCTTCCTTAAGGTCTGCAGAGTTCCACAGTGCAGAACCAACAACGAGACGAGATGCTCCTGCCTCAAGTAACCCAGGTGCAGTAGTTAGAGATACTCCTCCATCTACTTGAATGGGTATATTCGGATACTTCTTCTTAAATGCGCGTATCTTCGGCAAGACGCGAGAATCAAACCCCTGTCCTTGTTTTCCAATAGAACGAATTCCCATGAATTGTACGTACTCAACGTCTTCAAGATAGGGCTCTAGGAGAGCAGTGTCTGTTTCAATACCAACTGCAAGCCCAATTGAAAGCAAGTCTGACACAAAATCTTTGTCATGTCCGTACTCGCCACGGATATTCTTAAAGAAACGATTTAGGTACGGGGTGCTTTCTGCATGAACAGTTACCCGTGTAGCTCCCACCGTTATCCATGGTCCTGTGTCTGTCTCAGGATCGGCACTCATGAGATCAATTTCAAAGCTGAACTCTCCGCACCCTGGGAGCATTTCTCCTTCATCGTGCATTGCCGTTAGATCCTTTGTTCCATAGGGCCATGACAAAGGAGACGCAAATGTTCCATCAACTACATCTACCTGTACTTCAGAACAGAGCCCTTTGAGCTTCAGAAGAGACTCTTCAAGATGTTCTTTAGAGGTAGGGATAATTGCTGGAATGATAATAGCCATAGTGTTAGCCGAGCTTTTGAATGCGTCGTACATGTCGCTCGTCTGCCGTAAATCCTGCTGAGAGGAAAATGCGTACTGCCTCTTTCGCATCGTCCAAAGTTATAAACCGCGCAGCAAGAGAAAGTATGTTTGCGTTGTTGTGTTCTCTTGCAAGACGGATGATATCGTACCCGTCCAGGGCTGGTGCGCCGAGCGCATCAATAGGACCTGTTGCGTGGGCTTGTCCGTAAAAGAGCGCGGCACGCACCCCAGATACACGGTTCGCTGCCATTGCTTCTCCTTGACCTGAACCACCGATTACAATCCCAAGAGATCCTTGGTTCGCGACTACTTTCTTAGCGCACGGCACTACATAGTCTGGATAATCATCGTCTGGAGCAATTTCATGTGCTCCCATGTCTTCAACTTCGTATGAAAGTGCTTCTTGGAGATACTCAACGAGTGCCGTTTTTAAAATGATACCAGTATGATCTGCGGCAATATATATAGTCATAGGTTAAGGGCCGATTGGTACGGCAATTTCAGGAACAAGTGAAGGGTTCTTATTCAGTGTACTCGTTCCTCCCGATAAAAAAATAAAAAGAGAGAGAATGAGCACTGTAGCCGCACCTCCCGCTAGTACATATCCTGCCTGCTGTTCATTCTTAACTATTCCCCAGGCAATAAGCATCTCTGCGAATCCTTTCTTCTTTGGGGCTTGGTACCTAGGAGTCCTATACTGTTCTCCATCAAATTGAACCTCTTTCATATCTTAAGCATACCACTTACTTTTATCTTGAAGCTTCATATATCTGTCCAGAGTACCCTCCACACCACGGCTGATTATTGAAATAAAACAGGTATCCCTTTACAGAACATCGGTGCGAACTAGTAGGGTCTTCAAGTTGTGCCGTGAGGTCATACTGGTGTGGATAGGTATTTCTTCCAACATTTCCATAGGCATAGGTGTAGCACCCATTACCCCATGGGCCGCACCCTGGAGCATTCAATGGATCTACTGGTAGTTGCTTTATGTAAGGAGCAAGATCAGCTGCAAGCGTTGTCCACGAGGAGTCGTAGCTGTACCGATACCCGTTACAGTCCCATCCGCATCCCGATTGCGGATAATATCCTCTGTCCAGAAAATGCAGTTCAAGCGCAGTCCTAATACTGGTAAGATCCTGAATGCGTTTTGCATCTCGTGACTTAACTCTCGCTGTATTCAGTGACGCAAGAACAACGGAAGACAAAAGACCAATGATAGCGATAACAACAAGTAGCTCTATCAGGGTGAATCCTTTTTGACGGGAATTAAGTCTTTCCGTCATCATAGATTATTGCTTCCCCGCCTTCAGTACATGGCGCACCAGTGTCGCTGTGTACCCCGCTTCGTTGTCGTACCACGCAAGTACCTTTACGAGATTTCCATCAACTACTCGCGTCATCGCAAGATCTGCAATTGAGGCGTACTTCTCATTTATTATGTCGCTTGATACAAGTTCTTCATCTGAAGCAGCGAACAATCCTTCCCAGTGTGGGTCTTTCGCAGCTGCTCTCAATATGTCGTTTACCTCTTCTTTGGTGGTGTTTCTCTTGGCGATAAACGTAATGTCCGCAATAGATCCCGCAGGTACAGGAACGCGGAGTGAAATACCATCAAACTTTCCTTCAAGGGCAGGGTACGCTTTTGTTACTGCAACAGCTGCTCCTGTTGAGGTAGGAACAATATTTTGTGCTGCTGCTCTTCCCTCGCGTATGTCTTTCTTTGCAGGACCATCCACGATTGACTGACTTGCTGTGTAGGCGTGTGTTGTGGAGAGCACTGCTTTCTCAATACCAATAGTTTCGTCAAGAATGGCAATAACAGGAGAGGATGCGTTTGTCGTACAAGACGCATTGCTTGTTATGGCACAGGTACCGATCTTGCTCTCATCAAGCCCCATGAGCACTGTTGCACCAAGCGGATTCTCTTCCTTCACAGGACCTGAAATAACCACACGGCGAGCGCCGGCAGCTACGTGTGCATTTGCCTTCTCGTAGTTCGTAAAGAATCCAGTTGATTCAACAACTACATCAACTCCTACATCTTTCCAAGGAAGGAGTGCGGGATCTTTTTCTGAGAGGAAACGAACCTCTTTTCCGTTAATACGGAGGTTTCCGTCTTGCACCTCTACAGAAAACGGTGCTTTTCCATAGACGGTGTCGTATTTAAGCAGGTATGCAAGGTTCTCTACTGACCCCAAGTCATTCACTGCAACGAGCTCTATCTCTGGATTGTCCCAAGAGTGTCGTACAAATGCCCTTCCTATTCTTCCAAATCCATTGATTGCTACACGCAGTGCCATACCAGATAGTTCACTAACTTATATATCCTTAGTCTAGCACTGAATATATGAGGGCAATCCCCACACTGCTACGCTGCTGGTGCAGGCGCGGGAGCTGGAGCCGGAGCCGGGGTAGGTGCTGGCGCAGGGGCAGGAGCTGGTGCAGGCGCGGGAGCGGGAGCTGGAGCCGGGGTAGGTGCTGGCGCAGGGGCAGGAGCTGGCGCAGGTTCGGGTGTTGGCTCAGGTGCTGGAGCTGGAGCCGGGGTAGGTGCTGGAGCTGGAGTAGTACCAGATCCTGAAGTTGTACCTTCCTTAACAGTCACAATGCGTGATACGTGGCCCTCGTTTCCTGCGGCATCAGAGACGGAGTAAGAGATTGTGTAGGTGCCTACTGTATTTGTATCTACAGAGCCTGTTTTTTGTATAGCTGCCGTGAGATCTCCATCAGTCTCATCTGTTGCAGTTGCTCCTGGATCAGTCCAACTACTTCCCTTTGTGATTTCTCTTGCTGCTTGTCCGTTCAATGTTATCTGTGGGGCAGTTGTGTCTCCAGAGGTGTTTTCTGGTGCTGAAGTACCTCCTTCATTTCCTCCCTGCTGATCTGAGGTTGGCGGTACTGCTGGAAGCGGCGCCGGTTGTTGTACTGGTTGCGGAGCACCGGCAGGTGAAGCGAGCTGGCCTTCAGTCTGAAGGATGAAGTAGTCAAAGCTTACATCTGAAGATTGTGCACGTTCAAGTGTAACCCTGAAGCTTCCCTGCTCTTTGTTGCTGATGTACCACGCGCCCTCAACAGGACTCGTGAAGGTAACGAAGATCTTTGAAGTTGTGAGCACAAACTGGTTTTCCACCCTTACGGCAGTGTTCCCTTCTAGGATAGTTTCTTGTCCTGCAGACGATGCACCGTCTTCGTCTTGAGACACTGCGAGCTGACGGAAGACCAGTGTCTGGAACTGCGCGATACCGTCTTCAATCATAATGCCGAGGCTGCGGAGTGCTTGTTTGATTGTTGTTGTTGCAAGATCAAGAGTGCCGGTCGCAATACTTGTAACTGAAGTAGTCGCGTTCTCAAGTGCAACCAAACGAGACTCAATTGAATCAATACGAGTCGCAAGAAGATCTGTTCTGTCTGCAAGTGCTTGTACTTTTGCAATAGCGTACGTAGCAACCTTATAGAGGTCTGCATTTCCTGTAGTAGTGAGTACATTTGAAGGGAGCTCAACTGATACAGTGGTGCTTCCTATTGAGAAGCTCTGCTCTATGTTTGCAACAGTGAAGCGCTTTGCGGACACTGTTTCTGTGAAGGAGCCATTCCCCGTCACAATGATGCCTGTTGCTGTAAGGTCAGTTGCCGCAACAGCCTTTGGTGTTGACGATGCTGCTTCAAGTACGGTGAGGCGTGAAGCGAGTGTTGAGGTCGCGAGCGAAAGCGAGTCAGTACGGTCTCCCAGTTCTTTAATTGCGTTCACAGATGCTGCAAGGATTGTCGTGGTGTTGATTTGCTTGAATCCACTTGCGCCTGTAGACATCGCTTCAGGGATATTTGCTCCTACGTTCTGCGCAATGAATCCTGAGTACTGGATTCCTCCATCAAAGTACTCAGTTCCCTCCTTCCATGTGTAGGTCTGTGGGGTAATGCCACGGATTGCCGTAAGGCCAGAAGTGAATTCACTCTCTACATCCTTAAGGTTTTCATCTGACGTACAGCTCATGAGTCCTGAGCCGTTTGTCTGCACACCTCCACAAGAGACAAGGTTTGATACAAAAAGTCCGCTTCCGTTAACTATTGCCATGATTGTTCCGCTTGGGCGCATGTTGATTGCTGTTCCGTCTAGACTCAAAGAAGCATAGGCAACGCTCGTGCGATTATACGCCTGCATCGTAATACCCGATCCTGGGACAATTTCAAGACCTGCATTACCGCTCTGGACACCACCGACAGTGAGCATTCCTGAAGGGTTTGTGGTACCGATACCGACGTTACCGCCTGCCGCCTGCATACTAATGTTGTATGCAGTTGCAGTTCCATCAACACGTCCTCCTTGAATCCAAGACTTTCCATCAGAGTTTGCTCCAAAGTTAAGACCGTAGCCGCCTCCAGTTGGAGAAACTGTGAGACCTACACCTGTAGGAGAACCAAGGGTCATACTTGCAGCTGCAGTTGCTGAAACATGCAATTTAGAAAGTGGAGAGGCAGGCCCAACACCAACGTTGCCAGCAAAGTATGACTTGGCTGTGTTTCCTGCATAGATAGCGTAATTATTTGCGCCCACTGCCACATCTGCGTTCACTCCAATGTTGGTTGTTGCACTACCTGCCTGGAAGTATCCCGCTGTGTTCTGCGTACCCGCCCCTGAAGCAGTTGCATAGATACCGAACGGACTACCTAGACCGCCTTGCGCAAATCGTCCTGCTATACCGCTTGATGTAGAGTCTGAGACCGTAAATCTATAAGAAGGGCTCGTGTTATTGATACCGACGTTGCCGTTCTCGAGTATAGTCATGCTGTTGCTTCTGCCTGATGTCT
Organism: Patescibacteria group bacterium; assembly: GCA_018826905.1. Lineage (GTDB taxonomy): Bacteria > Patescibacteriota > Minisyncoccia > Phycocordibacterales > Phycocordibacteraceae > C7867-001. The sequence continues at coordinate 49,442 of JAHJYC010000005.1, read as the reverse complement.
GGAAGGTTATATCCCCTGTGTACGCACCGAGCACTAATCCTCCTGTTGAGGAAGGAACCGCCTCCAGCACCGTAGAGTGTGCCCACTTACTAACACCAAAGCCGGTTGCACCATTTGCCTCAAGAGTGAGATATGAACCGGTGCTCCCATTGACCACAGTGATACCGTCTCCATTTACTGTGTTCGTTGCAACTAGCAGCTTTTTTGTAGGGCTCGCTGTACCAATGCCAACGTTGCCGGCAAAGTATGCACTTCCATCCCTGCCAATTGCAGCAACATCTCCTCCGAAGGAAGTATTAAAGATGAGGGTATCGCTAAGTGAGCCGACACCTGCTGACATGTAGAGTCTTGTATAATCCGTATCATTTGAGCGACTTATCTGGAAACCTTGTGCGGATGTATCGCTTGCTTGGAGAATATCCAACTTGGCGTCAGGAGAGGTGTCGCCGATACCAACATTACTCGTTGAGAAGTAGTGTGGAGCCGAAGAGTAATATTCAGTATAGCCTCCAGCATTATTGTACTGCATAAATGCTCTTGTCACTGCCCCCTGATTCAATTGAATATATGGACTTGCAGTGGAAGGCCCGCCCACCTGAAGCCCCGTGTTGCCACTGGAGTACACATCAAGCGTTGTTGCTGGAGTTGATGTACCGATACCGACCTTGCCCGTAGGATATATTGTTAGAAGACTATTTGTCAGCTGCGCAGTTGCATTTGAGTGTGTCGCAGTAGCAGACCGAGCTATGGTAAACACATCATTAGAGTACGGAGTACCCATGTACCATTCTGAGGAACCGTTTAGTGAGAATATACCGTTACCTCGTGCAGTGTTTGCTGACTGAAGCAAGATGGAACTACCAGTGAAGTCGCTACTCACCCCATTTACTATAGAGAGCTGCGTTGAGGCCGTCCCTATCGTGTTCTCTACATGGAGTGTTGAAATTGGACTTGTGGTACCAATACCGACGTTTCCATTGTCTACGATAGTAAATTGGTCTGTAACAGTACCTCCCTGATTCTTTGCGATTCTGAACATCCACCCAGTGCCATCTGTACCGTACGTAAGGCGCCCTGATATAGGAGAGCCTGGAATAGCGACGAGACCAAGTCCACCAGGCCCCCCTGCACCATTTGAGCCGGTTGCAAAAATGTTCCCAATTACATGCATTTGACCTTGTGGAGTCGTTGTACCGATACCAACGCTGCCTGCATTAGTGATTCGTAACTTTTCTGAAAGTGTTGTTCCATTATGCGTTGAGAATGCCAGTCCCGTCTGAGACCAGTAGATGTCCTCTGCAACACTACTTATCTTTGTACGTACTGCGCCTGCGAGAAGATTACTAGCGTCATTACTCCTGAAATCAATGCTGTTCACCACATCTCCGATAGATCCAGTGACGTCTCGTGTATCCGTTATAGTAAGAGCAGCACTTGACCCGCTAATAGACAAGAGGGTGCCCGGCGTCGTGGTACCGATACCAACGTTGCCTGCACTCGTTATCGTCATTTTTCGGGTGAGGTTCGTATCAAAGCCAATACTTGCTGATCCAGTTGTACGCATTACAAACTCAGCGCCTGAATTATCGTAGTAGGTGGTTGCCTTGGAACTACCTGCATTGTAGTAGTCCATAGACGTATACTGTTCTCCTGCGTTATCTATCCGGAACGAGTTCGCATTGCCTCCAACAACAACAAGTTTTGCAAGAGGGTTTGTGGTGCCGATACCAATATTTCCTGTTGAGAGAGTAGTACCGGTTCCTGAGATAGTAGTACCAAAGATTATGTTTCCAATATTCAATTGGTTACTTGCCGTTGCGGAAGGAGCGTCAATGTTGTTTCCAATAACAATGTTATTTGAACCTGACGTTACATTGTCTCCTGCCTGATAGCCGAGCAATGTGTTCGTTGCGCCAGTGACAATATATCCGGCACGGTACCCAAGGAAGGTGTTGTAGTTTCCTGGTGTTCCGATTGAACCAGCCTGGAAACCTACGGCAGTGGTTCCGGTGGATGAGTACGTAGAAGCTCCACGTCCTGCTTGATGACCAATATAGGTTCCGCCGTCAGCAGTCACGCGGTCACCGGTCTGAGTACCAATTGCTACAGTAGAACTGTTGCTTGTTGAACCACCAAGTGCTGAGTAGCCGATGGCCAAGTTAAATGAACCAGTTATGTTCTGGAACAACGCTGAGCCGCCGAGACCTACGTTGAATGTTCCCGTAGTGGTGTCTTCAAGGGCGTTTTGTCCGATAGCAGTATTGAAGCTACCCGTGGTCATTGCAGTTAACGCACCGAGGCCAAGGCCAGTGTTGTAACGTCCTTCGTTTCCAGAAGTGTTAGAGAGCGAGTTTCCTCCATTTCCATAGATCAATGAGCCCGTGAGGCTTGTCTGATTCGGAAGGTAGAGCACCTGTGTTCCGTTTACGCGGTACTTGCCGTTTGCATTTATGTCCCCTTCAACTGCAAGCGGGTAGGACGGCGAGGTGGTGCCGATACCAACATTCCCGCTTTGCTTGATGACTACTTGCGCCCCTGCGCTGTTTAGGAATTGCACGATATCTCCTGTCGAGCCTGCGTGGACCTGTGAGACCAGCAACGCCGAGTTCGCGTCTGCTATATTCCGATTAATCACCACGCCTGTGCTTGGAACCCCGACCGCGGCATTATCGCCGCTAGATAGATTAACTAACTGGCTTCCGTATACTGTTCCGCTGTTTTGAAGGTAGAGACCGGAACCTAGAACAATATCATCGTCTGTTTTGAGAAGATTCGCTGATGAACGGTACAAGTTTACATCGCTTCCAAACGCGATGCCGCTAGCTGCTGTAGTTCCTGACGCAAGAGACAGAAGTGAGGTTGGACTTGTCGTCCCAATACCGACATTGCCGCTCGTATCTATAGTTAGACGGTCCGTTGTACCCAGGCTCCCGCTCCCGCTTATCTTGAACTTGTCGCTGTCTGAGTTGTCGAGCCCCACGCTCCATGTCTGTCCTCCGTTTATTGCATATTGAGACAGCGCATCTCCCGCACCAAGAACAAGGCTTTCGAATACCGCGTTGCCAGCCCCGCCCTGCTGCATGGTAAAGAGCGCGTTTGCGGTCGTGTTCAATGAGGCTTTGAGGCCGTAGACAGTTCCTGCGGTAGCCGCACCGTTAATGGCAACGAGCGTGTCGCCATTTGTTGCGCCGCTCGACTGAAACGCTGCAACAGCTCCAGTTGACCCGTTAAAGACACCGAGCACGCCGCCCACATCAACATTGCCGATAAGGGCGCGGCCCGCGACACCGAGCGTGGCGTTTGGACTTGCAGTACCAATACCGACGTTGCCACTCTTAGTGATCCTCATGCGTTCCGTAATTGTCTGAGTGTTGCCAGTCACACCCACGAGACCTGTACGGAAGACCATGTCAGAACCCTCTCCTGCAGTTGCTTGCGCTGCTCCTGCAACAGTATTGTCACTAAATATCATGGCAATATTCCCGAGTTCAGTAGTGCCGCCAGTGTTGGCGTCATTCATCTTCCAAGAGAGCTTACCGATTTCCCGAGCATCAAAGACTGCAGTTGTTGGGTCATTAAATTCAAGGGTTGGAATAGAAGTCCCGCTAATCTTTAAGAGATCTGAGAATCCGCCAGTAGTTGCAATCGTGCCAGATACTTTGAGATTGCCATTGATATCAAGTGCTTCAGTTGGCGAAGTAGTACCGATACCAACGAGTCCTGCTCCGGTAATAACCATGCGGGCCCCAACACTCGCACCTAGAGTGCTGTATGTAGCGAACACAATGTCCCTCTGTGCATCTGAGCGTGACTGGAGAATAAGGTTGCCTACTCCCAAAAATGGATATCCAGAGCCATCATCATCACTTTGGTAGATAGAAGACGCACCTACACCAGTAAGATAATCTGACCGTTGTCCCGTAAACTTGAGGTAACCCTCTGCTCCGCTAATCTCAATAGTGCCTGCTACATCCAATTTCTCAGTAGGACTTGAATTACCAATTCCTAAGTTCCCTCCTATATAGCTATTGTTTGTTCCGCTCACCCACAACGACCTCCATCCTAAGCCACTGCTACCAAGATCATACGTAGCGTCTACTGCTGGCGCTACCACAGCACTGAACGAGAAGCGGTTTACTATTGCAGCAGAGCCTTGCCCCGCAACGAAATCAAGCTGTCCTAGAGTTGAATTGCTTGCCTGAATGTAACCATAGGCCCCTGTACCACTTGCGGAGTTTGAATAGAACCGAGCCTGCGCTTGAGTTCCCACTGCTCCTATATAGGTATCTCCCGCTACTTGGAGTTTTGCATTAGGAGAGGTTATGCCGATACCGACGTTTCCTCCTGAAAGTATAGTCAGCTTTTCACTTCCGCCCGCGTAGAGGTTCATATTATCGCCCGTAGCACGAATACTGACTCTACCCACAGCCGCGCCGGTTGTGTTGTCCCTAAATTCTATACCTGCGACTGAATCCGAGGACTCAAAGGTTGCGACAATATCCTGTGTTCCACCACTTACATGGAGCGTCCTGCTAGGCGAGGAAGTACCAATCCCGACGTTACCTTCCACAAGAAGCCCGTTAGTTGGAGCTACAGTTGTGTCATAGGAAGCACCGATAGTTGCTCCGCCAGATACGGAAAGCTTAGAGCCGGGAGAGGTTTCCCCGATACCGACATTGCCAGTGGTGTTCTTGATAACCAGCTTTGTGCTGTTGTCATCAATGAACCACAGGTCGCCTGATACATTAGCGACTTCAAAATCTTCTGCGCCTGATGAAATATTTAACCCTGCATTTCCAGAACCGTTATAGATATTAAGAACCCTTCCAATAGACGCCGGGGAGAAAGGTGTGGTTGTGCCCACACCAACATTGCCAGAAGAATCTATCGTCAAACGCTGAGCCGCTGCAGTCCATAGAGAGAGTGCGTTGTTGCTGTTGTCATACTGCAACAATCCTTGAGCCTCTGAATCCGTGTCTCCAAGCTGTAGGCGTGCAAGGCCTGCATTCCCAGACACAATAGAGACGTACGCTGCCCCGCCCGAACTACTACTGCGCTCAAACAGACCAACTGTAGCCACGCTCGCCGTCCAAGAGCGTAGAGCGCTCCCCCTTACTACGTTGAGAGTTGTGTCAGGAGTCGTGGTACCAATACCGACATTGCCGCCATTGATACCGAACGCCCAGTTCCCTGACGAATACAAAGCACCGCGAAGCGTACCGGTGGTGCTGGTATTATTTGCAGCCGAGTAGAAGTTTAATTCAGTAGCAGCGTTCATGAGCGAAGTGCCGCCGCCGATAGATAAGAGATTGGAGCCAGAGGAACTAATTCCAGTTAGCAATGCCATTGGCTCTTCAGCGTTGGTGTAGTGTGGGACACCAATCCTGCCTGTCTTATTCGTGGCATCCGCTGTTGCGTCTCCAAAGAGTGCAGACACGGCTCCAGTAGAAGATCGCACATCAAGTCGGGCTGCGGGGGCCGTGATGCCGATACCAACATTTCCGGCAGCTGCAATACTCAAGACTTCACCAGTAGTTGAGTTCGGCCTAAACAACATCCGGCCATTTTCACTACCAATAAGCGCACCAGCGGCAACGGTTGTGTCCAGTTGTATATATGCGTTGGTATTTGAACTCTGCAAGCGTAGCATTGCCGAAGACCCACTTATGTCGAGCCTGTACCCAGGTGCTGTCGTACCAATACCAACGTTGCCCGAAGAGTTTATGCGAAGTCGTTCAGCGTTTGCAGTAGAAATAGACAAATAGTTTGACGCTGCATTTCCTGTGATGTACTGATCGGAATCGCTGCCAAGATATAGGCTTGGTGCAGCTGCACCAAGAAGAATGTCCCCATTAACTTCCAGTTCTTGACCAGGAGTCGCAGTACCAATACCGACAGATCCCCCGGAGAGAATGGTCATCTTGGTTGAACCATTTGTCTCGAATGCAAGGCTCTGTGCATCGTTGGTTCCGAGCACTGCAGTTCCTCCAAAGGAATTCCCTTCATGCTGGAAGAAACCAGAGGCCAGAGAAGTTGTTGAGACCGTTAGAGTGCCACCTACGTTTGTGAGGCCGTTGCCGAGGAGTGAGGTGAAAGTAGATCCTCCTACATTGAAGCCTGACATGAATGTCGCGAGACCAGAGAAAAGACCAGTACCAGCTACTGAGAGATTCTGCCCAGGAGTTGTTGTACCTATACCTACATACCCGTTCGGCAAAATGGTGAGTCGCTCGCTTCCTGCGGTAAACAGACGGAGCGTATCTTCGTCTGCATTAGCAGTGTCTGCTGTTATGTACGTATCTTGATCTGCATCAATAACGCCTCCAAGTCCCTGCCAGACTCCAGAATCTCCGTATCCTTCAAACTGGTGTGTGGTGAGGTTGTAGCGTACATAGCCGACATCTCCCGCTGGGCGCTGTGCAGAAGTTCCTGTTGGGAGACGGAGCGCATCAGTTGCAAAGATATCAAAAGATACTGCTGGGGTTGAAGTACCAAATCCAAAGCGTCCACTTGTATCAAAACGAGCTCGTTCTGTGCCTCCTGTTACAAACCGGAGTCCATAGGCATCAGTTGTACCGAGTGTGGCAAGTGCTCCAAATGTATTCCCATCCTGTTGGAAGAATCCTGAAGCAAGGCTAGTTGTTGAGACGGTAAGCGTACCGCCTACGTTTGTGAGGCCGTTGCCGAGGAGTGAGGTAAAGGTTGAACCGCCGATGTTGAAGCCTGAGAGGAAGGTTGCGAGACCTTCTGTGTATGAAGTTCCTGAAATGAGACTGTTCCCAGCAACAGAGAGAGTTGCTGAAGGTGAAGAGGTACCAACCCCAAGTGAAGAACCATTGTCATAAATTAGTGAGTTTGAGAATGTCCCATTGTTCCACTTAGGAAGATAGTTATTTGTTAGTGAAGATACAGATGCTCCTGCAAGAGATCCGATATTTGCTTGCCCTGATACGGTAAGTGCTGTCGTGGAGGCATACGTAAAGATACCGTTCTGTGAATACACTGGCATATTGAACTCAAAGCGCTTTGTGCTTGAGTTCCAAGTAAGGAGTGCGTTCGGAGACGCACTTCCTCTCTTGAAGATAAGAGAGATGTCCTCAAGATCATTTGTTGCGTTGTCTGAGTTAAGCGTAAACGTATCTGAAACTGTTCCAGAGACCGAAGAGGACGCGGCGGACAGATTGTTCACGACGAGCTCATCTATATAACCGCGGCGCCAGTACGCACCAGGAGAACCAAGATCATACGTGTTATTTGTTGATGGAATGAGATTGGATCCAACTGCACTGTTTACCGTAAGGGTGTCTGCTGCTGTAGTGCCGAATGTCGCATTGCGTCCTACAGCAATATTTCCAGAGAATGCAGAGGTTGCGGTTGTTGAAGTTGCGAGCACATACGGACCTGCAATGTACTCAAGTCCCTCAATGATAGAAGCCTGAACACCTCCTGCAAATGTGCTGGTTGCTCCATTTCCACGAATAGTTGTCGTTGAGGTTCTTCCTACAGAGAAGAAGTCCAGTGCTGAAATTCCTGTTGAGGAAGCATATGAAAGAGAGAGTTGCGATGGAAGAGAGAGCGTAATTCCTCCGATACCATTGTCAGCAACACTTACTTGATTGCTTGTTCCAGCTACCCAAGAGGAGAGATCCGCTGAGATAACCGTACCGTTTGCGTTTACAGAAAGAAGACGAGATGGGGTTACGTACGTGAGTGCAAGTGAGTCAGTCGTTGTGGCATTCGTAGTTGTTGCATTTGTGAGAGTAGAGTTTGTAGCAGTGAGATTTGTGATAACTGCATTTGTAAGCGTTGCGAGTGTTGCGGTGATGTTTGTAAAGAATGCGTCAACGATCGTGGCGAGTGTTGAGTACAAACTTGTGGTTGTTGCATTCGTAATAGTTGCGTTTGTACCAAGCAATTCTTGAAGGGTAGCGTTTGTCGCAAACAGATTCGTGGATGTTGCGTTTGCAAGAATTGCGTTTGTTGAAAAGAAGTTAGTTGAAGTTGCGTTTGTGGTGGTTGCTTGAGTTGCAATAAGATTTGGGAATGTTGAGACTTCTGTTGTTGAAGTTGCCGTAAAGTACGGTGCAGTTATCTGTCCTGAAGAGGAAATAGACGATACAGAAAGCCCTCCTGCGCTTAGGGTTCCACTTATGGATGTGTCGCCCGTAACTGTCAATGTTCCATTTATTGAGGTGGTTGCAACAGTTAGCACGCTTCCATTGATGGTTCCGCCTTCAAATACAGAGTTGGTAATAGTGCTGTCATCAACAGTACTATCGGTGATCACACTTCTTGTGATGTCTCCACTAAAGTTATGACTGGTGCGTCGCGCATCGTAGTTGCGATTCATTATTCCCTGAAGTCGTGAGAACTGCGCATCAACGTACTCCTGAGTTACACCTGCGTAGGTGATTGGATTTGCCGGTGCTGGTATATACACAACTGCAGGACCAGGTCTTGTTGGAACTACCGGTGCAATCGCTCCTGGACGCGGTATCTCTGTATCATCAACAGGCACTACAGCCAGCCCAGAGTCTTTTGGAGCAAAGAATTCTGCGATACGTGCACCAAGAGAACGAAGTGGAGCGGGGATCCAATCTGTGTTGAATGATGCGAGCGGAGAGGCTACGAGAGCCGCAACTCTTGATGGAGCTGATTCAATACTTGCTGCTGTCCGCCCCATAAACCCAAGTGTTTGGTTTGAGATTGTTGTGGTCCAAGCGCCAGGTACAAACACCGAAGCCTCTGCGAGAACGGCAATGTTTTCTTTTACAGGCCTAACAGAGCCTGCTATTACGTCCTCTTGGGCACGCAACAATGTTTGTACTTCTCCTGTCGCCTTTGTTCCTACAGCTAGCTGGGTACGCGTGATAGTTTCAGCAAGCTCTGGGGCTGCCTGTGTAAAGGCAACAACGCCTCTTTCGTACAAGACAGGGGTTATTTTAATCGTGCTTGCAAGGGTTCCGCCAACAAGATTTCCGGTTGTACCCGCAAAACCAACAAGCACAGGAGGAATTTCTGGAGTGTATGTCACCCACGCTACAAGCCCTTCTGCGTAAGTATTAGTTATTGCATTTGAAACAGCGAGCACTTCTAGTCCGATAGCGCCGTGCGCGCGCGCAAGCACACCAGGAGTTTGTACAGCAACATCTCTTGAGCGAACTCCGATCTCTAGTGTCGCGTCTCCTGCAGTTGTTATTGCAGAAGTGTACCCGTCCAAAATGGCGAGCATTCCATCACGAGTATTTACTCCAAGCCCTACGTAGCTACGAAGAAGTGCTGGAACAATTTCCTGCGGTCTTTCAACAAACTGTGCGAAAGAAAATTTATTCTCGTCCACCTTGTTAGTTTCTTTTGCAAAAACATTCTCTCTTTTCTCAGAGATCAAATTAGCAACTTTCGTGTCTGCTGTAGCAAGTGCAATTTTTTCCGGAAGCTCAGCAAAAGAATATATTTGAGATCGCTCAGAAATTTTTGCAGCAGAATTTTCTACTGTCGCTACATACTCTTTTGAGTTACGTGCCAACTCGCTTCTAATTCCACTTCTTTCCTCTTCAAAAGAATTGATTGAATTTACCAAAGCTAACCTTCCTTCCAGTGCAGTACTGAGAGCCTGTGAAGCAAACTGATTCAGCGAACCATTACCCGCAGCATACGCACTAAGCGTAAGTATCAAGCTTGTCGCAAAAACAGCAGAGCTCTGGCCAAGCACTTTTAATCCCTTGCTGTACGAAGAGACTTTAGGAAGACTGGCCACAACAGTCCTTGTGATCTCCTCTCTAAGTCTCTCAGCAACATGCACTGTTTTCGTAACAGGACTTGTTGCTTTGCTATATTCTCTCTCTCTTTCTTTTGACAATGACTCTGCAAGCTCGCGCTTTCGCTCAGCTTGCGATTGCATAAAACCCTCTAGAGAAACTTTAGAGACAAGCCAAGTTCTTCCTACTTGAGTAGCATCAATTTTTCCTTCGCGACAAAGTCTTGAAAGGTAGTCAGCGTTGTACCCAGAAAGCTCAGAAGCTTCTTTTGTGGAGATAAGATTTTTTTCAAGTAGGGGCTTCAAGGTGCAGTGGTCGGATATCCGAATTAACTACATTTTAGCTGTTTATTTCAGATAATAAGAACAATTTGTGTGGATAGTATTCATAAAGAATTAATGAGATCAAAAGTGCGAACAGCAAGAAGAAAAAATATTTGAGTTCCTAGTCAGAATGAATTAATTTTCTTGACCAATCAAGATCAAAATTCACAATCTCACCAAAGAGCAGAGCGAACAAAGCAAGATTTCAGATTAGAAATTTGCTACAGAGACAAAATTTTGAACAGTACACAATATCTATATGAGCAGTACCGTATAAACGATAAATATAGGTATAAATTAGCTATATCGGCATATAAACAAAATATTTAGGTATCTAGTGATAACTACTACAGAAAAGTAATCTTACTTCTGTCTCAAATACTCATTTTTTGCCAGTTCAAATTCTTATTTGGCATTCTACCTAGCAATGACCAGGTACACGTCAGCAATCCTATATTCATTCTAAAGAGCGTTTTAAAGAGACCATATACCTATATATAGGTATATGGTCTCTTTTCTAGTGTTCGCTAATTATCTTGTCTGCTTATTTTATGTGAGCAAGACGAGACGAGAAATGCTTTATTTATTGCTTATCTATACTTCTTGTCCCACCGAGATAGTCAATTATTGCTTCCTGGGGTCCTGTTTTAATGCTGGTCCCTGACAGGAGACTGTCCGCATACCCAGTTCCGATTACACTAACCATAACAAAGACCAGTGCCAGAATCGTTAGAATTGCGCGTGCTAGATGGCTTCCTCTTGAGGTGTTACCTGCCTTGTCATCATTAACCTCGCGTTTCGCTGCCTGGGCCTCTGTATTTTGTCTTACAAAAGACTGTTGCGTTTGTATTGGCTCGTATGTTTTGTGGATCTGAACGACCTCTTCTTCTGCCTCTTGAGCTACCTCATGAACTGTCTCTTCATCCTTGATCCGCGATATCATGACCACTTCCTCTTCCTCAGCATCATTATTTGATGGGATTTGCGGCTCCTCCTCTATCTCAACCGGCAAATACTCATCTCTGAAGTCTTCTTTTCCGTCTGGGAGCGCCTTTTGAGCAGTCTGGTTCTTATCTGCGAACCACTCCTTCCATGCGGCCTGCATATCTGAGACTGCTGTATTCGCTTCAGGGCGAGGATTCTCTTTAGCAACGAAGTCTGGCACCTTAACTGGCTCCATTGCCGCATACTGGGGAGTCTTCCAAGTATGTAGAACATCTGTTTTCTCCTCAGAGACCACAGAAACAGGCTCTTCTACTGTCTTTTCAGCCCCAAATCTATGTTCTCTTATAGATTCCTCAAGCACATACCAGCTCCTTCCAACCAATTTGGCTACAACTCTTCCCTCTCTACACAACTGCCCCACATAGTCTTTTGCGTATCCAGTAATTTTTGCTGCGCGCTTTGACGAGACATAAATCTTGTCATCAATAGTTATCTCTTCCATGCTTGTATTATATATACATCTCGGCTCGTTTGCCTATGGTTATAAACATATTTAAAAGAGACTCCCATTACGGGAGTCTCTTTTGTTTTTGCTTACCCTATCTCTTTTACGAGCAGTTCCTTGATTAAGGCCGGGTTCCCGGCACCCCTTGTTGCTTTCATTGTCTGCCCTACCAGGTACTGAAGAGATGCATCCTTCCCAGACTTGTACTCTGCAGCGACACTAGGATTCTGCTCTAGAACGCCTCTGATAGCCGCCACCAGGGCACCTTCGTCACTGACCTGTATGAGACCTTCGCTTTTTGCGATCTCCATAGGATTGCCTCCATTCTCCAACATATGCTGCAAGACATCCTTAGCCCCTCTTGAGGACAGATCCTTGTTCTCAATCATTCTCATGAGCTCTACGAATGTGTCCGTCTCAAGCCCTGAAAATTCTTCCTTCTCTGACTTTGAGTACCAACCAGCAACATCTGAAATTAAATAATTTGCCGCTAGAGATAGTAACGACGATTCTGAATTAGCCTCTGTGATGACTTTGTCAAAAAAGACCGAGCGGGTTACCGATGACGAAAGTTGCACAGCGTCAGTTTCCTTAAGTCCCAAAGATTGATACCGAGCACGTCTCTCCCATGGGAGCTCTGGCATTGCAGCGCTGATGCTCTCGGGAGAAAACTCAGCCACCTCAGAGAGAAGTAGCTTGGGCAGATCTGGTTCAGGGAAATATCTATAGTCCGCACTTCCCTCCTTAGCTCTCTGGGAGAAAGTCTTCTGTCCACCCTCATCCCACCCCCGCGTCTCTTGCACAACAATTCCTCCCTCATCAAGCAACTTAGACTGACGCGCAATTTCAAATGCGATAGCTCGCTCAACTGACCTAAACGAGTTGAGATTTTTCACTTCCACTTTTGTACCAAAATTCTCATTCTTAGAAACAGAAATATTTGCTTCAACTCGCATCTCTCCTTTCTCAAGATTTGCGTGTGACGCTCCTAGTGTTCTGAGGAGCAACTGTAGTTCGCGCGCAAACACTCCTGCAGTCTCAGCATCGTGTATGACAGGTTCTGTGACCAGCTCCATGAGTGGAACTCCTGCTCTATTGAAATCAACAAGACTCACTCCCTTTACGGTGTTGTGCGAAGATCGCGCCGTGTCCTCCTCCAAGTGAATACGTGTAACAGCCACACCTGCTAACTCTCCTCCTTTAATCAAAGGATGTTCGTACTGACTGATCTGGTACCCCTTTGGTATGTCCGGATAAAAGTATGACTTACGATCAAACTCCGCATAGTCAGCAACAGCTCCTCCAATAGCTGTCCCCACACGAAGCACGTGTCGCACTGCTTCTTTATTTATCGTAGGCAATGTACCCGGATGCGCCACACAGACCGGACAGGTGTTCGCATTCACCTCTGCTCCCTCAGGGGCATTCATACAGTCACAGAACATCTTCGTGCGGGTTGCGAGCTCCGCATGAATCTCTAGGCCAATTGTGGGACGGTATTCACTCATCTCCCTGATGCTAGCACGTCACTTTATGTGCGCCACCCTACTTAGAAACCGCAGCAAGTTCCTTTGAGAGACGATCTGAGAAAGACTTGAGCAAATCCTCGTCCATCAGAGACAGTGAGACTACTCCCTTCCCTGCCGCTTCTGAAAGCGCCTTTTCTGCTGATTTTCGCGCATCTTCCTCAAGCATATCCACCTTGGAAAGTACTACGAGCTCTGGCTTCTCGGCCAAGATTGGATCGTATGCTGTTAGTTCGTCGCGTATGGCCCTATAGGCTGAAACAACGTCTTCTTGCTCTGCCGAGACGAGATGTACCAAGAAACCAGTGCGTTCTATGTGCTTGAGGAAACGAGAACCCAAACCTCGCCCCTCCGAGGCACCCTCAATAAGACCAGGAATATCGGCCAAAATGTATCCGTAGAAGTCTCCGAGATGCGGATCAAGCGTAGTGAACGGGTACGCACCAATCTTTGACTGCGCCCTGGTCAAAGCATTCAAAAGTGAGGACTTCCCTGCATTAGGGAATCCAATCAAGCCGGCATCAGCGATGAGTTTTAGGGTGATATGGATATCCCCAGATTGCCCCATCTTGCCTTCGGTTTTCTGTGTCGGGTTCTGGTTTGTGGCCCCCTTGAAGTGTGCATTCCCATAGCCACCTATTCCTCCCTTAAGAAGAAGAATTCTCTGGCCCTCAGCCATAACCTCATACGGATCAGGGTGCCCTGAGACGTGTGCAACGGTTCCAACAGGGACCTTAATGATGACCGGTTCGCCATCCTTTCCGTGCTTATTCTTTCCTTCTCCAGCGCCGCCATTCTCAGCTCTGAAAGTCTTTGTGTATCGGTACGAAGAAAGTACTGCGAGATCTCTCACTCCCTCAAGAAAAATATCTCCTCCCCGACCCCCGTCTCCTCCGGCAGGTCCTCCTTTCTCTTTTCCCTTCAGATGGAGCCACCGCTCCACTCCAGACCCGCCTTTTCCGGCGACTGCGTGTACTTTCATTTCATCAATAAATGCCATATAGCCACACCCTACCATATATAGGTGGGGCGCCTAGTATTCCTCAATTGACGTTTTAGCCCTTCTTATACACACTGAGCTGATATGCGCATCGTTGTAACTAAGTTGGGAGGAGCGGTACTTTCAGACACTGAAGGTTTTCTTCGTGCCGTTCGTCTTATCAATGAAGACCCTGCGCGCAAATATGTAGTAGTCTCTGCTCCTGGGAAAAGAGATCGCGCCGACACAAAGGTTACTGATCTTCTTGCATCCCTAAAAGATCCTGCTCTCCGTACAGAGAATATTGAGCGTGTTCGTGAACGATTCTTAACAATTGCAAAAGAACTTTCTCTCTCAGAAGAAGTGTTAGAAGAAATTGAAACTACTTGTACTGCAATCTCTGACCAGCTTCAGGGAGAGGTCTCAGAAGGGGCTCTTGAGTTTGTTATGAGTCGCGGCGAATACCTGTCTGCTCAAATACTTTCTGCTGCTCTTAAGTGGCCTTGTATTGATCCAGGCGATGTTGTTCGCTTCACTACACACGGAAGGTTCATAGACAGACCTGCTGATCTCAGTCTCCCTGAGCGAGCAGTAATCCCAGGATTTTACGGAAAGGATCAGAACGGAAAGGTATGGCTACTTCCCCGTGACGGGTCTGATATTACAGGCGCATGCATTGCTGTTATTGCGCAGGCGGACTTATACGAAGTCGGAAAAGATGTTGCCGGTATCTTCCCAGCAAATCCAACACTCGTTGAAGCTCCACAACAACCAATACGAGTGCTCACATACGGCCAGGCCGAAGAAATGACCTACAGAGGAGAGTCAGTGCTTCATGACCAGGCAATCTCTCTCCTGCAAGGTCCACGTATCCCTGTACGCATTTTTAGCGTCACCAGCCCGGAGGACTCCCCTGATACCTATATTGTTCCAGAAGACGATCCACGAATTATCTCAGACCAGGTACTCATTGGTATAGGTGAAGAAAAAGACTTCACGATGTTTGAACTTGAACGTGCTGGTATGAACGCCTCCCGGCATTTTACTTTCAAGCTCCTAGGCGTACTGAGCGACTTTAGTATTGCGTATGACCATATAGCCACAGGAAAGAACGTACTCTCTCTCGTCGTGCGTAACAAAGAGCTTGCTGGTAATACTGCTGAAGTTGTAGAGGCTATAAAAAAGGCGTGCCGCGCTGAAGTGAAAGTAACAGAAAACCTGGCAAGTATCTGTGTTGTTGGAACCCATCTTGGGTCTCATCCAAAAGTAATTGGAGGTCTCCTTCAAGCACTGGAGGCACTTAAAACAGAGACTCCCTCTGACCCGAAAATATACTGGCACGAGCAGAGCGGCACCGGTACGAGTATCATCATCGGTGTTGCAACAAGTAGCTTGCCTCAGGCAATTCCCCTCTTATACGACTATATGGAGTCTCTTAAGACTTCGTAACAATCTCCCACCCCTCATTAAGCAGAGCCTCCGCCTTCTTGTACTTAAGCGTTTGAGTTTCTTCTCCTTTTTGTATTGTTACCTCGTCATTCCTGCCATAGGTGTGCGTATGCACGATCGGCTTTTGTTCTAGAGGAGCCTCTCCTCCTTCTGAGGCGGCAACGAGTTTTGCTCTTGTCTTCTCTTCCTCAGCGCGGATGCGTGCATCGTCAGCAGGACGAATGCGGGAAATTGCTTCAGCAACTGAGGCTTGCACTGACGCCTGCATATGCTTGAAACGTGCGAGTCCTTCCTTTCTGTACTCAATGAGCGGGTCTCTTTGTCCGTAAGCACGCAAAGAGACTGAGCGACGAAGGTAGTCCATCGTCTCAAGGTGTTCAAGCCAGAATGCATCAGTTACTTGTAGGAGCAGTCTGCGCATAAGTACGGCAAATACTTCGTCACCAAACTCTTCCTTCTTAGAAGCAAAGGCAGTCTCGGCTTCCTTATTCCCTGCCACCATTGAGTAGATAAGTGCCTCAATCTCTTCGTTTGTTCCAAGAAGTGCAGTCCTTCGCTCTTTATAGATAGAGAGGCGTTGGGAGTTAAGCACATCGTCATAGGCAAGTACCTGCTTTCTAGAGTCAAAGTTAAATCCTTCAATACGCTTCTGTGCTGTCTCAAGTGCTCGCGTTATGAGAGAGCTTTGAATTGGTTCATCTTCAGGAATCTTGAAAGATCCCATGACTTTCTTCACCATGTCTGACGCGAAGACACGCATAAGCTTGTCTTCCAGAGACACGTAGAATCTCGTCTCTCCTGGATCTCCCTGACGTCCGGAGCGTCCTCGCAACTGATCATCAATACGACGCGCCTCATGACGCTCAGTACCAATAACCGCAAGTCCGCCGACGCTACGGATTTCTTCTCGCTCCTCTTGTGTTGTGACTGCTCCACCGAGCTTAATATCAACACCACGTCCAGCGAGGTTTGTCGCAACGGTTACTCCTCCCTTACGTCCTGCTTGTGCAATAATCTCTCCTTCGCGCTCATGATTCTTTGCGTTCAATACTTCGTGTGGCACCCCTGCCTTTGTTAGGTACGAACTCACCACTTCGTTATCTTCAATAGAGACTGTTCCAATAAGAACTGGCTGTCCTGTCTCATGAATATTTTTTATATGTGCCGCCAGTGCCTTGTACTTACCTTGTGCTGTCTGGAAGATGAGATCGTCATAGTCCTTTCGTGCGATAGGACGATGGGTAGGAATACGCACTACCTCAAGTCCGTACACGGTAAAGAACTCCTCCTCTGAAGAAACACCGGTACCGGTCATACCCGCCACCGCCTCATACATACGGAAATAATTCTGGAACGTTACTGAAGCATAGGTCCTAGTCTCCTTCTGAATAGGAGTCCCTTCTTTTGCTTCCATTGCTTGATGCAACCCTTCGCTCCAACGACGTCCTGGCTGTAGACGTCCGGTAAATTCATCCACTATAACCACCTCTCCGTCTTTAACGACGTATTCTTTATCTTTACTGAAAAGGGCCTTCGCACGCACTGCAGTATCTAGATGGTGCGCATACTTCATGCCTCCCTCTGAGTACAAGTTATCTATACCAAGAGCCTTCTCTGCCTTCTGTATTCCTTGCTCTGTTATCTGTACTGCTCTTTGTTTCTCATCTACGACATAGTCTTCATCTCTTACAAAGGAGTGCACGATGCCTGAAAACCGCTCATAGAGACCCGCTGCTTCTGCTGCGGGGCCTGAGATGATGAGCGGAGTACGCGCCTCATCAATAAGAATGGAGTCAATCTCGTCCACAACAGCGTAGTGATGTCCGCGCTGCACTATTTGTGATGCGTCGTACGCAGTATTGTCTCTCAAGTAATCAAAGCCGAGTTCGTTGTTGGTAGCGTAGGTAACATCTGCTGCATACGCTTCTTGCTTCGTGGCCGGACGCAAATAATCGTAGAAGACTTTAAATGATCCCTCTTCATCTCTGGTTTCGTCTTCTGAAGATGGGACATGTGTCGCGTCATATATATAGGCACCTCCCGAGGTCACCACTCCAACCGACAAGCCGAGACAATCGTACACCTGTCCCATCCACGCAGCATCACGTCGTGCGAGATAATCATTTACGGTAACCACATGTACTCCCTTTCCTGAGAGAGCGTATAGCGTCACCGGTAGTGTTGCCACAAGCGTCTTTCCTTCTCCCGTACGCATCTCTGCAATCTTTCCTTTTCCGAGCACTAATCCTCCAATGAGCTGTACATCATAGTGTCGCTCTTTAAGCGTCCTGCGTGAGGCCTCGCGCACAAGCGCAAACACCTCTGCAATGTCCTTATCTGATTCTGGTTTTCCTTTAGTTCGCTCTTTAACCTGTGCGAGACGTGCCTTAAGGTCTGCATCGGAGAGTTTCTCAAACTCGTCTGAGAGCGTATTTGCAAACGCAACTACAGGCTGCGCTGCCTTAATAAAGGACCCTGATTGGTTCTTGGCGAAGAGTTTATCTAGAAGTTTTGGCATATAGAGAGAGTATGGGCACTATACCGTAAAAGCCTCCCTTTCGGGAGGCTTTTACATCGTTCCTATTTAAAGGGACTATTTGCGCTTCTTAGCTGGCTTGCGCTTTGCTGCCTTCTTTGGAGCGGCTTTCTTAACTGTCTTCTTTGCTGCTCGCTTCTTAGGAGCTGCCTTCTTTACAGTTTTCTTTGCTGCCTTCTTTACCGTCTTCTTAACTGTCTTCTTTGCTGCTCGCTTCTTAGGAGCTGCCTTCTTTACAGTCTTGCGGGCGGTCTTTTTCTTTGCTGCCATAGGTCTATGTTTTTGAATTTCTATGACTGGTATTGTCGACCCACCCAGTAAAAAACTTTTTGTGAAAAAAATTTCTTACTGATGTGCGCTATAGAATATTATTGCTCTTTGTTAGTGTTTTTTATTACAGAAAAATAAAATGTGTGGATAAGTTTTAAAAAACTTTACGCAGGAAAATGTCTTACCTCTCTTTCAATATCAATTCCTGTTTCAACAAAAACTTTTTTTGCGATGCTATGTGCGAATGCATCAATCTCTTTTGCAGACGCAGAGTCATGCGCAACAAGTACGAGCGGTTGATTTCCGAAAAGAGAAACTTTTCCTTCTGAGTGTCCGCGCAAGCCAAGTACGCGATCCAAAATAAAAGCTAGTGGAATTTTTATTCCTCCTTCAACAGGGAAACTTGGTACTGCTCCGTATCGTTGTGCCAGTTCAGCATGCTTTTCGTGAGACACAATTGGATTCTTAAAAAATGATCCTGCAGTTCCCTCTACTGCGAGATCTGGGAACTTCTTACTACGAACAGTGCGCACTGCTTCTCCAATAGCGAGAGGACTAGACAGGTCCACTCCCTCATCCTTGCAGCGAGCGAGGTCTGCGTATCCAATGCGCGGTTCTCCTTTCACTGAGAGCGTGAACGCGGCGCGCAGAATAACGAGCCAGGGCTCATGTTTAAAACGGCTGTCTCTGTATCCAAATCCGCAGTCTGCATTTTGTATGTACTCAATATTCCCCGTCTTTGTATTAAGTACTTCAACCCATGCAAGTGTTTCTTTAATCTCCATGCCATACGCCCCAATGTTCTGCACAGGAGCTGCCCCTACAGTTCCTGGGATACCGGCAAGGTTCTCTATTCCCCATAGATTCTTTTGTGCTGCTTCCCTTACCAAAGAATCCCACGATACCCCTGAGCCTGATACGAGCGTAACCTTGTCTCCTTCTACTTTTGTCTCTATCCCTTGTATGTTCATCAATAAAACAACTCCAGGAAATCCCTCATCACTTGCAAGGACATTGCTTCCTTGGCCAAGGACCGCAAAAGGAAGATCCTTCTCTTTTGCAAAGGCTACAGCCTCTCGTACAGACGCTTCATCTGTACACTCAACAACATACCGAGCAGCTCCTCCCGCGCGAAGTGTAGTCAAGTCTTTAAGTAATATGTTCTCTCTTAGGATCATTGCGCTGGAGTAAATATCTGACTCATAAGAGCTTCTCCTTTTGTTCGTGTCTCTGGGTGCGCGACAATCGTAGCTAATATTTCCCTTCGTGCGAGCTCAAACTGTCTTGCTGCCGCATACGCTTGCGCAAGACGATATCTCGCATCTGCAGAGCCCTCTGAGCTGGCAACCTTTGCCTTTGCTACAGCAATGAGTTCTGGGTACTGCTTTGCTTGGTAGTACGCATAGAAGATTGTGTCGTTATCTGGTGTCGTTGTTCCAACTGCTTCCTGTAACAATGCTTTCCCTATAGCCATCTCTCCACCCAAAATGTCTCCCGCAGCTGCAACGATACCTAGTTCTTCAAAAGAAGTGTCTAGCTCATACGCCTTGTGAAGGAGTTCTCGTCCTTGCTCAGGAAATCCGTTTTCTACAAGCAACAAGCCTGTGTGCACCATGATGTTTTGCTTCTTTGGAGTAAGTCGCATTGCTTCGTTCAACTCTGTAAGGGCGCCTTGCAAGTCGCCAGCACTTTCGTAGGCACTCGCAAGCTGCAACCGGAGTCGCGCATCAGTAGGCACTCGATCCACTTCCTTTTGTAATTCCTCTACTGCCCTGGTCGTAACAAGTGTTTTAAACTCATCTGTTGCTTCAGGTGATGAAGAGACTTTCATTGAGAAGAATCCAAATTGCTCACGAATTTCCTGTGTTGCAAAAGAATTATCTGCTATAGCCAACTCAAAATACTTAAGGTTTTCTGAATGTCCTTGCGGAAGGCTTGAGATAGCGTATATGAGATGGTGCGCTGCCCTAATGCCAGGGACATTAACAACCCAGATAAGCACCGCCGTCGCTACGAACACTACCGGTCCTGCAATGGCGAGTTGCTGCTCTTTTAGTTCAGGAAGTGCCTGTAGTTTTTCAATTGGGCGCGACGTGCGTCCATGTACGTATGCAAGAATCGCTGCGAGTGGCACATACGTAAACAAGTTATCAAACACCACGAGTGCTTGGATGCCATACGCAGAGAGAACTCCGATAAGAAGCGCGCGTTCCAAAGGAGTTTCGCTTCTGTGATATAAACTCCAAAGCAGATAGAGAAGAAGTGAGACGAACAACAGGAATGCTGGAATTCCCCCTGCTACAAGCCAGTCTAGATACGTATTGTGTGCCCTATCAAACCAAGCCTCCTGTCTATACATAGAGGGCTCGTAGTAGGTATTAAATACCTGATTGAAGCCTTCCTGGCCCCATCCTGTTATAGGATCATCCATAACCCCCTGACGGGCCATGTTCCATACAGTTAGACGAGTTCCGAGCTCTTTGACAGATATAGACGCAATGCGAGCAAGTGCTGGCTCATTTCTAATAAACTCTGTGTCTTTAACTGCAATGAATCCTCCTATAATTAGAATGAGCCCGAAGAGTCCCCCAAGCGCAATACGCCTTACTCGCTTTCCTGAACCAAGTGCCACGAGTGTCATTGCAACGAGTGCACCTCCTACGAGCCCAAGAATTGCACCGCGTGTCTCTGTCTCAAATACTATAAATACTTGAACCACAGCAAGTGCGATGAGTGCGTATCTCATCCATCCCTGTCTCTTGCTTGCCTGCCACAAAGAAATGGCAATCGTAAACAAAAGGTACGCAGCTAGGTATGCTGCGTTTCCAAATGATGCATCAACACGAACTCCCCCTTGATGAATTTCTCCAAGTCCTGCGAGCTGGAATAGCGCAATTATGGTTGTAAGTGCTGAGGCACCAACAAAGGTAAGCCACCACTTATCCCACAATTTGTTCTTCACTAATATACTTCCTGCAACTACAAAGAATGCAAAAACATGGATAAGCATTATCCATCCATCCATGCGCTCGTAGTTACTCCAAAAGGCCTTAAGTGGATTTACTCCAAACGTATTTGCTATTGCCATCCATGCTACGAGCCCCCCAAAGAGCGCGAGTAGCCAGGAAAAACGCGGGCGGTATTCCTTATCCATAAGAGCTAGAAGCACCCAGGCACCGAGCGCTATCTCAACAAGAATACGGAAGGCAAACCCCTTGCCGGTTATAAATGGGAAATACAGCTGACTTTCTACATATAAAGGGAGGAACGGTACTGCAAAAAGTGCAACTACTGCGGTCCAGAATGCGGCTTGTTTCATGGTGTGAACAGTATACTATTTATTACATCAAGGATGTTCTCTCAATCTAAAATTTAAAAATTAGTACCAACGTGCTTTTGATTGTTTTTCATAGTGGTCTAAGAATTCTCCTTTGGAACGTATATCTTTCCACCACTTCTCATTATTTTTATACCAATCAACTACAGCCCCTAAAGAATCAGAGAATTCATGTGTTGCTTCCCATCCAAGCTCTTTCTTAATTTTTGACGCGTCTGGCGCGTACCTTAAGTCTGCTGATGGTCTATCATGGACGTGCTCGATATAATCTAGATGGTTTTTATCAAGACAATTCGCGATTTGCTCAATTACTTGAAGATTAGACCTGTGTTCCCCAGTAAGGTTGTATATAGAAAAATCAAAATTTGAGTGGGCAATCCTGTCCACGGCATCGCAGAAATCTTCTACATGCAGCCAACTCCGAATATGTTGACCCTCTCCATGTACAGGTATTTTCTCATCGTTCAATAGATTAGTAATAGTTAACGGAATGAGTTTTTCTGGATACTGGAAAGTACCGTAATTATTTGAGCTTCTAACTATTGCTAGAGGAATGCCATAAATTGTTGCATACGTTCTTGCCAACATATCCCCTGCCGTCTTTGATGCAGCATACGGGCTAGAGGGGTTTAAAGGAGAGCCCTCTGTTGAGAGTCCCTCTGGTACGTTTCCGTACACCTCGTCCGTAGATATATGTATGGTCTGCGGTACCTTGTATCTTTTAACTGCCTCAAGAATAACGCGAGTGCCTTCTATATTTGTTCTTATAAAATCTCCGAAATTGAATATTGACCGGTCAACATGTGACTCTGCAGCAAAATGAACTACAAGATCAAAATTGTATTCATTAAATAGATTGTTAACTAACTTCTCGTCACACACATCTCCCACGACTTCAATGTACCTTCTTTCGTCTTCCGGTAAGGCTTTTTCACACTCATCTACATCCTTCAGGTTTTCTTGATTACCAGCATAGGTAAGTAAGTCCAAATTTACTATCGTATAGTTGGGGTACTTTTTGTATAGAAGCCGGACAAAGTGTGACCCCATAAATCCACACCCTCCCGTTACTAAAACGAATTTCTGGTTTGCAGAAGCCATAACTAAAATTCATTTAGGAACTTCCTCAAAGTGACCTTTAGATACTTCACTTGTGCATCTGTCAGTCCGTGATGTGCCCCAATGAGAAATCCGTTTCTCATAACGTGATCTGACACTGGGAAACTTTTTACAGCCTTTCTATGTCGTATGTTTTTAAAAGCAGGTTGCGCAAGGATGGTGCCAGTAAAAATTGGCCTTGTCTGTATATTGTTTTCTTCCAGATACTTAGTGATGTCCAATCTTGTGAAGGGTGCAGTATCTTTTAATGTCAACGGGAAGGCGAGCCAGTTTGTTTTAGTTCTTTTGTCTTGCTTTGGCAGTATGAAAAACTGCTCGTACTCCTTTGCAAAAGCATACAACTCATTAAATCTGTCCTTTCTCCTTTTACTGAAAAGTTTAAGTTTTTTCAGCTGCTCCAATCCAAAAGCAGCCGAAAGCTCTGTTGACTGAAAGTTGTATCCAATCTCAGTGAAAAGGAACTTGGCATCGTATGTCTCTCCAGCAAGAGATCCGGAGAATCTTTTACGTATATCTTCTGAATCCTCGTGAGTTCCGAACATCGTTGACTCTCTCCCCCACGCAGCAATAATGCGAGCGCGCCTTGCTAGCTTCTTATCTTTGAAACATGCCATTCCCCCTGTTGCTGCTGCCGTAATAATATGAGAAGCATAGAAGCTTGTCGTAGAGACATCCGAATATGCACCCGTTGGCTTTCCTGCAAAAGTGGCTCCTAACGTGTCACAGGAATCGTCTATTAAATACAAATTGTGCTTCTTTGCTATTTTTTGGAGACGCTCAAGATCAGGAATATTCCCTAGCAAAGATGGAATCATCAACGCCTTTGTCTTACTAGTTATTGCTTTTTCAATCTGGTCCACATCACACAAATAGGTACCTTCAGTCACATCAACAAACACAGGGACCAGTCCTTTTTGTAGAAGAGGGGCGACCGTTGTTCCAAATGTTAAAACAGGCGTTATGACTTCAGATCCTGGCTTAAGATCCAGTGCCTCTAGAGCGACAAGGTTTGCAGAAGATCCCGAATTAACAAATATTCCCTCTTCCTTCCCAAATATCTTCGCAATTTTCTCCTCAAAACTTGCTACGCCTGCCCCAGGAGCAAGTTTTAATGGATTCTTTAGTACTTTGAGGACTGCCCCGACTTCTTCCTTCCCATATACTGCCTGCGCATAAGGAACACGTATTGTTTTCTTTGAAGCCATGAGTATGTGTTTAATTTGTCTCAGAGTAGCACGTAGAAAATTCCTCATCAAACCACCCTTCCCCGTGGATTGGGCCATGTAACCTTAGTGAGCTGCCGCATAGTATTATGAAGTACAGCATGAGAAACACCCCCTCCACACAACTCTTTTCACTACTTAAATGGAGTGAAAAGTACTTCAAAACAGATATGTTCTATTTGCTACGAACTGGGTTTTGGGGCAATGCAGGCGTAGCAACCTCTTCACTCTTCGGCCTGGTTCTTTATGTAATCTTTGGCCATTTTTTATCGCCTGAAGAATACGGGATGTATCAGTATTTACTGACCCTGTCCGTGTTTATTAATGCACTTACGCTAACTGGGATGAACACTGCTGTTACCCGCTCAGTTGCTAGAGGGTACAGCGGAAGTCTGTACGCTGCCGTGCGATACCAACTCTTACTAGGTCTGATACCGTTTGTATTTGGAGTTGGGTTTTCTATTTATTTTGCTATCTCAGGAAATTTCGCTATCTCAATTGGTGTTCTCATAATGAGCATAGCGATTCCCCTAGTAAATTCATTTAATACCTACGCAGCCTTCCTCACTGGGAAGCTGGATGTACGGAGAGCATTTCTTTATAACTTTGCTGGAAACGTTCCTTATTACGCAGGAATAGGGCTTAGTGCAGTCTACTTTAAAGAAGCGCTGCCCATCCTTTTTGTGAATATGGTGCTGGGTACGATTGTTTCGTATGTGGCCTATAAGCGAACACTCAAAAGAGTGGACAACATAGCCGCAAGCGAACCGGGAGTAACTCGCTATGGAACCCACTTGAGCTTGATGAATATACCGCTCATTATTCTGGGAAGTCTTGATAATCTTCTCGCTTTCCATTTCTTGGGGGCTGCTGGTCTTGCTATCTATAGCTTTTCTACCGCTATACCTGATCAGGTGGGAAAACTCATGAAATTTTTACCAGCCGCGGCTTTGCCCAAATTTTCTCTTAATGAGAGTGCCTCCTTTGGAATCTCCTTGAAAAGGAAAATTATTCAGGTGTTTTGTGTTTCCTTGTTTTTAACGATTGCTTATTTTCTCTTGGCTCCCTATATATTTACTTATCTCTTTCCGAAATATACAGAGGCAATTCCGTACTCAAAACTGTATGCACTTATCATACTTAGTCTGGGAACCGGACTCGTTACTACAGCACTGATGGCTAAGGAGCGCCTGAGGGAATTGTATATATTCAATATTAGCTCAGGAGTAATTCAAACTGTGCTGCAGTTGATTGGCATATTTTTCTGGGGGCTCACTGGTCTTATTGTTGGCAAAGTGGTCAGCAGTCAGATTGCTCTGTTTATTTCAATTTTCCTATTTTTCAAGAGGAAGAGCATTCCTTCTATCAACCTTCCATCTGAGGAAAAAGTCTAGCTGTCTCTTGTATTCCCTCTTCCAAAGTATATGCTGGGCGCCAACTAAAGTTAGCTGTAGTTTTCTCCATACTCGCCTGCCAAAGACCCGTATCTTGAATACTTGTACTGTTTGTATCAAAGTTTATTTCAGCTGATGCTTTAAATTCTTCAAAAACTAGTTTTGTGAAATTTAAGAGGGTCTCAGATTTACCACTCCCGAGGTTAAAAACATTCCCTATCTTTTCTTCACTTAACTCCTGAGGTGCTGAAACAAGAAAACGTACTACGTCGTTAATATAAATAAAATCTCTAGAAACTAGTTTACTAGGCAACAAGATAGGTTGATTTGTTTTTGCCTTCTCAAAAACCTCAGTTACAAAACGGCCAGGTCTTGACCCAGGGCCAAAGGGTGTAAAAAGTCTGCAGACAATTATGGGTAGATTCTGATTCTTTGCTGCTGCTTGAGCTAACAAGGTTCCTGACAACTTAGTAATTCCATAAGGGCTTTCCGGGTGACATCTGTCACTTTCCACAGAGCTTTCTGTACTTGGTCCATACTCTAAACAGCTACCCATAAATACAGCAGCTTCAATAGAGCTATCGGCAACCGCGTCAAGAACATTTTGAACTATCAGCACATTAGCGCCATATAACTCTGTTAAAGTTGTGCCATCTCCGTTTTTGGGGAGAACTGCAGCAAGATGATAGACAACATCTGGCCTTATTCTTTTAAACAGACTGCCGACTTGGTTTTTATCAAGCAGATCAATTTTATGTATGGAAACTTTGTCTGACCATTTGGTAAAAGTTTTATCTGGAGTCTTTCTAACAGTTACATGCACCTCACTGCCCGCTCTCTCTAGCACTCTTACTAAAGCCACGCCTACGAATCCTCCAGCACCGGTAACTAGTATCTTCTTCATACACTAATATTGGTCTCTTTTGATCAAGTTGACTAGTACTGCAGCCATTCCTTCAGTCCGGTACAGTGACCTGACTTTTGCTATCCCGGCCTGACCTAGACTTCTTCGTTTTGCTTCATTATTCCAGAGTTCAGTTATTGAATCAGCAAGCGCCTCAACGGATCCAATTGGAACTGGTACATAGTCTTTTCCTGGCTCAAAATAACTCCTTAGCCATCTTCTATCAGAAGCAATAACTGCCTGACCAGCCGCAAGCGCCTCAAGGATAACCGTCTGTCCTGTACAGTCTGAACCCTCTGTTGTTTCCTCTCCCTTGAGGACAAGACACACCATGCGTGCGCGCTCGTATAGCGAGTTAATCTCAGTTATATCTATATCAAAAAGTATCTCTACGTTTGGTGGTATTTCAATCCCCTCCGGCAAATTCTTAGGTGCAGTTGCAACAACAAATCTATAAGGCACTAACGCAGCTGCAGAAAATAATGTCTCAAAGTCTCTACCTAAATCTCTACCGACACTCAAGACAAACTCGCCTTCCGTAAGCCTTTTATCCTTAGTAAAGAAATCAGTATCTATGCCCAGGGGCATATAGGTCATGCGCTCTTCAGGAATACCAACAGACAGCAGTGTCTGTTTTTGATTTCTTTCAAGATAGGCTATACGCCACACCTTCTTCCAAGTTCTAGTAAGTAACCATTTCCTAAATGGGTTATGTGCGTGTCTCCTGAGCATAACGTCAATATTTATGCCTACAAAGATCCACTTGGTTGTTCTGAGACGAAACTTATTTGCAACATCTACAGCAGTTGCTAAGAAAAGAGCGTCGCTTGCAATAAGGTAGTCAAAGGACAATACCTTCGGCAAATGAAGCAGCGGGATTAGTTGAAATGGCAGAATTCTTATTAACCAAACCGGAAGATTAACTTCCTCATACATGTCTAAAAACTCAACTGACATATCTTCGCGCTCCTTCATCTGCAGGTAGCCTCTGAACTGCGAGTCAGGTTCTGTTTTGTCCTGTACTTTCCCTAAAAGCTTTCTGCGGCTTGCTCCAAGGTATAAAAACAGGACTTTTGGCTTAAGATTTTGATTTTTTTCTCTAGACTCCATTTCTAGACTTTTTTAACTCCGGTAAAGAGATACCTTCTATCATTTATCCGGCGCGTGTATACGGTGTTGAATTCTGGAAATAGCCCCTCAAACTCCTCTTTGGTGCAATTGAGAATATCCAGGTGAACTTCTCCCACCAAATTAGCTACACACTTCCTATCCTCTTCATTCTCAAATAGCTCGCGCTCTCCTCCCTCTATATCAAATTTGAGCAAATCAACATTGCCTAATTCAAGTTCCTCCACAAGCGTACTAATTTTACGAGAAGGCACTGTCACTTGCTGCTGCCCTCCCACCCTCTCAATCAATGAGCCCGAAAGAATACTTTCTGGGTGAATGTAGAAATTTCTAGTGCCATCAGTTCCTCCCAGTGCCATTTGCATCGGTATAATGTTTTCAAAAGAACTTACCTGATCCTTCAATCGGGCAAATACTTGCGGATCAGGCTCAAAAGCATAAATCTTTGCGTCTGGATAAATACAAGCAAAATATATACTTGCCATCCCAATATTTGCTCCTACGTCAAAGATGGTCTCCGCGTCCTGTACTGTCTCATGTTTATACTCATCATCTAGAAATATTTCTCTGATTAGAGCTAATTCTACTGAGCTTCTTAGTACTAATCTGAACTTTTTAGAAAGGTATTCAAGCTCAACCTCTGTCGCAATTGGTCTCTTGAGAGCAATACTAATTAGAAACTTGTAAGCTTTTACAACAAGTACAATCCTATTTACTGACCAAAAAGGTCCTCCAAGAGAAATGCCGATTCTTAGTGGCACAAGCAACATTAGAAAACGTAAAGACATTGGTCGCATAAAAGTGTTCATTTTAATTTTGCTTGCTTTCTTTTAAATTCCCCTCGGAAGACTTTTGCACTATATCCAGTAGGTCAGCATAATATGGCTCATCCTTCCATTCCTTCAACTTTTTCTCATGGTACCTAAAATCTACATCGTTTTGAGCAACAACATAAAGATGCGGCGAGAATACACTCAGAACTCTATCCAACCACCTACTCCCTAAATAATACGGCCTAACTTCCTTCACTCTCCACCCTGCTCTTTCAACAGTTAAAACCAACGTTTCCTTTGTAAAAAAGTTTATATGTGCAACCGCTAGCGCGCCTCTAAACTTTGGGTGTTTCATCAGGGAAGCAATTCTTGGCACAACAGGAACTCCAAGAACCAAGAGAGCGTCTCGATGTGAATGTTTCTTCAATTTTACAAGGAATCCATGCGGAGAAACGAGATGCTCAAACAGGTTGTTTGCCCAAATTGCGTCAAACTGATCTGTAAGCTCTAGTGCTTCTGCGTTGCCATACTCTATGCGAAGATTCTTCTTTTTTCCAAACTCAACTTCTTCAGTTGTAGTAGTGATGCCTGCACTGCCTTCACCAAAATGAACCAGGTGTTCTCCATATGCGCATCCTAAATCTAAGACTTTCATCTTTCCAAGATTAAGCGACTTGCATATACGCTTAAAAACACGAGAGTTTGTCACTGGCTCAAATCTGGTTTCTGGGGCTGAAATCATACTTTTACAATCCTACCATTCTGCTGCGGCACGATTTCTTGATAGATTTGATCACTTAGTTTAAGCATACTTTGTTTGTTTGCCTCTTCCATTAACGATCTCCTATTCTCATCCAACTCTTTGGGAGAAGCTGACAATAACTGCTTAAGTCCTAAAGACAAATCTAATGAATTTGCCTTATAAAAGTTTAGTCTCCTATCAGCAATTTGTGCGAAATCTTCACTTGTGGTGAGCACTAAGGATCCGCACGCACTTGCCTCAAACAACATCTTGTCAAACATTCCTTGCGGGGAACAATTAACAAAGATTTCGTGCCTCTGAAAAATCTCTGGAGCCTTGTCATTAGTAACTCCGGGACTAAATTTAATAGCACTATCAATTTGTTCAGCGTTATTCTTTAAACTCAAATAGTAGTCCTCGTCTTCTTTTAGAGGCGAGCCAACGAAAGATGCTGTGTACTCAATCCCTTCTTCACTTAGTTTGGAAAACGCCTCAAGCAAAAGTTCCGGTCTCTTAGAGGGTGCCATACGGGCAAAGAATAGTATTGATCTCGGTTCCCGGATTTCAGACGCTGGAGTAAATCTCTGTGTATCAACTCCAACGGGCATAAACACCGTCTTCTTATACTTTGCTGTGTACGAACTCTTTGAAGTACAAAATACCTTCGTACAAAATGATGCAGCAATATCTGTTAGTACAGACCCTGCATAATGATTCCTCCAGAGATACACTGGCTTCTGTAGAAACTTCCATATCAATCCTCCAAGAAGAATGTACTCCTGGTTCATATGCACAAAGACAGAATCGTATTCTTTACGAAGCTTCCATATAAGCTGTATAAAACTCACACTGTATCCAAAACGAGAGCCGTCTCCGTTCTCTTTTCCTAATGAATGAACACGAACATTCTCAGGCAATTCCTGTCTTCCCTTCTTAAGACAAATAACCTCTACTGATTCAAACTTAGGCGCAAGCGTCGCAACCCAATCGTGGTACACGCTGAGTACTGGATCGTCTAAATCAATTGCCTGTGTAACGAACAAGAGCCTCATGGAAGTTGTGAAAGCGACGTAACAACTTTAAACGAACCCTCTCCCGACAACCCGTCTCTTCTCATCTCAATACACTCGAGTGCAGGATACTTCTGAGAAACCTCTAAAAGATCTGCGACACTATCATCTACAAAAACGGCTTCTTGCCCGTAATACCCGGGCCACAAAGCAAGGTACTCTGCTTTAGACTTCCCCTCTGTTGCAAGAAAGGTAATGCGTGGAATATGTGCGAGTGCTGCTTTTACAAACTCAGCAGGCGCTGAAGTTATAACAACTCCATTGTTCTCAAGAGACTTTAGTGTCTGCACTGCATCTGGATATACAAATTGGGAGAGCTCGGGACTCGTCTCTCCAGATCGTACCGCTGCATCGTACGCAGCAGAGTTGAAAACTGTGTTATGAAAATCAAGGAAGGTGATCATACTCAGGTCCGTATACTCCAGCTAACAAATCAAGATCCTTCTCTGAATCCACAAGATAGGCATTATTCTTGCGCACAAATGCCTTTAGGAATTCCTCACCTTTCTGTTCATGCACTGCTTCCGCATACAGCCTTCTGAATGCCTCAAGGTCCTTTATAAAACAATGCCCTCCTGCGCCACGTCCAGGAATACTGGAGTGTCCACTCGCACTCATAACTGAAAGATGTGAGGCTCCGATACGCGGATCAGCACTGAGCGCCCCTTGCACCGCTTCGTACGAAACCTCTAGTTCAGTTGCAAGATCAGACAGCATATTTGCATACACCACCTTAAGCGCAAGAAATACATTCCCTGCATACTTCGTAAGCTCTGCGGCTCGCGCGGACATAACCCGGGAATACGGAGCTGGCGCAAGTACTGCGAGAACGCGCTCAGCTGCTTCTTTATACTCTTCAGTATCCTTTGGAATCCCAATGAGATTACGCTCAGGATGTGCGGCATCATATGCGGCATTTGCTTCACGCAAGAACTCAGGGGAATTAATAACGAGTATGTCTGGAAAAAGCCCCTGCAGTCTTTCAGTGGTGCCGGGCAACAAGGTTGATTTGAGCACTGCTATATTTCCCTTCCCAACGAGCAGCAAGACCGCTTCTACGATAGAAGAATCAAATCCGGCTTCTGTGGTGGGTGTAGGAACTGCAATAAATACAATCGGGCACTCTGCTATTTTTTCTTTGTTCCCTGCGTACTCAGGCTCAAGAGCGTACCGCACAACAGAAAAACCCCGCGATTCAAAATCGTCGGCATAGTGCTTCCCTATCCACCCCTGTCCAATGAACCCTATTTTCTCCATGACTATCCAGCTGCATTACGCACCACTTCTGCTAAACGCTCTGCCTGTTCTTTTGCTACTCCCGCATCCTCTGCCTCAACCATAACCCGTACCAATGGCTCTGTACCTGAAGCACGGAGTACCACACGCCCACTTGCTCCAAGCTCTTTTGTTACGAGCGCAACTTCACTCTGAACCATTTCTGAATCATTCGGATTAAACTTTTCAGAAAGACGCACATTCACCATAACCTGAGGAGTGTGCTGCATGCCCTCAGCAAGTTCTTTGAGAGACTTCCCTGTACGCTTCATTGCAGCAAGCACCTGAAGCGCCACAACAATGGCGTCGCCTGTCGTGGTCTTGTCTAGAGTGAGTACATGTCCAGATGGCTCTCCTCCGAGTACTCCTCCTTCCTTTCGGAGCATCTCAAGAACATACCGATCCCCCACCTTCGCACGCAAGAAAGGGATGCCAAGCGCAACAATTGCGTTTTCTAGTCCAAGGTTACTCATAACTGTTCCGACAACAGGACCATTCAGAGTTCCTGTCTCAACCCGCTCTTTTGCAAGGATGTATAGAATTTGATCTCCGTCTACAAGATTTCCTTCAGCATCAACCATGACAATACGATCTCCATCTCCATCAAGGGCGATTCCTGCATCAGCCTTCACTCCAGGAACAAGATGCCGAAGCAACTCAGGTTCTGTAGATCCACACCCTTCATTAATGTTTCTTCCGTTAGGAGACGTTCCTATTGGAACGATATCTGCACCAAGGTCTGCAAAGACACGGGGTGCTACTTTGTACCCTGCACCATTGGCACAATCAACAACAAGACGGAACCCCTCTAGTGTCATATCCTCGGGTACTGTTGATGCACAGAAGTCTTGATACTTCGTACGCATCTTATCCACGCGAGAAGCACGCCCCAGACGACGTGACTCTCTCGTTATTGGCTCTTCTTCAAGAAGCTTCTCAATTTGAAGCTCCAGATCATCTGAAATCTTCTCTCCATTCTTATCAAAGAATTTAATACCGTTATCATCGTACTTATTATGTGATGCGCTAATCACCACACCAAAATCGCACTCAAGAAGCATCGTCATATACGCAATACCTGGAGTAGGGAGCGGGCCAATGAGTACTGCATCAACTCCAGCAGCAACGAACCCTGCCTCAAGTGCAGACTCAAACATATAGCCAGAAAGACGGGTGTCTTTCCCTATGAGCACTCTTCCTCCTTCGGGGGTAAGAACCTGCGCAGCGGCATTTGCCAGACGAAGCGCGAAGTCTGCCGTGAGCGGACTGGTGCCAACAGTCCCACGCACACCATCAGTTCCAAAATATCGTCGTTGATTCATAGAGATTAAATAAGTAGCCCTTATTGTAACTGTTAGTAGCGTGTTTTGGTCGCTTCGGCAAGGTTTTGGGCAATACGTGCTGGAACCCCTTCTGAAGCCTCTAAATGCCTTAGAGCGACCGTTTTAGCCCCTATGGCGAGCATTTTACGGGCCTGCTGGTCCTCCACGAGCCCCACAATATGCACGGCAAGTGCTGCCGGGTCCGCTACGGGCGCAGACAGCACTTCTGTATATCCCTCAAATACTTCTCCGACAATTCCAACATCAGTTGTAATGATAGGTATCCCTGCAAGGGCTGCCTCAACGAGCGATCGTCCATACCCCTCATACGCACTCGCCTGAATAAATGCATGTGCGCTCTGCATGAGCCCTCTTGTCTCTTCCGGAGACTTCTCGCCGAGAAAAACAACTTTATTCTCTATCTTTAGTCGCCTTGCATGTGCCTCAAGTTTCTTCCTCTCACTCCCTCCGCCAACAAGCACGAGCCCAACACTTGGGTAGCGAGCATTAATTTGAGCTATGGCTGTAAGTATGTCTTCAATCCGCTTCTCAGGTTCTAGTCTACTTGCCGCCATAAGAGCAAACGTAAAGTTATGCGGTGTAAGTTCAATTGGTGCAGGCATCTCTTTAGGCACCTCAATAGGAATAACAACTGGGTCAGGAATACCTGCTCCATACTTTTCGCGCAAAGAATCTCCAATTCGCTCAGAGACTACACGAATACCCTGAGCCTTCGGAATAACTCTGTCAGCAATATGTCTGCGTACTTTGTTTAACAACGGCATACGCACTGTCTCAGAACGGAGTGAGTGACTCTTTGTAAACCAAGGTGAGAGGAAATCAGTATGCACCTGCAAATGAAGTGCCGCGTTTGTGCCCTGCACTGCCTTTAGCGCAATCCACCCGTGTTCAAAAGGATCCTGTGCAGACACAACCTCAATTGAGTGGTCTTTTATCAGTTTCCGCACTTCTTTTGGGAGAAACAACAGTGCACCAATCTTTCCTAATGGAAAACTATGTACAGTGAGTGCTCCTGAACTAACTACCTCCTTCTTCTTTCCGCGTAACACAATATGCAATATTCCAATCTCCTTAGCGTATTCCTGCATGCGAGCATGCACGGAACTTGTCTCGTCTAGAATCTTCTGGTCGCTTGATACAAAGAGTGCATTCATACGCAGGTCTCTAATACCCTTTTTGTTCCGTCTAGCATGGCCTTAACAGAAAACCGAACACTCTGTTCTTTCGCACGAACGTGAAAAGCGGCAGCAACCTCTGTGTTCTCGGCAAGTGTCGTAATTGCGTCTGCGAGTTCTTCCCTGTCTCCACTTGTAACAAGCAATCCGTTTTCTCCATTAGAGATAACTTCTGGATTCCCTCCAACATTCGTTGCGACAGTTGGAGTACCAATCATCTGTGCCTCTATAAGTAAGTGCGAGAGTCCCTCATACGAAGAGTTAATGGCAAAGACATCCGCTTCCCTTAAAAGAGCGAGAACATCTTCATGAGGCAATGCTCCTGTAAAGGTGAAGGCACTCTTCAATCGTGCACTAGCGTACCGTTCCAAATCCTTCTTATCAGGTCCATCACCCGCAATGGTGAGTGACGCAGCTGGAAACTTTTCGCGCACCTTCACCATGGCATCAATAATTCCTCCCATTCCCTTCCAAGGCACGAGTCTCCCTACTGAAACGATACGGGGACGAGAAAGAGCAGCACTGTCTGGAACAATGCCAGGTTTCACTATTGATACAGCATTAAATACCACTCGCACGTGTTCAAGTGGAATACCCCACAGTCCGACAATCCCCTTAAGGTACTCGCTTGGGACGAGTACTACTCTTGCTTGTCTTGCTACCCACAGCTGTACCTTTTGGAAAAACACTACTCCAGGCGACCGCTGTGTTGTGCGCACAAACTCATCCAGAGGTTGATGCACTCCAAATCGTTGCTTCCCTTGTTCCCAGGCATAATCTCCCACAATCTTTACCGCAAAGGGCTTTCTCAACACCTTTGCCGCCAGTGCTGTTGGGAACCCAGTTGAAACTGGATCCAATGCATACAATACATCTGCATCCCTTCCAGCTCTCAATAGAAGAATGAAGTACGCAATATGTCTGACAATCTTTGGATATCTACGCACTGCCCCAAACTTTGCGATAGCCACTTGAATACCTAATTCAGGAAGTCCTTCTTCAAGCAACTTCGCATATGTCGCAGGTCC
The DNA here is from genome assembly GCA_018826905.1 of Patescibacteria group bacterium. Lineage (GTDB taxonomy): Bacteria > Patescibacteriota > Minisyncoccia > Phycocordibacterales > Phycocordibacteraceae > C7867-001. Next base: position 14,640 of record JAHJYC010000005.1, on the reverse strand, counting down.
TCCAATATCAGGCGGGTACAGCGGTGTTGCAACAAGGAGACGCATATCTCTATGTTACCCCGCGAGCATGCGATTAAAGAGCTCCCGCATAGAAATGGCTACTTTTGCCCAATCATACCGATCCGTTACCATCATGAGCGCTGTCTCTCCAACTGTCTGTACCTTTTCGGGATGTTCAATAATTGATTGCACCGCGCGGACAATGTCCTCAGGACTATCCGCATCAACAGCCCACCCTGTTGTTGGTTTCTCCGGATTTCGTTCTGCATCAAACAAGAAGTCTGCAATGCCTCCCTCTTGCGTTGCTATAACAGGAAGTTTTGCTGCCATTGCTTCAACAAATGAGTTGCCCATCCCTTCTGAACGTGACGGACGAATGAAAATATCACATGCCTTAAGCATGAGCGGCATCTCTTCGTGTCCTATCTGACCCATAAAGCGTGCACGCTCAGAAACTCCAAGTTCTTGTGCAAGTTCTTGCAACATCTCCTCGTCTGGACCAATACCATATATAAGGAATGAAACATTTTCTGGAAGTTGAGGAAGCGCACGAATAACATCATCAACGCCATTCTTGTGTACGAGGCGAGAGGTGGTAACTAAAAAGACATCTCCTTCTTTCTTGCCAAGTTTTTCTTTCATCTCCTGTATCAAAGAAGATGAGTACTCCTTTGTGAAGCGCTCCATATCAACTGCATTTGGAATAACTTCTGCTTCTCCAGAGAAACCCATACGCTTCCCCCACATAAGAAGAAACGTTGAAATAGGCTGGAGCGCATCAGCTTTCGTGAAGCCCTGTTTAAACAAGGGCCACACTGGCTTTGCGAGCCGTTCAATATGTTCTGGCGGATCTCCCTCTTGCAGCGTAAGCAAATACTTAACCTTTGGTGTAAAGAACTTAAAGAGTCCGGCAGGGATAGCACAGGAGTGTGCCATCATGGCCCACGTTCCATCAAACTTGTATCTCGCATGCAACCGCATCGCTGCAACTGCTGCAATGAACTGATACAGATGTTTATTCAAATGAAGCGGGAACTTCTTAAGGTCCGCTATAGTAGGCGCAGAAACGGTAGGACCAATACGGTGCACGATGACGTTCCCAATCTTCTCCGTCTTTGGAAGTTCCGAATCAAACCGTAGCGTTACCATGTGGAACTCAATCTCTTCTGGAGAGATGCGATCTGTTATCTCCTTTATGGCTACCTCAGCTCCCCCGATAAAACGCGGGTAGTAATTCAAAGAGAAAATAAGGACTTTCTTCATACAGACTTTTTGTACTGAGCCTGTAATGTTTGTGCGTATGCAAAGCGTACCTGGTTCGCAAATGCATCTCCGTCTCCCAAAGATTTCTTCGTAGACATACGAGCGCTAAGTGAAGAAAGCTTCTTCGCTTGATCAGGAAGCGACGCGTACACCTGATCATCCTTTCTCATAACCATACGGATGAACAATCGCTCAACCCATCCAATATGCTGGTCTGCGAGTGTAACCAGCAACGGAATCCTCCCGCTTCTCCTCACTGAAAGCGCCGCGAGCGTTCCGTAGCTTGCCATAACAGACCATGAGAAGAGATACCCATGTTCTCTCGCAAGCCCCTTCGCAACCTTCGCACCAAGAAATGGCAACAGGTATTTGTCCAAAGGAGTGCCCCACCCAACACGATGTATTGCTACGTTCTTAAGCGGAGACGCTACGTTCCTCGCATCCTTTGAAAAGAGCGTCGTTACAATATCAAACTGCACGTCAGGCATCTTCTCCATAAGAGTGTGTAGTGCTTCTTCAGCAGGGCCGGCAATTGGATGGAAGGTTGTTGTAAATACAAGCACACGAGTCTCTTTTGTCTCAACCATACCCACGCTCTCTCGTATTTCTTGAATGTACTCTGCCAGATGTGTCTTCGGCTCCCACCCAAGCAGACGAACACGCGTCGTATCAACTTCAGAGTTCATACGGTTGCCAGCTCGTTCAGGAAGCGGAATAGTCTTCCCTCCAAACAATTCAGCAACCTCCTGGATTGCATATGCGCGCTCATCCCCTATTCCAAACTCGTCTCCCTCCCCCTCTTCCCCAACACGAACTAACCCATCCACAATGTCTGAGACATGGGTGAAGTTGCGGGTCTGTGTGCCCGGGAGCGTCACCCCAAGAGGACGTCCCTTAAGAAAACTCTGTCGGTATATTTCTATAACTGTTCCAAATGCTCCTGCGCGCTCTCCTGGCCCATACACGTTATAGAAATAGGTAATGGCATACGATATTCCGTACCATGCTGCATAGTTTTTAACGAGTTCTGTGTTTGTTGCTTTGGTCCATGCATAAGGACTCTGGTCTTTCCCAAACCCTTCGTCTGCAAACTTTGTAGAAGACCCTGCATACACAATCTTAGCCCCTCTCCTTCTTACAAACTCAAGCACCGCAAATGTTCCTGTTTTATTTAAATCCCACACTGTCTCAATGTCTTCAAAGCTTTTCTCAACACGAGAGTACTCTCCAAGGTGATACACAAGGTCAGGAGACTCGGGGATGAGAGATTCAATGTCCTTAGTGTGCCCCTCCCGATACTCAACTCCAGAAACATGGTTCTCACGACTACCAGTAAAATAGTTATCTAGTGAGATAACTTGGTGTCCTTGTTCTTGGAGCTTTTTGCACAAATGAGTTCCTACGAACCCAGCTCCTCCCGTAACCACTATCAATTTACTCATGGATATAGTCTAGAAAGAGTACGATATGGAGTCCAATCAGGCCAGAAACTCCTTATGAGGCGCTGAAATGACAGCGCTCCCGCCCCGACAGAGCGTACTGCCTGGGCGGGAGCTTCTACTTCGTGCTCCTCATACTTGATTTCTGTTGTTTCTGGCAAAGCGATCTCCTTCATATATATAGTACTCACGTCCTCGGGAAGAGGTTGCGTGCGGTACTCATGCAAAACTTCCCCACTAGGATACTGGAGCGTCATCTCTAAGGAAGTTGTTGCGAGCCCCGTAACTTCTGGAGGAAATATAACGGTGCGTCCGGGTAGTATCTGTGTATCGTTTGGGATTAAAAACGACTCTTCACCCGATACCAATTGATACTGAGACAGATCTAGTATGCGGGTGTCTTTGCTAGTAAGCGACACACCCTTTTCAGAGAGTGCAGAGATTTCAATATCAGCCGTATCTGCTGTTACGACAAAGGAAGTGAGTCCAGAACTGTACCCTTGTTGTGCGCGAATTACCACAAGATACTCCCCAGATTCTCTATACGCGTGAAGTGCCTTCGCTCCGGTGTGTTTGCTGCCGTCTCCAAACGCCCACGTCGTATAGGCACTACGGACCAACCTCCCTTCACTATCGTAGATAACAGGCACATACGAAACATGGGCGCGTGTAGATACGACGCGGTCTCCACCCGCCTCAATATAAAATGTAGGGACCGGGTTTGCAGGAGCCTTCTTTGTTGACGTACTACTTCCTGATGTAGAAGAAGTACTTTCAGTTACCACCGATTCTGTTGCATTTGCTGCACGTGGAGTCGCCACTGCAGTTACCCACCCTTCAAGAGTTCTCTGCGCGGTGAGTTTGCGAGTACTATCTCCGCCCACAACCTTCTCCCATCCTGAGGACGCATCAATAGTTTCTACGCTGCCCTCAGGAGAAGACAACACGAGCTTCTCTCCTGCATTTGAGAGGCCTCCTCCAAAAGTATATTTCAGATCCTCCTCCACACTCGGCACCGGGTCAGGACAGGCACTTGGTGTTGCACGTACAATTAAATAATACGCACCAGGTCCTATGCGTCCTGAAAGCGGGACAGACATTCCTCCGTCATCTGTCTTTAGTTTCCATCCTGAAAGAGACACTTCCTCTTCTCCGGTGTTTTGGAGCTCCACCCATTCGCAAAAACTTCCGTTATCAACGGAAGTTCCCATCCACGCTATTTCGCTAATAAGCACTGCTGCATGAGTATACCTAGGAGCGAGAAGTCCTGTTCCTAAAAGAACGAGTAGCAAGAGGTATCTAGACATCCTTAAAGATAGAGCGGAGTGTCTCTTCAGGAACTTCAAACACTGATTGAGCTGGAGAAGGATTTTGTGGCTTTTGCTTCTGAGGAGGCGTTTGTGCGGCAACCTCCTTTAGAGTGTTCTGGAGCACCTCCTTCTTGGAGTGCTGTTTCTTTTCCGTATCCTTCTCGGCTGCTGCTATCGTTGCTCGTAAAATCTCTTTCAAGTCTGAAGCAGTCTTTGCTTTTCCAGCAGGCTCAGGCCGTGGCTTTTGCTTCTGGACAGGACGATCTGGACTTTTCTGTGGTGCTTTTGGAGAGTTCTGTGTTTTTGGTTTAGGCTCTTCCTTCGGTCCTTGCTCATGCACCTCTGTGTATTCAGTCTGTACCCGCTCTTCAATAAGCGCTCTTTTAGTTCCAAACACAGTACGTGAGTGCTCTATAACCTCTTTTCTATAGGAATTCTGTGGTGCTTCAATTGGAGGGATCGTAATACCAGAGAACGGGCGTGAACCAATTCCATCAATCATGAGAGAAAGATATACCTGCGCAAAGCCAAGGTTAACAAGATCCTCCTGCAAAAACTCAGGCGTAAACACTTTCTCCAAGAGTTCTGCGTCCAATGGACCGACACGGAATGCAACGGTGGTCCCCACGTTTCCAAACACCGCCGCCTGCACTTCCTCTTCCATTTGGGCAACATACTGGTGCGCAAGCAACAAATTCAAATGGTACTTACGAGCCTCAGACAAAATCTCTGAGAATGTCTGGTTCGCAAAGTTCTGGAACTCATCCACATAAAAGTAGAAGTTCGGTGCGCGTGCAAGCTCATGCGCAGGCAGGTTTGCTCTACTCATTGCCGCAAGGAAAATACGAGTCGTGAGCATAGACCCAAGCAACTGCATGTTCGTGTCTCCCACAAGTCCCTTTGAAAGATTGATGAGAAGAATCTTCCGCTCATCCATGAGGGTACGAATATCAAATGAGGAGTCGGGCTGCCCAATGATGTTGCGGATGAGAGGGTTTCCGGTGAACTGCCCAATCTTGTTCTGAATGGCAGGCGTTGCTTCCTGCGTGTACCGGTCTCCATAGTTTGCAAACTCCTTAGTCCAGAAATCTTTAACAACAGGATCCTTTACGTTATCTACAACTTTCTTTCTGTATCCCTTATCCGTATACATGCGATTCACGCCAAGAAGCGTTGCGTCTGGATACTCCAAGAGCGCGAGGAGTGTATTTGTGAGGATGTACTCCATACGAGCAGACCACGCATCCTCCCAGATCTTTTTAAAGGTAGCCATGAGGCCAGACACTACGAGATGACGCTTGTCATACCCAACGTCCTCCATAACGTTAAACGCCATTGGCTGTTCCAGATCAAACGGTGCAAAATACACAACGTCCTTAATACGGTTCTCTGGAATGAAGTCTAGAAGCTTCTCTACTGCACTTCCGTGCGGGTCAATGAAGGCCATTCCCTCTCCGTTACGAATGTCCTGAATGGCCATGTTCTCAAGCAGGGTTGATTTACCCATACCCGTCTTTCCGATGACATACATGTGGCGTGCACGGTCCTTTGCCTTTATGCCAAACGGCACACGCTTCCCGCGTGAATCTGTTGCTGCAAAGTACGTGACGCGCTCAGGATTCTCCATACCGAGCAGTATACCGCGATTACTGATACTGAATGAACAGTGGCTGTGGTGTCAGCTCCAAAAGATCTTTCGGAGTAAGAAGTCTCGTGGACGGAGGCTTCAAATCGTTCTTATAAAAGATCTTGAATCCGGTGAACTGTACTGGCTCAGGATAAATAAACTGCTTGTAGGTATTTATCTTCTTTGCAGGAGGGCCCCATCCATCCATATCCATAATGATCTGCACTTCTGGCAATGGCTTTATGAGTGCAGCGTTCGTCACCATACGCTGCGTAAAGCGATGCACAATAAGTACCTTTGGAGGAAGATTGTGCTCACGCACTAACTTCGCCATATATTCTGCAGCATAATTTATGTGCCTTGCGTCGTATGAACCAATAACATGACCCGGGGATTCTTCCCCAATCATATGAAACTCTGGATCAAGCCCGAGGTGTACATTTGGCATTGCAAGATACTTCTCAAGAAGAGGCAATTCGTATTCAAGCGAACTAAATCCAATCTGAATGTCCAAAATAACAATGCCGTCTACTTTCTTCGCAATTTCCAAAGCCTTATCAATCTCTGTGTCAGGCATGCGCAGCAAGTACTTCCCCTCTCTTCCAGGATTTTCTTGTGCTGTTATTGCGATGTAGTTAATAGCAGGAATGGTAGGCGTTGCAGGATCTGCTAACTCCCAGTTACGTTGCTCTTCTCTGAGCTTCGCAAGCATTACGTCCTCAGGATACTCGCCGAGCACTCCCATTCTTGTTGAGTAAAAGTTTCCGTAGTACGCAATGATGCGATTGTTTGGAAGTAGTGCCCCGACATTAGGATAGGCAGCTTTTACAGGCCAGAGACGCGGGGTCGTCGTTGGTGTCGTAGATGCGTAGTTTGCAATCAGTTCCATTCGCGCGTCATATGCTTCCTTGTCAAAAGCCTTCACTACCTTTTTCTCTGGCGGCTTCTCAGTGGATGCCTGTTGTCCTGATTCGTATGTCGTCGCAAATGCAAACGGCAACACCACTGTTCCAATAAGAACAACAGCAAGACCCAGGCTTATTAACGCCACTGACGGCTTACGGAACCATTGATGAAGATGTTTCATGAGAAGTAGCAATAGCACTCGCTTTACGTACCCGATCCCTCCGCAAAGAAAGAGCGATACCTAGCGTAAGTGCCCCAAGTAGAGGCAATATAAAAGAAAGAATAGCGAGCGGAAGCCCCAAAAAGGGAGAGAGGAGCACCAGGACTCCGAGTATGCTGAGGACACTTTCGCGGGACATGCGGAAAGTATACCGCACCCTCTGTATTAGCTAGAAACAATAACTACAAACTCGCCTCGGACCTGGTCCTGGTGTGCGGCAAAATGTGCTGCAACCTCTTCAGCTGAGCCCTCAATTACAGACTCATACATCTTTGTTAGCTCTCTAAACACGAGCACCTTCCGCTTTTCAGGGAGAGATTCAGCAAGAGACGCGAGTGCTTTTTCAATGCGATGAGGGGATTCATAAAACACCATAGTTCTCTTAGATTCTGCAATCTCTGCAAAGAGCGTCTGTCTTCCCTTTTTATGCGGCAAGAATCCAAGGAACACGAACTCATCCGTTGGCACACCCGCAATAGAAAGTGCCGCAGTTACAGCAGCGGGACCAGGAAGAGTCTCTATTCGCACGTCGTCCCCCAGACGATCTCGTACCTGTCTCACGAGCATACTTCCCGGGTCGCTAATACCTGGCGTTCCTGCATCCGTAACGAGTGCCACATGCTTCCCTTCTCCAAGCAAAGAAAGAATGCGAGTTGTTGCGTGTGTGCCACTCTGCGCATGAAAAATAACTAGTGGCTTCTGTATCTCATACCGCGCAAGAAGCTTTGCAGTTACGCGAGTATCCTCACACGCAATAACATCAGCCTGCTTGAGTGTTTCAAGTGCTCGCAGCGTTATATCTGCGAGATTTCCTATAGGAGTTGCAACAACGGAGAGAGTTCCCATACAGTTACGCAACAAGTGCATCAGCAACTTTATAAATATCGCCAGCACCCATCGTCATAACAAGGTCGCCTTCTTGAGGAAGGGTTTCAAACGCATTCTGTATCTCTGCAAAAGATCCGGCCAGAGCAGATACTCCTTCTTTTCGTATTCCCTCTGCAAGGATCTCGTTAGACATAGTTCCATCGTCCAATTCGCGTGCAGGATAAATAGGAGCGATATACACCTGGTCTACTCCCTCAAACGCAGTTACAAAGTCTGGAAAAAGATCCCTTGTCCTGCTGTAGAGGTGCGGATGGAATGCAACAAAGATTTTTCCCTTTGTTTTGTTTCGTAACTCCTGAATTGTCTTCTTAACTGCCGTTGGGTGATGCGCATAGTCGTCATACACAAGTGCACCTTGTTTAGTCTTTCCTTTGTATTCAAATCTGCGCCAGGTGCCCTCAAAGGATGCAAGTGAATCTCGCAGTAAATCTTCAGCTAGCAACGGAAGCACCTTGCGTGCAGCAGCCGATGCTGCACGAGCATTCAATATATTAAATTCTCCAGGGAACCTTGAGGGGTACCCTGCCTCCTTCGCGTAATCAATAATAGGTGCAGACAATCCTTCAAGAATCGGGGCGATAGTTGGATGAGTACTATCAGTAACTATTGCCCCGTGTGCAGGGACTTTCTCCATAAGCGCCCGGAATGCACTCTGCACATCTTCCAGGTTCTTGTAGTAATCAGTGTGATCTAACTCAATATTAGTAACCACAAGTATCTCTGGAGAAAGCGTTAGGAAATCTCGCTTATATTCACACGCCTCAACAACGAGCCAATCTGAAGTGCCGCTCAAATAGTTTGATCCAAAATCACGTACTAGACTTCCCACAATAGCTGTTGGGGACACTCCTGCATCTCGCAGGATACGTGCAAGCATGCCAGTGGTTGTTGTTTTTCCATGGGTACCCGCTACAGCGACTGTTCGCATGTCTTCTGATACGTCGCCTAAAACTTCAAAGTAGGAACGTTGCTGTATTCCTAACGCCTTCGCGCGCATACGCTCAGGGTTGTCTTCCCATACTGCCTCGCTATATACAACGAGATCAGCAGTCTCTGGAACATTTTCCGCTGTCTGCGCGAGCGCAACTTCTATTCCCTTTGAGGCAAGAAGATCTGTTACGGGACTCGCTTCCCTATCTGAGCCAGAAACCGTAATTCCCTTGTCAGCCAGGTACTGCGCAAGAGCAGACATACCAATGCCTCCTATACCGATGAAGTATGCGTGCGAGACTGAGGAGAGTCTGCTCATAGGCTTTTTACAATTGCATTAAACTGATCTCCCCTATCATACTCATTCGCAAACATACCGAAGGAAGAGAACGCTGGACTCAACAGTACAATCCCATTCTCCCCCGCAAGGGTGTGCGCATGGGTAACAGCTTCTTTAAGTGAACTGAAAAGTTCTGCATCAGATAACTCGTCTTTGATACGTTCTGTGCCAGTGCCTTCAAGTAAAGACACTGAGACTTCAAGCTCTTTGATGAGCTCAAGCAAGTTCCCCATATCCAACTGCTTATCATGCCCGCCCATAATAAGAGAGATGTGCTTCCCGGTTTCCTCTGAAAGAGCATGCAGAGCAGTAATAGTTGCCTCAGGAGTGGTGGAATTAGTATCGTTATAGAACGATACTCCCCCAACAAGCGCTACCAGTTCCAATCTGCCAGGAACGCCAAGAAAAGATTCCAGTGCCTCTTTGCTTACTTCATCTCCCACACCAAGCTCTCTTGCAGCTGCGAGTGCGAGTGCTGCGTTGTATCGGTTGTGTGTCCCTGGAATAAGCAACTCCCAATCCTTGGAAAGCAGTTCTTCATTCACCACACTCACTTTTGATTTAATTCTCTCTGCGTATTTTTCTATAACGGTGAGCGCCATCTGCTCGCCGAGCAAGAGGACATCGTCTTCGCTTTGATTCAGAAATATCTGTGCCTTGTCTTCAAGGTACACATCTATGTCATTTTTGTAGTACGCAAGATGGTCTGGATAGAATGTCGTGAACACAGAAAGATGCGGACTGATTCTCGCTTCGCCGAATCCTTGCAGTTGCCATGAATCCAATTCAAATAATGGTATCTGATTCTTTGTCACCTTCTCAAGAAGAGCGAGCGTAGAAACTCCTCGCACATTCCCTCCCAAAAGGATTTCTCTTTTGTCTTTCAGCAGAATAGCCTCAAGCATATGCGTTACGGTTGATTTCCCCCGTGTTCCCGTAATACCAACAATGGGAAGGTGTGCTATTTCCGCAAACCAAGACGCACTCATCTTTATAGGAATGCCTTCCGCACGCGCAGCCGTAAGAAAAGGAGAATCGTCTGGGACACCTGCCGCTTTTAGTATGTAGTCCCTGTTTGAAAAATCTTCCAAACGATGTTCACCAAGCATGTAGGTAATATTCGGATACGCAGAGAGCGTCTCTAAAGATGAAGCGAGTTCCTCTTTAGACTTTAGATCGGTAACGATAAGTTCTGCGCCTTGTGAGGCCAGATATGCTGCATCTCCCACCCCGCGTCCAAGCAGGCCGAGTCCCATGACGGTTATCTTTTTCCCTTCAAAATGGGCGCGCGCATCCATGAATGCATCCTATCGCATTCAGGCGTAAAGGCTACTGACAGGCGGTTTCTACCGTACGCTCTACACGCGAGAGTATTGCAACAGAAGCCGGCACGAGAACAATCTGGTATGGACTTGTTATGGCCTGACTAGTTACACATCCTGGTCCTGGCTTTGTAAGCGTAATAACAACAGTGCGCGTGTCACCTGAATCTCGTACCTCAGACACTTCAATAGAGTGTCCTCCTGAAGGTTTGGTGCCCGCAAAAACTCCTATGGCGTATTGCTTAGAGAAATCTATTGAAGGAATCGGTGCTCCATCGTTTGTGTGAGCCATCTGCCACAAACGCTCAAATCCTTCAGTGTCATACGCAGCAATATTCTTTCTTTGTGCGGCCGCTCCTGCATTAGTTCCTGCATCAAGTACCTGTACCGGTACTGCTCCCGATACTGATTCTGAAGTATTAGCGGCCGCTTCTTCTGTTGGAGCTGGATTAGGCACTTCACGTACTTGTTCGGGACCGTATACATATAAAAGGACACCGGCTGCAATAGCCGCAACGCACATTCCAAGGACAATGAGTATATCTCGCATATACATGCAGTATACCGGCATATATATGACATACAGAGATTGGGTGGGTATAGAAAAGGGCGAACGCTCTTATACGTTCGCCCCATGTTGCGCAGTCACGCGCGGATCATTTTTTGCGATCACATCAGCAGAGACCCCCTGAACCTGACGACACTTCACGAGAAAGTATGCCGCCAGAAATGGGTTCCAGTGCTGACGCCCCCAGAGATACGCGAGTTTGCGGTACACGCGGGCCTTTTGGTTGGCGTCCTTGATGTGACGCGCACGGAATGCAGCTTCAATCAGATACTGGACTGAGTGGGCCTTTCCCCCGTTGCGCACGCAAATGTCCGCATAGGTGAGCAGTAGCAGCGCACGAGTGTGACCGCCTCTCTCTTCCCCTTCAGACACCTCCAGCCCGAGCGCAGCGGCCTCTCCTGCGGCAATACCTGCCTCACAGGTGTCAGGGATGGAGACACCGTGTGTAAGCCCCGAAACCCAAAGCAAGTGCGTGGACAAAACATCCAACGCGTCAGCATTCCCCTCTCTCGCAAGCGGGGCGATCTGATTGATGAGCTTTTTCAGGAGCGGCTTATACAGCGGGACCACATTCATCACCCGCCGAGCGCTGTACAGCGTTACGGCGTAGCAAATCATTTCCCGATCACGCCGACGCCCCTTCGGAGTCTTGTGATAGCGGTACTTGTGAAGCGCAACCGCTCCATCTGGCCCACGGTACTCCCCGTCCCAGATTTTCGTTTGTATTTCTTGCAGTGTTGCGAAGCGAGTCAACGATCTTCTCCTGGCTATGACTTACATCTTCTTAAATTGTACCACAGAATTACAATTTCTCAATTAACTCCTCTGTATGTACGAGCTCCCTCACGTACCTATCTAAAAGATCCAAAGATCTTAAATTCTCTATTGAAATCCATTTATACTCAGTATGCTCGTCACTCAAGCAAACTTTTCCTTCTGCGTGTGCGGTATATGTAATACGCACAACATGTATTTCTTTCTTTAAAATGTCCTGCGCAGCGCACAGCTTTGGATCAGAAGTGAGTGCCAACCCCGTCTCTTCTAACACTTCTCGCTTAAGGTTCTCTTCCAGAGAAACACCTGGATCAATACGGCCTCCAGGAATATCCCAGAGGTTGTTAACGGTAGGATACTTTTCTTGAGAGCGCTTTAGCACCAAGAATTCTCTTTGCTTGTTTCTGAGCAATACCTTCACCCCTACTTGAAGGTTCATATGGTGCAAGTGGTAGGATTCGAACCTACGACCGCTCGAGTATCAGTCGAGTGCTCTACCAACTGAGCTACACTTGCTAGAGCCCGCCCGAAGGCGGACTTGAGGATAGTATCAGAAATGAGGTGCTGATACCAGCTCCAGCAAAATAAAGAAAAACCCCGAACCATAGCTGGTCCGGAGCGGTTGTTAGTTCAATTCGCACGGAGTTCCTAGCGAATGAACTGAAAGTTTACTTGAAGATTTTCAGCGGTGAAGAAAATCGGTTCAGGTGCCGCAGACTGCTCTTCGGCAGGCACGACTTCGGGAGGTGTTTGCGGGGCAGCTCCGATCAAGGCAAGATCCGCGTAGAATGCACGGTGCTTTTCCTTATGCCGTGGGCTCAGGGCTTTCCAGCTCTCCACCCACTTATTGCGCTCGGCAACTTCTTTCTGGGGAATAGTTCTCGATCGGGACAACTTTTCCCTGAACTTCTTCTCCTCCCTCTTCTCCTCCCTCTTAGACAAGGGCGGGAAGTAGCGAGAAACACTTTCCCCGTTAAGAGAAGCAGCATTGACCCAAATGTCCCTTGAGCCAGCAGGTATTCTCGCCAACCGCTTCGCACCCATACACCTGCGCCTAATTTCTAGGCCGGTTGTATCGAGCCAGTGGCTGAACGCCTTGTCTGCATTTTGCAAGGCATAATTGAAGCGAGTTAGGCTAAAGCGACGACGCATTTTCTTAACTCCAAAAACAGAACAAACTAAATGAGCTCGTTGAATAAATAACACATTTATTTATAAAAGTCAATTTTCACTGCATGTGAAAAACCCCGTGCGGAACAATCCTCCGAAGAGCATTGTTCCGCACGGGGTTTTTCTGGTAAGAAGATGAAGCACTCTTGTGTTCCGCCTATTCAGTCCAGTACGAGCGTCAATTGAGCGCTCCTACCAAACTACCGGTACGTTTTTCCGGCGTCCGTATACCATTTAGGGATGAGTATCATGTCCCGCAGAGGTGCTGGATGTTGGGGAGTAATCCTGGAGGGACAAAGCCCGACCTGAAATACCTCCCAACATCCAGCACCCCGCATCGACCGGATGAGCGCCTTTCGGGCTAACTCGTTCCGATTGGATATGTTCCACGACCAGCTTCCGCTAGCCGTGCCTTGTTACGACTTAGTCCTTGTCATTGAATTTACCGTAGTCCTGCTTAAAGCAAGATTTCGGGTACCCCCAACTTCCCTGACTTGACGGGCGGTGAGTACAAGACTCGAGAACGTATTCACCGTAGTGTGCTGACCTACGATTACTAGCGATTCCGGCTTCATGAGGTCGTTGCAGACCTCAATCCGAACTGGGGCCGGTTTTTAGGATTTGCTCCACGTTACCGTATTGCGTCCTTCTGTACCGGCCATTGTATCACGTGTGCAGCCCAGGGCATCAAGGGACATGCTGATCTGGCGTCATCCCCACCTTCCTCCCCCGTGAGGGGGCAGTCTCGCCTGACATAAATAACAGACAACGGGGGTTGCGTTCGTTACCCCACTGAAGGGAACAGCTCAAGCCACGAACTGACGACGACCATGCATCACCTGCCAAGCACCCTCGAAGGCTTCCTCCGTTTCTGGAGGCGTGCAGCTTGGTTTCTAGCCCTGGTAAGGTTCTTCGCTTATCGACGAATTAAGCCACATGATCCACCGCTTGTGCGAGTCCCCGTCTATTCCTTTGAGTTTTAACCTTGCGATCGTACTACCCAGGCGGCTCGCTTACCGCGTTAGCTTAGCCTCACAGAGGGTCGATACTCCGTAAAGCGAGCGAGCAACGTTTAGGGCCAGGACTACCGGGGTATCTAATCCCGTTCGCTACCCTGGCTTTCGTGTGTGAGCGTCAGATTCGGGCCAGTGCGCTGCCTTCGCCTTTGGTGTTCCCCACGATATCAACGGATTTCACCCCTACACCGTGAGTTCCACGCACCTCTCCCGACCTCAAGTCATGCCGTTTCGCTCGCAGGCTGGAGGTTGAGCCCCCAGATTTAACGAACGACTAACATGACCGCCTTGACACCCTTTACGCCCAGTGATTCCGGATAATGCTTGGGGCCTCTGTATTACCGCTCCTGCTGGCACAGAGTTAGGAGCCCCTTATTCATGTGGTACCGTCAATAATTTCGTCCCACATAAAAGATGTTTACGTACCGAAGCACTTCGTCCATCACGCTGTATCGCTCCGTCAGACTTGCGTCCATTGCGGAAGATTCTCGACTGCGGCCTCCCGTAGGAGTATGGGCCGTGTCTCAGTCCCATCGGTGGGGGTCAGCCTCTCAGCTCCCCTAAGCGTCGTAGCCTTGGTAAGCCATTACCTTACCAACAAGCTGATACTACGCAGGCCGCTTCCAAAGCGATAAATCTTTACCCTTGCGGGACCATCCGGGATTACCCCGTCTTTCGACGAGCTATACCAGACTTTGGAGTACGTACCTACGTGTTACTACCTCGTCTGCCACTGACCTTGCGGTCCGTTCGACTTGCATGCCTTATCCATACAGCCAGCATTCATCCTGAGCTAGGATCAAACTCTCATTAAGAATAGGCGGAACACAAGAAAACTCATGTTCTTACCAATTTCATTAGCACTAT
>JAHJYC010000004.1 GCA_018826905.1 Patescibacteria group bacterium | reverse complement strand
GAGTGAATACGTTTTAAGGTGGTCAGCATCCTTCCACCGCGTCGCACGTCTCTCAAAGTACAGGGCCGTCAAAGCCGGTCACCCCCGTTCTGCATCCGTTCAGGAGAATGGATGCAGAACGGGACCGATCGGAACTACATTCTTTTTAATGCACGATCTGCCTCCTTCTTCGCTTCTAGACGTTTGAGATCCTCTCGTCTGTCTTCTTTGCCTTTTCCGCGCACAATAGCGATAGAAAGCTTTAAATACCGTCCATTATTATACATCTCTAAAGGGACTACTGTCAATCCTTTCTTAGATTCTGCGTCTAGCACTTGTGCAATTTCTGCGCGCTTCAAGAGAAGCCTGCGTGGACGCTCAGGATCGTAGCTTTTAGGGGCATTTGCTTGCTGATAGGGAGGGATTGTAGCGCCTACGAGGAAAGCCTCAGCTCCGCGCACCACCACCCGGGCACCATCAAGAGACCCGAGTTTGGCTCGGACCGATTTAACCTCGTATCCAAAGAGCTCAATCCCTGCGGTAAGGGGAGTGAGCACTTCAAAGCGAAGTCGTGCTTTCTTGTTCTCTATGAGAGATGCCATACCTATAAAAGGTAGCAGGATTTCGCTGAAAACGCTCTAGTGTTTCGCCTTCCATTAAATGTGCCGTATAATCGGGGAACTATGGCTCCTATCAAAAAATCGGCTCCAAAGCCACCACAAAAGAAGAAAAAGGGCGCAGCGAAAGGCAAGGGGAAGTTTCCAATGCCAAAGAACAGTTTCACTGGAAATCTGCTCTCAACCATTCTCGTTATTCTTATTGTTATTAGTCTGTACTCCCTTATAGGAGGAGGGGATAAGAATGCTGAACCTATTTCACTTTCTCAGGTAGCAGCTGATGTAAAAGCTGGGCAAGTAACGGTAATTGAAATTTCAGGGAATGAGCTTGCTGTTACGTATACAGATGGTTCAGAAAAGAAGTCCATGAAGGATCCAGACGCCTCTCTTCCAGAGACGTTGGCTGCTTATGGTGTGACGCCTGACCAGCTTTCAGGAGCAGGTATCCGCATTGAGCGCGAGTCTGGTTTCAAGTATTGGTTCTTCAACCTTGCTCCAATATTGCTACCGATTCTTTTCCTTGGTGTTTTGTTCTGGTTCCTTACACGCCAGGTGAAAGGAGCGGGCATGCAGGCGTTTTCATTCGGCCAATCAAAGGCACGAATGATTGATCCAGCAGATACAAATCAGCGTGTTACTTTTGCTGACGTTGCAGGAGCTAAAGAGGCAAAGGAAGAACTGCTTGAAATCGTAGACTTCCTAAAGAATCCGAAGAAGTTCCTAGACATCGGAGCTCGTATTCCAAAGGGAATCCTTCTTATGGGAGCGCCGGGTACAGGAAAGACACTCCTTGCAAGGGCTGTTGCGGGAGAAGCAGGAGTGCCATTCTTCTCTATCTCAGGATCTGAGTTCGTGGAGATGTTTGTTGGAGTTGGTGCATCTCGTGTCCGCGATCTCTTCCAGATGGCTAAGCGCACCGCGCCTTCCATAATCTTCGTGGACGAGATTGACGCAGTGGGACGCGTGCGTGGATCTGGTGTTGGAGGAGGAAATGATGAGCGCGAACAAACACTCAACCAGATTCTTGTTGAGATGGATGGGTTTGACCCAACTGAGAAGGTAATCATTATGGCCGCAACGAACCGTCCTGATGTACTTGACCCCGCACTTCTACGTCCGGGACGTTTTGACCGACGTGTAATTATTGATCTTCCTGATAGGAAAGACCGTTTGGAAATTCTTGCCGTGCACGCGCGCAAGAAGCCATTTGGTCCTGACGTTGATTTTGAAGTTATCGCAGAGCGCACCCCAGGATTCTCAGGAGCAGAGTTGTACTCACTTATGAACGAAGGAGCGATTCTTGCTGCCCGGGAAGATCGTAAAGAGATTACACAGTACGACCTTATTCGTTCTATTGAGAAGGTAATGCTTGGTCCAGAACGAAAGTCACATTTGCTCGGAAAGAAAGAGAAGAAGCTTACGGCATATCACGAGGCAGGGCATGCGCTTGTTGGTTCAGTGCTTGAGCATGCAGACCCAATTCACAAGATTTCTATCATTAGTCGCGGGCGCGCTGCCGGATACACCCTGAAGCTTCCGTTTGATGACAAGAAGATGCACTCACGAAAGAGTTTCCTAGACGATATAGCAGGCACCCTTGGAGGGTATGTGGCTGAAGAGATGGTGTACGGAGACATCACTACTGGCCCTTCTAACGATCTCTCTGTTATTGCAAACCTCGCACGTAACATGGTTTCGCGGTATGGCATGTCTGATGTGCTTGGCCCCGTTGCGTATGATGCAGATCGCGCAAACGGAGAGGGTGGATACTCTCAAGATATTGCCGCAAAGATTGACGCAGAAGTAGCGCGTATTATTGACGAAGCGAAGGAGCGCGCACGCGCAGTTCTCACGGAGCACCGCAAGGCGTTAGACGCTATCGCTCTTCGCCTAGTTGAAGTTGAGACACTGGAGCGAGAGGAGTTTGAAAAGATTCTTATCGCGAATGGCATAACACCAAAATCAAAAGAGGAAGAAGAGGAAAGCATATAAAAGAAAAACGACCTGAAAGGGTCGTTTAGTCGTACGTGCCTGGGCCCATCTCAGCGACAGTCTTCAGGCCGTAGCCGATCAGGTTCAGGGCGACGAAGATGAGATAGGCGATCAGGGTCCCGAAGAGGACACTGAGCTCGTCGTGTCGCTGCCACTGCACCAGGCCGAGCAGCGTACTGCTGCCGAACAGAAAGAGAATGCTGGCGCAGATCCATTCCCAGAAATACCAGGTGCTGAAATTCTCCTGTTCCTTCTTCAGATACCGCAACATCCGATAGGGGAACAGAAAGGATTTCCAGATCGCCCCCCAAAACCTGCTGAGGTGGGTTGTTTCGGACATGATTTCCTCCGTGTTTGTCCTCTCGCACTCTATAGATAGTTTGTTATTTGTCCACCCTCTTGGACTCGAACCAAGGACCGCGGAGGTATAAGCTCCGTGCTCTAACCAACTGAGCTAAGGGTGGCTACTGGAATACTGTAGCGCAGACCTACTCAGGATGCACCTCCTCATCAACTTCCTTAGCAATGGCTTTTAGGAGAGGATATTTCTTTAACTCTGGATCCTTGCCAATGAGTGCTGCAGCTTCTGTTCTTGCAGCCTCAACCATCTTTATGTTCTTCAGTGCCTCCATAGCAATATCTGAGACTCCCCACTGGCGCGCACCATACAGCTCTCCAGCTCCTCTGAGTGCGAGATCATACTCAGCAAGTTCAAAACCATTCTTTGCCGTGGTGAGTGCCTTCAGGCGTTCTTTTGTTGTTGGTCCGTAGGACTCAGGAAGGACGAAGCAGTACGCTTGGTTGCTTGAGCGAATAACGCGTCCACGGAGCTGATGAAGCTGCGCGAGCCCAAAGCGCTCTGCTCCCTCAATGAGAATAACGGTGGCATTCGGTACGTTCACTCCTACTTCAACAACTGAAGTTGCAACGAGAATATCTATCTTCCTGTCCTCAAACCGCTTCATAACATCTTCTTTTTCTTTCGGTGTCATCTTGCTGTGCAAGATATCTATAGAGGTCTCTGGGAAAACCGTGTCTTGCAGACGTGCCGCTTCTGCTTTCACAGATTTTGCCTGGACAGCCATTTCCTTATTGGGGTCAGGTTCATTAATGCGAGGGCAGATAACATACGCTTGATGCCCAAGGGCAAGTTCGGAACGAACTCGTGCATATGCTTCTTCTCTTTTCTCTGGTCCCACAATTTCCGTAATAACTGGCTTCCTGCCAAGAGGCATTTGGTCTAGGAGAGAAAGATCAAGATCCCCATAAATAGAGAGGGCGAGGGTGCGGGGAATAGGAGTGGCAGTCATGGACAAAAGATGTGGGGAGAGTTGCCCGTCTTTCTTTGTAAGTTTCTGGCGATGTGCTTTTCCAAAGCGATGCTGTTCATCAATGATGGCGTATGCCAGATTCTGAAAAGCGAGAGATTTATATACGAGTGCATGCGTTCCTATAACAATAGGAATCTCGCCGTTTGCTACCCATTTTGAAAACTGTGCTCGGGACACTTTTGCAGACTCTTCGTACCTCACTTTAGAGGGAAACTTCCTGCACTCGCTTCCAGTTATGAGTCCAATGGGAATTGGATGGTCTTTGAAATAGGAAACAAAGGTAGAGAAGTGCTGTTTAGCAAGGATCTCTGTAGGGCACATGTAGGCGACTTGGAGTGCTCCTGCTACCCGTCCCGGAGGCCTGCTTGTTGCAACCATATATGCAGTGGCTGCAGCCACTGCGGTCTTTCCGCTTCCCACGTCTCCTTCAAGCAGGCGACGCATAGGGTGTGCGCGCTCAAAATCTGACACAATGCTCTCAATAGAAGTTTCTTGTGCCTTTGTTGGAGGAAAGGGGAACGAGTCCATGAACCCTTTGAGTGAAGACCGGTCTACTGTAACTGGAAGTGCCTCTTCCTTTGTGGCGTCCAGCTTCCTTTTTTGTGTGGTGAGTTGAATCGCAAGCACCTCTTCAAACGCAAAGCGTTTTCTTGCCGCCTGCGCGTCTGGCAGTTTGCGCGGAGCATGTATCCAGATGAATGCAGTACTGAGGGTGGGAAGGTTGTATCGCTCAAGAAGTTCTTGCGGAATTGGGTCAGGAATCTGTTCATGGATTCCTGCCTCAAAGGCGCGCTTTACGGCATGTAAGAACCATAAAGACGACACTCCCTTAGATTCTGGATAAATGCCATGAAGGGATTCTTGTTCCGGTTGATTCGCGTGCTGAAAGAGTGTTTCGTGTACGTCTTCAGGATTTACTGGTGAGCGATCAATCTCAGGGTTTGCTAGATACAGCTTGTCTCCTATTCCCGTTATCTTTCCGCTTGCTTTTACATGCATGCCGTCTGTAAGAGACTTCGCAATATAGGGTTGTGAGAACCAACGTAATTTGATTCGTCCGGACGCGTCCTCAAGCCACGCTTCACCCATTGGGCGCCTTGTCTTCCATGCTTTCTTCGCCTCTGGTTTTCGTATAGTTCCGTACAGCGTTACCTCTGAGCCGGTATTGGCACCAGCTATGGTGCCAGTTGGTCCCACGTTTTCGTAGCGAGCTGGGAAATGAAAGAGGAGGTCCCGGATAGTAGTAATACCGAGTTTTTGAAGTGCCTTCTTCTGTTCGGGCTTCAAGCGAGGGAACAGTTCAGTAAGAGGAGCGTCTGGCTTCATGTCTTACAAGTATACCCGGTAGCATTTTTAGGAGCACCATGGTCTTATAGAGGTATGAAAAAGCTTCCATTTCTTCTTGCCATTGCCGTTCTTGCTTCAGGTGTGTTCTCTGCTGCCCCAGTACAGGCTGCTGAAACACTTTCATTTGAAGTTACCAATATTACTATTGTTCCAAAGCCTCCGACTTGTTATGCACGTGCCTCAAAGCGCGTCATCACTTCAGGAGATGCAGTGATCATCACCTGGAAAAGTAAGGGAGCTGAGACCATGAAGGGTCTTTCAACGGCAACAGCTGAGTGGCCAACTCGTGGAAAACAACGCGTTGCTATTGGAGTTGTAGGAAAGCACATCTTTCCTCTTACCTTCATAACAAAAGACGGGGGAGTTGCGACGTGTCCAGTAAAGGTATTTGTGCACCCTAAGAAAAAGTAGGTATGAAGAAGGGGAAGAGAACACCAAAGCAGATACTCGCTGCCTTTAAAGAGACTGGTGCGCGTATTGAGACGAAATCTCGCGTAAAGCTGAAGAAGCTTGAAGATCTTTCCCTGTATTACACACCGGGTGTTGGTGTTGCTTCAGAACATCTTGCTGCACACCCTGAAGAGACTTCAAGCTACTCAGTGAAGAAAAACAGCGTCGCAGTTATTTCAGACGGATCAGCTGTCTTAGGGCTCGGCAATATTGGTCCCTATGGCGCACTTCCTGTTATGGAAGGCAAGGCACTCATCTTTAAAGAGTTCGCAGGTATTGATGCATGGCCAATTGTTTTAAATACCCAAGACCCAGATGAGATTGTGCGTACCGTACTCGCCATAGCTCCAGGGTGGGGAGGTATTAACTTGGAAGATATTGCGTCTCCACAGTGTTTTGAAATTGAACGCAGGATTAATGATGCGCTCCCTATTCCTGTTATGCATGACGACCAGCACGGCACCGCTATTGTTGTGCTTGCCGGGCTCATTAATGCAGCGAAGGTTGTTAAAAAGCCGCTCAAATCTTTGCGAATAGTAGTCTCAGGAGCTGGTGCGGCAGGACACGGAGTAGCGATGTTGCTTGCTGCTGCCGGCATTGTAGACATTGTTGCGCTAGATCGTAAGGGCGCCATTCATTTGGGGCGTACGGACCTCCCTCCACACAAAAAAGAACTCGCTCTTATAAATACACATAAACGAGAAGGGGACCTTGAGGACGTAATGCAGGATGCCGATGTATTTATAGGTCTTTCAGGGAAAGGGCTGTTGCATAAAGATCATGTAAGGAGCATGGCTCCTCGTTCAATTGTCTTTGCTATGGCAAACCCTGTTCCTGAGATTATGCCGGACGAGGCGAAAGAAGCAGGTGCCTTTGTTATTGCAACGGGACGATCTGATTTCCCTAATCAGATTAATAACGCACTTGTGTTCCCGGGAGTATTCCGTGGAGCCTTGGATCGTGGAGTGCGTCGGATAACGGAGCCTATGAAGCTAAAGGCTGCCCGCGCGCTCGCAGTACTTGTTGAGAAGCCAACAGCAACAAAGATCGTGCCCGATATGTTTGATAAGCGAGTAGTGCCAACAATTGCAAAGGCAATTCGCTAGTCTCGCTGTATAGCCTGACGAACTCGTTCAAAGACTGTTATAAACCACGCTCTGTCTTTTGCGTGTTCTAGGGATTCTAGTACGTGCTTAAAAGAGACAAATTGCGCCTCTGCAATCTCCATACCTCCTCGTACTTCTGAGTGTGGAGGAGCTGCAAATAGATACATATGAATGCTTTTAATCTCGTGATGGTCTGAACCATCTTTTTGTATTCGTGGGCGTTCATATGAGCCGAGGTCGTCTATATATTCCAAGTCGGTAAGGCCAGTTTCCTCTGCTATTTCTCTGCGTGCGGCTTCTTCGTCTGATTCTCCCAGGTCAACATGGCCCTTAGGGAAAAACCATAATGTTTCCTTCCTGTTTCGCACGAGTGCGATAGTTCCGCCATCTCCAAGGACAATACCTCCAGCGCATCGTGCTTTAACTTCTTGCATGGGGAAGATGAGCAAGCGCGAGCGCTGCGAGCGCTATAGAGACATCTCTAAAGAGAATAGGGAACTGAGGCATGTTGAGGAAGACAATGAGAAGAAGCATGATGGCTGATCCATACGCAGGAATACGGATGTCTTTTGCAAAGAGTATCCAGAGCGCAAGCAGCACCTCAAGTATCCCAAAGACATGGAGCGCAAGCAGTGCATGCGTCCCAAGGACTGCTGCAGCCCACACGGGAAGGTACCCAAGCCATGAATAAGGGTCAGAGAGGGCTGAGAAGGGTGGATAGAGGAAAGAGAATACAACAGCAAGGCGAAGGAGAAGCTCGCTGGGCGAGAGAGAAAGAGGATTCAGCATGCTAGCGAACAATCACCGTACCTCCCTTTGAAGCACCAACATGGTTGTGGTATTCAAAGGTGCCTGCCTTGGTGAAAGTGAAGTCATAACTCTCGCCATTTGCGTATGCGCGGCACGCATCAAATGTGCCTCCTGTTGTCTCTCCATCAGCGCAGTGCTCGCGTGTGGAAGTACCATCATAATTGGTATGTGTTGGATGGTCGTCTGACCCTACCCACATACCGCCAGAGCTCGCATTCGTAAAGCGTACGGTCTCTCCAATAGAGATGGAGACTGTTTCCGGTGAAAATCCTTCGTCTGTATAGGTGACAATGGTTGCTGATTCAGACTCCGTTGGCACACCAACTCCGGCTGGGGGAAGTTCTTCAGAAACTGGAGTACCAGTGGTTGGAGCTGCTGCTTGCTTAGCAAATAGCATGTAGCCTCCAACGAGAGCAACAAGAATTAAAGCAAGAACAATCCAGGTAGTTTTTTTATCCATAGGTAGTGTGAGTGTTAGGCCTCATAGGCTTCCAGTAGTGTACTACTTATCTAAGGACCAGTGGAGGAAGTGATACCCATTGTTCGCGCGGCTCTCTATGTACGCGTAAGGGAGCACGAAGAAACCACAATTGCTTTGGTAAAAGATTCGTTTCCTTCGGTTTACGAGCGAGAAGTGCCTCTATGCTTATATCCATATGCGCGAATGGTACGCGCTTATGCATGAGAGGTGTGTGAAGGACCTATCTAGGGAAGAACTCTGTAAGGAGAGAAGAGCGATAGAATTCTGCACCGAGTGTTCCGAATGCGTACGTCGTTCCGCCAACTGTAATAGGAGCTCCTCCAGGCTGTGGAGAGGGATTTGGACGCGAATTAGTAAATCCAATATTAAATAGTGTTACGAGTGCTTCCGGGTTTTCGTTAATGGGGAATCCTGCGTTTCGCCACTGTGCTTGAATCTCTTTTAGATAAAGAGCGGTGTATAGATACGAGTAATAATGATCTTTGTCGTCCGTGAGTCTACGGAAGAGTTCGCTATTTTTGTCTACGCCCTCTGGATAGGAAAGAAGCACCGCTGCTTCAGGTCCCGGATAAAAAGGAGAGGAAGGATCCTGTGCATACTCTTCTACCTTCTTTGCGGTTTCTTGTTTTATCCCAGACACTCCAAGAGAGAATTGCGAAAGAGAGCCAAGTATTTTGAGTGGCTCAAAGTATCTTTTAAAAACCTCACGTTCTGAGGTAAAGAATCGTATTTGCTCAGGAATAACTACAGCAGCGATAAGTCTCCCTGAAACCCCTGTTTCTTTTTCTACTCGTGCGATTATTGCAGCATCCTTCTGAAGTCCTCCTGCTACCACTTCCCATTCAGGGGTCTCGTTCCAGGGACACACTTTTCGTTCCTCAACGGTACACGGAGTTGAGGCAATCTTTGTTTCTGCAGGAGTGCCGTCCGTAAAGAATGAGTTTCGTTCAAGAGCTGATCCACGCACATTTAATAGTCCAAACTGCATGGCAACAAACACTGCGGAGAAAAGGAGTCCTATCGCAGCAAAGAGCGCGAGTACTGAAAAGAGGACAATTTTAAAGTGCTTAGACATGTCCCTTGTATATACCAGGGATTTAAAACAAATACGAATTTAAGAAAGTTAATGCTTCACGAGGAGTCTGGTTCTGTGCGTGGCTTCTATCTACTCAGATGGCTCTGGGTCCATGAAGACTGCCTCTATGTTGTTTTTGCTTGGGTCATAAACGAATGAAGCGTAGTAGCCAGGTGCGTAATTCTTACGATAGCCAGGCGCACCATTGTCAGTTCCTCCTGCGGTGAGTCCCTCTGAATAAAATTGTTCTACCTGCTCTTTGCTCTCAGCTACAAAAGCGATATGTCCTTCTTGCTTTGCTCCCTCAGCGCCATAGAGCCAGATCTCAGCATTCCCATTCTTTCCAAAGCTCGCAAGCTTCCACTCAGGGTATTCATTTAAGAGTTCATATCCGAGGGGCGCAAGTGCTTTTGTATAAAAGGTCTTGCTTGCTTCTATATCATTAACATGGATGGTGAGATGAGCGATCATAGAGTAGAGGTTACTGATTATGTAGTAATTGTATCAAGGAGAGTGCTGAAGAAGCCATGAGTATAGATTCCTAAAGTGCTACACTTCCAGCAATGAAGTTTCCCCTTAAGCTAGTGCTTGTACTTGCCTCTATAGCAGTTGTTCTGCTGCTCGTATCTATAAGTCTTAAGTCTCCAGAGGGTAATCGTGATTGGTCTCAGGAGTTCTCTAAGACAATGAGCGCTACATATACGCAGGAGGGAAAAGTAGCAATAAAGAATGTCCGCAACTGGACATACGGAGATCTAACTATTCTTGAAAAGGAATGGGAAGACATCACGGTAGATCCAGCAAGGGTCACTCAAGTGTGGTTTGTCACAGAACCATTTTCTTCTTGGGAAGCTGTGGGGCACACCTTTCTTTCTTTTGAGTTTGAGGACGGTACCGTACTTTCTTTCTCTGTAGAAGCGAAACGCGAAGTTGGAGAAGACTATTCTGCAATCCGCGGGTTATTTAAAGAGTACGAACTTGCGTACCAGTGGGGAACAGAACGAGATTTTATAGCAAGACGGTTGCTGTATCTGGATCATCCGATACACAGATACCCGCTTTCACTCACGTCAGAGATGCGCGAAGGGCTTTTCCGTGGAGTAATAGAGAAAACTAATACTCTTGCTGAGACGCCTCGCTTTTACAATACGCTTACAGAGAACTGTACGAACGCTCTTGCTCATATTGTGAACGATATAGCACCCAACACACTCCCGTATGACATTGCTTGGCAACTTACTGGATATGCAGATCTGTATTTAATGGATCAGGGATTTATAGCGCTAGGGAGTGCCACAAAAGAGGAGGTGCGAGAGGCGTATGATCTTACGAAGAAGAAGGCTGAAATTCAGAATGTCGCAACAATTCCACCAAAGGAATTTACTGCTCAGCTAAACAGTTTGTTGGAAGAATAGAAAAAGGGCCCGTCCGAAGACAGGCCCTTGGTTTTGTCGTTCCGTCCCCTAGTTCCCGGGAGTTACCGGGAAGGGCGGCGGAGGCGGAGGAGGTGGTGGAGGAGGAGGCGGAGGCGGGAAGGGAGGCGTCGGGCCCACACAGCAGGGCGGTGTGATCGGCGGAAGGGGCGGCGGGGTGGTGCCGTTGTTGCGGGCGTCCACGTCCACCGACGTCTCGTTCTCGTTGGTGACGTCATTTCGGACATACGCGTCCGACCAGGCGTCTGCGTTGCCGCCGCCTGCGTAGTTGGAGACGTGGGTCTCCGACGGACGCAGAACTTCGGCCGCGCGCACGATGCTGAAGCCATTGATCAGGTTTCCGACCAACCCCGGCAAGATACCGGGCGAGCTTCCGTTGGTCGCCTGCGCCAGTCCGCACTGTGGGGTGCAGTGGAAGACCAGCCGTCCGGTCTCCTGGCTGCGAAGCCAGCCACCCTCGCGCGTCGTCACGATGGCGACGGTTGAACCGTCGGGCAGCGTGACTGTGTCCTGGCGAACTTGTGCATTCGCCCCTCCTGCCGCAGCCAACATGGCCCCGGCAGCCATAACTCCAAAAAGGATCTTCTTCATCATGTTCTCCATTAGGGCCCAATGCCCAGCATGACTGTACTGGAGAACACAGTAGTACATAATTTCTGTATTGTCAATATTCTTAATTGTGCTTGTCTTTATGCACTTCCGTGCTCTTGTGTATTTCAGCATCCCGGCTAAGGTTTGTGTAGTTACTCACTCTCACCAAAACTTCATGTTGAAACTTAGAAACATCGCTGTCGTCTTTACGCTCGTCCTGGCACTTTCCATACCAAACGCAGCGAGTGCTCAGTCCATATCGTCCTTGCAGGCGCAGATACAAGTGCTTTTGGCTCAACTCGCATTGCTTCAGGCACAGCTTCAGGCACGCAATGCTGATCTCGTACTACACGAGAGTGCGGAGAATCCTGATGCAGCAACTCTAGAGGTAAGTGAGACTCAGGTTTCTGAGGACTATACCGTATTTGTGTTTGAACTTGAGAATACAACTGATGAGGATATAGAAGTATCTGAACTGGTTTTAGACACAGAGACTCTTGGTACTTTGAAAACAAGCGCTCTTGTAGATTCAGCAACACTTTCATTTGATGGAGACTATTACAATGGTGTTATTGAGAGGAAAGAGGATGGATCCATTGTGTTCAGAAATATGGATGCAGAGATTAAAGCTGAAGATACTGAAACATTTGAACTTGAGGTCGCGTTCGCTGCCTCAAAGAGCGCGTACGAGTTAGGCACTACTATAGAGTTTTCTCTCAGTGGAGAGGGTGTTTCTGCAGTAAATCTTGAGACAGGAGGGAAGCCACGTGTTGCAGGTACTGCGGTATCAGCTGAACATATTCTTTCGCTTGAGGGTGTGTGGATTGAGGCAGTGAGCGCAAGTCAATCTGTAACAACATTGAGTCCTGTAAGTAACTCGTATGGAACGTACACGATAAAGTTTGACGTCTCTGCCGGAAACTCTGACATCGTAATTCCTGGAACAGCAAACACATCACCCAAGGCTGGTGTTGTGTACAGAATCGCGGGCAGTCCTACATTCAACGGGACATCGTCAGCTGTACTAACTTCTACTGGTGACAAGCTGGGAGGAGCGTACGTAGTTCAAGAAGGAGATACTGAAACATTTACACTTACCGTGACGCTGGACCCAACGACGTCAGCGGCGTATGGCGTGCATATAGATGGGGTGTACCGTCTTGCGGCTGGTATACAAACGTACCAGTACATACCGGCACCGTATGATAACGGAGATTTTCAGACGGATCAGATTTGGATTCCAGACACGGGGGATACAACACTGAAGCCAACAGGCTCGTTTGATGTAGCTCCAGGGTCTGCTGGTGTTGAGGTAACCACAACAGCTCCCCGTATTACAGGTTTGGCAAGCAACACATCTACTGTTGCGCTTACGATTACTGACAAAAATGGTCAGCGTATGTTTAGGGACACGCAGATCAAAGTCGTGAATGGTCGCTGGGCAGTCACTGTTTCTCCAGACCTGCCCCGAAAGACTGAAGTGTACTCACTCATGCTCACTTCTGGTGTAGGGACAGTGCCAATCGCCGTTACGGCACTTAGAGTAACGATTGACGATACTACTGCAACCGATACGTATCGCGGGTACATGAATGGACGACTCTTTATAGAGACAAAGAACATCACGGAAGCTGCAGCACTGGAGAATTGCAAACTTAACGCGACAAACAATCCAGGCACAGGCATATATTGCACATGGGGAAAGAAGGAGATATATCGCCGAGATATAGATCTTGGTCCGAAACCGACTATCTCTTTTACGGCCTCACCAAGCCAAATTGTGAGCGGAGGTGCTACGACCCTCTCATGGTCAACAAAGAATGCGACGCAGTGTAGCCTTATGTCTACTACGAACGAGTATTACATCGGTGTGAATGGGTCTATGACACTCACTCCGTCGTCTACGATGGTCTATCGTCTCAACTGTGTTAACGGTTCACAGACAGGTAAGGAGGATGCTCCTCGCTCAGAAAAGAGGATTGCAGTCTTGGTTTCATCGCCAACGGCTTCAGGCTCAATTGATAGCAGTTCGCTCTACGCATACTCAGGCAACCCAACAATCAGCGGTACAGCAACTAATGCCAATACTGTTGGAATCTCAATTGCAAACGGAGATAAGGTATACGGAAGTGGAGACGTTACTGTGAAAAATGGGCGATGGTCCGTAACAGTGTCTCCTTCGCTTTCTCCTGGGAAGTACAGCGTTACGCTTTCAGCAAATAACGCGACCCTCGCGACAGGATCCCTCATCATAGAGGACACTACTGGACCACTCATAAATCCAGGACCTACGAACACGAAGACTATTGCACCCGAGGTGCTTGGCGCAAGTGCAATTGTTGGAGCTGATGCAGCACTTGCTTCACTTGCTGCGCAGTTGAAAGTGTTAGTAGACAAGTGGAGTACTCTGAAGCCCTAACGCTTCGTTGAAATAAAAGAAATTCCCGCCATAAGGCGGGTTTTTCTTTCTGTCACGTAATCCTTCGGGCGGAGACGGAGGGATTCGAACCCTCGGAGCCTTTTACAGCTCGCCTCGTTAGCAGTGAGGTACTTTCGACCACTCAGCCACGTCTCCGTCACTACAAAGTATCATTTTCGCCCTAATGCGCCAATGTGATACCGCGTACCTTTACCGCGCCAGCTGTTGTAAGGGTTTCTATAGCTGAAATGAGAGTTGCTCCAGTAGTACTAACGTCGTCTAGCACTATATAGGTACAGTTTGGGTCTATAAGCCCCTGTACCTTGAAAGCGTCCTTCAGATTCGTCTTTCTATGGGATGCCCGTAGGCTTGTCTGGGGTACGGTGTCTCTGGTGCGTAGCAGCAGGCTCGGCACATAGGGAATCCCGGCACTCGTAAGTACTCGCTCTACTTGATTGTATCCGCGTGCCTTGTGGCGCACTGAAGACAGCGGTATAGGGACGAATACTGCGCCCAAAATCTCTTCCTTTTTTAAATAGTCATGTAATAGGACACCAAGAATCTTTTGCGCGTGCGCATTGTCCTTAAACTTTGCCTCACGAATAAGTGCGGAGACCTGCGGAGTGCGATAGGGGAGTAAGGCGGTTATGTGTGGAGTGACGGATATGGGAGACAAGAGAACCCGCACCTCTTCCACAGAAAGAGACCGCGTAATGCGTTCTGTTTTTCTTGGAGGGAATATACAGTCAAGGAATATGCGTGCAAGATTCATACCAATGCTACAATTCTCGCATGGGCTTCCTTAGCAATCTCTTTGGATCAAGCAAAAGTGGCAGAAGCGTCATTGGTGTTGACGTAGGCTCTTCTTCTTTGAAGGTTGTGCAGTTGCGTCGCGAAGGAGCTACGGCAGTGCTTGAAACCTATGGAGAGTTAGCACTGGGCCCCTACGCTGGAGGAGAAGCAGGTCAAGCAACCAATCTTCCTGCAGATACCATTGCAGAGTCCCTAAGAGACTTAATGCGAGAGGCAAACGTAACGACTAAAGATGCGGGTATTTCTATTCCGTTCTCTCGTTCCTTGCTCACTCTTGTTGAGTTGCCAAGACGAGACGATCCAGACGAACAAAAGACCGTTATTGAGCTTGAGGCGAGGAAATATATTCCTGTTCCCGTTTCAGAAGTGCAACTGGATTATTTCATAATCCCACAGGCTCTCCCTGAGGGCGCGGAGAAACCACAGAAGGTACAGGTACTTCTCGTTGCTGTGCATAACGACGAACTCTCCTTGCTTGAGGGTGTGGTGCGAGGAGCAGAACTTGCTGCTTCATTTTATGAAATAGAAATCTTTAGCACTATTCGTTCAGTTGTTGACGAGCCCGTGAAGCCGGTGATGGTGCTTGATATTGGAGCCTCTGCAACAAAGGTGTATGTCGTTGAGCATGGAGTCGTTGCGCTCTCTCATAATATTCCTCAGGGCGGACAAGACGTGACACGCACTATTGCAACTTCTCAGGGACTTACCGTTGGGAAGGCAGAGAACCTAAAGAAGGAACATGGATTTGCTCAAGAGGAGGGCACCTATGATTTGCGAAGTATTGAGCTCGTGTTCTCGCGAATTTTTGAAGAGGCGAAGCGTGCACTTAGCCAATATGAAAACAATCATCAAAAGAAGGCTGTAAGCCTTATCCTTACCGGAGGAGGAGGGGTAACAAAGGAACTGGAGCAGTATGCGAAGACATTCTTTGCAATGGATGTGCATATTGCAAATCCGTTTGGAAAGACGCAAGCTCCAGCATTCATGAAGCCAGTACTAGAATCAATTGGGCCTGAGTTTGCTGTTGCTGTTGGGCTTGCACTTCGTAAGCTGGAAGAGCTCGGGTAATACTGTGCATAAAGCATGCGCACAATAAGGGATAAGACCGTATACTTATATATACTGTGGCGATACCTCCAACGATACCAACTTCGTTCGTTCCAAAACAACCAGTAACAACTGGCATGCGTCGTCCGCAAAGCGGAATGAATGCCTTTCTTATTGTTGCCAGCATTATAGTCGGAGTTGCTGTTGTTGGTGCAGGAGGAACCTTTGGATACAAGCTGTATTTGGAAAATGTCCGTGATGCGAAGGCAGCAGAACTTCAGCGCGCACAGGATGCTATTAACGAGGATACAATTGAAGGGTTCATACGACTTCGTAACCGTCTTGATTCTGCGCAGACTCTTTTGAATCAGCACGTCTACAGCTCTCAATTCTTTGACGTGCTAGAAAAGCACACATTGCAGAGCGTACGGTTTGGGTCACTCACACTTTCTGTGCTAGACGACCGTTCAGCAGAAATAAAGATGGAGGGAGTTGCTCGCACTTTTAATGCACTCGCTGCACAAAGCGAAGCGTTTGCGAGTGAGAAACGAATCAAGCGTGCTATTTTCTCAAGCATCACGGTAAATACCACAGGAACAGTGAGCTTTGAGCTGACTGCTGAACTGGACCCTCGTCTCGTATTAGCTGGAGACGCTACTCTGATTGAACCGCTCCCTGAGTCAACACTTCCTGGTATTGATACAAGTGTGCCTGCGGCTACGACGACTCCGGCAACTTCATCACCTGTCCTATGATTACACGACTTCTTCCCGTTGTTCTCATCCTCGCTGCAATTGGTCTATTTGCAGGATACATACACCCGACGTATACGGGAAACATAACAGCACTCTCTGCGGAAATTGATAATTACAAGCTCGCACTTGAGGCCGCAAAGCGCTTTAAGCAAAAGGAAGTTCAGCTGGCAACTGAGAAGGATCAGTTATCTGCTGAGCAACTTCTGCGGCTAGAGACGTTTCTCCCTGATAGTGTAGATAACGTGCAACTTATTTTAGACCTTAACTCTTTAGCGGCTCGCTCAGGAGTGCAGCTGTCTGACTTTGATGTTGCGCAAAACAAAGAGGAAGGGAATACATTTGATACGTCTCAGTTAGGTCCACAGACTCCCTACGATTCACTTGATCTGTCTGTCTCAGCAGTAGGATCGTACGCTGCGTTCCGCACGTTCCTTGAGGGAGTTGAGAATAGTCTGCGCCCGCTAGACGTGGTGGAGATTGTAGTCAAAGACTCTGAGACCAGCGTGTACACCTATGAAGTAACCTTCAGATTGTACTGGCTCCGCTAATACCTATATATATGAACATGTCACGAAAAAATCTCACCTATATAGCAGTCGGTATTGTTGTACTTGGAGCTGTTGCGTATTTCTTTATGGGACGTACTCCAGAGATTGATACCATCACTACAGACAGTGCAGTCCCTACGAGCGAAGCACAGTCTACATTCCTCCTTCTCGCTGCACAGCTGGATCCAATCTCATTCAGTCCAAAGGTATTGAATGATCCGCGGTTCCTTCAATTGCAAGATATTCATACTCTTATCGTTCCTGAAGCTTCGGGACGCACCGATCCATTTGCTCCGCTTGGAGGGGCTGCCGCACAACCTTAATGCATGAACTTAGTTGAACTACTTACAGAGAAAGGACTTTTAACTGCGGAAGCTGCTGCTGAGGTACAGAAGGGCGTAAGTGAGGGAGGATCTGTTGACGAGCTTATAGAGAAGCAGGGAGTCCCCGTAGAAAAGGCATATGCAGTTGCGTCTGAAAAGTACGGTATTCCGTATCGGAATCTTCCTGCAGAGAATGCTGACCAGAGTGCACTGGAATATATTCCAGAAGAGTCTGCACGACACTACCAGTTTGTTCCGCTTGAGGTTAAAGACGGAGCACTTTCCGTGGGAGTACTTGATCCTGAAAACATTGAAGCATTGGATGCACTCCAGTTTATTTCTTCCCGTGCAGGGATGCCCTATAAGATTTTTCTGATAAACCACAGCGACTTTGATCAGGTGTTGCAGGAGTATGAAAACCTTTCAGGAGAAGTGGGAGAAGCGTTGTCTGAGTTTGAGGGGTCTGAATCTATAGGAGAGATTGGGGGAAAGCCTAATACACCTGTTGAAACCACTATCAAGGCAGATGCTCCAGTTACGAAGATCGTAGCCACAATACTAAGGTATGCAGTTGAAGGAGGAGCATCAGACATTCACGTAGAACCGTCACCAGAAAAGACGAAGGTTCGGTTCCGTATGGACGGAGATTTGCACACCTCTTTGGAGCTCCCTGCAAAAGTGCATCAGGCAGTTATTGCTCGTATTAAGATTCTTTCTCAGATGCGACTTGACGAGAAGCGAAAGCCGCAAGACGGACGCTTCTCTGCTACTGTTGAAGGACGACGTATTGATTTCCGTGTGTCCACTTTCCCAACTCAAGGAGGAGAAAAGGTGGTGATGCGTATTTTGGATAGCGCTAAATCAATCGCTACACTTGAAACAATTGGATTGTCCGAAACGGATTTAGCTCAGGTACGAGAAATCATAAAGAAGCCTTACGGCATCGTACTTATTGCAGGACCAACAGGTTCAGGAAAATCAACGACGCTCTTCTCTATGCTTTCTGAGCTAGACAGGGAAACTGCAAACGTAGTATCTGTTGAAGATCCTGTTGAGTATGAAATTAAAGGTGTCTCTCAATCTCAAGTACGTCCGGAAATTGGATACACATTCGCAGCAGGACTTCGTTCAATCTTGCGACAGGACCCCGACATTATTATGGTGGGAGAGATTCGTGATAAAGAAACAGCACAGCTTGCGATTCAAGCAGCGCTCACCGGACACCTCGTATTTTCAACCATTCACACGAATACTGCAGCGGGAGTTATTCCGCGTCTTGTAGATATGGGTGTTGATCCGTATTTGATAGCACCAACTTTGATTGCTGCCGTAGGACAGCGTCTGGTGCGCAGACTGTGTCCGGGGGCAGGGAAGGCAGTACCTATAACGGAAAGCTTACATGGCATGCTAGATAAGCAGTTTGCAGATCTGCCAGAGGAGCACCGTAAAAAGCTACCAGAGTTTAAGTCCTTCTATACAGCAAACCCAACAGCAGATTGTCCCAATGGAACAAGAGGGCGTTTGGCAGTGTTTGAGTTTTTGCGCATGGACAAGGAGCTAGAACATGTAGTGCTCACAAACCCCGTTGAGGAAGAGGTATATGCAGCTGCTCGCGCAAAGGGAATGATCACAATGCGCGAGGATGCTATCATGAAAGCGTTAGCAGGCGAGATTCCGTTTGAGGAAGTAAACACTCTTGGCGGACAAATCTTCCCAGACGACGAAGATCTCGGATAATTTCTACTGTATGGCTACCTCTTATCGCATTTACCTCGTAGACGATGATCGGTTTCTTTTGGATATGTATGCGGTGAAATTCAGAACTGCTGGGCATGAGGTAACGGCATTCGCTGGTGGAGAAGACGTACTTGCGGCACTCCGTGAGAACCCCGCTCCTGATGCTGTACTGCTTGATATCGTAATGCCAGGACTTGATGGGTTTCAGATACTTGAGACAGTGAAGCGCGAACAGCTCGCAAAGACATCAAAACTTATTGTGCTCTCAAATCAGGGTCAGGAATCAGATATTACTCGCGCCAAGGAACTCGGTGCCTCTGGGTACATCATCAAGGCATCTGCCATTCCTTCTGAAGTATTTTCAGAGACTATTGCCATAATTGAAAAGACAGCATGAGCGACGCCCTCTCATCACGATTGGGCACGCTCCTTGATACGGTTGTTGCCGAAGACGCATCAGACTTGCATCTCTCTGCAGGTAACAATCCTATTTTGCGTATCTCTGGGTCGCTTGTTCCTTTGCTTCAGCAGCCTCCACTTACTCCAGAAGAGACAAAGGCAATGCTACAGAGCCTTCTTCCGCCAGACCGCTGGCAGAAATTTGAACAAGATCAGGCGACAGACTTTTCATACGCACATGGACCAAAGACTCGCTTTCGTGTAAACGGATATACCGTACAGGGTGCCGTTACTATTGCTATGCGTCTTATCCCGCATGAGATTCGTACATTCCAGGATCTTGGACTCCCTCCTATTCTTGAGGTGTTTAGTCAGCGATCACAGGGATTCTTTCTTGTGGTGGGACCGGTGGGGCAAGGGAAATCAACCACGCTCGCGACGATCATTGATCGTATTAACGAGACGAGAGCGGAGCACATACTAACGATTGAGGACCCTATTGAATATATCTTTGAGCAAAAGAAGTCTCTTATTCACCAGCGTGAGGTACATATTGATGCTCCTGACTTCCACTCAGCACTGAACTCAGCATTCCGTGAAGATGTGAATGTAATCATGGTGGGAGAAATGCGTAACCAAGAGACTATTTCTTCAGCGGTGACTGCTGCAGAAACAGGACACTTGGTACTTTCAACACTCCACACGAACAATGCTGCACAAACTATTGACCGTATTATTGACATGTTCCCTCCAAACCAGCAGGACCAGGTGCGCGTACAGCTCGCTGGGTCTCTTGCAGGTATTTTCTCTCAGCGACTTATTCCGCGAATCTCTGGAGGACAGCTCCCTGCGTACGAGTTGTTGATTAACAACAGCGCTATCTCAAACCTCATTCGTGAAGGACGAACCCATGAAATAACAACAGTTATTCAGACTTCTTCCCAAGAGGGTATGATTGATATGGATCGTTCACTGGCAGAACTTGTTCGCCGAGGGGAAGTAACGATTGAGAACGCGTATGAGCGCGCAAACGACCCCAAGACCTTTGAGCGCTATCTCTAGCTTATGCTTTTTTCCTATCACTCCTTAGACAAAGATGGACACGAACGACAGGGTACTGTTGAGGCACTCTCTGTTGATGTTGCGGTCTCAACTCTCCAAAGAAGAGGACTTATTGTTTCTTCCATAGAGCCAGCAGTTAAGAAATCAATTCTTAATGTTGAGTTGGGGCTTTTTAAGCGCGTTTCTAACAAGGAGATTGTGATTCTGTCTCGGCAGATTGCAACACTGTTTGAAGCACAGGTATCAGCGCTCCGTATTTTCCGTTTGCTTGCGGCTGAGGTTGATAACAAGTATCTGAGCGAGATCATGACGCAAGTAGCAGACGACCTGCAGGGAGGAAGTCCTATCTCAAAGGCGATGGCGCGGCACCCAAAGGTCTTCACAGGATTTTATGTAAACATGGTTCGTTCAGGAGAAGAGTCTGGAAAGCTCTCTGAGACATTCGGGTACTTGGCTGACTACCTGGACCGTACCTATGAGGTGATGAGCAAGGCGCAGAACGCACTCATTTACCCAGCCTTTGTTATCGGTGTGTTCTTTGTGGTGATGGGACTCATGCTCACGCTCGTGATTCCTCGTATTAGTGCCATTCTGAAGGATTCAGGACAGGAGATACCGTTTTACACGCAGATTGTTATTTCTATATCAGATGCACTTGTGCAGTATGGATTCCTTATCCTTATTGCTCTTGCGGTGGCTGCGTTCTTTGCATATCGCTCCTTGCAGACGCCGAACGGACGACTTTTCTTTGATAAGTTAAAGCTGGATTTCCCTTATATTGGGGATTTGTATCAGAAATTGTATCTCTCACGAATCGCAGATAACTTCGCCACAATGCTTGTGTCTGGAGTACCTGTTGTTGAAGCGGTGGAGATTACTGCGTCTGTGGTGGGGAGTAGCACCTACGAACTCATCTTGAAGCAGGTGAGTGAGGACGTGAAGGGAGGCTCTTCTATATCAGATGCGCTTGGGCGCCACGCTGAGATTCCTGGAATTATGACAGCTATGGTGCGTGTGGGAGAAGAGACAGGAGAATTAGGCAATATCCTTACCACTCTCGCTAAGTTCTATAGACGTGAG
This sequence comes from Patescibacteria group bacterium, assembly GCA_018826905.1. Taxonomy (GTDB): domain Bacteria; phylum Patescibacteriota; class Minisyncoccia; order Phycocordibacterales; family Phycocordibacteraceae; genus C7867-001. The sequence goes on along the minus strand of JAHJYC010000004.1, from coordinate 251,758 downwards.
GTATCAACTGCTGTTGATACACTGGTTGATCTTATTGAACCACTCATGATTGTTATCTTAGGACTTGGTGTGGGAACACTTCTCGCCTCCGTGCTTATCCCTATCTATAACCTTGCCGGTTCAATCTCGTAGTCTTATCCACACGAAGATACCTAATATGGTAGGTATCCCGTACAATACAGAGAGCGGCACTTACCCGTAATCCGCCCTATCTATCATCATTCTTATGAATATCGCATCTACACGACTTGGACATATTCGTTCAGGACACGTGACCAAAGGTTTCACCTTGATCGAGCTCCTCGTTGTTATCGCCATTATTGGTATCCTCTCTTCCGTTGTGCTTGCCTCACTCAACACGGCACGCTCAAAGGGAAATGATGCTGCCATTCAGTCAGATCTCTCAAGTGCTGCAACTCAGGCAGAGTTGTACTACGACAGCAACAGCAATGCATACGGAGGTGCGGTGTCAATTGGAACTTGTCCTACTTCAGGAACGAGCATGTTCTATGCAGATACATCAATTCGCCAGGCAATTGCACATGCTGAGACTTCAAACGGTTCTGCAAACGTAAAATGTTTCTCAAGCGGAACAGCATACGTGATCTCATCTGCACTTCCTTCAACCTCAGGAACCTACTTCTGTGTTGACTCAACAGGAGCGCGTAAAAAGGGAACTACTGACTTCACTACAGGAACAACGTGTCCGTAGCTTATTAGCTAACTCAGATTACTCTTATGACTAGCATGAAGCGCGGTTTCACCTTGATCGAGCTCCTCGTTGTTATCGCCATTATTGGTATCCTCTCTTCCGTTGTGCTTGCCTCACTCAACACGGCACGCTCAAAGGGAAATGATGCTGCCATTAAGGCAAACACTGACTCTGTTGCGTCTCAGGCAGCACTCTATTACAGCGAGAACAGCAACAGCTACGGAGTGGCAAATACAGGAGCAGGCGCGAGCTGTTCAGCAGCAGATACGTTGTTTGCAAACACAACAATTGGAAACGCAATCGCTGCAATTGACACTGCAAACGGTGCAGGAACAATTGTTTGTACATCAACATCTGACACCTACATGGTTGCCTCTCAGTTGATTAGTGACAACACTAAGTACTGGTGTTTGGACTCAACTGGACAGAAGGCTGAGCTTTCAGCAGCCCCAGCAAACACTGACACTGCGTGTCCATAGCACTACGGAGTTAAACGGGTAACGCACAAGACCCTGTCCTCATGTGAGGCAGGGTTTTTGCGTTCATGGTGGGACGGGGCGGTATACTGAGAGGAATGGAGGTACTCATCACTTGTTTCTTCTTTGCACTTGGTGCTGTGCTTGCGAGCTTTGTGGGTGTGCTTGCTGAGCGAGTGTATACAGGAGAGCCACTCTTTGCTGGAAGATCTCGGTGCAATTCATGTAGCCGTCAACTAACCGTTCTTGATTTGGTCCCCTTGTTTTCTTGGCTGCTATCACGCGGTCGTTGCAGGACCTGTAAGGCACGAGTTCCTTTTCTATACTCAATCTCAGAGGGAACGCTGGGAGTACTTTTTGCGCTTGCCTATAGCATGTTCGGACTCACTCTTCAGACAGGTATTCTTCTCATAATTCTTTCAGTACTCTTGTTTATCGTGCTGTATGACTTACGGCACATGATTGTGCCTCCGCTCGCGTCAGGTGTGTTGGTACTGCTTTCGGTACTGTATGCATTTATTACATGGAGTCCTGCTGTGCTTGGGCCAGTGTTTATCGTTTCAGGTGTTATCGCTACACTGTTCTTTCTTTTGTTTGCTCTCTCTAGAGGGAGAGCAATGGGGCTTGGAGACAGTCCTGTAGCGCTCGCGCTTTCATTAGTGGCTGGCCCTCAGGCTCTTGCTGGCCTTCTGTTTTCTTTCTGGGCTGGTGCCATTATCGGCATCGGCATATTGGTATCACGTCCGAAAGGAACTAGAATGGGAATTGAAGTACCGTTCGTACCATTTCTAGCACTTGGATACGTCTTCGCACTATTTACGCAATGGAATCCTCTTCTACTCACGTTCTAAAAAAAGCTCCGCAAGGCTTCACTCTCGTGGAGATGCTCGTTGTGCTTGCCATTATTGTTATTGTTACTGCCATCGCTATAAACGGACAGTCTTCTTTCAATAAGTCAGTTATTCTTACTGATACTGCCTACACGCTCGCGTTCTCAATACGAGAAGCACAGTCTCTCGGACTTTCCAGTAGGTATTTTGGCGGCTTCCAGAATGCCGGCTACGGAGTCCACTTTAGTAGCGGTTCTCTAACCTCATATATACTTTTCGCAGACACAAACCCAGGTATCCCTGGATCAAGTCAGGGAGGAGTATGCCCCGGACACACGGTTGCCTTTGGACCAGAAGCACGGCCAGGGAACTGCACGTATGAACTGCCGACTGAAGGAGTTCGTACATCAACCTTCAATAGGGGGTTCAAGATAAGTAAGTTTTGTGGATTTGATAAAGCACTAAATGAAACTCGTTGTTCTGGAACGAATTTGGATTCGTTAGATATTGTATATCTGCGCCCCAACACGCAGTCCATTATTACAGGGAAGCGCTCGGGAGCGCCTATGACTCTTGAGGACGCTACTATATACCTCGCGTCTCCTGATGGAGGAACTGAGCGATGTGTAAGTGTGACGAAGGTTGGTCAGGTATCTGTAGGAATATGCCCATGAGTATAAAAAAACCACAACGCGGATACACCCTCCTGGAGATGATTGTCTCTTTGGGAATCTTTAGCCTCGTGATGGTGGTGGTAACAGGGGCGTACCTCACCCTTATAAGTCTTGATAGGCAGGCACGAGCAAACAACCAACTCGTAACAAGCTTGTCTTTTGCCGTTGAGAGTATGGCGCGCAACATGCGTACAGGAACTGCATACGCATGTAACGGAAGTTCTGTGTCACCAAACTGCGTGAACGGGGGAACAAGCATTTCATTCGTAGACAGTCAGGGGCAGACGGTTACGTACTTCAAACGCGGTGATGGCACCATCGGTCAGTGTACGGGTGGATGTAGCGAGGCACGTGCAACATCTCTCACAGATCCTCTTATCACCGTTCAGTCCCTTACCTTTTATGTGAAGGGTGTGGGTACAGGGGACACGGTCCAACCACAGGTCATTTTCGTTATTAAGGGCACAATGAGGATAGATGCGAATAAGACAACGGAGTTTACGATTCAGACAGCGGCCACACAGCGATTTATAGACATATGATGAAACCCAACCCACAAAAAGGATTTACGCTTGTTGAAACGCTTGTAGCGATTACTATCATTGCTCTAGCTTTGGTGGGTCCCTTTTATGCTGTTCAGCAATCACTGAACGCATCACGAAGTGCTCGTGATCAGCTTATAGCCTCCTCGCTTGCACAAGAGGCTATTGAGTATGTGCGTAGTATTCGCGACGGGAATTATCTGTATAACTTGCAAAACCCAGGGGCGACTCATTCGTGGCTATATGGCTTGGACGGAACTGGGGGACGTAACTGCATAGCTGCAGACTGTGTTGTTGACGCAAAACAGGGAACGGTAAACACAGCGATAACTCCTTTATATATAAACTCAGCGAATGTTTATAATCAGCAAGGTGCAGGAACAGTCACCCCCTTTACTCGCAGAGTACGACTCACTGTTGTTAGCGTGAGTGAGGTGCGAGTGACGGTAACGATGTCATGGATGACACGGACGGTGCCGTACACTACTACTGTTACTGAGACCCTACACAACTGGCTATGATGAAGACACCGCAAAAAGGATTCACACTACTCATTGCCGTTATTCTCACGTCAGTTCTTTTGTCTGTAGGGCTCGCTCTTCTTGATGTTGCATACAAGCAAGTGGTTCTTTCTTCAACAGCAAAACAATCACAAACAGCATTTTATGCAGCAGATTCTGCGCTTGAGTGTGCGCTGTATTGGGATCAACAGGAGGGAGCATTTGCGTATGGCTCCCCAAGTTCCTCTGTCTCATGTACTGGAGTTTCGTTCCCTGTAACAGCAAGCATTTCAAATAATGTACAAAAGGCCACATTCTCTGTTTCATGTTCTGGGGGAGGTACTTCAGCTGTAGTTGAGGTGTATAAAGCAAGTGGCGGAGCAACCTGTAGTAATGGAAAGACGAGCTGTATATACGCAAACGGGTATAACACGTGTGACACAACCAACCCGCGTCGCATTGAGCGCGGACTTAAGGTTGTGTACTAGGGCACTAAACGCGGTAAAATAGGGGGAATGTCAGTTTCAAAGGAGATTCAAGATAGGGCAAGGAAGCTTCGCGTTGCGATAACTGCATACAGGGCGGAATATCATGAAAATGATTCATCCTCCATTTCTCCGGAGGCGCTAGATTCTCTTAAGCATGAGCTCGCAGAGCTGGAGCGTGTGCATCCAGAACTTATTGTCCCAGATTCTCCCACGCAGACTATTGCGGGGAAGCCCCTTACAAGTCTTAAAAAAGTAACACACGCTGTTCCGCAATGGTCTTTGGATGATGCATTTACGAAAGAGGAAGCAAAAGCATTTGATGAGCGAGTTAGAAGAGGACTGGTACGGGCGGGCATTAAGGACCCGAGTCCTACCTATAGCGTAGAACTTAAGATTGATGGGTTACATATAGTTCTTACGTATGAGAAGGGAGTGTTAGTGCTCGCTGCAACGCGTGGGGACGGAGTGATAGGGGAGGATGTAACGCATGCCGTGCGCACGATTAAAAACATTCCAGGGAACCTGAGTCGCTCAGTAGATCTTGTTGTTGAGGGAGAGGTGTACATGACGCGTTCAGGCTTTGCGATACTAAATTCTGAACAGGAAAAGACAGGAAAACCGTTGTTTGCAAATCCCCGAAACGCTGCAGCAGGATCATTGCGACAGATAGATGTGAAGGCAGCTGCTTCTCGCCCCTTGGCAGCATTTTTATACGACGTAGATGTGGCAAGTGAGGGAATGCCAGAAACACAAGCTGGCGCACTTTCCTACATTAAGGAACTTGGACTTCCGGTTAATACCAAAAGTATCCATGCAAATAGTATTGAAGAAGCAATTGCATACTGGGATGTTTGGCACGGAGATAAGCGGGAGAAGGAAGACTATCTTATTGATGGGGTGGTGCTTAAAGTAAACGAAGCAGAGTACAGGAACGCTCTTGGGTATACCGGGAAGGGTCCTCGCTTTGCTATAGCGCTAAAGTTTCCTGCAGAACAAGTAACAACAAAAGTTACTGAAATAACTCTGCAAGTTGGACGCACAGGGGTGCTAACTCCAGTGGCGCACTTACACCCTGTTTCAGTTGCGGGAAGTACAGTTGCTAGAGCTACGCTTCATAACGAAGACTTTATTGCCGAGAAGGATATTCGTATAGGAGACACCGTTATTCTGCAGAAGGCTGGAGACATTATTCCAGAGATTATTCAGGTATTGCCTGAATTTCGTACTGGGAAAGAAAAGAAATGGGTATTCCCAAAGAGGTCATCTCTCTGTGGAGGAGAGGGCGAGATAGAACGGGTGTCAGGATCTGCCGCAAGGAAGTGCAAGGTTCCTGGATCTTTTGATCAGCAATTTAGAAAGCTTACTCATTTTGCAGGAAAGAGCGCACTTAATATTGATGGTCTTGGCGCTAAAACAGTGAAGCTTCTTATGGAGCATGATCTTGTAAGTGAGTACGATGATTTCTTTGAGCTTACCTATGATGAGGTTCTCTCCCTCCCAGGGTTTAAGGAAATTTCTGCTCGTAAACTTATAGATGCAATACAGGAACGGACACGCATCCCGCTTGATAAGTTACTTGCTGGGCTCTCCATACCGCATGTAGGAACAGAGACGGCCTTCCTTCTCGCTGCTGAATTTGGAACGCTATCCAAAATGCTGAACGCAAAGCCACACGAATTTAGCGATATTCATGGCATCGGAGAGATCGGCATGAAAGCAGTATCTGAATGGTTTAGTGATGAAGGGAATCGTGCGCTTGTGGAGCGGTTACAGCGCCACTTATCAATAGCAACAGTGTCCGTTACCCCTCGTGCCGGAGTATTTTCAGGCGTTTCAGTGGTGATAACAGGAAGTTTTGATGAGTTCTCTCGTGAAGAGGCAGGAGCACTCATAAGAAAAGAAGGAGGAACGGTAAGTAGTGCAGTCTCGCGTAAGACAGGATTTGTGCTTGCAGGCGAGAAACCAGGATCAAAGCTTAAGGCGGCAGAAGAACTTGAAGTTCCAGTTATAGGTGCAGCGGAGTTCCTCAGGAGGCTTAAAGCGTGATAGATTGGCAGTAATGAGTGAATCTCGTACTTCAGCAGAAGATGTACAGCGCCTTGCGGCGCTCGCACGTATACAGGTTAACGAATCGGACTTAGAGGGCTTCGCTACTGAGTTTGAGAGTATTTTAGCCTATGTGGGAAAGCTGGATGAGCTCTCGCTCCCTGATACAGAGAAACGAGTTCCTGAGCTCCGCAACGTCTTTAGAGAGGACGGAGAACCGTTCGTGCCTGGGACATGGACAGAGAAAATTGTTGGGCAGTTCCCTGAGAAAGAGGGTGATTCATTGTCTGTAAAGCAGATTATTGCGCATGACTAAAGCACTGAACGAACTTTCAATAACAGAAGCAGCACGTGGTCTTCGTGCAGGGGAATTCTCTGTACGGGAGTTGTGGGATGCGTGCGTGTCTGTAGCAAAGGAAAGAAATACAGAACTAAATGCGTATTTGGAAATCTTTGAAGCAGATGAAGAGGCTATGGCTGTAGCACAGAAGCGTATTGATACAGAGAAGGATGCTGCTCCTCTTTTGTGCGGTATTCCGCTTGCCATGAAAGACAATATCCTTATTGAGGGGAAGGTGGCGAGTGCAGCATCTCGCATGCTTGAGAATCATGTGGCAGTACGAGACGCAACAATTACTAAAAAGCTTAAAGAAGCCGGTGCGTTGTTTATTGGGCGTACAAACATGGATGAGTTTGCCATGGGGTCTTCAACCGAGCATTCTGCGTATGGTGTTGCAAAGAATCCACTTGATGTGTCGCGCACTGCAGGAGGATCTTCTGGGGGGTCTGCATCAGCGGTAGCGGCTCATATAGGGCTAGCGGGACTTGGAACTGATACGGGCGGGTCTATACGGCAGCCGGCAGCACATACAGGGCTTGTTGGAATGAAACCAACCTATGGAGCTGTTTCAAGGAGTGGACTTATCGCGCTCGGCTCTTCGCTAGATCAGGCGGGTCCACTCGCAAAGACTGTTGCTGACGCCAAGATTCTTTTTGACACACTAGAAGGAAAGGATGAGTTGGACGCAACAACACTTCCGGACTCTATGCGAAACACAAAGGAGGTGCCTTCCGTATTTCGTATCGGTGTGCCCAGAGACCTGCTCTCCAAGGGAATGGATGCGGACGTACTCGCTCATTTTAATGAGACACTTAGTCGTCTGGAAGCTGAGGGCCACACCCTGGTTGATGTTTCATTACCTACCAGCGAGTACGCACTTCCTGTGTACTACGTCATTATGCCTGCTGAGGCATCTGCAAACCTTGCTCGTTTTGATGGTATTCGCTACGGACATGCGGCGAGAGGAGAGACACTTCTCTCAGACTATGTTTTAAGCAAAACAGAAGGGTTTGGTCCTGAGACGGTGCGACGTATCTTGCTTGGGACGTTTGTTCTCTCTTCTGGATATATTGATGCGTACTACAGAAAGGCTGATGCAGTACGAGATGTTCTTAGAGACGAATACAACACTGCTTTCAAGGAGGTAGATGTTATTGCATTCCCAACAACACCATCTCCAGCTTTTAAGTTTGGAGAAAAATCAGACCCCGTGTCTATGTATTTGGAAGATATCTTTACGGTAACTGCGAATCTTACAGGTATGCCAGCTATCTCTGTTCCTATGGGAACTGTTGAGAGAGAGGGTGTCTTACTTCCGACTGGCATGCATTTCACCGCTCCTCACGGTGCTGATCAGCTATTGTTTAAAATTGGCGCACTCGTGACCAAAGAAACGCTATAATCAGAGGGATGGAGAGCTCACCAGGACCGATACATTTTTTAAACGTAGAGTACTTCTTCCGTTTGCTCTATGATCTTGTTACTGGAGCTCGTGTTGGGGGAGTTCAAATAGATTTTCTTTCTCTTGCCTCTCAGATTTGGATTCTCGTTACTATTATTTCAACACTCGTTACGATTGGTATTCTTGCTGTCTTTATTCATTCAAGTCTTCGGTATTATCAAGTATTGCGTGGGCAAGCACATAAGTTCACCACACTTGATGCGGCACACGCAGAGACTGAGCGAGATCATAGCCGATGGGATCATATCAGGGAGCTTATTGAGAGTCCTCATGAGAATGATTGGAGGCAGGCCATTATTGAAGCAGACATCATGCTGGACGATCTTTTGTCCCAGCTTGGGTATCCTGGAGAAACCGTGGGAGAGAAGCTAAAAGCTGTTGATCCGAAGCGTATGAATACCCTGCAGGATGCATGGGAGGGACATAAAGTACGCAACGAGATAGCGCACCAGGGATATGCGTATCAACTAACTGAGCGCCACGCACACCGCACCATTGCTCATTTTGAGGCAGTTATGAGGGAATTTGGAGAGATTTAGGCTTGCCTAAATCAAAGAATAGCGTATTATATAGCCCATAGCGGGGTAGAGGAGAGGTACCTCGGGAGGCTCATAACCTCCAGACGCCGGTTCGATTCCGGCCCCCGCAACAAAGCAGTACGGCCTGCAAAGCAGACCGACAAGCACAAAAGGCGCGATTTCTCGCGCCTTTTGTGTATACAGTTCCAATCTCAGTCTCGGGTAGTTAACTTATGCTAGGTTTCCGTGCGTCGAGAGGCCTATCCTAAAGAGGCATAATTGTTCAGAGTAGTGTCCAGAACAAAACCATTTCCACTGGTAGTTTTGTTTGACTTGCTTGATACCCCCTGGGGGGTATATACTATTACACATGAAATATTTAGAAGACAAAAACAAGTCTAAGATCATCCGTCGACTTAAGCTCATCGAGGGTCAGGTTCGTGGCTTACAAAAGATGATCGAGAACAATACGTACTGCATAGACGTAATTACTCAAACATCTGCAGTTAAGCAGGGGCTTTCCAATGTTGAAGATTTATTACTTGAGAACCACCTTGGGGGATGCATCATGAACCAGGTAAAGTCTGGACAGACCGAAAAAGCCAAGGAAGAGATTTTGAAAGTTTATAAGCTAAAGAGGAAATAATATGCATACACAAACTTATAAAGTAAAAGGAATGCACTGTGCGTCATGTTCGTCGGTTATCGAAAAGACTTTTAAGAAAGTTGAGGGTGTACATGCTGCCGAAGTGAACTACGGAACAGAAAAAGCGAAGGTTTCTTTTGATCCTTCAAAGACGAATCCGCACGATCTTTCTAGACACATTGAGCCACTCGGGTACACTCTGGAAGTCTCTCCTTCTGCTGAAGAAATGGGTATGTCTGCCGGCGAACACGAGGCTCATCTTGGATTGAATCAGTCCAAAAAAGAGAAGCTTGTAGAAGTTGCCGATATGCGAATGAAGGTACTTTCGGCTATTCCGCTCGCACTATTTGCTGCTTTCGTTATGGGCTGGGACATTCTCTCCGAGTATGGAGTTGTCTCTGCAATGAGTTATACGCTCAAGGAGTTCTTTCATCATCTTCTTCCGATATTTGCAACATATATCCTTTTCGTAGTTGGTAAGCCGTACCTACTCGGCTTTTATAGGTTTCTTAGATACGGCAAGGCAAACATGGATACGCTTATCGGTATCGGTACAGTTGCTGCTTTTCTGTACAGTTTTGCTGTCAGTGCCTTTGAGGATGTTCTGCGTCCATTCATAAACGTCGACTACCAGTACTACGATGTGACGATTGTTGTCATTACTTTTATCGCTCTTGGCAAGTATCTTGAGGCAAAATCAAAGATTAAGACTGGTGATGCCATTGAGAAGCTTCTCAACCTTCAAGCAAAAACAGCTCTCGTTGTTAGAGATGGTAAAGAAGTTGAGATTTCCGTAAACGATGTTAAGTATGGCGACTCTATTATTGTAAAACCAGGTGCAAAGATTCCTGTAGATGGCGTTATCACTGAAGGGGAATCGTTCATTGACGAGTCAATGGTTACAGGAGAACCGATGCCAGCACAGAAAAAAGAAGGAGATGCTGTTGTATCTGGCACCATAAATACTAGCGGCTCATTCACATTTAAGGCGACGAAGGTCGGGTCGGAAACACTCTTGGCTCAGATCATAAAAATGGTGGAGGAGGCACAAGGAAGCAAGGCCCCGATACAGGCATTGGCAGACAAGATATCAGCAGTCTTTGTACCAATCGTGCTTGTAATTGCTTTCCTTACACTGGGAACATGGCTTATCGTCGGGTCGCAGTACCTAGGATTCTCTCAGGCACTATCTTTTGGCCTTGTCTCATTTGTGGGAATTCTTGTAATAGCTTGTCCTTGTGCCCTTGGGCTTGCGACACCGACTGCAATCATCGTGGGTGTCGGGAAGGGTGCTAAGGAAGGAATTCTCATCAAAGATGCGGCTACTCTCGAAAAGCTACATAAGGTAAACACGGTTGTGGTTGATAAGACGGGAACGATTACCAAAGGAAAGCCAACTCTTGTTGATATACAAAATCTTTCAACACTCTCTGATGAGGAGCTCGTCTCGATACTTGCATCGCTTGAAAAGAAGTCTGAACACCCAATTGCACACGCAATAGTAAGCTATGCACAAGAGAAAAATATCTCCCCATCTGATGTTTCTGGCTTTGAGGGAATACAGGGCAAGGGTCTCAAGGGAACGGTTAAGGGCACTGAATATTTTGTCGGTAACGCAAAACTTGTCAGCGATCTTGAAATTCCGTTTGATGTGACCAAGTTAAACGAATTTACCTCTCAGGGAAAAACCCCAGTTATTCTCACAACAAAAGACAGTGTACTCGGCTTTGTTATGGTGGCTGACGAAATAAAAGAAGAATCAAAACAGGCCGTTGCCGATCTTCACAAACTTGGTATCAAAGTCGTGATGCTTACTGGTGACGATGAGAAGGCTGCAAAATATATGGCTTCTCTCGTCGGTATCGATGATGTGATTGCCCACGTGTTGCCGCAGGATAAGCTTGAAAAAATAAAAGAGCTTCAATCACAAGGTCGCATTGTTGCTATGGCGGGTGATGGGGTGAATGACGCTCCCGCACTTGCCCAAGCCGATGTGGGTATTGCCATGGGAACAGGTACGGATGTGGCTATCGAATCAGCAGGCATCACATTGCTCGGTGGCGATATTTCAAAGCTCGTGAAGGCCATCAAGCTTTCAAAAATCACCATGCGAGGAATCAAGCAAAATCTTTTCTGGGCATTCATCTACAATATTGTCGGTATTCCACTTGCGGCAGGTGTCTTCTATCCAATCTTTGGCTGGCTCTTAAATCCTGTCTTTGCGGGCTTTGCTATGGCGATGTCGTCGGTCTCTGTGGTATCTAACTCGCTCCGCATTAAAGCTAAGAAATTGTAAATATGAATACGTACACATTCCATGTTTCTGGTACCCACTGCACGTCCTGTAAAATCCTTATCGAGGACATTTTAGACGAACAGGACATAGTACGGAGCGCACGCGCCGATCTAAAAAGGGAAATGGTAGAAGTCGAGACCTATAATGAAGAGAATCCGGAAGAGCTTGCAAGAGTTCTGACAAGTAAGATTCAGTCGAATGGCTACACTTTGTCTGCAGAGAAATCAGCAAAGGTAAAGCATGAAAGTGATGTTATCTGGAAGGCGCTTCCGATCGGACTTGGTCTCCTTGTGCTGTTCTTTCTATTGCAGAAGTCCGGAGTCCTCAATCTCGGTCTTGGCGGACAGACAACCCCTATCACAAGCTTCATCATAGGCCTTATTGCATCGGTCTCGAGTTGCCTTGCAATCGTGGGAGGATTGGTGTTGTCGCTTTCCGCAAAGATATCGCAGGATAATGTGAGCGATACAAAAACTTTTACTCTCTTTCACACTGGAAGAATAGTGAGCTTTGCTATATTAGGTGGTGTCCTTGGTGCGATTGGTGGGGCAATTGGTATAAATTTCACGCTTACCGCACTACTGGGCATTCTGGCTTCCGTTGTAATGTTGTTGCTTGGTCTGAATCTGGTTGGAGTATTTGCAAAGAATAAAGTTTCCTTACCTTCAAACTTATTCAATTTCTTTAGAAGGATCGAACACAAAACCCTTACTCCGCTCATTCTAGGTTTTGCGACGTTTTTCTTGCCTTGTGGTTTTACGCAGTCAATGCAGGTATCTGCTCTGAGTAGTGGATCCTTTGTGTCAGGAATGCTTATCATGTTTGCGTTTGCTCTTGGAACACTTCCGATGCTCTTGTTGCTCTCTTTTGGCTCTGCATCATTTGCTCACTCGAAATATGCACCACTGTTCTTTAAGTCGGCAGGAGTGGTGGTGATAGGTCTTGGACTATTTGCGCTTCTCGCGGGCCTTGCCGGCCTTGGCATCATCAGTCCGTTATTTAATATATAATTACGCTTTATGAATAAAACCGCTCTGTCAATCGTCACGCTTGGACTGGTCATAGGAATTGGCATCATTTTCCTAGGCGATTCAAATAACAGTGCCAAAACTGTGTCTTCGCAGTCCGGGCAGAATATTGAAATAAGGGATGGTATTCAGTACATAACTATCGACGCGAAGGGCGGTTATTTCCCCAAGGTTTCGTCCGCACAGGCTGATATTCCAACAAAACTCATCGTCAAAACGAGTGGCACCTATGATTGTTCTACTGCTCTAGTAATACGCTCCATTGGATACCAGAAGGCTCTTCCTCAAACGGGAGAGGAGATAATAGATATCGGTACATCTCAAACGGGAACATCCCTACAGGGTACGTGCAGCATGGGTATGTACAATTTCATTGTTAAATTTAGTTAAAAGTTTTGTTGGATTTGTATTTCATACCACGGCTCTAGAATGACGGAGACGCGTTTGGACAGTCTGTTCTCCAGACTGCCAGACATCAAAAGTGCCGAAGGGAAGTATCGCAACCGATAGGTCCAAGGCCAGTAAAAGACGCTCAAAAGAGCGTCTTTTATGTGAGCCTCTCAGACCACTGGAAGCCTTAACGAAGATCTCTTAAAAGAGGAACCCAAACAACGACATTAAGAAACGCATAATCGATACCCATAGACCCGAGTCGTTGGAACGCTGTTCAGCAGGAAGTCCGGTATCTGCCAAGGCAGATCCTGCAGATGCAGCAAGTCTGCGGTTTGTGAGTATTGGTGAAGCCTCCTCTATTTTTGCGATAAAAGGTTCTGAAACGATTTCGGAAATTATGGGCAGTTCGATTGGTGTGGGGACGGCTATAGGAAGTGTCGTGTCTTCTGGCGGCAGCACCTCATCGGTCGATGTTGCATGTGAATTATTAATGGGAGGCGTGTCTATACTCTGCGCCTTTGGATAACGAATAAGCAAGGAATCCCACGTCTTGCCTGTAAGTGCTGGTAGGGCGTAAGCAGTCGCCCAAATCCTTGTGTCTTCGCTCGCTCCTGCCTCAAATCCTCCGTCAGGAGACTGAAGCGCACGGAGACAGGATAGCGGTGTCGCGCCACCAGTCATGGTCCATGTATTTGGAGACTCCCCAATTGCTTCAATTGCCATGATGCTCCAGCTTGTCGCGAAGCTATTCCCGAAACACCCATCCGGTTGCTGGCGGGATACGAGATATTCTCGTGCTTTTGCAAGTGCAGACTCGGCGCTAGGAAGCGAAGAGATAGGCACAAGTGCTTGTATAGAGGCAGCAGTAAGATCGACGCCTCCCCACGAACCGTCGCTTTTCTGGACGGCGATAAGCGATGCGGCAACACTTCTAATCACTATGTCAGACTCATCGTATCCGCCAGCCCGAAGCGCAATAAGTCCGAAGATGTCGTCATTCCAAAGAGACGGATCTCCGATCTGTGTGCCATCAAACCGATTCAGAACTTCGCTGACTTTCTGAACGGGATTGATTCTGAGTGCGGAGAGTGCCATGGCTCGTCGCTCGAAGTCAGTAGCTGTTTTGAGAGAGCCTGGTCCGCCTTCAAGATATTCTTTCAATGTTCTAGTAGACATGTTCGCACTCTTGAATGCGAGTGCAGCCCAGTCAGACAAAAGGGAAGTTCCAAACGACCCATCTGCATGTTGGTACTCAAGAAGGAAGCTCGCTGCAGCAGCAACAGCATCGGCTGGCTTTGGGACCGGGCCAGGATTTGAGCTGCTGCCTGTGTCGGATTCTGGTGCCTCAGTGATACGTACGGTCAGGGGAGTTGCATCAAGGTAGCCTTCCTTGCGCGCGTGGATTTCTATTGAGTCTGAGGCAGGAAGATTATAAGACAACGTACCGTCTCCTGTAGTTTCGTAGAGAGTGTCATGTATGACTATCGTACTGCTTGCTGCAGGCTCCCATATAGGACTGTAGGTACTGTCAAAACTAAACTGCTCTACCGTAATAATGATCTCGTTCCCTGCCTGTTCTGAATCGGAGGTGGTCTGGAGGCGTAGAGGAAAGCGCCCGATGCTGACGATTAGGGACTCGCCTGCATGTAGTGTATGTGCATTGAGAGAGGTCATGCCATAAGAGAGATCCGAGAACCAATTCCAGTATGCATTGCCCTCATAGTCGTTCCCGACTCCACTAATTGAATCGACAAAAGCGTCGTTTCCATACCATGTCCACGCCATAGGAGCGCCAGATTGCTCAAGTGCACAGTATCCGCTGACAGCAGGCTCCATATCAGGACGGGGCGCGCAGGCGGTTACGGTAATAGAATCCGCAAAGAGAATGTGCTCCCCGGTTGCGACCGTGAGCGCGATATCTACTGAAGGCAGTGCGGTCGGGGTAGGCTCAGTCGATATTGCTACTGCATCGGTCGTACTGGCTGTTACGAATTCTGTAGATGTTGCTACCACACCAGTCGTAGTAGCAATTACTGGCTCAGTTACGGGTTCGGGCAGCTCAACGATAGGGGTCGTTGTTGCAAGGACTTCGGGCGTAGTCGAAGCTGTCTCGTCAGCGCGGACGCTTTGTGGACTTGCGAGTGCAAGAACCAGAAATAGGGCCAGAAGAAGGTACTTATTCATAGCGCCATTCGATTAGATCGCCAGGTACCACATACGCTTGGGACATTCCAACAGAAGCGGATGATCCGTTTATGTAGAGCATCCAATAGAAACCATTCTCGTTCTTCAGTCCATTAATAGACTCCAAGAATGATCCGAGTGTCGGATATGAAGTGCTCGTATACACGAGCGACCCTCTTTCATACTCTTTCTGCATTGAGGACTCCACGGTGCCAGCCGTATCCGCAATAAGAACATGTGTGCGAGCGGGTATCGCTGGAGCAACCTCTTCAGCTACTGATTCCTGACGCAGCGGTATTTCATTAGAGACTTCTTCCGATACGTCTTGAGATGGCGACAACTCAACTGCTCGCTCATAAGAAGAAAAGAGTATGAGTGCAGTGGATGCAATAGCAAGTATGCCCGCAACAATGAGTGTCCATTTACGATACATACAAGGAAGTTTTAGGTGCTGGACTCGAACTAAAGACGAGCGCAAGTGCGGCGATCAAAGCCGGCGTGTAGAGGAAGTCAGCAAGGAGCATGTTCTTCAAGAACGGGAGGCCGAGCGAGTAGGACAGCATGAGTCCGCTTATGTCCTTTGCGTACCAAGGGGTGAAATACCAGATAGCTGCATTTGTTATGAGAAAGAACAGGACCGAAGAGCTCGCGAGCATGAGTACTCGTCCACCGATGTTCTTCGTGCGCGCGAACCACATCCCGAAGCCTGCGATTATCAGGAACGATCCATATACCGAAGCCATCACTGGTAGTTCGTAGCTCCCCAGTGTCATGTCTGACCACAACAGAAGCAACAAAGTAAGCGCAATGGTTAGGTGGGGTCGTAGGTACAGGGCACTGGCAAACATGACGGCAGTCAGTGCCGTGGCTGATGGCGGATGCGGCAGGAACCGAGAACCGATGCCGATCATGAGGAGCACGAGCAAGAGCAGGATCTGAGTGGTGAGCGACAGGGAAGGATTTTTCATGGTGCTTATGATGTGGGTGCAGTAAGCACGTCAACCTCGCATGTTCCCGATACGCAAGCGAGTTCCTTCGCTCCGGTGGTCGTATCGCTCGTTTCGTACTGGACTAACCGTGCGAAGTCTATGTCAGGGAATGTGGATGCAAGCTCAAGATACCGTTCCTTGCTGATTTCCTCATAGGGAGCGAGCTGGTACACGTGTTCGCTTTTCGGAAGGAATGAGAGACCGCCAACAATATCCCAGTGCGCGTATACCCAATTGCCGACCGCGAGCCACTCGTCGTCAGCGATCGTTACCGTAACCGACGGATTGTGCTCGCAATAGTTCTCCTTCACCATCTTCCAGTACTCGAGCTGGTCGAGTGCTGTGTGGTCACCCTTCACAGCGGCGTCTTCTGGAGCTTTAATCGGGAACTCAAGCACCCAGGTTGTTGCAGTATCTTTCGTCTGCCCAACTTCCGGCACGCAGGGAACCCCAGCGTCCTCAAGAAGCCGCTTGAGCGGATTGTGTCCTTCTATCCGGACACGACGCAGATAATATTTTGCATGTCGTGGATGCATGCCTGATGCACAATCAAAGAGCTGCGAACCGTTCCCTGACGGTTTTACAGCGGTTATTGCAGTGGACGGATTGATGCCGAACCGCTTGGCATAGATTCTGTTAGTTTCGAGCGCGACTTCCTTAAGAGCACTCTGTGCAGCAGAATCGCGTACAGCGAGGTTATCCCACTGGCCGGTCATGGAAACTCCCAGCAGAGCCTCTTCCTCGCAGTTCTTCTTCCACTCAGGTGAGAGATAGGGGAAAGAGGTCAAAGATGCTTGGTAGGTTCCAAGTATGGTCGCAATACGCACTTTCTCTTTTAGAGTTTCTAGCGTGTCCTCTGGGCGCACGACGACCTCGCTTAGATTGCAGAACTGTTTTGATTTCAAAATTATCTCGCCGCATGGATTGGTGCCGCTTTGCGCAGCATCTTTCTCAAAAAGAGGCCACCGACGCTCGGGCAGCTGCCCCTTGAGACTTCCGCGATTAAAAATGCCGCGTTCTCCAGACCCGCTTCGTGCGAGGTTCAGCCACTCCTCCATGAACGCAATCGCGCTTGGCTTCTCGTTATAGACGGCGGAATTGTTCGCCATGGCACGTTGCGGCTGGGTAACATAGAACTGGCCGTTCTTTGCCTCGCGCATCTCCATATCGTCGAGATCGGAGAGGGAAATCAAGGCACTTCTTCGCACTCCACCCGCAACGACAATCTCGCCTATCTTGCAGACAAGGTCATGTACGTCGAGCGTCGAGAGGTGTCGACCCTGGCGCTCGAGCATGCGCTCGCGAGCGAAGTCGAGCAGGTTCCTGAGCGGCTCAGGGCCCGACGCCCGCCCTCCCATAGTACGCAGTCTTGCGCCGCGCGGTCGGATATATTCGTAGTTGAACGAAACGTCCTTTCCAGAAGACCAGGCAGTGAGTCCATGGGCAAGTGCATCCGCCCAGCCTTCTTTGCAATCTTCTATTATATATTCAGCAAGTATTTCTCCTGTCTGCGGTTCAATACGTGGCAACATCTTAACGGTCTGACGTTCGACAGAGAAGCCGACGCCGGTGCCGCACATGGATATATACATAATCTCAGCAAAATCCTGCCAAGTGGCTGGTGCGATGAACGAGCAATTGTACACGCAGACGTTCGATGCGCGTGCAGGTGCTCCTGCGCTCCATAGGAGACGCATTGAGCCCATTGCTTTCATTGCTAGCATGTTCTCGCGTATCTCTGCGTACTCGTTTTCTAGGAGCGTGTCTCCTAGATTCTCGCGCATGAATGCTACATAGCGGTTAACCGTCTCAACCCATGCCTCACGGCGTCCCGCATCATCGAGCCAGCGGGAGTACGTGCTGTAATAGACGAACTCAGAAAGTTGATTGGAAAAATACTTCTTGCTTTCAGCGACTATGGCTCGTATGGAAGGGGACACCTCAGAGGAAGCTTCCCGCAACTTGGCGTGGTGCACGCGATACAAAATGTATGCCTTGGCAGTCGCGCCGAACCCTGCCTTCATGAGTTCGGTCTCAACGCTGTCCTGCACCTCTTCCACCGAGGGAATTGTCCGAGCGTCTGCTCGTAGCGTGTTGCTCAGTGAGTTTACAACCGATTCTGCGATGACTTTGGATTGCTCACGCGATCCTTCGCCGGTTGCCTCGAGCGCTTTTGCGATTGCGTTCTCTATCTTCGTTCGCTCGAACGAGACAATCGTTCCGTCTCTCTTAATGACTGATTCTATAACTGGGGATTCTGTTCGTGGCATAGCGAAGATGATGATATATTGATAAGTGTCTATGGGTTTATTAGTGTATCAATAGATGACTGTCTATGAATAAGAAAAAGGTGGGGACAACTAAGAAAGTAGCTGCGGAGCGCACGTACAAGCGTCCGTCGTGGGTAGATAGTGCTGAAGAGGAGCTTTGCCCCGATTGCTTCAAGGTGGTAGGGAGCCGTAGTCGGTATCAGCTCGTCTGCCTTCTTGGAAAGGCCAAGGAGGGAATGACCGTTACTGAGCTGACCGCAGAGCTCGAGCTACAACAGCCAACCATTACCCATCACCTGAACGTATTACGTTCAGTCGATGCAGTTGCAAGTATTGATTCAGGTCGTGAACGCATCTATAGCCTGAATCGCGATGCGCACTGCTTTGATGAGTGCAAGATACCCTACTAATCCTTTCTCATGGAAATTATTTATCTGCTCCGCACAGTACTCGTCGAATGGTTCGGTCTCTTCATAGCGTTCATCTTCGCAGGAGTCTTTCTATACCTCGTGCTGCGAAAGCTTCACTCGACATGGCTTACTGTTACACTCGTTGCTGTATTCCTCGGTGTGTCGATATTCTTCTATGCGCCACATGGACTGCCGCGTGGATTCGAATATCCATTCTTCCTCAAGACCTATGGTCCTGCCGAGGGGCCGGTACTGTCTCTCGGAAGCGTCCTTAAGTTCTTCGGGAACTTTGACAAGTTTGAACGCGTTGCGAACATTGCTCGCGATCCAAACGACGTGCCGGTGCCTGTTACGCGCACAGAACCTGAGCTCGTGAAGGTGGAACTCACAACGAAAGAAGTTATAGCCGAAATGGCACCGGGAGTATTCATAAACTATTGGACCTTCGATGGACAGATACCCGGACCAATGATTCGGGTGCGGGAAGGGGATACGGTGGAGCTGACACTACATAACGATCCGACAAGTCTGCATTATCACAACATCGACCTGCATGCCGTCACTGGTCCTGGTGGTGGCGCAGTCTCTACCATGGTCGCTCCGGGAGAGTCCGCAACCGTGACGTTCAAGGCACTTCATCCCGGTCTCTTCGTCTATCACTGCGCCACTCCGAACGTCGCGAACCATATGACCCATGGCATGTACGGTCTCATTCTCGTCGAGCCTGAGGAGGGTCTGCCGGCAGTGGATCATGAATATTACGTTATGCAGGGCGAGTTCTATGCCTCAGGCGGCATGGGCCGCAAGGGTATCCAACTCTTTGATGCAGAGGCGATGCTCGCGGGTCAGCCGACCTACATCGTCTTTAACGGGAAGACGAACGGTCTCATGGACAAGATGCAGATGAAAACAGGAGAGACTGCGCGTATCTACATGGGCAACGGAGGTGTAAATCTCATCTCCTCGTTTCACCTGATTGGCGAAGTGTTTGATCGAGTCTTCCCTGAAGCCTCACTCACATCCGAGCCTCACACCAATGTCCAAACAACACTCGTTCCGGCAGGCGGAGCGACTGTTGTCGAATTCGACACTCAAGTCCCAGGAAACTACATCTTCGTTGACCATGCGTTAGCGCGGGTAGACCGGGGTGCGTGGGGAGTGTTGCAGGTATCTGGTGAAGAGAATAAGGAGATATATGACGGAGCTATCATAGAAGGGTACGGGCACTAATAGCGGTGCGCGGTGTTCAGAAACAAACAATTCAATCTGTTTTGAGAATTGGGCAACCAATCCGGCCCTATCAACTAGTTTAGAAAACGGCACCACACGGTGCCGTTTTCTGTGGACAGGTAATCAGTCTGTCAGAGATTAAAAGAAATCCTGCTAGTACGCTACGTTTAACCGCAAACCCTCGTCTGAAAGTTCCTTTTAGAGCATCTGCTACACTCTACCTGAGCAGCATTAGTCTAATGAATATTTCACCTATGTTTTCATTTATACTCCGTGCATCTTTCGTAGGAGTTCTTTTATTTTCAGTTATGGGTTCCGTTCAAGCATCAGGAGCTCCTGTTGGCTTCTGGAAGTTTGAAGAGGGTGCCGGCACAACAGTTTCAAACAGTGCAATGACTTCTGTTCCTGGAGTACTCACGAACATCGCAGACCCAGCAACAGCAACAAGTGGGTGGATGAGTACTGGTGCAAAAGGAAAGGCACTTCTATTTGATGGAATTAATGACGCAATAAATTTTGGGAGGCCATCAGCTATAAACGATTTGTTTGTACACGACGTAACAATATCTGCGTGGATAAACCCAACGTCTTGTAACTCAGTGCGTCATCTTGCGGGTAAGAGTAACGGAGGACCGGTAGGGTTTTATTTGTATGGAAGCGGAGGATCCTGTAATCCACGCTTAGACGTGTATCATTCTGGAACCCGTGCAACATATATCGCTGCTCCAAATACTATTTCTCCAAACACATGGAGTCATCTCACTGTTACGTGGAGCGCCACAGATAAGACGGCAAAGATATATGTGAATGGTACGGAGGTGTCCTATGGCTTGCAGATTCCTGGTTCAGGTACCTACGTCAGCGATGCGCTTTCTAATCTCACATTTGGGAACTGGCACTCTGCAGCGGGAGCACAGTTTTTCCAGGGAGGTATAGATGAAGTTAAAATTTACGATTACATCAGGACCCCTGCTCAAATCCTTCTTGATAAGAATGATGTAACTGCGACACTTAACCCAGTTATGCTCGTGCGTAGTGGACAGTCAGAATATCTTGCGCGCGTACAAGTCCCTGATGCTGAAGAAGCAACATATGCAGAATATACGTTTAGGAAAGTAGCGAAGGGAGTATGGAACATTCAGGGTCTCAGAATTCTTGATTTCACTGGTGTTACCGTGCCACGCATGCTCGCAAACACTGCATCAGTTTGGGAATATGCAGGGTTCCTTGGGGTGGCGGGGGATCCAGCTGGGGCAGCTAATTGGGGAGACTATGGAAGTGCTCATGGGGATGAGAATCCACTCTCAGCATCATTTACGCTAGACGGAGTTGATGTGGCAAACATTCCGGTTGGAGAATATAGAACCGGAGATACATTTACCATTGCGCAGTCTTTGGAGACCTTGCTTCCAAAGAACAACTCAATTGTAGTTGGCTCCTCAACGCTCTCACATGTGTTCACAAAAGATGGGATGGACATTTCACATGAGCACCACTTCCTTCCAGGATATGAACTGTATAACTTTTATCCGAGCCTACTCCCTTCAACGGGGGCATTGGATGGAAGTGGATTCAATCGCGCGCAGATTGGTACCAGTACTCCGTATACTCTTAACTACACAGGAGGGGTGTATAACCTGAATCAAAAAGCAGACACTGGAATCATGTACAGTACGGAACACCCGTATGCGATACGACTCACGCTTCCTTCTGGGGGACCGGATCTTGCAGGAGATTGGTCACGAGATCTAGGACAGGAGAAATTCTGGTTGTACGACACTGCAGCAGGGTACGCTAAGTTTTATGTGAATTGGGTGTCTGGAGGGTACCCAGCACGCATTCCAGCAACAACAAGTAGCCACACAACTAAGTACGAAGTGTATCTAAGGAACTAGCTTAGGAGATACGAAAACACCCCGTTTTTGGCGGGGTGTTTTCGTATCTGTATCTAGTTGCCTTAGTTGGCGATGTAGATAGGATCAGTGCGGAAGCCGGTATCGTTTTGGCTTACCGTGAAGAGCGTACTGTCAGTAAAGTTTGAGTCATCATTGAAGCGGATGCTTACAATGCGGACACCAAACGTTCCTGCAGTGTCTGGGTTGAGCGTTACCGTAAGGGTGAACGTCTCAGTGCTGCCGTCACGAACGAGGTAGTACCCATCCTGTGTGCGAGCAGAAGAGCTCAACACAGCTGATGTTGTACCTGTGTACTCAGTACCATCAATCTCGTAGGTAACTCCAACTGTTCCAGTGCTATCAGTCGTAGAAGCGATATATGCATCCTCCTTTAGACCAGTAACCTTGAACTTAAGAGTGTAGGATCCGTAAGTGCCAGATGCATCTCCTCCAGGAGTGAACACTGCCTGAGAAGTTGATACTGGTGCGACATCAACTCCAGCGAATGCAATGGTGTGTGTCTTACTTTCAACTGAACCTGATACCTGCGCGCGATCACCGCTCCTTGCTCCCTCAGCGTCAACATTGGTGTTAACGAGTGAGAAGATGATAGGGGTTGATGTTGCGTTGCGTGCAAGTGTTACAAGAAGCTTCACTGTGGTTGTCTTGTCTCCGTCAACTTCAAGTTCAATATCATCAAACTGAAGTGCTGAAGCAGTAACGCGCCCCTTGAATGAGTCACGTCCGACCTTAAGTGTTGCGTTCTTGATAACAGAGCTTGCAGTAACTTCAGAGTTCATACCAGTGACGTCAATCGTAAGGTCAGTGATGATGGAATCAACATCGTCCTTATTCTTGAGGTCAAAAGTGAACACCTCGTAGTTGCCTGACTCACGTCTCTCGTCAGCAACAAGAATCGTTGCGCGAGGGTTGTCTGAGTTCGTGCGAATAGAGATATCTCCATTCTTTGCATCGTCAAACCCGAAGCTGAGACTGTCTGAAGAGTTTCCAACGTACTGCTGGATACCTAGAGAATCAACAGCGCGAATACCACGGTCTTCAATCTTGAAGGTGAATGTCTGATCAAGATCGTCTGCATCAATACCATCTCCGATATCAAATGCAACTGTTATCTTTGCAGTGCTGTTCTCGCGAACAATCTGCTTAAGTCCTGTGAGAGAAAGACGATAGGTGTTTCCAGAGGTCTTGCTCCATGCAGCTTTGCTTGAAACAGACTTCTTTGCAATCTCCTTTCCATCAACAAGGATAAGTGCGCGATCAAAGAACTTCCATGGCTTTGTCTCAAGACCACTGTTGTCTGCAGTAGCGACAAGGTCAAGACGCTCTACGCGTACATCGCCTCCATCAACTTTAAACTCGGCGGTCATAACAGACACACCTGCCTCACCCTCACTTCCGCTTGAATCTTCTCTACGAAGATCAAAGCTTTTTAGAGTAGCTTCGCCTCCTTTAAGATCTCCCGTTGGAGTAGATCCTTCGTCATCTGGAGTTGTTGGGGTGGTTGGCACGCTAGCTTCAGCATTCACCTTAGCTCGTGTAATTGGACCAAAGTATCCAACTGCAGGGCTAATGCCGTTTGCTGCTTGGTAAACCGCTAGTGCTGCTTTAGTCTGTGGACCAAAGAATCCTGTTGCGCCAGCAGGAATAGTAAATCCCTTTCCAATAAGCCAGGCCTGAAGTTGTGTTACATCAGCTCCAGTAGAGTTATTGGTAAGGTCGCGAGTAAAGGCAGGATTCACACTTTGTGCGTGAGCCGTACCGGTGTTCCCAAGAAGCAAAACGGCGACAAGGCCGAGTACTGCTGCTTGAGAACTTATTTTTTTAGTAAGCTTCATAATCAATGTTTAAGTAGTAATCTGGTACGATATGCCTGTAATGTGTAGGTTTCAGACCAGCAACCCCGCTCTTAGGCTTAGGGATATATATAAGACCAGTAAGGTCAGAAAATGTTACAAAACTAGCTTTGTAACAAAAGTCGTAGCTGCCTGTCCTATATGAAGCGGAAGATAGATGAAGCTACCTTTATACGAGCGTATGATGAGTATGCTGACGAGATATTCCGTTATTGTGCCTTCCGGGTGTATGATCGCGAACGAGCACAAGACCTTATGCAGGATACGTTCACGCGGACATGGGCATATATTGAAATGGGGAAGGAGGTAGAGCACCTGCGTGCCTTCCTTTACAAGACTGCCCATAACCTATGCGCCAATGAAGCGGTCCGCTCAAAGAGTTTTTCGCTTGATGAGATGCAAGAGATTGCGGGATTTGATCCAGAGGACAAACAAGATGTTAGTCCGGAACAGGCAAGCGAGCACTCACTTCTTATGAAGCATGTAGCAGCTCTTCCTGAAGAGACTCAAGAACTTCTTACCCTCAGATATATGAACGGACTTCCGGTTGCTGAAATTGCCGAGATGCTCGGAGAAGCACCGAACACCATTTCTGTACGAATCCACCGAGCGATAAAAGAATTACAAGAACGAATGCACGCTGTATGAACAAAGACCACAACATTGAGGAGCTGCTTAAAGACGCGGGAACGCGGGTGTCTTTGCGTGCGGACGAAAAGCAGACGCATAGAGAGAACCTTCTCGCCTTTATGCATGCAGGAAAGAAACCTGTACGTTCTCCCTATGCAACGTTCTTCGCCTCAAGCGCCCGCTATGTAACAGCTTTTGCACTATTCCTTATAGTCGGTGGAACCGGAGTTGTGTCTGCCTCAGGTGGAGCGACACCAGGAGACTTGTTGTACCCAGTTAAGCTCAAGGTTAGAGAGCCAGTACAGATTGCACTCGCGCGAGATACAGAGGAGAGAGCAGAGCTTGAGGTAGCGTTTGCTGGGGACAGGTTGGAGGAATTTGCTGCAGCTTCCTTTAAGGGAACTCTCTCAGAAGAAACGGTTGCTCTTATAATGGGTTCTCTTGCAGAGCGTTTAGAGAAAGCACAGGAGGACATTGATGCGCTGCATGATGCAGGCGAAACAGAAGTAGCGATACAGTCTAATACAGATTTACATTCACTTTTATCTGCGCATAAATCTATTCTTGGGAAGGTGGGTGCTATCTACCCAGAGGCGGTAGAAGACGTGGCCCTGCTACACGCACGGCTTGATGAAGCACTCCAAGAAGCAGAAAATACAGCTGTTGAGCTTGAGGAGGGGGTTGAGGTAACTGGCGTTGATACGCATACAGTAAATACGCAAAAACAAGAAGCAGAGACTGCACTTCTTGCGCTTAAGCTGCGTCTTGAGGGGGGACTTGCTCTGTTGAATGAAGAAGACAAAGAATCAGTAGCAGAGTCCTTTATTGGTATCCAAGAACTTATAGATCAGGGGGTTGTCGCGGAGGAAGCAGAGGACAACAGTGAAGCCTTCCTTCTTTACTCAGAAGCACATTCTCAGCTTTCCGTGCTTGAGACGCTACTTATTGCAGACCATACACTTGGCATTGATCTGATTGATGCAACAACCACGCCAGCACGTTAGCGACGTCTTCGTCTACCAGGGTTGCGAAGCCTTCCTGCAAGTATCCAAAAGACAGCACCAAGCAGTATTAAAAAGACTGGATAAAAGATTGCTGGGTATCTAAAAATAGGAAGCAGTGTTTCTGCAATACGAGCAATAAATCCAGGAGAGGATTCTTCTTCAGGTTCTGCAACAAACGTTTCTGCACCCAACACCTCTCCAGAAGAACGCGAGGATGCTGGAGTACTTGTGCCTGCAATGCCCGAGAGGAAACTTTCTCCAGCAGTGCGGATTGATTCGGTTGTCTGTACTACGCTCTGAGTAATGCTTGAGGTGAGGGGGCTACTTGAGGCAATCACACTGGTAAGTGCTGATCCTGCTGTATCTAGTGTAGTGAGCACCTTAGGTTCTGGTTCCTTTTCTGCTACGTGTATAGAAATATTTGCTACCTCAGCATGTTCAATATTCGCTTTCTGCTTTGAGTTGCGTTCTATAGCAGTGTCTACGAAGGCACGTATCTTATGTGCTCCCACAACTGCTACCCATTCCACTGATTTAATACTAGTCTCCCCATCGTTTAGCGAGAAGGGAACTGAACCAATCTCAGCATCGTCTACGAGGAAGGTTATTGACCCCTCAATAGACGTATCACTTGAGTTGTACACTGCTGCATAGAGTTCTATCCGCTCTCCTTCAGAAGGAGATTGTTTAGAAACCCATATTGGACCGGGTGCAAAGCCTGCAGGAAGCCCTGCGGCAAGGACACTGCTTTGTGTCCACAGCAAAAGGGAGAGAAAAAGGAGGGATATCCCAAGAACCTTCATTATTCGTATCCTAGCATCTTGTGGGTTGCATAGTGCTCATTCCTTTATATAGTTAGACGTATACAGCTTACTGGCCTACTTATTTTCATGCGATTTATCCTCTCACTAGTTCTAGTTTCTGCTTTTGTCTCAGCCCCCGCTCTTGTTAGGGCTGACGAGGTGCTTCCAACGATAGAACTTGCTGCAAAGAGCGATACGGGAGTTGTGGGAGACAACATCACTTCAAAAAGTTCCAATACTTTTTTTGTAGGTACCGCAGATGCTTATTTAAGTGATTTTCGACTCGTCACCACTCCAGAAGGAACTTCTGATGAAATACACCTTGGACTTGTTAAATGGTTGACTAATACAACCTGGGAGTTTGGGGACCTTACACCAGGTGGATGGAGTTTTACAGACGGCGTTCATAACTTTAAGTTACAAACAATTTTTCCTGGTGGATCAAGTGGACCAACTACAGATACCTTGCTTAGCGTTACGTTTGACAGTACCCCACCAGTTATTACAGAAGATGCAGGAGACTTTACCGCTCTAGACGCACTTGATGGAGAGGTGGATGTTATTCAGGACGTGCTTCCTGAGGCTGCGGGAACGTACCAAGTTGTATACAGTGCGACTGATCGTGCGGGTAACACATCAACAACAACCAAAGAAGTTATTGTTGCCGCAACTTTAACTGAGACTGGCGCAGTTCCTGCTGTAACAAATAGTTCATCACCAGAATATTCGTTCAGAAGTACTCTCGCGGGCTCTATTGAGTATGAAGGAGAATGTACAAGCCTTACAACAGAAGCCATTGTTGGAGAAAACACAGTAGTGTTTGAGCCGCTAGAGGACGGAGAGTACGTGGATTGTATACTTCGTGTGCCTGACGGACTTGGTACTAAGATTTCACTCGAGGTCTCTTCATTTATCGTTGATACAGAAGCGCCAGTTATAACTCTTCTTGGAGACGCAACTATTTCTCTTACAGAGGGTGAGGCTCTCGTGCTTCCTGATATAGAAGCAACCGCAACAGATACTCATGACGGCGATGTCGCTGTTACGAGTGAAGGAGTTGAGGACGTAGATACTGCTGTAGCTGGAACGTACCTCATTACCTACTCAGCTGAAGATGCCGCAGGAAATGAAGCAACACCTGTAACGCGAACAATAGAGGTTGTTGCCGCTCCCACACCAAGTTCTGGGGGTGGCGGGGGAGGGGGAGGTAGCAGTGGAGGCTCACGTCGTAGTTCAAGCTCTTCGTCTTCTGGGGGATCAATTGATTCTGGTTCTGTAGGAGAAGTGCTTGGTGCCTCTACCTATCGCTTTGCTGTAGAGCTTTCTCCAGGTATGTCTGGTTCAGACGTTGTTGCGCTACAAGAACTTCTAAAGACAGAAGGATTTTTTGCAGGAGAGGCGACCGGTTTTTATGGAACCCAAACATACAACGCAGTTGCGGCGTATCAGAAAAGTCATGGACTTCCTGCTGCAGGGAGAGTTGGTCCGCAAACGCTCGCACTTCTTAACCAGGGAAGTGTAGGGATGTCTGAAACAGAGCGTCTAGCACTTCTTACGCAGTTGCTTGCGCTTCTCGCACAATTGCAAGCGCTCTTAGCAGCACAGGAAGCATAATTCATGGCACAGCCAAAAAAGACACTTAAGGATTACCTACTCCCTCATTCAGGGAACGGGCACAAGCCACTGTTTTTCACAGGAGCAGGTGTTGCTATTGTCATAAGTGGATTGCTACTTCTCCATGCAGCATACGTCTTGCAGACACTTGTTGTGTTCACGCAGACGAATTTCATGGCGTCAGTGCTTCCTGGAGTACTTTCAACTCTCACAAACGATGATCGCGAAAAGAATGGAGTAGCAGCTCTTACTCCGGATCCGCTGTTAGCTGAGGCCGCGCAATTGAAGGCGAATGATATGGCGGAGAAAGGATACTTTTCCCATGTTGATCCTTCTGGAAATGCACCTTGGTATTGGTTAGATCAAGTGGGCTATTCGTACACCTATGCGGGAGAAAACCTGGCCGTTGATTTTAAGGATTCAGAGGATGTTGAAGAGGCGTGGATGAATTCGCCAACGCACCGCGCCAATATCGTAAAGCCTCAGTACACCCGTATTGGGATTGGTACTGCAGAGGGAGAATATAAAGGAAAGAAAACTACCTTCGTAGTGCAGTTCTTTGCAACACCAAGAGCAGGACCTACGCTTGGAGGAGGAGTTGGATCTCTTGGTGCTGGAACTGGGCAGGTATTGGGAGCTGAAATAGAAACGCTTGATGCGCAATTCGTTTCGTTTATGTCACAAGTAGCAGCTTCTCCAACACATACCTAC
This sequence comes from Patescibacteria group bacterium, assembly GCA_018826905.1. Taxonomy (GTDB): domain Bacteria; phylum Patescibacteriota; class Minisyncoccia; order Phycocordibacterales; family Phycocordibacteraceae; genus C7867-001. The sequence continues at coordinate 223,193 of JAHJYC010000004.1, read as the reverse complement.
ATATACTTACTCCTCGGTCTTCTTGGTGCGGTTGTATTTCTCTTGATCATTGCGCTTATTGCGCATGCGCGCGTGCAATACATTGAAGTTATTGGAGCGGCGTTCGTTATCATCTCTATCGTGCTTGGAGTGTTGGTATATGTTGTGCTTTCTTCTTCTGAGCCGGTTGTTCCAGAGGGGTCTGGTGCTACCAATACGATTGTTATTGAGTAATAGAAAGTATATGCAAGCAGTTATACTCGCCGCAGGAGAAGGAAAGCGCATGCGTCCATTGACGCTAGACACACCAAAGCCGTTGATTGAGATTAACGGAAAGCCAATCATTGAGTACATTATTGATGCACTCCCTGAAGAGGTTGACGAGGTTATCGTGGTTGTTGGATATAAGGGCGAGATGATACGAGAGCGACTTGGAGACTCGTACGCGGGGAGAAGGATTCAGTATGTACATCAGTGGATGCCAGCAGGAACAGCGCACGCTCTTTCTATTGCGCGTCCCCTCCTTAAGGGCAGATTCTTATTTATGTATGGGGACGACATACATGGGGCAGAGGCGCTCATGGAAGCTACTAAACACCCATACTCTCTTCTTGCAGCGCCACATGCGGAACCTTCAAAGTTTGGAGTTATAGAACGACACGAAGACGGGACACTCAAGCAACTCGTTGAAAAGCCAGAAAACCCAGCGAGCAATCTCGTCTCAACTGGAGGGATCATGCTAGACGAGCGTATCTTTGATTACCCAGCTCCTCGTCATGAGAGCGGCGAGTATTTCCTCACGGACCCCGTAGCGAGTCTTGGGAAGGATCATCCCATCATGGTTATAGAGCAGCCTCTCTGGATTCCTGTAGGGTATCCAGAGGACATTGGGCGTGCTGAGGAGATACTCAAAGAGCTCGGGCGTTGAACGTAGGGGAACTGTATAGTACTGTGCGTAGTATTCGCTGGCGTAGCTCAGGTAGTTAGAGCATAGGACTCATAAACCTAAGGTCGGAGGTGCAAGTCCTCCCGCCAGCACACGAGTTGTCTTAGGTCTGGAAACAGGCTATATTCTATCGGTGCCGTGCGCTATATCTGCGGTCGTAGCTCAACTGGTTAGAGCACCCGCCTGTCACGCGGGAGGTTGCGAGTTCAAGTCTCGTCGACCGCGCAGATCACAAAACCGTCCACATGGGCGGTTTTGTGTTTTGCGTCTACAGAACGCAAAGGGTGATGCCTGCAATAATAAGTAAGAACGCAACTGCTCGGGAGAGCAGCCCGGCTTCATGGAAATATAGACGACCTGAGATCATAGACAAGAACACTTCGCTTGAGCGGGATAGTGCAAGTATGACTGACGCAGGCATGAATACATACGCAAAGGAATGGAAGACTGCAGCTGCAGCTGCAGTAATGGATTGGAAGAGACACACTGGGCGCAACAGATATCTGAATACGTTCTCATGACCTTGTACTATTGAACCGATAAGAAGTGCAATAAGAAGGATGAAGTACATCAGTCCCTGCTCTGCTTCTACCGAATTAAAGTTCGTGATGTCGTACTTATAGAGGGAGATAGTGATAACTGCGAGAACTGCAGACGTCAGTGCCATAATCTTTCCTTTCGAAGCAAGAGAAGGGACCTTGAATAGAATGATAGCTGCCGACGCCATAAGTAGCAGTACCCCTGCCATTTGCATTGCTGACATTGCGTAGCCGAGCGTGATATCGACCAGAAGCAGAAGAGGGATCGTTAGGACGCGCAGTGAGCTGAGCGTGCTCCTGTCAGCGTCCTTAATGGCATGAAGAACAACGAAGAGCAGAATGATTTCAAAGACCGCGCGAAGGATAAATGTCGGCAGGCTTTCCGGAAGAAAAACGAGATTGGTAGACGAGAACACTGCTATGCCTATGAAGAATAGAGTGCTCCATATTGCACCGAGAAAACCCATCCCATAGAGAGATTCTGTATGATTCGCTACCTGGCGCTTGCCAATCGATACGCTGACCTCGCGGAAGAGACTTGAAAGAAAAACGAGAATGAGGGCTGACACGAGAACAGCATAGCATCACAGGCGTAGAGTGCTCCCAACAGCGTCCATAAGGGCACGCACTGTAGGAGCGCCAAATGAGCGATTCTGTATTTCGGTCTAAGTAGCTGTGAACTAGTGCTATGCTTTCTTCATGAAGAAAAAGCATGGCGCTCCTTACATAATTCTTTGTTCCCTGATTTTAGTACTCATCATCGCATTAGGACTTTGGTGGGGCACAAAGGATATGCCCGGTAACACAGTCAACGATCTCGGACTCGTGTTCGATGAGGCTATAAAGAAAATACAGGGCACAGAAGACACTGATGCACAGGCACCTGTTATGCAAGCCATGTTGGTGTCAGTAGAGCCAATTGAGGACGGATATCTTTCTAGGTTCGTACTCACTGTTCAAACTAAAGCACGCATTGAGAATCTTAACGTACGTGTCAGTGTAACCGATTCATCGCGCATTGAAATTGCCCCGCGAACTTATACGGGTGTTGATTTTGGGAATCCGCCACGCCAACTAGACGATCATGTATCAATAGATATCCCTTCTGCTCAGGGAGAGTATGACCTTACGCTTGTCACGCGCACGAAACAAGACATTACCTTTGCGTTTAGTATCCAGCCACCACAACCTGAACAGTCAGATATATCTACTACTGTTTCTACGCCTTACGCATACCCATCACTCAATATCTCGCCACTATCTAACAAGCGGCTAACCTTTGAAGTGTATTCAACGGATGGGAGTAATCTTACCGCTGCAAACTTCACATTTGATCCGTACTCTGGCGATGTGTACTACCGTAGTGAATCAGGTACTCCAGTCCATTTTCTTCGTATACATCAACTTTCCTCTGGTGTATCTCTTGCAGATAACCTGTACGGCCTTCGTGACTATGATGGTAGCGGTAAGCATTTTAATGCCGAGATTCATGAATCCGATTTCAGACGTGCATGTGACCTATTCACGTGGGAGATTGAGGGAATACTACATGCGCAGCTTGTGCCGAATTTCTCCAGTGTCTGGCCGACCCTAGATCGACAGGCATTTGGCGCAAGTGATGAGAAAACATTTACTCGCGAATATTGTGGGAAGAACGTGTATGCACTTATAGACACTCTGCTGCTTGAACAGCTTTGGTATAAGGACGAGGGTGTGCCCAACCCTTTGATTATCACTCCTGAGACCATTACGTTGCAGTGACCGACCGGCCACTCTCTAATCCTGGTTCCAACAGCGTCCACAAGACCGTCCATTCGGGTGGTCTTGTTCTTCAATAGGTCATGTTTCGCATTCATGATTCGATGCTAGGCTTAGAGTATGAAAACGCTCAAAAGAATATCCCCAAAGTCATTGGCTAAGCTCATGGGTCTCATGTATGCAATTTTCGGCCTCATCTTTGGTCTTATCATGATGTTCATCTCGCTCGTCGCCAGCACAGAAGAGTCAGGGGTAGTGGGTGTCATATTCGGTGTCGCTGCTCCTATCTTCCTGACCTTGATCTATGGACTCATGGGATGGATCGGCGGATATGTTACGGCTTGGATTTACAATTTTCTCGCTAAGCGCACGGGCGGCATACAGTTAGAGCTTGAGTAGCAGTTCCAACAACGTCCACTAGATTGTGCGTTATACAAAAGCCCCTTACGGAGGGGCTTTTGTATTGAAATCAAAAAAAGTAGGAGTTAGTGAAAGGTTTGTCCAGCAAAGCTACGAAGGTATTGATTTATCGCGCGCCCGCCACATAGAGACTGCAACCCAAAGTACTGCAAAGAAGGGAACAGCGAGAAGTGCACCCACAATGCCGAGGACCTGAAAACCGACGAGTATAGCAAAGATGATAACGATGGGATGCAGCGAGACTGCACGCTTCATAACAAGTGGTGCAAGTAGCTGTCCCTCTACTTGTTGTATCGCAGTGTACAGAATGAGGACAAAGAGAGCTTCAAGTGGGGAGATGCTGAAGGCAACAATAAGTGCGGGTAGTGCAGCTATCACCGCTCCGATAACAGGTATGAATTCAAGCAGTGCTGCAAATATAGCGAGGACTGAAGCGAAGGGGATACCAAGTAGCAGAAGTCCGACATAAGAAAGAGCTCCAATAAGGAACGAGAGTATAAGTTGGCCACGTACCCATGATGCGATGCTATGACGGGAACGCTCAAAGAAACAATTCAGGGTAGATTGCTGCTTTTTGGGCGCAAGTTCAGAAAGTGCTTTATGGATTCTTTCCCAATCGCTCACTAGATAGATGCTTACGATAAGTGCGAGCGCGAGCCCAGACACAGCGCTCGCGAAGCCGGTTGTTATACGTACAATCTCAGTTTGGATGGCGGTAACCAGATTTGCAGTATCAATACTCCCAAACCCGAGGCGCTCAATCATTGTTGTGAACTGGTTCAGATAGGTAGGTAGCGTGCCCACAAAGCGAGCAATGTCATTGCTTGCGGGAGCTATGACAAGTGTTAGAAGAGAGGCAAGTATAAGCAATGCTCCTCCATACGAGATGAGAATTGCTCCGGGGCGCGGCACTCCTCGTTTAGTAATCCACTCGGTTGGTATAAGCATTGATGCGGCAAGCACATAGCTACCGAAAAGCGTGACGAGTAGATACTTCAAGTGCCATGCCGCAAGGAGAGTGAGAATCACTGCAAATGCAATAAGCACTTGGTATCGGTCTAGTAGACGAAGCATATAGTTGAAGTAATGCTAAAAAATATAGGGTGAAGGAAGTGTGTGCTTTTACGATAGCGAGAAGTACGATGCATTTAATGAGGTGTTCATCGTTTCTTGCGTACACTGCGTCTATTAGTAAGTAACTACTTACAGACATGAAAACATTTACCATTGGTGCATTTGTAAATCGTGAAGATGCGGAGAAGGCCATTAATCAACTTCATAACGATCTCAAGGTTCCTGCAGATGACATATCCTACGTGTATCGGAATACTGAAGGGGAGATAAAAGAAGAAGACGCAGACGACATTGCTCGTAGCACAGTTACTGAAAGCGCCGGAAAAGGCGCGGCCGTTGGTGGAACAGTAGGTGCCCTTGCGGGTCTCGCAGCTTTCGCAGGGATTATTCCTGTTATTGGTCCACTGTTTGCAGCGGGCCCAATCGCAGCGGCACTTGGCTTCACTGGAGCTGTAGGAGCTGCTGCGGCTGGTGGAGTCACCGGAGCAGCGGCAGGCGGTATACTCGCTGGTCTCGTCCGACTCGGTATTTCTGAAGAACACGCTCAGCGATATGTAGACCGTGTTGAGGCAGGTGATGTCCTTGTTGCAGCACACACCGACAAGGAAGATGAGGCAGTAACCATTTTCAAAGACGCAGGTGCAAGTAATGTAGAAACCTATCAGTTAACAATCTAACTCCTTCATCTGTTACAAAAACCGCCTACGCAGGCGGTTTTTGTTTGTGATAGATACTCAGAAAGAGTAAAAGCTTGAATATTAATTAAATTTTCAGTTGCTTTCCTGTTGTATCAGTATATGAAACATACTATCCCTATGCTTCTTGCTGTAGTGCTTATTGTTGGTCTCGTTGTGTTCCTGATACTCAACCCCGCTTCTCCCAATGGATCTAATCAGCGCCAGCCCGAAGATACTTCAGTACAGGATACGGAGCGTTCCTTTCTCTCTAACCAGGCTACCTGCAGTACGACAGAGCCTGATGTGCTTCGGGTAATCAATGAACCATTTCGCGTCACTGATTCTAGAGGGGCTGGCACTGCCATGGTTGAAGGACAAATTGTCTCGCGAGACACTACAATCCTAGGAGAAAGGGTCACGGCAGTATATCTACAAGTAGCGTCCTCATCTCCGTCCTCCTTTAGTTCCTATAATAGTGAACGAGTAGAGAGAGGGAACACGGTGAATCGTGTAGAAGAAAATCGCTTGCTGTACAAACTGGGGATTCTAACTGATGGAACACTTGAAAGCTCTGCAGCAATTTCAGAAAGAGCAAGATCAGCCATTGAGCAGGCACTAACAAATAACGAAGAGATTACCCTCCTCATACAGGCACCATTGTACGAGGGTACTGAAGCACCAACAGATTTCACTTTTGCTTGTTCGGTTATTCTGCAAAGTTCATAGTCCTGCAGGTACGGTAGTTTTGTGTTTGAATCCCAAAGTTGGGTATACTTCTGCTACCTGCATATATGCAACCACCTCAGCCAGCTTTAAAGGGAGGCACCATACCAAACATGCGCTGTGTACGCCGTGCTGCTGAAGAATTGGCAGTACTCTATACCGTTCATGATTTGTATGGAAATCTTATTTCTATAGACACACAGAAAAAGATATATTTTGCTAACTACTCAACGCCTTTCAATTCTGATTCCATACACAGAATTTGCAAGGATAAGGAGTTCACCGCAAAGCTTGTCGGAGAAGTTATTCAAACTCCACGAACACATAGTTTCTTTGATCCATTTCCAAAGGCTGAAGAAAACAAATGCTACATCAAGGAGAAATCGTACGAAGAGATTGCAGAAAGAATCCTCTCAGAGTTTTCGCTCCCGGTTATTGTAAAAATGAATTCGGGAAGACAAGGCGCGAATGTGTTTCTCGCGCACACTTCAGAAGAGGTGCTTTCTTCAATAAAGGAAATATTCAATCATACTTCTCAGCACTATGACTACATAGCTCTTGCACAAGAATATGTAGAAAGAGCGCAGGAGTTTAGGGTTGTAGTTTTCAAAGGGGAAATAGTACTTGTGTACGAGAAAGACTTTTCTGGAGCAACCTTCTCTGGCAACCTAAGCCCACTGCATTATGAAAATGCAGTGGCGCATCACGTGAACGATCCTGTGCTCATACAAGCACTCACCAAATTCATACAGCCTCTCCAACAGGTGGTTGGCGTTGAGTTTGCAGGACTGGACGTTATCCTCAACACGAAGGGAGAGATGTATCTTGTGGAAATTAATAGTCAGCCAGGATTTGGTATTTACATACGAGACAATGGGGAAGAGGAGATCGTGTCTCTATACAAGAAACTTATACAGTCTCTTCTTCCTCCTTTGGTATAGTTTTGTTATGAAAACAACGCTAAAGATTTTCCTGCACACGCTCCCTGTGCTCCTCATGATAGGGCTCATTCCACTGGTATTGAATGATTACCTCTTAACGGCGATCTTCTTCTTTATAAGTGCTGCGGGACTCCTTATTGCAGGCAAGCACGATTTTCTTGCTTTTGTCGTTGGACTCATCGGCATGACTATTGCGGAGTACTTGTTTGTGAGCACAGGAGTGGAAACCTTTGAGCGCCAGACTCTATTTGGGGTGATGCCGCTTTGGCTCCCTGTACTATGGGGGTATGGCTTTGTAACAATAAAGCGTATTACCGCCATCCTGAGCACGGTTACATAGGGTCAGAATCGTTTGTTATGATAGTCGTATGGATGTCCGTGAAGCAGCTCATGCTCTCTATCGTGCCAATCGCCGGCACACGCTAGATGGATATCAATACACGGTCCCTTCTCCACGCACCTATCCCTACCAATGGCTCTGGGACTCCTGTTTCCATGCCATTGTGCTCGCTGAACTAGAACCTGAAGCTGCTAAAGAGGAACTGCGTTCCTTACTTCCGCGTCAGTTTGATGACGGGATGATTCCACACATGGTGTTTTGGAATCCGCTTATAACGAGGCCCTATAACATAGGGTGGGGAAAGAAGGGAACGAGCTCTATTACACAGCCACCCATGATTGCGTATGCTGCGTGGGAGATATACAAGAAGACAGGAGACGAAGCGTTCTTGCGTGAGATCTTTCTCCCAATCCATAACTTTCATAAGTATCTTATTGAGCACCGTGATCCGCGAGACAACCATCTCATAAGCATCATAAATCCAGACGAATCTGGGGAAGATAATTCGCCTCGTTTTGACGGGCCTATGCAACTAAAGGAGAGCATTTCTTTCTTTGGACACATGTATGAGCGATGGAAGCTTGTTGCTGCAAATCGGGTATGCAACTTTGATGTTGAAATCTGCACCAGGAATCACTTCTGGGTGAAGGATGTCCCCTTTAATTCCATTCTTATAAAGAATTTGGAAATCTTTGCGCACATTGCTTCTTTGCTTGGAGAGACTGAGGCAGAAACCTATTCGCTTCTCCATGCACGCCTTATCAAGGAAGCGATGCGAGAGCACCTGCTTGAGGATGGAGTGTTTTGGTCTGGAGCAGGGGAGAACCATGAGCTTCTAAAAGTTGATACATGGGCACACTTTGCTCCGCTGTTTGCGGGGATATACACACCAGAAGAAGCAAAGGCACTTATAGAAACTCATTTCCATAACCCTGATACCTTCCATTCTCCTTTTGGTATTCGTACGGTCTCTAAGCAAGAACCTTCGTATAGACCAAAGGGATTCTGGAGGGGTCCTATTTGGTTTGCGCCGCAATGGTTTATATATCAAGGACTGAAGTCGTACGGCTTCCAGGAAGAAGCTGAATGGATGCGAGACACAACACTTGCGCTCGTAACTCGTAACGGCTTCAGAGAGTACTTCAATCCAGAAACAGGTAGGGGGTACGGGGCAACACGCTTTACGTGGGGAGCATTAGTATTAGATATGATGGATATATGAGTACAGCCTTTTTAAAGGAGCAGTGTGCATATGTGCCAGAGATAGTTGGAGATATTCCTGCTACGTCTTCGGTGGTGTGTGGAGGCATGGGAGGTTCGGCACTGCATGCACGTGTGCTCCAGGGACAATTGCCTCATATCCAGATGCACACAGACTACGGTGTTCCGGAGAATGCATCTCCAGATGCTTTGTATATAGCAACATCGTATTCTGGGGAGACAGAAGAAACCCTCTCTTTCTTTAATGAAGCGCAAGAACGCGGATATAGAACTGCTGTCATTGCTGCTGGAGGAAGCCTCTTAGCAAAAGCAAAAGCAAAGAACATTCCCTACATTGAAGTTCCTTCTGGAAGAGAACCAAGAGATGCGTTCCTTGTGCTGGTTAAAGCACTTCTTGCGCTTCTTGGAGAGCAAGAACGCATGGCGGCGTGGAGCGCGTATCCAGACCTAGAAGAAGAAACTCTTGAAGAGGCAAAGCTGCTTGCGACTTCACTGGAGGCGGGCATCCCACTTATATATTCTTCGCAAAGAAACGAACCCGCAGCATATCTTGCAAAGATAACGCTGAACGAGACAGCAAAAGTCCCCGCATTCTCCAATACGTTCCCTGAGCTTAATCATAACGAGATACAGGGACTTGATCCCTTAGGAAAGACCGCAGAACTTTCTGAACCTCTCGTTGTTGTTTTGTATAAAGATGCTTCAGACCATGAACGTATTCAAGTTCGTATGGATGCACTTGAAGAGGTGTTGAGAAAGAGAAATGTAAAAGTTATTTCTATAGCGTTTCCCGAGGGTACATATGAGTACAAAGTGCTCTGGTCTCTGATGCTCGTGCGCACTGCCGCGCATCTGCTTGCAGATACGTATGGAGTTATGGCGGACGCCACTCCCTTAATTGCTGACTTTAAGAAATTACTATGAGTATTCTTCTTTTTGATATAGGGGGAACGAAAATGCGTCTTGCGCTTTGCGATGGTACTAGTCTTTCTTTAGTACAAACTTACGCCACACCTAAAGATCCTGAGGAGGCTATCAAAATGGTTCTTTCCTACATAAGCATAAGTGAGAAAGAGGGAGAGATTGAGAGAATTGTGGGAGGGGTGGCGGGCACTATTTCAGACGGAATAGTACAACACTCTCCTAATCTGCCAGAGTGGAATGGAGTATCTTTTGGTACTCTTCTCGCACAAGCGAGCGGGGTATCGGTCTCCATGTATAACGACGCAGACTTGGCCGGTCTTGGCGAAGCAGTGTACGGAGCAGGGAAGGAAGCTGTGCTTGTTGGGTACCTTGGCATAGGTACTGGGGTGGGTGGAACACTCATCCATAACAAAAGAATCGTTCCCTTTGTACACGGTCTTGAGCCTGGAAAACAGATCATTGATCACCATACCGGGAAGACACTAGAAGACGCCGTGAGCGGAGCAGGAATTCAAAAGGAGACGGGAGAGCTTTCAGAAAGTCTCCCTAGATCGTTTTATGAAGAGAGAACTGTTCTGCTTGCTACAGGGATATACAACACAGTGCGACACTGGTCTCCAGACGTATTGGTGTTGGGAGGGTCTCTTATGAACGAAGAAACTGCGTTCAGACTTTTGGATGTACAAACTGAATTAGCACGAATAGCAGACGGTGTAGAAATGCCAACCCTCGCCAAAGGAATTCTTGAGGATCAATCAGGGCTTTACGGAGCGCTTGCTATTGCTACGCAGTAAACGTGAGGTCTATATGTAAGGGGAGGTGATCTGAAAAGAGAGTATCTTTATTCGTAAAAGCGTTATGCGCTTCAAAGTGTGAGCTGTAGAACAAAACCTGCAGCGAATGAATTGGCTTCCAGGAAGGATAGCCGGGGGCGGTAATGAATGAAAGACCGATATTGGTGAGTAAGCGGAATTTCTTAGCGTCTCGCTCGTTAAAGTCTCCACCAAGCAGGATTGGTGTAGATGTACTTGAAAGTATTTCACCAATTCTTTTTATCTGTAGTGAGCGAGTTTCTGTACGAAGAGCAAGATGTGCAACAAATAGTGTTATAGGAATTCCCTTGATTGTTATACGGCTCTCGCCAAGCACTCTTGGATTTGTGGCACTCGGAAGAGGGTGAGTGCGGTTCCGTTCTAATGGGTAGAGACTTAGTATGCCGTTCCCCTCGTTTATTGAATTCCCTAAACTTCTTGTTGGAAAGAAATAGCCATCAGTAAAAGAAGTGCTCTCTTTAAGGGTATCTAGCTGAGAAATATACTTTGACCTACGGGAGCCGCCATCTACTTCAGTGAGGAGGGCAATATCGCAATGGGAACCATTTAAGAATGTCCCTGCATGCACGAGGGGCTTGCTTGAGTGAGGAATGATATAGCGCATGCCGCGTGTAGCGTACTGCCGGTATCCACGAGTAACGCCAATACCAGACTGCAGATTGAGAAGGTCAACAGAAAGTTCCATCTCTAGTAGCCTATACCACTCTATCCAAAGGAAGTATGAGGAAGGCATCTTGTGGGTGCTATCGTTTGGGTATGACTCACAACCGCTTGCCAACATGGCACCAGAAAGTGAAGGAGAACCGGACTCTTGGACAGAGGATTGCTGACGCTATCGCAAGCGGCATGGGTTCGTGGCCTTTCATTATTATTCAAACAGCTATTATCCTCCTTTGGGTTACTGCGAATATAATTGGCTACCTGCAACAGTGGGATCCATATCCGTTCATACTCCTGAACTTACTCTTCTCAACGCAAGCGGCGTACGCAGCACCCATCATTATGATGACTCAAAAGCGAGCCGCAGAACGAGATCATCAGCAAGCACTTGATGACTATCAAACTAATATAGATGCAAAGGCAGAGATAGAGCGCCTACAAGAAGATCTCTCACGCATAGAAGTAGAGAAGCTTGATGAGATCATTGCGCTTCTTAAGCAACGGTAATTATTCAACCGTTACTGATTTTGCAAGATTGCGTGGCTTGTCTATAGGGCAGTCACGCTCTTTTGCTATGTAGTACGCAAAGAGTTGTAGTGGAATGGTGGTGAGCACAGGGAGAAGTGCTTCATGAGTTTCCGGAACATACAGCACGTCGTCTGCCAGGCGAGTAATATCAGTGTTCCCGTCAGTGGTGAGCGCAACAACTTTCCCAGAGCGTGCACGTATCTCTTCAATGTTAGAAGCAGTCTTCTCGTACATTGAATCTCTTGGAGCAAGCACAAGGCTTGGAAACTCTGTATCAATGAGTGCGAGCGGGCCGTGCTTCATCTCACCTGCGCCGTATCCTTCAGCATGAATATAGGAGATCTCTTTTAGTTTTAATGCTCCTTCAAAAGCAATAGGGCACTGGAACTTGCGTCCCAAGTAGAGGAAGTCGCGAGTCTGTGCGTACTTCTTTGCAACGGCCTCAATATCCTTTGTGCGTTCTAGTATTTCGCGAGCCTTTGCTGGAAGTGCCTCAAGTTCAGCTATGAATGTAGCGCCGTCTTTCTCTGAAAGCCCACGTTCACGTGCAAGGTGTAGTGCAACAAGAGCAAACACCAAGACCTGGGAGATAAATGCTTTTGTTGAAGCAACTCCAATCTCTGGTCCTGCATGGTTGTATACTCCCGCATCAGTTTCTCTCGCAACAGTACTACCCACAACGTTTACGATGCCGAGTGTAAGCATGCCGTGCCTTTTTGCTGCACGAATGGCTTCTAGCGTGTCTGCTGTTTCTCCAGACTGAGACACTGCGATGAGAACAGTATCCTTAGGATCTGCCGTTGGTGTTCTGTATCTGAGCTCAGAGGCGATCTCTACTTCAACAGGGATTCCTGCAAGCTCCTCAATCATTGTTTTGCCGATAAGTCCGGCATAATACGCACTTCCACAGCCAGTAATGCTGATGCGCTTTGCGTGCTTTAAGTAACTATGAATATCAGTGTCTTGGAATCCTCCAAGAATTGCCGTAGCGTTTTCTTTGTCTAGTCTTCCGCGGAGGGTGTTCTCAATAACCTCTCCAACTTCCATGATCTCCTTTAGCATAAAGTGCTCGTAGCCTTTCTTCTGAGCTGCTTCGGCAGACCACTCAAGGGAAGTGACAGGCTTGTCTATCGTTTCCTCATCGGCGTCTGTTATGACATAGCCTTGATCTGTAATGATGGCCATCTCTCCATCATCTAAATACACTGCCTTCCTGGTGTAAGGAAGGATAGGGGTGGCGTCTGAAGCGACGTACACACCATCCTCGCCAACACCGAGCATGAGAGGACTCCCCATACGTGCAACAACAACTTTCTCAGGCTCTCGTACGCTTGCAACAGCCACACCATATGTCCCATGTACCTGTTTTAGCGCAGCGCGAACAGCATCCTCAAGAAGCGTCCCTTCTGCATAGAGGTGTCCAATTAATTGGGCGAGTGCCTCTGTGTCCGTTTGAGAAGCGAAGACAATACCTGTTGCCTCCAATTCCTTTCGTATCTCTGCGTGGTTTTCAATAATGCCGTTATGGACGAGCCAGATAGTCTTCGTGGCATCAGTGTGTGGGTGGGCATTGAGCTCTGTGGGAGCTCCGTGTGTTGCCCAGCGAGTGTGTGCAATACCACTCGTTCCTTCAAAGGTGTCTGGCGTGCAGGCAATGAGTTCTGCTACTTTCCCGGCGCGCTTCAAGGCTCCTGCCCCTGATACATACATGCCCGCTGAATCGTATCCGCGGTACTCAAGCGCTGAGAGTCCTTCAAGAAGGAAGGGAGCTGCGTTCTTCTTGCCTACATAGCCAACAATTCCACACATAGAGATGAGCGTTACCAATAAGGGTTCAGGAAGTATAACTCCTTCGGGAGGATATTGGATGCATTGAAAACATGCTCAAAATACCGTACTCTGCAGAGGTTCCATATGGAGCAACGGCCGATGTAGCTCAGTCGGTAGAGCGCATCCATGGTAAGGATGAGGTCCCCGGTTCAATCCCGGGCATCGGCTCCACTAACGTAAAGAACAATAGACCCAATTCTTAAAAGCACTTCTGCTTGATGCAGAAGTGCTTTCCCGCTATCCTGAACCAGATTCGCCACCGTAGCTCAGTTGGTAGAGCATTTCACTCGTAACGAAAAGGTCTCCGGTTCAATCCCGGACGGTGGCTCAGAAAAAATCGTTCCTGGTATACTCACTCGTATGAACGAGGAGCGCATTGCAGAACTTGAAGCCATGATGGCTTCACCAGACTTCTGGAAAGATCCAGCAGAAGCACAAAGATACATTGCTGAATATCAGAGTCTTAAAGAAGGAGGGACGGGAGACTCGCATGATGCGGGTCCTGCAACACTCGCTATCCTCGCTGGAGCCGGAGGAGACGATGCAGAAGACTTTGCGCGCATGTTGCGACGAATGTATGAAGGGTACGCTTCCAAACAAGGGTGGGGAGTGTCAGAACTTCATTCAAATGAGAATCCTCAGGGAGGGTTTCGTAATGTCATGCTCCAAATAACAGGAAAGGGAGTGTACGGAAGACTTAAGTCTGAGGCGGGAGTGCATCGGTTGGTGCGTATTTCTCCTTTTAATTCAAATGCAAAGCGCCAAACGTCATTTGCACTTGTTGAGGTACTCCCTAAACTCTCTGGAAATGAAGCCATAGAACTAAAGCCAGACGATTTGGATATTCAGTTTGCACGCTCAGGGGGAGCAGGAGGACAGAACGTAAATAAAAGAGAGACAGCAGTGCGTATTGTGCATACTCCTTCAGGAGTCTCTGCGCATGTGTCTTCAGAGCGGACGCAGCTAGCCAACCGCGAAAAGGCAATGGAGCTGGTGAAAGCAAAGCTGTTTGCAATTGAGGAAGCGACTCGCCAGAGCGAAGCAAAAGGACGTTCTATCGCGGCGACAACAGCGAACGAATGGGGAAGCCAGATGAGATCCTATGTCCTTCATCCGTATAAATTGGTGAAAGATCATGAATCAGGCCACGAATCGCATGATCCGGAGGATATATTGTCCGGAAACCTGGATAGCTTTATAGACGCGTCTAGGGACGCTGAGGTATAATGCTCTTTGTTATATGATCTATTTTGACAAGGTTACAAAAATCCATCACGACGGCACTCCCGGACTTGAGGATGTCACCATCTCCATCGCTCCAAAGGAATTTGTTTCTGTTGTAGGGCACTCAGGAGCAGGAAAGACTACTTTGCTTAAAATGCTTCTTGCAGAAGATCGTCCTACTGATGGAACTGTGTACTTTGAATCAACAGATGTACACTCACTCCCTAAAAGTCAGTTGCATCACTATCGCAGAAAGATTGGAATGGTGTTCCAGGATTTCCGTCTTATTCCAAACAAGACAGCATATGAAAATATTGCTTTCGCTATGGAGGCAGCAGGAAGACCGCAAGACGAGATTGAACTAGATGTGCCACACATTCTTGATTTGGTTGACCTTGGAAACAAGGCACATCATTTCCCAAGTCAGCTCTCTGGAGGAGAGCAGCAGCGCGTGGCTATTGGTCGCGCCATTATCAATCAGCCTGATGTGATTGTTGCTGATGAGCCTACAGGAAACCTGGATCCGGTGAACACGTACGAGATCATGGATATCTTGAAGAAGATCAATGAGCTCGGTACTACCGTTCTTATTACCACTCACAACAAGGGAGTGGTGGACTCAATGGGTCGTCGAGTCGTTACTATGGATCGAGGACGCGTCGTGCGTGACGATCAACAAGGACAATATGTTCTCTAATATACTTTCTATATGTGGATGATGATTAAACGAATAGTCACGAGCGGCGCAAAGAGTTTTGTGCGAAGTGGTGCAGTAACATTTGCCACTGTGCTTGTGATGTCGGTGACCCTTATGATTATTGGCTCACTCATCTTCCTTTCTGCAATACTTGGAACCACCCTTGCCACGCTCCAGGACAAGGTGGACGTGAATGTGTATTTTGTAACTGACGCACAGGAACGCGACATTGTTTCAATTCAGCGAAAACTTGAGGCATTGCCTGAAGTAGCAAGCGTGACCTATTCTTCTCGTGATCAGCGTCTTGCTGAGTTCCGTGCCCGCCACGAGGACGACCAGCTGACACTCCAAGCACTAGATGAGCTCTCCGATAATCCACTTGGTGCATCGCTTTCCATCAAGGCACAGAATCCTTCTCAATATGAGGGAATAGTTAACTTCCTCTCAGATGATTCTAGTATTTCTCCTGAGGAGGGTCCGATTATAGATAGCATTAATTACTACCAGAACAAGACGGTTATTGAGCGCCTTACCACTGCAATTAATGCAACTGAACGGGCAGGACTCGTTATTGTTATTCTCTTTGCCATTGCATCAACAATTATTGCGCTCGCAACTATCCGCCTTGCGATCTACACTTCTCGTGACGAGATTGCAGTGATGCGTCTTGTGGGAGCAAGTAATGGATACATTCGTGGCCCATTTATTGTGGCCGGAATCCTTTCGGGACTCGTTGCTGCTCTTATAGCGCTTGCTGTGTTCTATCCGGCAACCTGGTATGCAGGAAAGTCACTCTCAGCATGGCTTGGAGGATTCAACCTCTTCACGTACTACCTTTCCAACTTCGCGCTCGTGTTCGGTATTATCGTGGGGTCAGGAATTTTGTTAGGAGCACTTGCCTCATGGCTTGCTGTGCGTAGATATCTTCGTGTGTAGTTCATGGCGCTAGACGGACACAAATACATATTCGTACTTGGGGGCGTAATGTCCGGCGTTGGAAAGGGAGTCGCTACCTCTTCTATGGGTCTTATCCTGCAACAGCGGGGATACGGCGTGAACTTGGTAAAGGTTGATCCCTATTTGAATGTAGACGCGGGAACAATGAACCCTACAGAACACGGAGAAGTGTTCGTGCTTGATTCGGGTCTGGAAACAGATCAGGACATGGGGAACTATGAGCGATTCTTGAATCGGGATTTGGGGCCTGAGGATTATATGACGAGCGGTATGGTGTACCAGTCAGTTATTAATCGCGAGCGAGCACTCGGGTACAACGGACATTTTGTTGAAGCGATCCCTCACGTGCGAGACGAGATTATGGAGCGCATACAGGCAGCAGCAGCTCATAATGGAAGTCGTATTTCTGTTATTGAAATTGGAGGCACCATTGGAGATTTCCAGAATGCTCTCTTTATTGAAGCAGCCCGTGTGATGAAGGTGAAGCAACCAGACGATGTAGCGTTTGTTATGGTGTCGTACCTCCCAGTTCCTGGCACTATTGGAGAGATGAAGACCAGGCCCACGCAGCATGCGGTGCGTGAGCTCAATTCATATGGAGTACAAGCTGACTTTATCGTTGCACGTGCTCCCCAGCCACT
Organism: Patescibacteria group bacterium; assembly: GCA_018826905.1. Classification (GTDB taxonomy): domain Bacteria; phylum Patescibacteriota; class Minisyncoccia; order Phycocordibacterales; family Phycocordibacteraceae; genus C7867-001. The sequence continues at coordinate 206,281 of JAHJYC010000004.1, read as the reverse complement.
AGATGAGAAGCGTAAAGAGAAGCTTGCTGTGTGGTGTAACGTCCGACAGGACCACATCATCTCAGCTCCTGATGTGAGCAGCATCTACGATGTACCACTTAACTTTGAGAAAGATAATATTGGAGACTTACTTCTTGATGCATTGAAGCTTCCAAAGGAAACGAAAGCAGACTTCACCGAGTGGGAGAATTTCGTGGGAAAGATGAAGAATGCAACAAAGGAGGTAAAGATTGGAATCGTGGGGAAGTATTTTGATACAGGAGATTTCGTGCTTTCAGATGCGTACCTTTCAGTTATTGAAGCCCTGAAGTTCTCTGCAGCGGAGGTTGGAGTTAAGGCAAAGATTGAATGGGTGAACGCAAAAGACTTTGAGAATGGAGAGGAGGTAGCAACACTTTCTGCGTATGATGGCATTCTTGTTCCTGGTGGCTTCGGGCAGTCTGGGATTGAAGGAAAGATAAAGGCAATTCAGTATGCGCGTGAGAATAAGATTCCGTACTTCGGTCTTTGTTACGGCATGCAACTTCTCGTTATTGAATATGCACGTAATGTGCTTGGTCTTGCGGGGGCTATTACAGCTGAGATAGATCCAAACGGAGAGCATCTTGTTGTTGACGTGATGCCTGAGCAGAAAGATCTTATTAAGGACGGCAAGTTTGGAGGCACCATGCGTCTTGGTACCTATCCTGCCAAGCTTTCAGAGGGGTCTATTGCACAAGAGGCATATGGGGCATCAGAAGTACAAGAGCGCCATCGCCATCGCTATGAGATTAATCCTGAATTCGTAGAGCAGATTAAGAACGCAGGACTCGTCTTCTCAGGCACCTCTCCAAGCGGTGTACTTATGGAAATTGCAGAGCTTCCAAAGGAGGAGCACCCGTTCTTCCTCGGCACACAGTTCCATCCTGAACTTAAGGCACGTCCTCTTGCACCACACCCGCTCTTCAGTGCGTTCCTTAAAGCAGCTTCAAAGAAAGCCGGAAGCTAATGAGTCTTACATTTGCTCACATTAATATTGAGCGACACAGGCACCTTGCGCGCATTGAGCCCTTTCTAAGAGAGCGTGCTCCGGACGTTGTTTGTATGCAAGAAGTCTTTGAGAGCGATATTCCATTTTTCAGAGAGGTGCTTGATGCAGAGTGTTTCTTTGTTCCTATGACGCTTTACCCTTGGCAAGAAGGAACAACTCCTGAGGGAGTAGCACTATTTTCACGCACAGGATTTCTTTCCACAGCGTTTCATCAACTGGGCGGTTGGGAGGGAGAGCTCACTACGTATCTTGACGGTACGCCAGTTGAGAAGAATGAAACACAGCGGTATGTGTTGGCTACTGCAGACATTGAACACGAAGGGGCTGTGTACCGATTTGGTACGACGCACTTCCCAGTTACGGATAAGGGAGAGATGAATGAGATTCAAGAGGGAGTACTTAAGAAGTTTCTAGAAACTACCGATCTCTTTACTGAATGTGTAATTTCAGGAGATTTTAATGCGCCTCGTGGAAGGGAAGTGTTTTCCAGAATTTCAGAGAAGTTTATAGACAATGTGCCGCTTCAGTACGGAAGCAGTATAGATGGGAGCTTGCATCGCGCTGGTCCTATTCCTTTTATGGTTGATGGTTTGTTTTCAAGAGGAGGGTATGCGGTACGGGATGTGGAAATGGTGTGTGGCGTGAGTGATCATTGTGCCCTTGTAGCTCAAGTTGAGAAGGTATAAAAAGCGCCGGGTGATCCCGGCGCTTTTTGCTAAAGAGAGATAATTTCTTCCCAGGGACGGCCCTGAACTCCGAAGTGTCCGTATGCGGCAGTCTCGCGGAATATAGGACGGGTGAGTCCAAGTCGCTCGCGAATCATAAGAGGACGGAAGTCAAAGTGTGTGTTCACAATCTCTGAGAGATTCTTTCCGTTCTCATCAAATGCTTCAACCATAACTGGGTCAACACGGCCAATAGCGTAGGCAACTGAGACGAGTGCTTTCTTTGCGTGTCCGTTTGCAACAAGGTTCTTTGCTACAAAGCGACACATATAGGCTGCAGAGCGGTCTACTTTTGTTGCATCTTTTCCTGAGAAGCAGCCCCCGCCGTGTGGCATAAGTCCTCCATAGGTGTCTACCATTATCTTGCGACCGGTAAGACCTGCGTCTGCCTCAAACCCGCCTTGTACGAAACGTCCTGTTGGGTTTACGAGGATTTCTATGTTACTTAGGTCTCCGAGGATTGGTGTGAAGAGGTGCTTGGTTAGATCCTCACGGATTGTTTCAAGTTCAGTCTCTTCAGTGTGTTGGGTTGAAGTGAGGCCGGTGATTACTTCTCCATTCTTTATGGTTACCTGAGTCTTTCCGTCTGGACGCAGGTAGGGGAGTGTCCCGCTCGTGCGAAGCTCCTCTAGTTTTCGTGCGAGTCCGTGGGCGAGCACAACACCTAACGGAAGATACTGATCAGTCTCGTTCGTTGCGTAGCCGTACATAATTCCCTGGTCTCCGGCGCCTCCTGTGTCTACTCCCATAGCAATGTCTCCGGACTGCGTTACAACGCGTGAGAGCACCTCTAGGTCTTCTGTGTAGCCAATAGAGGCATACACTTCGCGTGCGATTGCTTCGTAATCTACAGAGGCTGTTGTGGTAACCTCGCCGCCAATCATGAGTGTGCCGTGGCTCCCAAAGGTTTCAACAGCAACACGGCTATTTGGGTCTTGGGTGAGGCAGGCATCTAGGATGGCGTCTGATATTTGGTCGCAGACTTTGTCTGGGTGTCCTGCAGTAACGCTCTCGGTCGTGTAATGCGTAAGAAGATGAAACATGTACGGAAGAAATTAAGATAAAGGTACGAAACGAAACATCTCCCACTACGGGAGATGTTTCGTTACAGAGGCATCGTTCCCGCGTTGGGGTCTGGGGGCACCGTTTCCTTTAGGAATGGTTGCCGACGGGTCAAAGGGCCAGGTCCCTCGCCGCACTCTTGATACTGCGTATTCGGTTGTACAGGAGAATCATAGCATGCAGTCTAGAAGCGGTATACTTATTGGTATATTCCTTTAATGCATTAGTTCTATGGATGTAGTGGTTAACTATTGGGCAATCCTTTTGTGTGTCGTTGTTGCTGTTGTTATTGGATCGTTCTGGTACGGCCCCCTCTTTGGGAAGACCTGGATGCGCATCGTTGGTATTAAAAAGCCAGATGAGATAACACCAGCTGTTAAGCGTACTATGATGCGTAGCTATACGCTCAGTATCATCACTAGCTTTGGTATGGCGTATGTACTTGCGCATGTCTTGTACTACACGACCTCCATTACCCGGGTTACGGGTGTTGATTCAGGGGTGCAGGTTGCTCTCTGGAGTTGGATTGGGTTTGTGGTTCCTGCCACTATTGGCTCAGTGCTGTGGGAGGATCGGCCTTGGAAGTACTGGTTTATAACTGCTGGATACTACCTCGTTACCCTTGTGGCGATGGGCGTTATCCTTGCGGTATGGCAGTAGCCTTGAAATAGAGGCATCTTTCAAGTATCGTGCTTCTACTGGAGTCGCTTTCGGGCAGCTTCCAGTATTGCGGGATCGTCTAATGGTAGGACTACGGTTTCTGGTACCGTCTATCTAGGTTCGAGTCCTAGTCCCGCAGCAGTCTAGAAAAGTATCGAAGGACCTAGACGGGTCCCTAATTGCCACTATCCCTGTCCGGGGTGGAACTTCCACCAGACAGTAGTAAAATGAGGGCATCATGAAGCTAGATAAGGTTGAGATTCACAACTACAAATCTATCGTTAGGGTAGAGGTTGATTTGGGTCAAAGTGACAATATTCTGTCTCTGATCGGACAGAATGAATCGGGGAAATCAAGCATCTTAGAGGCCCTGAGAGATTTTTATAATGGTGAGTTTGATGGGGACTCCTACCCGTATGAATCCCCAGCAGGGCTTGATCAAGTTGTCTCATGTCAGTTTTCTTTCGAGGCAGCTGATGATAAGCCTGCGATTCTAGATGAAATCGAGAATTTCGCGAACGAGGAAATATTCAAGGAGGTTGTGGCATTTAAGCCAAATACCATAAGCCGTATTTCAAATTTTACTCTTACTTTTGATGGAAAGAACTACTCATTGGATACAACTTTTCAGAATGCCTTAATTAATAACCTTGAGGTCGAGTCTACCGGTGCAGCATCGGTAGAGGCTGAGGAAGATGCCGATGAAAATGAAGAAGAGTTTGACGCTTCTATCCTTACCCCAGATGTAGGAAAGTTCATTGTAGATAACATCATTCCGGAGTTTATATTTTTTGAAGGAGGGACTTGCGATACGCTTCCAGATTTCATATCAATTGATGATCTGGTGGAAGAAACTGGAGATGGCTGGGTTTCGGTCACATGGTTGGAAGCTTGTCTCCAGGAGCTTACTGGGAATGCAGATTTTACCTTCAAGTCTCTTGCAGAGACGCCTTCCATTCGTCGCCTTGATGAAACCAATAAACGAATTTCTGATATTACTGCCGACCTGAAAAATGACTTTTCTCAAAAACTTCACGGGATTGAGAACGATAAACTTGGGTTGGTTTTTAATATCGAAAAGAGAAAAGAGAAAGAGGATGAAGTTGAAAAGAACTATATCGACTTTGCTGTTAGGACCAAAGAAGGGAAAGAACTACCAGTTAGAATGCGCAGCCAGGGAATGATCTGGTTCCTATCTTTCTGGTTGGCACTAAAATCATTAAAAGAAAAGAAGGCCATAATTTTGGTGGATGAACCTGATAGAAGCCTTCACATAAATGCTCAAAAAGACCTCCTTAAAGTCTTTGAGAAAATTAGTGGTAAATTCGGTCACCAGATACTTTACACGACGCATGCACCGACTCTAGTTCCATTAGAGACCATCTATCGTGTGGCTCTTGTTTTTAACGATAAGGATCAAGGCACACTCTGTGAGAATATCCTTAAGACTCAAATTGGAAATTCTAAGAATAAGCAGGAGGCAATGTCTCTTGTTAACTACGCAATCGGCTGCGACGTACCGCACCAGAATCTCATCTTCAAAGAGAAAAATGTAATTCTTGAAGGTGTAAGTGATTACATGCATTTGCAAGCAATGGCAATTGTTCTTGGAAAGAAATTGGACTACGCTCTTATCCCTGGAGTTGGGGCATTGGGGAGTAAATTGAACCCTCTTGTAGGGATCTGTATTGGGTACAATTTGAAGTGGTGTGTGGTAATTGATGGCGAGCCAGTCGGTCAAGCCAAGTTCGATGATCTTAAGGAGGGTATTTTTGCTGGAGACAAGACCCGAGCGGAAAAGAAAGTTAAGACCCTCGATGTGTCTGATATCGAAGAACTATTTTCGATAAGTGATATACAAACAATCGCGGGCGGTTCAAAGAACTTTGCTCTAGCTCCTAAGCCCCAAAAGAAAGATAACGTTTCATATATAGGAAAGAGTCGAAAAAACATCTTTGCAAAACTGTTCTTGGAAAAGGCAAAGAAAAAACAGATTAAGAAAGATGACTTAAGCAAAACTACGATAACGGCTTTTGAAGAAATCTTTACTTTCGTCGACCAGGCTCTCCAGGAAGACGAATTTAATTTCTCCTAATCATTCCTAGGTACTGGTTGTAGATATTATCTTTTCCTTTAGAAGAAGTTTGCTTTTCAGACAGGTGAGTAAGTCACGCTTCTCAAAGATAGAACCCTCGGTAAGGAGGTACTTAGCGTAATTTCTTATGTCTGCATCTTTGGCGAAGTACTCTTCGTCGGTTTTGCCCATAATTCCTGAGTGAAATTTCTTGTGACGCTCAATCTCAAGTTCAAGCTTCTTTTTAATACCTGAGCGATCAAGGTCGATTTGGTCAATGATTACAGTTAATTGAGAGATGAGAACCCTCTCCTCGATGTAGCCCTCCTTACAGTTAATATTCCGCGCACGCGTACATCCGTAATAAATATATTTAGCGATCGATCCGTCTTTCAAACTCTTAAACTTCTCCTGTGCTGTTACGCCAGATTCACATGTGCCACATGAGAGAAGGCGGGTGAAAGCGAACTCCTTATTTCGATTAGGAGCTCTAATCTGTAAATGGAGCTGTTTCTGAACATCATCAAAGAGCTCTTTGGATATGAGCGGAGTATGTTTGCCCAGGAACCACCGACCGCTGTTCTTTGGGTACTCAAATGAACCGTGATAGAAGTGATTGTTGAGAATACAGTAGACATTGCTGAGTGTAAGGGGCTTGCCGGTGCGAGTGAGGAACTTTATATCTTTGAGCCAGCGGTAGATCTTCCGTCCGCTCCATCCTTCATTGGCTACTTTGTTGAATAGTTCTTTGATGATTGGTGCTCGGTCCGGATCCACGAATACGACTCCTTTCTGGTCCTTATTCTTGGAGTTGAGGTATCCAGTTGGCGCTACTGAAGGCCAAAGCCCAAGCTCGCATTTAGTCTTGAGTCCGCGCTTCACATTAATGCTCTTGTTGTCATTCTCGAGCTTGGCTTGAGAGCCGAGAATCATGAGAAGGAATTTCTCATTCGGGTTATTCGTGAATCGCTGACTATGGGTACGTATCTCAAGAAGCTTCTTCTGATCAAAGAGGTCAACGATAGCTCCGAGGTCCCCGGCGTTGCGAGAGAGTCGGTCAGGGTGCCATGCGAGGATTCCGTCAAACTTACCCTCGCGTATGTCTGTGAGGAGTTGGTTGAATACTGGCCGTTGCCCGCAATCCTTGGCCGAGTGAGATTCTCGGTACATGTCGACAATTGTCAGTCCCTCTCGCTGGGCTAGGGCCAACATCTCGTTAACCTGAGAATCTATCGAAAGCGCCTGTCGCTCCTCTGCCTCGCTCGATTTACGGGCATACAGGCAGTATCTGACGGTAACCGCTGCTTGGTGTGCCGGGGCGGCTGTCTGAGCTCCATAGAGCATTGTTGTCTCCATACAGACACGAACATACTGGATACCGCCGGGAAGTCTAGTAAACCGGGAAGGGGATAAATGGTTATTGAAATAATTCGTCTATTTCCGCATTCTCGTTTCTTTGAGGTTCAGAACGCTCAGAATAATATTCCTCTGCATGGTAGTCGGACATATAGTCTTCTATTTGTGCACGCTCTCTTGAGGATCTTGCAATCTCGTCATAATCTATATCTTCGAAACTTTCCATTATTCGCAGTTCAGCGAACCCAAAACTCCTATTATATTGCCTCCCGTCCTCTTGAATTTCTCCTATGAAAGTCTCAATCTCAGAAGAAGTGCCAAATTCCGCAACGTCTGAATCTTGCCCGGCCTCTATATCGCTAATTCGCTCGCCCCAGTGTCGGGTTAATGCTGATTCAACAATAGTTCGGCTATTCTCGTCAGCAATATATTCCTCATAACTTTCATCGTAGGCCTTGAAAAGCTTCTTGATAGAACTAAGTTTTCTCCCGCCGGTATCAGAACTAAAAAGATAATTTATAATTTCACGAAAGCGACTCTTAACTATCCGAATTGACTCGTCGTATGTTTGAAGTGCATCAAGAGTTGATAGCAATGCATCAAACTGTGATGGTAAAGCTTCATCTAGATCCAAGCGTTCTAAAATAGGTGCAGATTTAGTATCAATAAGATCAACAGGGAAGGCAAAGTAATAAAAGTGTAGTAGCTCTATATCTCTGGATCCGCCTTCTGGGTCTACCAGGTCGTCAGCTCTTCTCGATATAAGTGCTTCAAGTGGCGATATTTCGTCCTCGACGAACGCGAGCAATGAATCTTTACTGGTTATAAAGCGATTTGTAAGTTGTGATGTAAAAATCACAGAGTTAAGTATTCGCCACTTCTCATCTTTATTCTCACTTAAGTAGTGCAACAAGAAGTCTGTAATAGAAGGGTTAAAGAAACTGAGATAAACATTCTCCCCGTGCCTGACTGCCTTTAAGAATCCGCCCATTAAATGCTTGAGACGCAATGCATAAACATCTGCTTCTCTTCGAAAGCCATTGTGCTCTATTTCGTAGTCTAAACGCGCATTAAATGCTCTCTTTAGAATTCGTTCGGGAACTTTTTCGCCAAGAGAAAATAGCGATTGAATCAAGAATTTACAGTAGTCGTCCGTCTGATGTAAATATGCTTGCTTCCATATGTCCGCAGGATTATCCAGTCTCTCCTGTATAAAACCCATATAATCTTCAGGCGGTACCTCCTTCAGTCTCAGTGGGTCAGAAATGAACTCAATCAGGCGCGGATTATAGTTTTTGTGCTTTATAATTTTCCAGTAATTCTTGTCTTCTTTTACCTTTTGCTTGTAATCTTCTCCCAAACCTAGAAAGTAAAGGTGGTTATACAAAATCTGAGCCTTGTCTAGCTTTGAGTAGTCCTCAATTTTTACTTCGTGCCGCGCCAGCTCAAGCCCGGGTGCTTCTAGACGCGGATAAACCTGAGCCGCTTGGTTCAAAACTGCAGTCCTGCTCGTCAGCATAAGACGTTTAAGAGGATCTAATTTTATTCGGGCTATAAAGTTCACTAGGGCTGAATCACCGTTATGATACTGAGCTATTTCTAAGTAGTTGGCTCCAAGAAAATCATCGAAATAAAACACTTGTTTCTGTTCAGGTTCCCACAAATCTTCTGCTTCGGAGATCTTTTCTGTTACAGTCACGAGTCTGTAGTCGTTTCCAAGCAACTGATAAATAAGCATTTTTGCAAGAACCGTCTTTCCGATTCCCGGTTCCCCAACTATTACAAGAAATTGTTCTTCGTTAAGAATTTCAAGAGCCTCGGCATATGTTTCATTGGCTACATATAGGCTTACGTTCTTTCTAATCACTTCGTCTGTAAAATCAGAACGGCCCTTTATACCGTTATTTACAATCTTATTAAGTATAGGAATACTCGATAACCATAGTTTTGGATGCTTCTCTTCAATTTCAGAAAATTTTCCGAGCAGTCCGTTTAAGTCATCTCTACCAAGGATATCTCCAGTCGTAAGAACATAGGGAGCAAAAAGATTCTTCAGTTCTTTCTTTTGGGCGGGATTAAATTCAACACTAGTTACTAATATGTAACGTGAGGGCTCCAGCTTCTTAACTTTTGGTAGCTCAGTCTTGCTGAGGTCATACAAAAGATCCTTATAGCTGGCTCGGACTCGATGCTTTGCCTGAACAATAGTAGTCACATCTTCTGTTGGAGAGGAATGGCGTAAATCTATACCCCCATCACGCCCAGGTTTAAAACTCTCGAACGTAAGACCTGTTTCCTTTTGCAATAAATCACGAGTTAACCTCTCAAACTCTCTATCGTTAAGGGTTTGGAAATTGTAATCGGGCATTGAGTCAAATTATACTCGCTTATGGCTCTGACCTACACACTTTCTCGTTTGTACGCTAATGTTCTAGTACGGCGCTAAGCCTGGGCAACAACTGAATAAGAATGACCTAAACCTGCGGAGGAATCCCGAGCATGGTCGAAAATCGTAGGACATAGAAAACCCGTCATCAGGGCGTGTCCTACGTTATAGAGGGAAACTTCTATAGGCCTTCGGGCTCCTGGTGGCGGGTTTTGTGCTACCCGCACAATTCCGCTTCTAGGCTTACTCGCCTTAAAGGAACTACGTATGGGTATTTTTCTCTTTCTGTTTTTCGTGTCTCTTGTCGGACTTGTCGTTGGTTTGATTAAGCCTTCAGTCTTTAAGCAGTCTAGAAAAGTCATCGGACTTGGTTTTGGAGCTACGCTAGTGGTTCTCTTTATTCTTTTTGGTGCCACGGCTCCTCCGAGTGATTCTAAGCCTCCTGTGATTACGACCGTTGAGCCTTCTATAGAGGTTGAGGCCGAAACCCCAGCAACAACTGAATCAATTGCACAAGTCCAGTCAGTAAGTGAGTCTCTGGTGCCTACAGCACCCCAAATCGTACAAACTTCTAAAGAGCGATCTGATGGAGGAATTGTCTTCTATCTGCTCATAGACCCAGTGGAGCTATCAGATGCTTCGTTCAAGAATAATGTTACGGGATGGGTTCGTGATCTGACCAAAGCGCATGGCACGAAAGTCTCACTCAATTTCTTTGACGATGCGAATGCGCTCAATCTAGCGTATCGCCAATACGGCACTCTTTCTCTTGGAAGAGCACGTACTGCTGAGGAAACAGCATTGCTTGAGCGGCACTACATCGCGTCTTTCGACGGCGAACTAGAGAACATGCTGTATCGGAATACACTGTCTTTCTTCCCAGCAGCCTCCAAGTCGAGTGCTGTCGTAGGTAAATATGTTGGTGCGAGTGAATTTAATCCCTAATTCGTCATCCTGGCCAGGAAGCATATACTCCCTGTATATGCTTAGATTCTGGGAAAGTGGAGAGATAAAGGACCTGCGAGAGATCGTAGTATTCCTGCACAGATATCTTTCAAACCTAAGTCAGCTGGAAAGGAAAACCACTCCAGAGCTTTTTGCAGTTACGCGTTTCCTGGTAGAGGAGAATATAGACATATACGAGTCTATTATCACTCTACGCAAGAAAGGCAGATTCCTTCCATGCCTCACACTTGCACGGTCTCTACTTGAGAACTCCATAAATCTCCAATACATCTATCAAAAGGACACGGAGCAGCGAGCGCGGAATTTTTATCACTATCCACTACGTGAGTATGTGATGCGAACGGAAAGTCTACCGAATATATCCGAATTGCAGGCCAAGTTGCTCAGGAAAATGCAGGAGGAACTAAAGAGTCATAAGCCAGCAGGAAAGAGAAGGCATCACTGGGACGGCAAGAGTATAAGCGAGATATTTTCAGAGCTCGATCTCAAAGACACCCATGCCCCACTTTACTCACGACTCTCCGGGTTCACCCATGCTCAGTTTGGGAACCGAGACTTCCTACAGGATCGTCCATATATAAACTTTCTTAAGACTGTTGCTACTAAGGAGGTGTTTGTGTCAGTTCTGGAATCTCTTCGTGTAGTTACAGAGCATTTTGACCTAGAACCGGATGTCGTTCGTATTGAAGACTTCCCGAAGGAAGGTTCTACACTTCTTTTCAGCACGCATCCTAAAAAGTCCGAAAAAGAGATGGAAGTTATGTGGAAGCGCCCTTGATATGTATGGGGAAGGGGTGTGGATTATCTTAATGATTTGAAGTGGGGTCGTTTGGGGTTATCCTTAGCCGCCTTTACCACTATAAAATTCATTTTCTCGCAAAATATCTTTGTTTTAGGCCGTATCACCTTTTCGAAAGGTGCGTTTATATGGTGGAAAGATAGCCGTTTCTATCCCACAAACTTCCCATAAATAATCCCCAAATATACTCCTGATCAATCTAGTGCCAAGGCGACCTATTGGGGTCGGGGAGTGAGGTCGTGGTGTGGTACACGGTGGCCTAGAAGCTTGGTCGCTCTGGTACCAGACCGAACATCGCAGCCCATTCCAGCCTTCAAATAGGGGATGCTACAGGTAGGGGAATTGAATGTCAGGACTTCTGGTATGATTTTAGTAATGAAGGGTAAAATTCTTATCACCGATAGCCTGTTTATCTTCCCAGAACACGAGGAGCAGATCCATGCTGCAGGATATGAGATTGAGCGAATAGATAAGTCTGAGCCTTCCAAGGAAGAATTGATCTCTGCAATTAAAGGGAAGGTTGGCTATATTCTTGGGGGTGTCGAACACGTTGACGAGGATATTATCGACGCAGGAGATGAACTCAAGGTCATTTCCTTTACTGGTATAGGCTACAAGGATCTCATTCCAGCTTGGGAGTATGCGACAAAGAAAGGTATTGCAATAACGAACACCCCAGACGCTCCTACTCATGCTGTTGCGGAATGGGCTGTCGGTTCGGCAATAGCAATGAATCGTGGCTTCTTCGAACTTGGGCGAATGGGAGAAAAGAAGTTTATGACGACTAAGGGAATTGAAGGGCAGAATATTGGGATCATTGGCTTGGGTCGTATTGGAATGCATATCGCCGAGATTCTGGTGCCGTTCCGCCCTGCTTCTATTTCCTACTCCAGCAAACACGATCATGCGGACGTAGCTCTTAATCACAAGACTCTCGATAACCTCCTAGCAGAAAGCGACGTTCTTTTTCTTTGTGTCTCTAAGGATGCAGGTAAGGATTTTATCAGTGAACGCGAACTTGGTTTGGTGAAAGATGGCGCACTCCTCGTATCATTCATGCATCACGGAATCATTAACGAAGACGCACTTCTCAAAGAACTCAAGGCCAGTCGTATCCGTGTGGCTTCTGACAATCCTGCTAAGAACGAGGAGTTTAAAAGCCTCCCACTTGGAGTCTGGTATTCGTTCAATGGGTCAAACGCTTTTAATACTTCAACTGAACTTAAGCTCACAAGTGATACAGCTACTAAGTCGCTCCTGAATATTCTTGAGACTGGAGAAGATCAGTACAAAGTAGTATGAAGCTCTTCCTTAGCTCTGAGGGTGTGCCGCACGCTGACTTGCTGAAAGGACTTTTGAGGAATGGAGTCGAGAAGCCCAGAGTTGCTCTCATAAACAATGCTCAAGATCCATACCCAGAAGAAAAAGCAAAAGAGCGCGGTGAGAATCTCTCTAAACTCTTTGACTCCTTAGGCTTTGAACCGGTTGAGGTTGATTTACGGGAATATGTAGCGAATGGGGAGGAATTAGCTGCAGAACTACGAACCTGCCAGCTCGTCTGGTGCGCAGGCGGAAATTCGTTTTGGTTGCGTTATGTAATGAGAACAAGCGGATTCGATAGGATTATTAAAGACCTGCTTGAAGAAGGAATAGTATATGGCGGATGGAGTGCGGGTATCGTCGTTGCAGGACCGTCAATGCACCCCATCGAACTGATGGATGATCCCAATAAAGCACCTTCAATTATATTTGAAGGCCTTGGTCTTATGGACTATTTCGTATGGCCTCATTGGGGTACTGAGAAGTATCGCCACCTACAGCCTGAAGGCGAAGAGCAAATGAAAGCACTTCCTTATGAATGTAAGAAACTAAGAGACGGAGAGGTCTTGATAGTTGAAAATGGTGCAACTCGCTTTCTGCCTGTTTAAGAACGTAGATTAATGAGCAAAAATCTTAATATAATCAGAAGGAAGCCATTTTCAATCACTCTACTCGTTCAATTGAGGAACTGGCCCGGTAAGAAGAGTTCGGATACCGCCCCAGACGGCCAGCAGCCTAGTTTAGTATAGAAGGACCTATAACTGAGCGGTTCTTGCCAGCTCATTTCCTAGAGCATAGATTTACATGCAATAATCTAGGTATACAAGAGCTCTAAACAAATGAACTATATGACACCTAAGAACACCATTTGTCTCTGGTTTGAAAAGGATGCACTGGACGCTGCCACCTTTTACGCCGCTACATTCCCAGATAGCAGAGTAGGCACTGTCTTCACTGCACCAGCTGATTTTCCAGGCGGAAAGAAGGGTGATGTGTTAACGGTTGAGTTTACGGTCTGCGGAATTCCCTGTGTTGGTTTGAATGGAGGTCCCATATTTAAACAAAGCGAAGCATTCTCTTTCCAAATCGCAACAGACGATCAGGAGGAAACAGATCGCTACTGGAATGCAATTGTAGGAAACGGAGGAAAAGAAAGCGCATGTGGATGGTGCAAGGATCGCTGGGGAGTGTCATGGCAGATTACGCCGCGCACTCTAACGGATGCGCTGATTGCAGGAGGAGATGAGGCAGAGCGCGCCTTTACAGCAATGATGACCATGCAAAAGATTGACGTTGCTGCTATTGATACAGCACGAAAGGCCTCTACCTAAGGGCACCAACCAAACTGCTTCTAGCATGTAAAGTTAGCTTTACTGATGCTCTGCGCTCAACTATACTGCATAACGCATGCAAGGAACGATAGAGAATGAAGTGAGTACCTATAGAACACAGATGAATGTGACGCAGGAAGAGCTTGCCGCAAAAGTGAATGTGAGTCGGCAGACTATTATTGCTTTAGAAAAGGGGAACTACACACCATCAATTTTACTGGCCTTGAAAATAGCAGGTTTCTTCAAAATGCCTGTGGAGAAGCTATTCAGAATTTCATATGAAAAATAATCTTATAGAAACCATCGTCACACTATGTCTGGTTGCGCTCGCAATCCTGCTTCTCAATCCTTTCCATTTCTGGATGCCAGACATGATCGTAATCTGTATGCTCGCAGTCACCCTGGGGCTCTTTGGAGTATTTTCAAGCTTTATTCTGAGAGAGAAAGTAGAGGATGAACGCGACGGGTTGCACCGTACTCTAGCGGGGAGGAATGCGTTCTTAGTCGGTTCAGGAGTTCTGACATTGGGCATTGTTGTGCAGGGGTACACACACACTGTAGATCCATGGCTCGTTATTGCACTCATTGCAATGATCTTGGTTAAGATCGGAACCCGTATCTGGAGCGACAAGTATCTGTAGAACCGTTCGTTATCCACTGAGCCAGATGTAAAGTACACTTTACATCTGGCTCAGTGCTTACTACAATTAGTTACATAGTAAGGGTATAACCAGTAACGATTCTATGAATAAAACCGCAGGGATTAGCATTGCAGTTGTCGCGCTCATTGCGATTGCTGGATTTGCATACGCATCTATGAACAAGAGTGCTGATGTGAGCGTGAAAGATGAAACGAGTCAGACAGGTGAGAAGGATATGTCGACGGAGGAGGGAATGGAAAAAGGAGAGGACATGATGAAGACTGGGTTATACGAAGCATACGCTCCTGAAAAGCTAGCACGAGCTAAAGAGGGAGATGTTGTCCTCTTCTTTCATGCAACGTGGTGTCCTTCATGTAGAGGACTTAATGCGGACATTGAGAACAATCTAGAGGCAATACCTGCAAACGTGAGTATCTTAAAGCTTGATTATGATACAGAGACAGAGCTTAAGAAGAAATATGGAGTAACAACTCAGCACACACTTGTTCAGGTAGATGCTGAAGGCAATCTGATTAAGAAGTGGAGTGGTAGCCCTACGCTCACAGGTCTTGTAGGTAGTATTCAGTAGGAATGATTTTCTTTGGAATATCAGTTCTGGCAGGAATATTCACGGTTCTAGCTCCCTGCATACTTCCGCTTCTCCCGGTAGTTATTGGAGCCTCAGAAACTGGTGGAAGATATATCTCAAGACGAGCTCTCGTTGTTGTCGGATCGCTATCGGTCTCAGTCATCGTCTTCACGCTTTTGCTGAAAGCATCAACACTGCTTATTGATATTCCTCAAGTGTTCTGGAGCTGGTTTTCTGGAGCGGTTCTTATTCTTGTTGGTCTTGCCATAGTGTTCCCGTCCTTGTGGGCGAGGGTTCCACTCGTAAACAGACTTAGTCTTGCAAGTAATAAGCTCGTGGGTACGGGTTATCAGAAGAAAAGCTATGCGGGAGACATCGCAATTGGGGCTGCGCTCGGGCCAGTCTTTACGACCTGCTCGCCGACCTATCTCTTCATTATTGCAACTGTCTTGCCGGCAACGTTCGCAGAGGGAGTTACATACCTCTTCGGGTTTGTCCTTGGTCTTTCGGTGTCGCTTTTGCTCATTGCGTACTTCGGGCAACAGCTCATCAACAAAGCACTGGGACACCTGCAAACTGCCGGGAGAGTGAAGCAGGTATTTGGTGTACTGATTGTTCTTGTTGGTATTGCCATACTTACCGGGTACGACAAAAAGATTGAGACATTCATTCTAGATTCAGGCTACGGAGCAACGATTCAGTTTGAGAATGCTCTTATTGAGCGATTCGCTCCAGAGAGTTCTGTAGAGGAGAGCGCTATGCTAAATGGAGAGTACGAGACAATCACCCTAGCAGGTGGATGCTTCTGGTGCACCGAAGCGTACTTCCAGGAAGAAGAAGGGATCATTGATGCAGTCTCAGGATATGCAGGAGGAGATGAATCAGAGGCGTCGTACCTTCTTGTTTCAAAGGGCACAACTAACCATAGGGAAGCAGTACAGATAACCTATGACCCAAAGATACTTTCAACAGAAGAGGTACTAGATATCTATTGGTCGCACATTGATCCAACAAATGAGCAGGGCCAGTTTGCTGATACAGGGTTCCAGTACACGACAGCCATTTATTATCAGAATGATGAACAGAAAAGGATAGCGCGCGATTCTAAGGAGCGTCTTGAAGCAAGTGGCGTGTTTGATGCGCTGATTGCGACAGAAGTACTCCCGTTCGCAAGCTTCTACAAAGCAGAGGAGTATCATCAGGACTATTACAAAAAAGCAGCAGATCATTACGAGCGCTATAAGAAAGCATCTGGCAGGGCAGGATTCGTTGAAGAGACCTGGGCAAAAGATGCAGCAATCCAATTTTTAGAATCTAAACAAACAACCTCTATGGATACAAATGATGCGTACAACTATACAGACGAAGAAATTGCGAAACTGCTAAAGAACTTAGATCCGCTGGCGTACCACGTTGTTGCTGAGAATGGCACCGAGTCGCCCTTCAACAATGCATATTGGGATAATAAGGCTGATGGCATCTATGTGGACGTGGTTACAGGAAAACCGCTTTTCTCAAGTACACACAAATATGACTCAGGAACAGGCTGGCCAAGCTTTTGGAGAACGATTGATGATAATTCAGTGACGATGCACGAGGACAATTCACTCTCTACTACCCGAACAGAAATACGAAGTGAGGCGGGACATGTTGGTCATGTTTTTAACGACGGACCCGCTGAGGAGGGTGGCCGTCGTTTCTGCACCAACTCTGCGTCTCTCAAGTTCATTCCAAAAGAAGAAATGGTAAAAGAAGGGTACGAGCAGTACCTACACCTTTTTGACCAGTCTGCGTAAGCGGTACAATGTGTGTATGAATTGGAATGAGGTAATTACATTTTGGTTTGAGACTCTTTCCCCTAGTCAGTGGTTTATCAAAGACCCTGCTTTGGACGAAGAAATTCGCAATCGTTTTCTTAGTACGTATCTGAAGGTGGTGAAGGGGGAAACAGCTGAATGGCGTGAAGTTCCTGAAGGACGTCTTGCGGAAATTATCGTGCTTGATCAGTTTGCGCGCAATATGTTCAGAGATACGCCGCAAGCATTTGAGTATGATCCTCTTGCGCTACAGCTCGCAGAGGAAGCAATTAAAGTTGGTGCGGACAGAAGACTGACTCGTGTAGAACGAAAGTTTTTGTACATGCCGTATATGCATAGTGAATCTCCGGTAATGCACAAAAAGGCCTTTTGGCTGTTCTTGTTCTTGGGGGATTTCTCCACACTTTCTTTTGAGCTGAAACATAAGAAGATAATTGACCGGTTCGGTCGTTATCCGCACAGGAACGATATTCTCGGACGTACTTCAACTCCAAAAGAGATTGAATTCATGAAAAGCAACAAGGGCTTCTAGTCCACCTCGTGTCTAAGACCGCTGCTGGGGAGGAGTATACTTTATGTATTAGTCCCCTAATACTTCATATCTAAAATGGATATAACACTCTTGCTTGCGTCGCTCTGGGGCCCTGCTTTGCTCCTCATTGGAATTGGTATGTTTATAAGTCGTGCGTATTACACACGAATCTATAGAGACCTTGAGAAGGACACTCTTGCAGTCTTCCTCATTGGTATGGTTATGCTTGTTGCAGGTATTGCGCAGGTTCTCTTCCACTCCATCTGGAATACTCTTCCGCAGATTGTCATAAGCCTTCTTGGATGGGCAACTCTTGTTAAGGGAGCTGTCTTTATAGTGGCTCCAAGCTTTGTAGATAAAGCAGGAGATCGCTGGGCGAACATGAACCTTATCCCTGTTGCAGGAGCACTCATGCTTCTTATCGGTGGGTATGTTACGTGGGTTGCCTACTTCGTGTAGGGAGACCTTTCTAAAAGAAAAAGGCCCCAACCAATGGGTGCCTTTTTCTTTGATACTATGCGTGTATGACGAAGCCCCGCATCTACACGATGAGTGTTGCAAGAGTGTACCCGCTTTATGTTGCTAAAGCAGAAAAGAAAGGACGCACCAAAGAAGAAGTAGATACAATAATTCGTTGGCTCACCGGGTATACCCAAAGGGGTATGGAAACTGTTCTTAAGAAGGAGACAGACTTTCAGACCTTCTTTGCAAATGCTCCAAAGCTAAACCCTTCAAGGAAACTGATTAAAGGCGTGGTGTGTGGTGTGCGAGTGGAGGATATTACAGAGAAGACAATGCGTGAGATCCGCTATCTAGATAAGCTCATAGATGAGCTTGCAAGGGGAAAAGATATGGAAAAGATTCTGCGGAAGGCAGGTATATAATAGAACAAAGCCAGCTATTACATATGAGCGAAGCATTCCGTATACAAAAAGGCCCTGAGAAGACTACGGCTGTATTCCCAGGGATTGATTTAGTTTCTAAAGAACCAATAGGAAAGAATGCGGAGTCTGCCATTCAGGAAGTAAGAGACGCCCGCATTCTTAAAGAAACCATCAAAGGAGATGGGGAAGGATTTGGTCAGTTCCAGGCACTCTTATTCCCTAGAGAGGGTAAGTGGCCTGAACCTGAAGAGATGCCTGAAGTCGTTAAAGAAGTGTTCAATCTTGCTCTAGCAAATGAAAGACAACTCAACGAGAATGTTGACGCATTAGCGTGTCATATAAGTGTGAGAGTGCAGGGAGATGCGAAAGCACGAGATTTCAGAGAGAACAATGATAAAGCTCTCGCAGAGGGCATTGATCCAGAACAGAAGCTCCTGCATTTTGATGGACATGAGAAATTTGGAAATGTAAGCGGATACATCATTTCATTTTCTGGTCCCACTACCACTCAGTATCTGGGGGAAACAGAACTTACAACTGCCACAGGACCGGGGAGCGAATTGAGAGAAGAACTTTCCAAAGTTAGTCCTGCGAGTCTTAGTGCAGTGTCGCTTCTTCCGCGCAGGCTCTATCACATAACTAATTACACTCCTCACGCAGAACCGATAACACTAGACGAGCAGGTGAGTGACGCAAACCCAAGATTGTTCATACGACTTATGTTTGCAAATCTTGATCCAGCTTTTGTAACCGGAAAAGTATACAGGGCTTAAAAACTCTGACCTACACCTGCTACACTGAACTATATGAAATGGATTCTTACTGCGCTTGTAGCTGTAGCACTGCTTATTGCAGGGTTCTTTGCTCTTAATTCCTATATTTACAATGAGAAGCAGGTAGATACGGCAACTGACTACAAGAATGCCGAATATATTATTGAAGGACAACGTGTAAAGCTTCAGGATGGTATTGCAGAGACACAATCAGCCCCAGGGTCTGCTTCAAAGAGTGTTACTCGTTATTTTGGCAATGAGATCAGTGCTGATTTGGATAATGACGGACGAGAGGATGTTGTGTTCGTTCTTACTCAAGAGGGCAGGGGGTCAGGTACGTTCTATTACGTAGTCGCAGCACTCAATACGGAAGAGGGCTATGTTGGTTCAGAGGCATACGTACTGGGAGACAGAATTGCACCACAGAGTACTGAACTTAGTCAGAACCCAGGTCATCAAAATGTCATTGTGGTGAACTACATGGATCGTGCGCCTGGAGAACCAATGACAGCCCAG
Source organism: Patescibacteria group bacterium (assembly GCA_018826905.1). Taxonomy (GTDB): domain Bacteria; phylum Patescibacteriota; class Minisyncoccia; order Phycocordibacterales; family Phycocordibacteraceae; genus C7867-001. The sequence goes on along the minus strand of JAHJYC010000004.1, from coordinate 186,820 downwards.
CCTTCTGTTGGGAGAAGTGTGTGGCTCAAGCTTGATCCTGTCGCGCTACAGTTTGGCGTAGTAGAACAGAATTTTGAAGGAGAGGCTGACCCAAACAGAATGAGCCTCACCATGAAGACATGGGAGTGGGTACGTGCTGAATACAATGACGGAACAGTTGTTACTCCGAACAGGGATGTATTCACACTGACATTCAAGAATGACGGAACATTCGGGGCGGCTACCGACTGTAACGGTGTTGGAGGAAAGTACACGGCTACAGAATCAACGATACGTTTCAGTGAGATGGTATCAACACTAATGTATTGTGAAGGATCCCAGGAAGCAGACTTCAGGAAGATCCTAGAGAATACCGGAGAGTATTTGTTTACCTCAAAAGGAGAACTAGTGTTGAATCTGAAGTTTGATAGTGGATCAGTTTACTTTAGATAAAGTAAAACGCTTGTCTACGAAATGCCTTTCGGCACTTTATAGACAAGCGTGTGATCCGTAGATCAGTTCAGTTTGGTGATGGGTTCGTCGTCGCGAACCTCGTCACACCCGCCCCAGCAGATCATGTCGCCGTCGCCCCAGAGATGGACAGGCGGCTCGCCGAAGTAGGTGCGGTAGAGGTCTCGCGTCTTCTGGTAGTCTGCGGCCAGATCCGGTTTCTCCGACGGGAGAATCGGAACGTGGTGCAGGTAGGCGCCGAAGACATCCGCACAGAAGTCCCGGTATTCGCGGGTGTGCAGGATGAAGTAGTGCCACAGCCCGTCGATCTTTTCGCCGATCACGATGCGGTGGCCCGGATCGCGCTCGAGAACAGCCAGGGCGAGGAACCGCTTCACCTCCACGGACACCTCTTCGAACGAGGCTTCGCTTCCGGGAAAGTCAACGGACATGCGCTCCTGGGCCCGCGAGAGATCGAGGGAATCGATCAGCGCGAGCTTCGCGAGCAGTCCCGCAGGAACAGTTCCCGCTGCGGGGCCGGAAAGGACGATACTTTGCATCAGTCTGTTCCTTTCAAAGAGCACTCACCATGAATGCTCTGCATACACAATGCCACTTTTAAACCCTCTTTTCAAGAGGAGAAATTGCTCATTGTATACTGTCCCTATATGCATTTTTCTAAACTATTCAGGGTAAAGGCCGGGAAGTTGGAAAGAGTTCTGGCGTGGATGGAGACACTTGCGACCGGAAGACGTGAAGAAGCTATCGCAACATTTAACTATGAAAATGTAACGCGGGAGGTGGTAACCCTTTTTGAGGGGGAGGATGGTTCCTATTACTTGATTGGGCTTAATGAAGCACGTGAGCCCTATAGGACTGGTGACCCAGATGTCCAAATAAACCAAGAGCATGCCGCATTTAAAAAGGAGTGCTTGGATCCAATCTCTAAGAAGGGGAGGGTGTTGCTAGATTTGCGAGCAGACGAGTAGCTGACCGATTGGTATACTTTCTTCATGAACGAAGTAGCGGTAAGTCACGACATCACCTATCACCCCGGCAAACGTACGGAGCTCTTTCGTTCTTTGACTGTTGGTGAGCAGGCCGTTGCGTTCCTAAGACTTTCTCCGCGGGTAAAGCAAGCCATCTTTGAGGATTTAAAAGACTCGGAACTCGTTGATCTTCTAGATCAAATGGATCTGCAGCAGGCAGAACATACTCTCGCCATATTCAAGAATAGAAAGAGAAAAGAAAGAATTCTCTCTCGAGTCCGTAGTGAACTAAAGGAAAAGACACAATACTTCCTACGCTTCCATCCAAAGGCAGCGTTTTCATTAATGAACTTTAACTATCTCCTCCTTTCTGCCGACAGCACTATTGGAACTGCCGCTGATGCTATTGATGAGCACTATAGAGCGGTAGGGAAGCTCCCTGAGATTTTAATTCAAAAGGATGGACAGTTAGTTGGAGAAGTACCCGTATCAGCACTGGTGCGAGAACCAAACTCAAAACCTCTCCACAAGTATATTCTTCCGATAAAAACGGTTACCTATCAAGCAGAGATAAAAGAGGTTATGGAATGCTTCTCCGCAACGAAACGCGGGAAGGTGGCTGTGCTTGATAAAGACGGGAGTGTGATCGGGCTTATTTATTCGGATGATGCTCTTGCTCTCTTTGCAAACGCTCCAGCAACTGCGTTGTATGACTTCGCTGGAGTTGCTGAGGCAGAACGATCTTTTGACAGTGTGCAGAGCAAGGTAAAGAGCAGATACAAGTGGCTGATTATAAACTTAGGCACCGCGTTCCTTGCTGCGTCTGTGGTGAGTCTTTTTGAAGACACACTCAGTCAACTAGTAGTGCTCGCCGTGTATATGCCTATTGTTGCGGGTATGGGAGGAAACGCTGCCACTCAAACGCTTGCCGTCATTGTGCGCAGTATTACTGTAGGGGAGATTACCCTTAAGAATGGGACGCCTGCTATTTTGAGAGAGGTAGGAGCAGGATTCATCAATGGCTCCATCAATGGCGTTATTGTGGCCATCGTTGCGACCCTATGGAACGGGGATCCTCTTCTTGGGTTTGTGCTCGCCGTTGCTATGATCTTTAACCTCGTTGTTGCAGGGTTCTTTGGGGCCCTGATCCCGCTTGTTATGAAGGCTCTTGGAAAGGATCCTGCTACATCAGCAACCATCTTCATTACCACAGCTACAGACGTGTTCGGGTTCTTCGCATTCCTCGGTCTAGCAACTCTTATTTTGCTGTAGGGCGAGCTACGTATCATCTGATAATATAGAGGCATAATAAATTTCTATGCTTAAGGCACTCTTCAACAACCTCAGCGAGCCAGAAAAGAATACTGCGATTGAAGGCATCATTCAGCACGCTACCCCACGACAGGACTTTTTCATGATGTTGGTCCTCTCAGTATCAATGGCTTCTTTTGGAATTCTTCTCCAGAGCACCGTTATTCTAGTGGGAAGTATGCTCATAGCACCCCTCCTATATCCGCTCCTCTCTCTTGCGCTTGGTGTGATTGTTGCAGACGAGAAACTTCTTGGGAGATCATTCTATACATTGCTTAAATCAATTGTACTAGCGCTCGGAGCAAGTTTCATAATTGGATTCTTGTTCTCAGATCATAGTGGAGTAGCGCTTCTCCCTCCCGGAGTTATTTCAAACGACTACTCTGCACTTATGTACGCTATTGTTGCCGCAATCGCAGGATTTGCTGCTGCGTTTGCAATGACAAAGCCACATCTAAACGAAACACTTCCTGGTGTTGCTATCTCAGTTGCACTCGTGCCACCGCTCGCTTCAGCAGGTGTTGCTCTCTCTGTATTTGAGTGGGGAGTTTTCAGTAACGCACTCATGCTCTTTATAGTGAATGTCATTGGAATTCTTTTCTCTGCGATGATTGTATTTGCGCTTCTTCGTTTCTCAGTTAAAAGGGCTGTGGCAGTAGAGGTGGTTAAGGAAGAAGAAAGGGTAATTGAGCAAGAAAAGGAGGTTGCATAGTTATCCTCCTCACTTCTATAAGTGTTTTAGAACGGGAGTACACTTATATGTATGAACATATTCAAAAATCATACGTATAGTTGGTGGCAGATCGGGATCTTTAAACTGTCGTTACTCGCCATAGGAGTTGCAATCGGTGCGTACTGGCAGGGACTGTTCCTTCCGCACCTTGCGTTGCTTGTTAGCGTTGGTGTTGTATTTGCTCTGTACATCATCTATATCTCGCTCCGTCAGTAGTCTCGTACTTTTCCACGGGTTGCCATACTCGCTCAGGCGGGTATGGTGTTTATATGAATGATTTATATACAGCGTTCTACGCATATTCTTACGAATGGATTACAGATCACGGAGTACGAATTCTTTTCATACTCGTTCTCACGTTCCTTGTGCAGCATTTCTCTGGAAGGCTTATCGCTCGCTTGGTGCGTCGCTTAGTTAAGCAAGGCGCTCACTCCAAAGAAGCAGAAGAGAAGCGAGAAAATACTCTTACTCAGGTACTTAGTGGAGGAGTCTCTATTCTCGTCTGGATCATCGCACTCATGATGCTCTTGTCTGAGTTTGGGATTGCTATTGGTCCAATTCTTGCGGCAGCAGGAGTTGCAGGGCTTGCACTTGGTTTTGGAGGTCAGTACCTCATACGAGACCTCATATCAGGAATATTTATTATTCTTGAAAACCAGTACCGCACAGGGGATGTTGTATGTTTTGATTCAACCTGTGGGCTCGTAGAGCATCTATCTTTGCGTATGACAACACTCAGAGATCTAGATGGCACCGTGCATCATGTGCCCCATGGGGAAATACACACAGTCTCCAACCTTTCAAAGGGATTTTCACGGGTGAACCTAAATATTGGTATTGGGTACAGCTCAGATCTTGAGCATGTTATTCAGGTGGTGAACCGCGTCGGGAAAGAGCTCGCTGAAGACCCGGTATGGAAAGATCAGATACTAAAGACACCAGAATTCTTGCGTGTTGATGAATTTGCTGACTCTGCGATTATCATCAAGATTCTTGGAGACACGCTTCCCATTAAGCAATGGGATGTTGCAGGAGAACTGCGGAAACGGCTTAAAATTGCTTTTGATGTAGAGGGGATAGAGATTCCATTTCCTCAGCGCGTTACGCACATAGCGAAGTAACACTTGCTACACTAGGAAACATGAAGCCGCGTCAGAAAAAGTGGGCGTATCAAAATACTGCACTCACGATTGCGAGTATCGGTCTTTTCATTTTCCTTGCGGACACTCCGGCTGCGCACGCAATGATTGAACATATAGGATCATATGGATACCTGGGGTCTTTCATTGCAGGAATATTCTTTGTCTCTACTTTTACTGTTGCACCGTCTGCCGTGGTACTTTTCCATCTTGCTGAAGAATTTCACCCAGTACTGATTGCACTAACAGCAGGGGCAGGAGGAGTTATCGGAGATCTTCTTATCTTCCGCTTTGTGCGGGGAGACGCCTTTGCAGAGCTTTCTCCACTAATTGAGCGCATTAAACAACGACCAGTGTTCGCGCTCTTTAAAAGTTCGTATTTTGGATGGTTCACTCCAGTACTCGGAGCGCTGATTATTGCGTCCCCGCTCCCGGACGAAGCCGGGATAGGGCTCATGGGTCTCAGCAAGATGCGTGAGTGGCAGTTCATGCTTCTTACGTATGTACTCAATACCACAGGTATTTTGATCATTGTTTTGCTTGCTCAGGCGTAAAGGGCATTTCATGAAGCCTTTAGATTTGATTTGCTATACTCAGTCTCATGATGAAACCATTCCTATATATCCTCGGTGCGATTGTGATCTTGGCTGGGCTTTTCTTTGTGCTTAATACCTATATATACAACGAGAAGCAAGCAGATGGTGATTACATAGATCCTGCAACAGTGCTCTCTTTTGAGGACTGTGTAGCAGCTGGCTACCCAGTCGCTGAAAGTAATCCACGGCAGTGTAGGACTCCAGATGGGAGGCTCTATGCAGAAGAAATCCCTGAAATGATTACCTACATGAATGCAACACCAGACATGATCTCTGTTTCGCTCCCGTTTCCTGGAGCGGTTACCGGGAAGGAGTTTGGTGTACAAGGAGAGGCACGAGGAAACTGGTTCTTTGAAGCTTCATTCCCCATAACGCTTCTTGATAAAGATGGAAAGGTGCTCGCCACTGCAATAGCACAGGCTGACGGAGATTGGATGACAACAGAGTTCGTCCCCTTCAGTACAAACATCAAAGCTCCAGAAAGCTACATAGGTCCGGCCACCCTTGTGCTTAAGAAAGACAATCCATCAGGTCTTCCTGAAAATGACGCATCAATTTCGTTTCCTATCACTATTGAGTATTAGTCGCAGTTCGTAGCGCATTCTGCTTATGCCTACTCTTGATGTAAATATCATATTTCCCATACTGCTTGGACTGCTCGCACTGTTTATACTGCGAGAGGTCCTTGCGTGGTATTTGAAGATAAACAAAGTGATACAGCTTCTTGAGAAAATAGAAGAGAACACTCGCACAACTGCACCAAAACCAAAGGAGAAAAAGCCTGGCCCGAGTTTGTTCGTAAACTATCAAGACCAGGGAGTGAAGAAGAAGGGGTTCTTTGGGTAAACAAAAACAGGCGCTCAGAGAGCGCCTGTTTTTGAAAGAGTAGGTTATTACACCTTGCTCACCTTGATTGCGTTTGGTCCGCGAGGGCTCTCGCCGATTTCAAAAGTAACCTGGTCACCCTGACGAAGATCGTCAAAGTTAACATTCACGAGCTCATTTGAGTGGAAGAAGAGATCCTTCTCCATTCCTTCGCCCTTGATAAATCCAAATCCTTTGTCGGTAAGACCAACGATAGTTCCTGTCTGCATGTTCTATTTTCTATTCGCACGTAAGTAACATCAACTGCACCACAACCAGAGGAGAGCGAATTCACTGCTTCTTCTACGCAACGTTGCTATTGATACTCTTAGTTTGCAACAAGTGGCATTTTTTGTCAACACATTTGGGAAATGCACAGAAAGAGGGTAACCCTCGTTTAGGCTGGGTGTACTATTAATCGTATATGAAAAAGTATCTACCTACAGCGCTACTCGTTTTATTTGGTCTGATTGTACTTGCACTCGTGCCCCCGCCAGAGCGTCTCACTCAGGTATCTGAACCAATTCCTGTTGAAGGAGGGCAGCAAGTCTATGAAGGAGTTTTGCCGTGTGCAGATTGTCCTGGAATCCAAACAAGGCTCACTCTCACAAATGCAATAACTGGAGCGTCTGGTGGTACATATGAGCTTTCGTTAACGTACCTTGAAAGAGATGTTGAGCCAGTTGTATCTCAGGGTGAGTGGGAGTATGAGCTGGGTAATTTGGAGACGCCGATTATTGTACTTGACCCAAATCAGCCAGAGATATCTCAGCGGTATCTACTTGTTGACGAAACAACACTCCGTCTCCTGGATAGAGATGGAAATGAAATAGAGACTCAAGCTTCGTTAGACCTAAAGCTCGTGCCATAAGGTCGTTCATGAAACCTTAATCCCGCTCGTGGGAGTGTGGTGGGTATGCGGCTGTACCGCTCTAATCTAACCCTTAACACTATTCTATTATGAAATACGGCACTCTCGCCCTCTTGTGTGCGTTTGGCGTTGCCCTTAGCGGAGGCGTGATTCAAGCACAGACACTAAATACTGGAACATCCCTTGATGTAAACGTGGGAGCTGATTCTGATAGCACGGACGTATCAGGCTCTGTAGACACGTCAACAACCGCGAACACCTCAGATGAGGATACCTCAACAGAAGATACTTCCACTACCTCAGCGCAAGCCGAGGGAATACTTAACTTCAGTCTCGTGCGCGATTCTCTTGATGCATCTGCATCGGGAGATGTAATGGTTCAAAGCGCATCAGAAGTTAGTTCAAATGATTCATTCCGTGCTTACGCAGAGAACTCTCTGAAGAGCGATGCCCAGTTTGAAGGAGTGGTAATGAACGAGAATGGAATGGACATAACCTATATGCGTGAAGCTCGCTTCCTTGCAGTCATCCCATCACAGATGAGCGTTCGCGTTCATGTTGATGATAATGGAGCTGTCTCTGTTAAGTACCCCTGGTACTCTTTCCTTATGGCCACAGGTGAGAGCCAAGCAGATCTTGAGGCACGCATTGCGTCAGAAATTGCATCAGTAAATAATGATGCAAGTGCTACAGCTTCAGCAGATATGGCAACGGAGAGTGAAAACTCTGCAATGCTTGAAAGTCAGCGATGGGCACGCATCCTTGAAAAAGTTCAAGTAGCGCTTTCCGCAAACGCTTCAGCACAGGCTTCTTCTTAAGAACAGCACACATAACAAAAGACCCGCACAATAGCGGGTCTTTTGTTATATCTCGTTCTTAAACTGTTCTCGTATCTCTTTCCCTGGCCAGCGATGGTACAAGACAGGAATGAGGATAAGTGTGAGCACCATAGAGAACGCAAGTCCAAACATAATTGAGAAGGCGAGTGGCCCCCATAGTGCTGATGCAAATGAGAGAGGAATCATACCGACCACTGTAGTTATGGTGGTGAGAAGAATTGGACGGAAGCGAGAGACAGATGCTTCAACAACTACATCAGTAAGGGATGCATCGGTTGAGGACTTTCCAATACGTGCCATAGAATCCATGAGGATAATGCCGTGATTTATAATCACCCCAGCAAGCGCAATAACTCCCAGCATGGATGGGAAGGAGAGTGGAGAACCAGTAATCATAAGACCTGCCAACACCCCAATCAAAGAGAGAGGGATAATAGCGAGCAAATAAAGAGAGTGTCTGAAGGAATTAAATTCAAGAACAAGAATTGCAAGCATAAGAGCAGCTCCTGCAAGAAGTGCCAGTCCCATCTCCGCAAATGATTGATTTACGTCTTCACTTTCTCCACCAATTTTCATCGTAACTCCTTCTGGGAGTTCAGCATTCTTAATACGCTTCTGGAATTCACTCACTGCAGCAAGTGCATTTCCGTTTTTAGTCACATCGCTCGTAAGTGTTCCGGTGCGAGATCCGTCCTCGTGTCTGATAACAGCATTTGCAGGTTCGTAGCTAATTGTTGCGATGGTTGCAAGCGGAACAGGACCCTGGCTTCCAGGAATTGAGAGCGCCTGTACTGATTCAATAGTCGTGTGCGTCGTCTCTGAAGGGTCTTTGTATGACTGATTAAGATCAACCTTCATGCGCACCTCAATATCATCAGTCCCTGTTCGTATATCTGTTGCTTTAGCTCCATACAATGCTGTGCGGAGGGTATCTGCAACAGTGAGTGGCGAGACACCTAGCTGTACTGCTTTTGCTGTATCAAGCCGCACTACAAACTCAGCGCCGTCATCTTTCATTGAGGTTGAGATGTTTGTAACGTCAGGAATCTCGGACAGCACCCGTTCGCCCATACGAAGCGCTTCTTCAAGAGAAGCAAGATCTTCTCCTACAAAAGTTACTTGTACCGGCGCACTTGTTGGAGGACCTCCTGCAGGCTCTGAGACGGTTATCTTTGCTGAAGTTACTGAAGTGAGATCACGTCTAAGCTCCTCTACAATTTCTGAACTTGTCTGTTTGTTGGAATCCTTAAAGTTAACAGTTATGTTTGCTGCTTTGCTTCCAGAAATGCCACTTCCTCCAAACGCGCTTCCAGCGCCTACTTCAGACACAAATGATTCTATGCGTGAGTCAGTGTAGAGAAGCTCTTCAACCTCCCGCACAGAAAGATCGGTATCAGAAAGGTCTGTGCCTTGGGGTTTTTCAATTTCCACATACACAAAACCAGAGTCCTCTCCTGGGAAGAAGGCCACTTTAACTGCACCAACTGCAGGAAGCGCGAGCGCGAGTATGAATAGACCTCCCATAAGCCAGATAAACTGGTTCTCTCTCTTACGGTTCCCAAGGATGCCACGAAGGAAGCGCTCGTACCACGCTTGAGCGAGCTCATTGTATTTCTCCTGTCGCTCTGCAAGTTTCCCTGTTGAAGGACGAAGTGCATACACTGCAAGAAGCGGAACAAGTCCAAGCGCAACAAAGATTGAAGCAAGGAGCACAAAGATAACGGTGAATGGAATGGACGCAATGAATTTCCCAACGATACCCGAAAGGAAGAAGAGGGGAATAAATACAGCAACAGTAGTAAATGTTCCTGCAACGAGTGGCCACGCATATTCTTTAATTGCTGCGATGGCCGCTGCTTTCTTGTCGCCAGTCTTTGCAAGACGGGTGTGTATCGCCTCAACTACTACAATTCCCGAATCCACCAAGATACCGATTGCAAGAATGAGTGAGAAGAGGGAAATAAAGTTAATGGTGTTTCCGCTTGCGGCAAGACCAATAAAGGCAATGAGAAAGGAGAGAGGTATTGACGCAGCCGCTACTAAAGATTCACGCCACCCTAGGGTAAGGAAGAGCATGATCATAACCAGTACTACTGTTTCAAGTCCTACACGGGTGAGTTCGGTCAGGTCATGAGCAATATCATCTGCGGCGTCATACGAAATAACCGTCTCTGTCCCTGAGAGAGGTCCCTCGGAAAGTTCTTCAAGAGTTTTCTTTACATCACTCCCGGTTGCAAGAATATTTCCTCCGCGACTCTTAAATACTGAAAGTGTGAGTGCTGGCGCTGAAGGACTGCCATCAACAGATACGCGAGAAAACGTGGTTGCGTCAGAGAGGCCATCAACGACCCGTGCGACGTCGCGAACGCGGAGCACTGCACCACCTGGTCCTTTTAGGGCAATGTCGCCAACTTCCTCAGTCTTTGTGAGGCCAGCCTCAAGACGGATGTCGTACTGAATGTTGCTAATGGTGATACTCCCAGCAGGAGATGCTACACCTGATGCACGAATAGCATTGGTTACATCTGAGACAGAAAGCCCATACTGACGAAGTTTTGCTTGCTCAACAATTACTTGCACTTCGCGCTCGCGCACACCAGATAGAGCAACAGAAGAAACACCGGGAACTCGCTCAATTGTTTCTTGGACTTCTTCACCTAGTTGGGTAAGTTCTGCTGGAGCAAGGTCTCCTGCAATGGAAATGATGAGAATTGGCTGGTCAGCAAAGTTAACATCTGTAACGCGTGGATCCTCAGCCTCAGCAGGAAGTTCAGGGACTGCCTTATCCACTTCATCCTTAAGAAGTTGAATAGACTTATCAATGTCAGCATTTGCGTCAAACTCAACCGTTATTGAAGAGACACCAGATCCGGATGTGGAGGTTACTTTTGAAACGCGCTCAACACCAAGCACCTTATCCTCAAGCTTGTCTGTAATAAGTCGTTCAACATCCTCAGCAGAAGCTCCAGGAAGAACGGTGGTGATAATTCCAACAGGAATCTGAACTTCAGGAGATGATTCCTTAGGAATACTTGTAACAGCAACAATACCCGCAAGGATAAGTACCCCTGCGAGAAGTGCTGTAAAGTGATTCTTCTGTATGAAGAATGTCCAAAAGGAAGTCATAGAGTTTAATTAGTTGAAACTACTCCAACTTGCTCTCCCTCAGAGAGTCCGCGAGCGTCCCGAACTATGCGAAGTTCTGGAGAGAGCGGGCTCACTATCTCAATACGATCGCCACGCACCTCACCGACTGTTACTGCATTAGCAACAAGACGATTGTCCTCGTCTAGGGTGTAGACGATGCGATCTCCTGCACGGAGCTTAACTGAAGAAAGAGGAAGAAGAATAGGACCCTCTATTTGCGCGAGTTCATTTGTCTCAGCAGCGAGATCTGGGAACGAGACGCGTACAGATTGACCATTTACGAGATCACTCGCCCCAGTTACCGCAACACGCACCTCAATCTGTTTTGTCACTGGATCAAGTGCAGGAGACACTGAGGTGATTACCCCCCCATAGTCAGTTTCAACGACAACAGAACTTCCGGCTGCAAGAAGATCTCGATCGTTCTCTGAAACGTAGACAACGATTTCAAGCGCACCATTTTGTGCAATGGTTGCTACATGGGTAAATGCAGTCACGTAGTCTCCCACGCGAATTGGAAGGAAGTTTACCTGCCCTCCAATAGGAGCGCGAACAACAGTGCGCTCAAGGTTTGCTTGTGCAGCACGCAAACTACCCAATGCTTGCTTTACTGATGCATCAGCACTAGCAGTTGCGCTTGTGCTCCCAGAGCGATAGCTGCCCTTGGCGCTGACAATTGTAGAAAGAACTCCCGCAACATTAGAGCGTGCTGTTGCAAGTGCAGAAAGTTGCTCACTTGTTGCGCGTGAGTTGTGTTGGTTTGCTGCTGCAGCAAGTTCGTTCAAGAATGATTCAATGGAACGAGTGTTTGTCTCTGCTTCAGTTAGAAGTGCTTGTGGTTGACGGGTGTCCACAGAAGCAAGTGAAGCTTCCCAAGACTCCATAAGGTCCTGAATGCGTGCGCGTTCACGCGAAAGGCGCACAGCAGTATCTCGGTTAGGGTACAAAAGGAGGTCAGGTCCAACTGCAGTAGGTCCTCCATACAAAGTATCAACCTGAAGCTGAAGTGCAGTGTCTAGGGTGCTATATGCACTGCGGTACACATTGCGCGCTGTTATTTCCGTGTCAGGGAGAGACTGTGCACTGCGAGCCGCAACGGCTGCCTCGTAGGCACCCTCTGCTTGAAGAACAACAGCACGCTCAGAAGCATTCTCAAGCTCGGCTAGTATGAATCCTGCGGGAACACTTTTCCCGAGACTGGTGCGCACACTCCGTACGGTCCCTCCTGTTTGAGCAAGAATTGCTGCTTCAGTTACAGAACGAACGGTCCCTATAAGATTCACTGAGCTTCCGCCCCCGGAGAGTTCGCGCACCGATTGAAGGGTTACTGTTCTTCCTGGAGTTGGCTCAGCGACAGAACCACCAGATCGCGCAAAGGCCACACCTCCTATGAGGAGCGCGATAAGAAGTACAGCGATACCTGCTTGCTGCCAGCGGGGAAGGGAACGATAGCGCTTCCAGAGCGCTTTGCTTCGTGTGGAAATACTTTTTAAATGGGGCCGTATGCGTGCAAAAATAGACATAGCCATAAATTATACCATATATAGTCCGATGTCAATTATTACTACAGTTTCTTCTAGAATAAGAATGGTATTCTAATTGATATGCCTCTACACAAGCACGCTACTCAACACCACGCATTTATGTACCTCTGGATTCTTGGGGCACTCCTGGTGATGGGAGCGCTTGCCTATTCGTATATAGGAACGCACCCAGATGGGGTTTTGGATAACGAGCACGAGGGAGATGTGCGTGCACTCGTACAGTCATTCAGCAATCAGATGGATGCCGTTTCGTTGCAAGCACCCAATGCAACAGAGACTATTAGAGAGGTATATGCGCCCTATGTGGCACCGCTCCTTATTGATGCATGGGTAGCAGCACCGCTTGAAGCTCCTGGAAGACTCGCCTCAAGCCCATCTCCAGACTACATAGATATTATTTCTGTGACGAAATTGGACACAGGTATTTATGAAGTAGCTGGAGAAATTGTATTAGTAACAAGTACTGGCGATGCAGGAAGAGTTCCTGTGTCCATTACTGTTGAGACTATTAAAGGGAAATTACTTATTACGAGGTATGTAGAAAGTACTACTGGAGAACAAGTTGAGCTTTCTGGAGTATCAGTAATTGCACGACTCAATGAAGTCGTTGAGGCATGGAGTGTCACAGTACAACCACTTGAGGTGATTGAAGACAGTAGGTGTCCAACGGACGTACAGTGTATCCAAGCAGGAACGGTCCTGGTTCAGGTAAAGCTGACCGACGGGTTGGGTGAGAGTACTGCGGAGTTCACACTCGGCACTACCATAACAACAGAAGTATTTTCAGTGACCCTCACTGATGTGTCTCCAGCTAAAGTTTCAACAGACTCACTTACAGATGCTGACTATAGATTTACATTCAGTATTGAAAAGCGATAACGCATGACACAACAAGAAGCACTTTCCATACTACAAACTGGCGCTCATGTGTTTCTTACGGGAAGCCCGGGAAGCGGAAAGACGCATACGGTTAATGCGTATGTAAATTGGCTACGTTCGCATGGCATTGAACCCTCTATAACAGCCTCTACAGGAATCGCAGCCACCCATGTTGGCGGGATGACACTTCATGCGTGGAGCGGTATTGGTATTAATGATCACTTAACTCCACAGATCCTTGATGCAATTGTGAACAAGGAACACGTCGCAAAACGCATACAGAAAGCAAAAGTGCTTATCATAGACGAAATTTCAATGCTCTCAGGCAGTGTGCTCTCAATGGTTGATGAAGTTACACGTGCGGTACGGCAAGAACCAGAGCGTGCATTCGGAGGATTGCAGGTTGTGCTGGTAGGAGATTTCTTCCAGCTCCCTCCGATCTCAAGAGGAGAAACTGAGTTCGCTTTTGAATCAGCGTCGTGGCGATCACTCAATCCTTTGATCTGTTACTTAACTGAACAGCATCGGCAAGACGACCCTGGATTCTTAGACATTCTTACAGCTATTCGCGAAGGAGAATGGGATCATACACATGTCTCTAGCATCATGGCGAGAGAGTGCGAGTATGACAGTTATGACGAAAACACTCCTCAGCTGTTCACACACAATGCGGATGTAGATCGTATTAACAGAGATCGCCTGAATGCATTACCAGGAAAGATGCATGAATTTGCTATGGAAAGTTCTGGCTCACAAACGCTTGCACAAGCCTTAGTGCGTGGGTGCTTGTCTCCGGAACAACTCCTCCTTAAGGAGGGAGCCATTGTTATGGCCACAAAGAATAATCCTGCTGCAGGATATTCAAACGGCACCCTTGGTACGGTTATTGATTTTGAGGTGGGGACTGGCTATCCGATCATTGAAACGCACGACGAGCGAGAGATAACGATCGCCCCTGCTGAATGGGCAGTTGAAGAGGGAGGAAAGATAAAAGCAAAGATTTCACAGATTCCCCTTAGACTTGCGTGGGCTATAACAGTGCATAAAAGTCAGGGTATGAGTATGGATGCAGCAGCAATTGATCTTTCACGCGCGTTTGAACATGGGCAAGGATACGTTGCGCTCTCTCGTGTCCGAAGACTTGATGGAGTTTTCTTGTTGGGATGGAGCGAACACGCGCTCTCAGTACATCCACGCGTTGCAGAGAGAGACCGCTCTTTCCAAGAAGCATCTGAGGCAGCTGGTGCAAGGTTTGCGGGACTTGATGCAGCGGGAGATAGAGAGCTTATGGAACAGAACTTTATTAAGGCGTCTGGAGGGTCCTTAAAAGCAACAGCGATAACAGAACGCAAAAAGACACCAAAGCGCAGTACACATGACGAAACTCTCGCTCTCCTTATAGACGGCATGCCTCTTACAGAGATTGCACTAGAGCGCTCTCTTACACTTGGGACTATTTCTGATCATGCGGCAAAGCTCTTAGAGACAAACCGCATCACTGAGGATACTCTCCTAGAACTTATCCCTGAACGTCTGCAAGACGCACTCCCCGCTATTTATGAAGCGTTCTCAAAGAAAGGCTCAGACAAACTTGCTCCAGTCCGCACCTTTCTTAAGAATAAGTTTTCGTATGACGACCTAACTCTTGCAAGAGCGCTATTCCACAAGCAAGCGTAGGCGAGTACGGTACAATACCTATCCATGCACGTTCCTTTCCTTGAGACTGTTCAGAGGAATCGTCCCTCACGAAAACTCACCATATATATAGGTATTGGAGCGATTGTTTTCTTGTTCGCATTCTTTCTTGTATACGCACGATATTTCGGTCCTGTAGATAAATCTGCACCAATGCAGGAGCTCATTGTTACGCCGGACGAGACGTTTGAAGAGATTGCGAGCGATCTTAAAACTGAGGGGTACATTCGTAGCATCACTGCGTTCAGAATTGCATACGCACGCACAGGAAATTTAAAAGGCATTTCTGAAGGAGGGTATCGTATTAGTCCAAGTATGGATGCGTGGACGATTGCTGAAGCGCTCACAGAACCTCCGTATCTTTCATGGATAACATTCCCACCTGGCTGGAGAAAAGAACAAATTGCCACACTGCTTGCAAAGAAGTTGCGCTGGACTGAGGAGCAGAAGGAGCAATGGATAACTGTTGATACCGCTCCCTCTCTCTCGCAAATTGAAGGTGTCTACTATGGCGATACCTATTTGATTCCATCAGACCAAGCACCAGCGAAAGTTGCCGCAAGACTTCGTGGGAGGTTTGAAGAAGTCTTTGCAAAATACGCACCACAAGCAGCTCAAAAGAATGTTTCGTGGACAGAGGTGCTGATTATGGCGTCATTGATTGAACGAGAGGCCGCAAAGGATGATAAGCATCTGGTTTCAGGAATTTTATGGAACCGTATCAATGACGGTATGCGTCTTCAAGTTGACGCAACGCTGCAGTACATCCGCGGAGAAGAGGGAAATTGGTGGCCAGTGCCAACGCCTGAAGACAAGAAACTGGAATCTCCGTTTAATACCTATAAGTATGCAGGTCTTCCTCCGCACCCAATAGCGAACCCTTCTCTTGAGTCTATAGAAGCTGCTCTTAATCCTCAAAAGACGACCTGTATCTATTATTTGCATGACAGAAATGGAGAGATCCATTGTGCTGTTTCTTATGCGGGACACCTCGCAAATGTACAAAGGTATCTTAAATAGAGTGACTATAGATTGACGGTATACCTATATATACGGTACGGTATAGAGAACAGCCCACGGGGCATTTTATTTTTATCTTATGGAAATCAGGAATATCGCCATTATTGCCCACGTGGATCACGGGAAGACGACACTTACAGACGCCATTCTGAAGCAGACAGGTGCTGCTGCTGAGGGTGTATCAATGGACAGCAACTCCATTGAGCAGGAGCGTGGTATTACCATCTACTCAAAGAATGCAGCTGTTGAATACAAGGGAACTAAGATCAATATCGTAGACACTCCAGGGCACGCCGATTTCGGTTCAGAAGTTGAGCGTGTACTCCGTTCTATTGATTCAGTGCTTCTTATTGTTGATGCTCAGGAAGGCCCAATGCCTCAGACACGTTTTGTACTTAAGAAATCTTTGGAGCTTGGCCTTAAGCCAATTGTGGTCCTCAACAAAATAGATAAGCCTGCAGCAGATCCAGATCGTGCAGAGGAGCAGGTACTTGAACTCTTTTTGGAGCTCGGAGCATCAGACGAGCAGGCTGACTTCACCACCGTATACGCTATTGGACGCGAGGGTGTTGCGATGAAGGGAATTAACGACGAACGAAAAGACCTTACTCCGCTCCTAGACACAATCTTGGAACTCGTTCCTGTAGCTGGAACATCAGAGCAGGTTGAAAAGCCACTTCGTCTTCAGGCATTTAACCTAGCGTACGACAACTTCCTAGGCCGTCTCGCGATTGCTCGCGTGTACGAGGGAATAGTTAAATCAACTGACAACGTTATCGTTAAGAAACCAGATGGTTCAACTCGCACCGGAAAGCTAACGAAGATGTTTAGCTTTAAGGGTCTTGAGCGTGTGGAAGCTACAGAAGCCCAGGCAGGAGATATTGTTATCATTGCTGGTCTTTCAGATATCTTCATTGGAGAAACTGTTACAACAGATCCTGCAGCTGAACCACTTCCAGCAATTGCGATTGATGAGCCGACCATCACTCTAAATTTCCTTGTTAACAACTCTCCGTTTGCTGGACGTGAAGGAAAGTATGTAACTAGTCGCCAGCTTCGTGAGTATCTTGAGCGAGAACTTGAAGTGAACGTAGGTCTAAAGGTGGACTTTGTTTCTCCTGATTCATTCAAGGTGTCTGGACGTGGAGAGCTCCACATCGCTATTTTGCTTGAGAACATGCGTCGTGCAGGATACGAAATGCAAGTCTCTCAGCCACAAGTAATCGTTCGTGAGGAAGAGGGAGTGAAGATGGAGCCTTATGAGGAGGTTATTATTGATACTCCAAGCGAATACCAGGGAGCTATTATTGAGCGCCTCGGTACTCGTAGCTTTGTGCTCCAGAACCTTACGCAAGATGGCGATATCGTACGTCTTACTCTTGAGGGCCCGACTCGCGGACTTCTCGGATACCGTAGCCAGTTTGTTATTGATACAAAGGGAGAAGGAATTCTTTCTTCACGAGTACTCGGCTTTAAGCCATACGCTGGAGAAATCAAGAAGCGTCAGGTTGGATCAATGATTTCAATGGCAACAGGGAAGGCGCTTGGCTACGCCCTCTGGGGACTTCAGGAGCGCGGTATTCTGTACATCTCTCCTGCAACAGAAGTCTATGAAGGTATGGTTATTGGAAACACTTCAAAGGGAGAGGAGATGACCTCAAACCCAACAAAGGGCAAGAACCTTACAAACGTTCGTTCTTCTGGAAATGATGAGGCAATTAACCTCTTCCCTCCATACACGCTTACTATTGAGCGCGGACTTGAAGTTATGAGTGAAGACGAGTATTTGGAGATAACTCCTGATAACGTTCGTTTGCGTAAGCAACACCTCACTGACAGCGATAGAGCAAAAGCACGTCGCTAACAAAACGCCTCCTTCAGGAGGCGTTTTGCGTTTCAGAATCCATTTGGTAGGGTACTCATGCTCTTTGAAAGTATGGATACAAAAAGGAGTGGGGAAGACCTCACCCAAATAGTTTGAAAGGAACAAGTGTCATGCTTGAGGCTAACGAACAATTCCTAGGGCGGGTTGCTGGCGTTGCCGAAGAGCTCGGCATTCAGTACCCCTTTCAGGAAAACGAACTGAGAATTCGGAAGTTCACTTTCGTTAATATGCTTGATGACAAATACGATCTGCATTACTCAGAAGCAGATCAAGGGACCAGAGCCATTGTGCAGTTGCTTGTCCGCAATTCGCACGAGCTGGACCTGGACGACGAGCACATCCTCGGCCAAATGGAGGAACTCTTCGGAGACCTATGGCACGAGGAGGTGATGACGGGCCGTCACAAGTTCATCGACCTGATCAAGCAGAGCAACAGAATTCTGATTGAATTCAAATAACATTGGATGGGGGTTGGTGTCCACACCCTTCCTCCTCCATTCCTTTTTGTATCTTCCTCCCTTCACCAAGTCTTTATGCTCGCGTCTGTAGTATTAGGGCACTACTTACTAGTAAGCAAATATAGTCATGCTTTATACAATAGCTGCAATCCTCTTGGTGCTTTGGCTCGTTGGCCTGGTGACCTCATACACAGTTGGAGGCTTCCTGCATCTCCTTCTCGTTGTGGCAATAATCATGGTGCTCATCCGCCTTATTCAGGGCAAGAATCCTGTTGCGTAACGTGTATGCCTCGTGGAGACAAGTCAGCTTATACAGACAAGCAGAAGCGACAGGCTGCACACATAGAAGAGGGATATAAGGAGAAGGGAGTATCTGAAAAGGAAGCGGAGGCCCGTGCCTGGGCAACAGTGAATAAGGAATCGGGAGGGGGAAAGAAGTCAGGATCAGGCAGAAAAAGTTAGGAAAGCGCCCGGAGAACGGGCGCTTTCTCTACTTGCGCAAATACAAGCGTCTGGTATACTACTTTTACAACAGTTGCTCCACGGATCGCCGTCTTGAAGAGAATTCAAGACCAGGCACCGCGCCAGCGCGCATCGCTTGAGACTCTCGAGAACGGTTGAGCCATATTTGGCGCCTTATAATTTACAAGGCACGGCAGACCCGTGCTCACGCATTCAACATGGATACAAAGAAAGATACGCGTTCTTCACGTGGCCCACGCCGCACGAACGCACCCCAGCGCTCTCGTTTCGGAGGACGCGATACTAGAACAAACCCTGCATACGAGGCAGGCATGCGCTTTGCGCTTGAAAACGGCTTTAAGCGTCCTATGACCGCTGCTGTTGAACAGCGCCGTTCAAGCGGAGGCTCTCGTGGAGGACCTCGTCGCGCAAGTACAGGAGGACGCCCAACAGGACGCCCAGAGCGTTCACAAAACGCTCGCCCTACTCGTGGAGGACGTGGATACCAAGAGATGGCTGTTGATCTCTCAAAACTCGTAAACAAAGCACAGCCAGCAGGCGAAGTTGAAGCATATAACTCAACTCACGCGTTCGCAGACTTTGCAGTAGACGAACGCCTCAAGGCAAATATTGCTAATAAGGGATACGTCACACCAACACCAATTCAGGATCAATCAATCCCGCACGTTCTTCTTGGGAAGGATGTTGTAGGTATTGCAAACACCGGAACAGGAAAGACAGCCGCATTCCTTATTCCTCTTATTGATAAAGTGCTCAAGTTCCGTGCACTTGGAAGCGACGAGCGTGTGCTCGTTATGGTTCCAACCCGCGAGCTCGCAATTCAGATTGAATCTGAGTTCTTTGGCTTTGCGAAGGGACTTGGTCTTGCGTCTGTAACGTGTGTCGGGGGAGCAAACATTGTTCCTCAGATTCGCGTTCTTAAGCGTAACCCTGCATTTGTTATCGGAACACCAGGACGTCTAAAGGACCTCATGGAGCGCCGCGATCTAGACCTTACTCACTTCGGTACAGTTGTACTTGATGAGGCGGACCGCATGCTAGACATGGGATTCATTGACGACATGCGTTTCATCCTTAGCAAGATGCGTGCAGAACGTCACACACTTTTCTTCTCTGCAACAATGTCTCGCGACATCCAGGCACTTATCGGGGCCTTCCTTAAGGATCCTGTTTCTGTCTCAGTGAAGACACGAGAGACTTCGCATACGATTGATCAAGACGTTGTGCAAGTACATCACTCGCAGAAGTTTGACAGACTTGTTGAGCTCTTGAAAGAACCTGAGTTTGAAAAGGCACTTGTCTTTGGACGTACCAAGCACGGTGTTGAACGAATGGCGAAAGACCTTCGTCAGCAAGGTATTCGCGCAGATTCTATTCACGGAAACAAGACACACAGTGCGCGCCAGAAGGCACTCATTGCATTCAAAAAGAATGATGTTCGTGTTCTTGTAGCAACAGATGTTGCTGCTCGTGGACTAGACATCTCTGGTGTTACTCACGTGATCAACTACGATCTTCCTTCAACATACGAGGACTATACGCACCGTATTGGTCGCACAGGACGCGCTGGAACAACAGGGAAAGCACTTACCTTCATTCCGTAACCCCCCTCTATAGAGGACAACAAATCCCTGCTACCTATTAGCGGGGATTTGTTATACTAGGGACATAATACTTAAATAAGGGATAAATACTTGGTATGGAAACGAACGCACAGGGAGGAGGATTTATGGAGAAATATCTGACGCCTATCGCTGTTGTTTTGGGCTGTGTGATTATTGCTGTCGCTGTTGCCTTCGGACAGGGCGGATCTAAGAACACTCCTCAGGACGGACAGGCTATGGCTGTAGACATTAAAGATGTGGACACTGATTCAAGCCCATATGTTGGTGAGAAGAATGCTCCTGTTGTTATGGCAGTGTGGTACGACTACCAGTGCCCGTTCTGCAAACAGTTTGAGCTCACCACTACAGCAGAAGTGTACGAGAATTATGTGAAGAACGGGAAGGTAAAGATTGTATTCAAGGACTTCCAGTTCCTTGATGAGTACTCAAAGAATCCGGAGCGCAATGAGGATTCAATGAGCGCAGCAATCTTTGGACGTGCGGTATGGGACGCACATCCTGATCGCTTCTATGATTGGTTCCGTGCTATGGCTGAAAGTCAGGACGAAGAGTTTGGTGGATTCGGCGACTTTGCAAGCATTGAAGCATTGACCCGTACTATTCCTGGAATTGATACTGATCGTGTTCTTAAGCTCATTACTGATAAGCGTTCTGAGTATGAGGCTGCAATTGCAGCAGACCGTGCAGAAGGACAAGCTCTCGGTATTAATGGAACTCCGAGTCTTATCATCGGCACAACGCTTCTCTCTGGAGCACAGCCGTATGACGCAGTGAAGGCGCTTATTGAAAGCGAGTTGAAGTAGAACGTTACTAGCAGGAAAGAAAACGGACCCTCTCGGGGGTCCGTTTTCGCGTATACTATTCTTAATGCGGCCTGTCACAGTAACTGTCTCAGATACTATGCAGCAAGGGTACTCCTATGTGCGCACAGAACCAATGGGTGAGAACTTCTCTCCAGAATTCACCCCAGACCTAACACCCAAAGAGATGCTTGCTCTTGGTGTATTTGGAGGGAAGTATATGACGGATTGCAAGAAAGAATTTCCGGTAGAGTGGTTTACTCACGCGAGACTCTCTCCAGGAGGACATGATAGGTCATGTAACTTCTTTGGTGTAGATGCATCGCAATCTCTTTCAGTGTGGAGGGAGAAGGGATGGATATACAAAGAAGATCCGAGAGGATGGTTTCAGTGGTACTGCAGATATTTCAGCGGAAGGCGTATTCCAAAGGAAGATGCACGACAAATAAAAAGGTGGCGACAAATGGTGAGACACGTTGCACAGATAAAGTATGCCTGTAGACAAGCAGACGAGACCTGTCATACACGACAACGCCAGGCGTTGCTTCATTGGGCGTATGATAGTCGGAAGCTATGAGTAGAATTCATGCGACAGTATTCCTGGGAGTTGCTTTCTTGCTCCTAGCGTTTGCTACGTGGCAGTTCCCTGAACTCGTGCGTGCTATTGATGTACCAATTGCGCGATTTCTTGTGTCTCATCAGACACTTACAAGTATCCAGTTGTTTCTCGTAATAACAGCGCTTGCAGGTGTGTCCGGCACCGTTGCCATAGGGTTGGGTGCTGTCTATTTTATACGGAAGCGTGTTGCATATATGCGAGCGCTGGTACTAGTGCTTGCGGGGAGCATCATAAGTGCGAATCTCATAAAGGTGCTTGTCGCACGCATTAGACCAGAGCCGTTGCAGTGGTTTGACTCTTTACTTACGTATTCATTTCCAAGCGGGCATGCCACTTCAGCTATGGCGCTCTTTGGTTTCCTGGCTTTTATGAGTGCACAACTTACACGCGGATATATGCGTGTATCTCTAGTTACTGCTTTAGGTGCACTCGTATTCCTTATTGGATTCAGTCGTCTTGTACTCGGCGTACATTTCTTTTCAGACGTAATGGGAGGCTTTCTTTTGGGCTTGTTCTGGATTGTACTTTGTCTACCTAAGAAATCTTAGTCTTCCTTTTGCCGTACTCCCCGCAAAAAGAGAAGTGCTCCAGCTCCTACAATAATTGCTCCTGCAAGCGGTACGCCAACTGCGATAAAGAGTGAAGATTGGGAGGGATCTAGGAGAGAACCAAAGAGTACTGCTGCAGAAGAGACTGCGATTGATATAGGAAGGTAGAGGAGTATGAACTTCCAATAGGGGAGCGTAGAGAGCCCTGCGCCGTATGCAATAAGTTCAGGGAGTGCAAAGCAAGTAAGGCACATATGAACGAATCCCTTTGTGGTGCCAACGTGCCGAACAATCTTTGCAAGGGTGCTCCGCTCTTTTCCTACAATTAGACGATTAACAACCGGATACCCAAATACACGGCTTAACGTAAAGGCGATGGTGATACCAAGGAAATCTCCTGCAACAATGTATAAAATACCTGGCCAGAACCCAAAGATAAGTCCAACTAATGGATACAGAGGGGAGCCTGAAAGTGGAGCAACTACAATCGTTGATGCCTTAAGAACAATAAGGATGAGGGGTGCAAGTGCTCCGCTCGTAGCAACCAACTCTTGAAGCTCCTTTATATCAACGAAAATAGTAAGAGCTAAAAGAAGAATGATTGTTATGGCAATTCCGATAACATTTAATTGTTCAGTCACCTTTGCCTTGAGATGTTCCATGTCTGTAGAGTATACGGTAGAGCGTAAGTAAAAACACGTAGACCGAACTCATGTGAGTCCGGCCATAAGAAGTAGAAGTGCTAGGGGATGGGAGTTGCGTGGGGCAGAGCAAACGGTTCTTGGGAGAACTGTATAGCGCTGGCGCCAGCAACAAGATCCGTAGCAACCACAGCCGACAGTTGTGCTCCTTTGAGGAATACAATTGCGGTGTGTTCTACTTCGGTAAGAATCTGTGGGACAAGAAGTTTAAGGACGAGGATACATACTCCAAGCCCAATCGCCTGAAAAATAGGCATATGAATAATTGGGTTAAGTATATAAGTCATCAGCACGAGTGCAGATGACGAGAGCGCAAGGCGTCTCTCTATCTCGTTGTAGTGTTCTGTCCCTCCACTTATATAAACTGCAGGAAAGTGCACAGGGTTTCAGGCGATTGCTCGTTGAACTTCACCGCGGTACGATAGACACATGCACCGCACTATCCTTGTAGTGTTTCTCTTTATACTCCTTCTTGCAGGTATTGCTGACTCTTGGTATCTCTACCAAAGTGCAGTTACAGACACCGCTCTTACGTGTGAAATTGGTGGAGTGTTAGACGGATGCAACATTGTTGCTCAGAGTCCATACTCTCAATTGTTTGGAATACCACTTGCACTGTACGGTGTCTTGTTCTACATGGTGTTTTTTATACTTGCTGGAATATGGGTCTTCTTTCAACAGAAGATCATATGGAATCTACTACACCTTCTTGCAATAGGAGGAGTGGGAGCCTCAGCAGTGTTTGTTGCTATACAACTATTTCTTATTAAAGCAATTTGTGTCTACTGTCTTGCCTCTGCTGCCATTGCAGTGGTGTCTTGGGGCATTGTGTACTCCTTGAGAAAGGGAAGTTCTTGACGGCAAGTACCGTGTGGTACTATGGGTTCCATGAAGCGATTTCGCATAGCTGGAGCTCTCCTTTTGGTGCTCCTCCTTACTCCTGGCGCAGTTTCAGCGGCTACTCTAGCGAGTGCCCGTACGCTTGTTATAACCGAGGCTCCGCTTGAAAACCTGTATCTCACAGGTACAGATATAACACTCACCGTACCACTTCCTGCAGATCTTCTTGCCTTTGGTGGGACGCTTTCCGTAGCTGCACCTATTGCAGGAGATGCGTTGCTTGGAGGGGGAACAATTTCTATCACGCATCCAATTGAGGGAGATCTCCGAGCAGCGGGAGGACAGGTAACGGTCTCTGCTCCAGTCTCGGGAGATCTTATGCTTGCGGGAGGGTCTGTCGTTGCTTCAACTACTGCTCGCGATACACGAATCATTGGTGGGACTGTGCGACTCACAGGTTCTGGTGGGCCAGTGGTTATCTATGGAGCTGATGTAACTTTGTCTGGAGAGTTTGCGGGAGATGTTGAAGTTATAGCTTCAGATCGTATAACCCTTGAAGAGGGCACTATCATCAATGGGACATTTGAATACGATGCACCACAGCAGGCAGCTATTCCTGCTTCAGCTGAGATTATAGGAGCAGTAACGTATATTGGTGCCTCTTCCTACTTGCCAACAATTGAGCAGGCAAAGACCTTCGCGCTTGCGGGAGCGAGTGTGTTGTTTGTGGTCAAGATAATTGCTGTACTTATACTAGCCGGTCTCTTTGCCGGGCTATTTCCCGTCTTCTCTCAGCGTGTTGCTGATAAGGCACTTGCACGTACTCCTGGCAGATTTGCGCTCCTTGGACTCCTTGGGTTTGGAATGGTCTTTGCCACGCCGATGCTTATCCTGTTACTCGCTGTTTCATTCGTAGGTATTGGGGTTGCATTCATATTGGCAACGGCATATGTACTCCTTCTTGCTGTTGGGTATGTCTATGCAGGTATTCTTGCGGGTGCCGCTCTCTCTCGGGGCTTGATGAAGCGTACACAAGTAACGTGGAAGTTCGCGCTTCTTGGTATGCTCGCCCTGTATCTCATTAGTGTCGTGCCAGTTGTTGGAGGACTTGTCTCCTTTGTCCTCTTCTTGGTTGCTACTGGCTCAATTATTTCAATTCTCTTCCATTTCGCTTTTACAAGAACGCTTCTTGAAGAAACTGGAGAAGATCTGTAATTCATGGCACATCCCTCAGTTGGCTCTCTCGCTCCAGATTTTACCCTCCTTGATCAAGACGGAGCGCCGCACACACTTTCTTCGTATCGTGGATCACCTGTGCTCATCTACTTCTATCCTAAGGACGATACGCCAGGATGTACCAAGGAGGCGTGCTCTATACGAGATGCATTCCCTTCGTTTGCTAAGAGCAAAATGGTTGTCCTCGGGATCTCTCCCGATTCTGTAGAAAGCCATAAAAAGTTTGCTCTAAAGTACTCACTTCCATTTACGCTACTCGCAGACCCTGAGAAGGACGTTATTTCTACCTACGACGTGTGGGGAAAGAAGAAGTTTATGGGACGAGAGTATGACGGAGTATTTCGTACTTCATTTCTTATAAATCCTGAAGGATACGTAGAGAAGATATATGAAAATGTGCGTCCCGAGGAACACGCAGCAGAAGTACTTCAAGATGTAGTGCATGGATGAACTTTTCAGAGACGTACACAAAGAAGAACGAAAGAAGAGAGCACAGGAGATAGTTCGCTATCTAAGGCGTTCGTACCCAGAGCCTAAGAGTGAACTTGCGTACGATACTCCATTTCAATTTGTAGCTGCAGTTATATTGTCAGCGCAGTGTACAGATAAGAAAGTAAATGCCGTTACAGAGACGCTTTGGAAAAAGTACAAGACAGTTGATGATTTCGCTACTGCGTCTGTCGCGGTCTTTTCAAATGAAACCTCGTCCATAACGTATCATCAGTCCAAGGCACGCTACATCGTCTCTGCGGCGCAAATGATACGCGATCAATTTAATGGTGAGGTACCGCAGACAGAAAGGGAGTTAATTCTCTTGCCAGGTGTTGCATATAAAACTGCACATGTAGTGCTGGGGGAGCTGTTTAGTGTTTGGGAAGGTATTCCCACAGACACCCATGTACGTAGATTCGCTCTTCGTTTTGATCTTACGGATAATACAGAACTCACTAAGATATCTAAGGACCTAGAGGTACTCATTCCGAAGAAAGACTGGAAGTACGTAAATAATGGACTTGTTCTGTACGGCCGCTATGTATGTCCTGCGCTCCCTCATGCGTGTGAGGAGCATCCTTTAACGAAGCTATGGCCTAAGGCAGCACTGCGATGGCCTAAGGCAAAATAAGGTACCATAGGAAGTATGAAGCGCCCTGTAGCAGTCTTTGATATAGACGGAACACTGTATCGCTCGTGCCTACTGGCGAAACTTATGGAAGAGCTCGTGGCACGGGAACTTCTCCCAAAAAGTGCCGAGGCAAGCTACGAAGGACTTTTACAAGAAGACCTCCATGCGAGTGACCACGCAAAGCTAATGAAGAAGGCAGTGAAAGCTTTCGCCACACATGCAAAAGGACTTTCATATGGAGAGGTGGCAGATGTTGCTGGGGAGTTAATTGAGAAAGAACAAAAGAATGTCTTTAGGTATACCCGGGATCTTGTGCAGGAGCTAAAGAAAGAGGGTCACTTCCTACTTGCTGTCTCTCATTCTCCAAAGTTTATAGTTGACGGGTTTGCGTACGAGCTTGGGTTTGAGAAGTCATACGGAATCTTTTATGAGACAGGTGCCGCAAGCAGGTTCACTGGAGAGATTGAGGACGAGCATATCATTATGAATAAGGCATCAGTGCTTGCACGCGCCCTTGAAAAGGAGAACCTTTCGTTGAATGGTTCTGTAGGAGTTGGGGGGTGGGAGAGCGATGTGTCCATGCTTGATATGGTTGAGGATGCTATTGCATTCAATCCTGACAGTCGTCTCTATAGGCATGCAAAATCAAAACTGTGGAGGATTATTGTTGAACGAAAAGACGTTATTCATGAGCTTTGATATACTTTTCGTATGAAGAAACTAACGCGAAGCAGAAAAGATTGCATGGTAGCAGGAGTGCTTGGGGGAGTGGGAGAGTATTTAGAAGTAGACGGCAACATCGTTCGTCTCATCTATTTGTTTTTCATGCTCATAACAGCAGTTGCTCCTGGAATACTCATATACATACTCGCTTTCTTTATCTTGCCTGACGCGCCTGTTTCAGCAGATGACACCAAGAAAGTTTAGGGAACTCGTTCTCGCATACTACGCTTCTCTAGGGAGACACACGCTTCCCTGGAGGAAGACCCGTGATCCGTACCATATTCTGGTCTCAGAGATGATGTTGCAGCAAACACAGGTAGAACGTGTAGTTCCGTACTACACCTCCTTTCTCAAAAAGTTTCCCTCTGTCTCATCGCTTGCAAAAGCGCCTCTTTCTTCTGTGCTTCGCGAATGGCAAGGACTTGGCTACAACAGACGTGCTAAATATTTAAAGGAAGCAGCGCAGGAGGTAGTTGCGCTCCATGGAGGAGTCTTTCCTAAAACACCGGAGGAGCTTCAAGCTCTGCCAGGAATCGGTTCATACACAGCCAGAGCGGTATGTGCCTTCGCGTATAACACAGATGTCGTTTGCATTGAGACCAATATTCGCACTGTAGTACTACATCACTTTTTTAGTGAAGCGGAGCACGTTTCTGATGCTGAGGTACTACACGTCCTTGAGAAAGCACTTCCAAAGGGAAATGCCCGAGAATGGTATGCCGCGCTTATGGATTATGGGACTTATTTAAAGCGTACCGGTGCTTCACAAAATAAAAGAAGCACTACGTATAAAAAGCAAAAGGCGTTTAAAGGATCTAGGCGTGAGGTGCGTGGGGCACTGCTAAAAGCACTCGTACAATCTCCTGCAACAAAGGCGACGCTTCTAAAACTTTTCCCTAAAGAACGAGTACAAGAAGTTGATGAACAAATAACCGTGCTGTTACGAGAAGGGCTTATTCAGAAAAGGAGAAGCACGTACACTTTGGCAGACTAACGTATGTCGTGAATTGCAGCAGCACTTACCACTCCAAGTGCAACGATGATTCCTCCTGAAAGAATGAAGAAAGCGAGGTAGTTTCCAGAAAGAAGAACAATACTTGCAAACAACGGGGCAGTTAATCCTGCAAGTGGACGTGTCATACGAAAGACACTAATAGTGTTTGCATCACGTTCGCTCACGCGTCTAAAGAAATGTCCTTCAACCATTGCTTCAACAAGAGCAGCACCAACGCGAGTCATAAAGAGTATCGCGGCTATAAGAAGAAGAGGGGTTTCTATGGTGACAAATCCTAAGAGGGCAAAGAAGACACCGGTTATGACAAACCCTGTGATAAGTAGCTCTTTGTCTCCAAGCCAGCGGTCTGCAATATACCCTGCGGGATACTCAATAAACACAAACGGGATGAGCATTATGGCAAATATCCATCCTAACTCGCTCCAAGGAATACCAAGAGCAGTGTGTAAATATAAAGAGGTATAGAGAGGAGCCAGGTGGTAAAAGAACTGCAGTACAGCATTCCCAATTGATGCGGCTCGCAAGTCTTTGTCTGCCCAGATGCACTTACAAGTGAGACCTACTCTTGTTATGCCGTGAGGCTGTGGCTCTGGAGTGCGTTCAAACAGAAAGAGCGTAATAAAGGGAGTAAGCATGAGTGCTGAAGCAAAAAAGACTCGTGCGTAGTTCTCAGTGCTCCCAAGCAAGAAACCAATAATCAAAGGCGCAAGAACAAGAGCAATATTAGCGGCAGTAAGGAAGAGCGTACGCACACGTCCCGTAGTGTTTTCTTCGCGGACAGTCGCCTCAAGCAGTAAATCAAGCTGGTAGCTAATGAAAGGAGCTGTAGCACAGGCGGCTGCAATAAAAATAACAGCAGGAATAACCCCTGGGCTAATAGCGAGAGATCCAAGGATAATTGCTTGTAGAGAGGTGAGCGCAATGGCCATCTTGCGCGCGCCAAAATGCGCCGTAATGCGCGGCATGAACGGGAACAAAGAAAGAGTAAAGACTGCCCCTAATGAAACAACGAGGCCAGTCTGTGCGGCTGGCATGTATAGCGCTAAATAGGGCGCAATAATGTATGCAACGAGAAAGAAATGTCCTGCGGCAAAGAAGTTGCCAATAGAAAGAGCAAGGCGAGGACCCATGATAAGAGATTGTAGCACTCATAAAACAACAACTGCCGCATTTCTGCGACAGTTGTTGTGTACTTCTCTCTAGTGAAGTGCTTACACTCCGATAAGAACAGGGATCACCATTGGTGCTTTGTTTGTTCTAGTGAACAAGTAGCCAGCCATAGTATCTGAGAGTGCATTCTTAACGTAATCAAGATCAACAGGATTCATTCCCTCAGTTGAATCCTCAACGGTCTTCTTGATAAGAAGTCGTGCTTGATTGAGCATCTCCTGATTTTCACGGAGGTACACGAATCCGCGAGAGATAATATCCGGTGACTTCCTGAGTTTCCCGGTCTTTAGGTTAACCGTTGCGATGATAACGAACATGCCGTCCTTAGCAAGCATCTGGCGATCACGAATTACCACCTCTTGAAGATCTCCAATGGAGAATCCATCAACCACGAGTGGTGTAGAGGGAACTTTTTGCTTGTGGTAATTGAGCTTCTCGCCGTTCTCCTCAATATCAATAACCATTCCGTTATCAGCAAGAATGATTGATTCGCGAGGACGTCCTGCCTGTTCAACTGCGCGAGCATGGCTCGCTGTCATTGAGTAGTACCCGTACGCAGGCATGAAGTACTTTGCGTTCACTTGCTGGTTAATCCAGATAAGTTCGCCAGTATTTCCGTGCCCTGTTGAGTGCACATCGCTTGAGCGGTAGTGAATCAACGTAACGCCGTTGCGGTACAAGTTGTCTTTCAGCTTCTGTACTGAAATCTCGTTTCCAGGAATAACGGAAGAAGAGAGCACAATTGTGTCGCGAGAATTAAGTGTGATGCTCTTGTGCTGCTTGGTTGCAATACGCATGAGCGCCGCAAACTCCTCTCCCTGTGCTCCTGTTGAAAGGATAACAATTTTGTCTGGAGGATAATCTCCGATCTCTTGGGAGCTAATGATAGTGTCCTTCTTAACAGTAAGAAGACCTGTCTTCTGTGCAATTTCCAAGTTCGTCTTAATAGAGCGTCCCTCAGTAATTACTTTCTTTCCAAGAGCTTCAGAGATTTCAATGATACGGACCATGCGCTCAAACTGAGAAGCAAATGTACCGATTATCAAACGTCCTTTGACGGTCCTAATAATCTCTTCAAGAGTCTCATGAACTTTGCGCTCTGGTACGGAGAATCCGTCACGCTCTGCGTTTGTTGAGTCTGCAATAAAGAGGAGGTTCTTCTGTTTTCCAAGTGCTCCCCATTTCTTGGCTTCAGTCTCAGTAGGAATACCGTTCTCATGATCAAGCTTAAGGTCTCCTGTAGCAATAACGTTTCCGTATGGAGTACTTATAGCAATACCCATTGAATCAGGGATTGAGTGTGTTACAGGGAAGAACTGCACTTTCGTTGACCCAATGGTCATCGTTGACCCAGGCTCAACCGTTACGATATTGAGTTCTGGTTGATCAGGATATTCTTCCTGTCGCTTTTTGATCATCACTGCAGAAAGATTCTGCGTGTAGATTGTTGGGTTCCCCATGCGGTTCATGAGGAAGGGAATACCTCCAATGTGGTCAAGGTGTCCGTGTGTGATGAACACGCCACGAATACGATCCTTGTTCATTTCAAGGTACCGAGTGTTTGGAAGGACGTAGTCAACGCCGGGAGAAGTGTCCTCAGACACGAACTGGAATCCGACGTCAAACACAAAGATGTCTCCATTGGCTTCAATGGTAAACATGTTTCGTCCCACCTCCTCAACTCCTCCAAGAGGAACGACGCGAACGACGTCCTTTCCAGGAGCTTCCGGGAAGTAGTCAGGAGCCTTCTTAACGGTGGGGGTGCCTCCTTGAGCGCCTCCAGGTCGTCGCATAGTGCGATTCGCTGGACGGGCTCTGCGAGGACCTGTCTCCTTTCCTCGTGCTTGAGGAGGGCGAGGGCCGTCAGTACGCCTCTCTGGGCGTGGTCCTTGGCTACTTTCTGAGCGCGGTGCGCGGCCTTGAGGGGCAGGCGCTGGCGCTGGTGCGGGTGCTGACATAGCAATAATGATTAGATGTTAAATACTTTTATTAGATGCACACCGTATATGGTGTCAGTGCGCAGTCGGTAACCTGGAGAAGAATTCTCTAACCTACCAACTGAGCACTCACTTTGAAACAAGAAATGGCCACACGAGCTCGCTTCGTCGGTACCACGTATGGACTGCAGCGAAACGGTCTGCGGGTGCGGTTATCTGCACAAGACGGATACCCTGCACGCTTTGAGGCACAGCATACAGGAAGTCTGGTGCATGCGTAAAGGCTGCGGGGTAATCTTCTGCAATTAGTTGAGATAATTTCTGTAAGTCCGCGCGTGCAATCTCAGGATTAAGTTCCACACGAGCACTTTCAAGAAGTGTATCAACAGACCTGTTTGCATAGCCTGCAATATTAAGACCAGGATCGCTTCGCTCTCCTGAATCCCAGAACGCAAAGAGGTCCTGGTCTCTTCCGATAACCATGCCAAAGAGAAGTACTTCATACGCACGAGGGCGGATAACTGAAGATGCGAGATCCCCTGGCTCATACAGCTCAATCTCTGTATTTACTCCAAGACGCTCCCAGTCGCTCTCTATACTCGTTGCAACTGCTTTAAGCTCTGGAACGTTTGACGTTTTCAGTGTAATTGTTTCAAGCAGTAGCTCTTCCTTTGCATTTTCCCACACCCCTGTTTCAGCGTCCTGTTCCCAGCCGTTGTCTTCAAGAATCTCTGTTGCAAGAAGCACGCCATCCTCTACAGGAATCTCTGGTTGTGTTATGCCGCTTCCGGGCGGGACTGGGCCAAAGAGTGGCGTGGCATTTCCCCCAAGGGCACCCGAAACTAGTGCCTGTCTATCAATGGCAAGTGAAAGTGCTTTGCGCACTTCAAGGTTCGTAAAGACAGGGTTCTCGTCTGGGTTAAAGAATGCACCAAAGGTACGAGAGTAGGGAACACGCAGTGCCGTACTCGTATTTATGCCGTATGCGCTTTCAATGGTTCCCTTACGATATGCATTTCCTAGAGCATCGGTGCTCTCGTAGAAGCGAAGCAGAATACGATCAAGGTAGGGACGCCCTAGTGCGTACTTAGAAAACGCGCGGAGTTCGTAACTGATGATCGTTCCTTTTTTTCCTCTAGTGACATTCTGTACCTGGAAAGGTCCAGCTCCCACAGGCTCAGTCATAAGAGGGGAGAAGGGGAATTCATCAACAGGGATGTTCCTCCATAATTGTGCAGGAAGAATACCGAGTGTGGTGTCTACAAGAAAGGGTGCATATGGTTTTGGAAGCAGGAATCGCACGGTGCGTGCATCAACAATCTCAGCCTTAATGTTTGCCCAGTTCGCAAGCTCCGGACTCTTTAGAGAAGGATCCTGCGCTTTCTCTATAGTAAAGACAACGTCTTCAGCGGTAACAGGAGTATTGTTTGAGAAGCGTGCATCTGAGCGAAGTGTAAACAAATACTCCTTTCCGTCTTCTGAGACACTGTAGCTTTCAGCAAGAACTGGAATAAGAGAGCCGTCTGGCGCTACTCCCATAAGCCCGGCATACGTAAGGGCAGTAAGATCTCTATCAGCGTCCGTGAGTGCTAGCAAAGGATTTACAAAACGAGGGGAGCCAACAACACCTTCAGTAAGACTGCCTCCGCGAGCGGGTACCTCAATAAGTAAGGAACGCTCAAGTGCGTAGAGTCCTGCAAGACTTGAGGCAAGTACAAATATGCCTAATACACTTACGATGAGCTTGTCTCCGTAAGAAAGGGAACGGATATGTGCTGAAAGCGCCTCAAGCCAAGGAATCGGCTGGCGGGTGCGCAACAGAGTAAAAAGGGAAGAGGGCCGCATACGCGACAAGTGAATTGGGGTTAGACAAAGAGTCCAGCAATTGCTGCAAGTACAAACAAGACAGCGAGTACAACAGTTGCATTAAAAAGAAATTTCTCAGCGCCACG
Source organism: Patescibacteria group bacterium (assembly GCA_018826905.1). GTDB lineage: Bacteria > Patescibacteriota > Minisyncoccia > Phycocordibacterales > Phycocordibacteraceae > C7867-001. The sequence goes on along the minus strand of JAHJYC010000004.1, from coordinate 153,649 downwards.
GCGCTTGTAGAATGTAGACGCAAAGTTGTCGCCTCCAAAAGCTCCTCCAAGAGATGCTCCGCGGTTCTGCAGAACAATCCCTGTGATAAGGAGTAGGGCAAGTGCTATTTGAATGTAGGGCAGATATGCCAAAAGAGTCTCCATCGGTGCTCTGGAGAATAGCACGAGAACTGGTCCGGAGCAATGGATTTCTGCACATAATTGTAACAAAACAAAAAACAATATGAGTCAAGTTTGACGCACTTCACTCGCGTTCTATACTGTGGATAACTTTGGGCGAGGGAACTCGCGCCAAGTGATGGAGCTTTGTTATAAACCCGCATAAGCGAATATTTTTCCTATGGCTAAAGCAGCACGTGAGACTCTTTCAATTACGCCGCTTGGAGATCGTGTCGTTGTCCAACCTCTTAAGAAGGATGAGGTATCGGCAATGGGCATTATCCTCCCCGACACGGGCAACCGAGAAAAACCAGAACGCGGAACAATAGTTGCAGTTGGCAAAGGTCGCACAGAAGACGGCAAGCTCATTCCCCTCTCTGTAAAGATTGGAGACACCGTTCTGTTCTCTAAGTACGGATTTGACGAGGTAAAGATTGATGGACAGGAGTATTTCATACTCTCTGAGTCCAATGTGCTTGCCGTTATTCAGTAGTTCTTACTCCCCTAGTAACTTCCCTATTTCTTTATGGCAAAACAAATTCTATTTGGTGAAGACGCTCGCAAGTCTATACACGAAGGTCTTCAGAAGGCAGCGCGTGCAGTGAAGGTTACCCTTGGTCCGCGCGGTCGTAACGTCGTGCTTGAGAAGAGTTATGGTGGTCCCCGCATAACAAATGACGGCGTGTCTATCGCGAAGGAGATTTCCTTCAAGGACAGGTTTGAAAACATGGGTGCTGAGATGGTGAAAGAAGTTGCAAACAAATCAAACGACGTTGCAGGAGACGGAACTACTACAACGGTCGTGCTTCTTGAAGCCATGGTGAGCGAAGGACTCGCAAACCTAACAAAAGGCGCTAATGCGATGGGTATTCGTTCGGGTATGGAGCAGGCAAGAGATGCTGCTATTAAGGAACTTAAGAAGATGGCAAAGCCTGTTGAAGGAAGACGTGATATTGAACAGGTAGCAACGATTTCTGCAGAGAGCGAAGAGCTTGGACGCATTATTGCTGAGACCGTTGAGAAGGTCGGAAAGAATGGCGTGGTTACCGTTGAAGAGAGTCAAGGTATGGAACTCTCCTACGAAGTAGTAGAGGGAATGCAGATTGATAAGGGATATGTGTCTGCCTACATGGTAACCAACCCTGAGCGCATGGAAGCTGAAATGCGTGACGCGCAGATTCTTGTTACCGATAAGAAGATTGTCAGCGTACAGGAGATACTTCCCCTTCTTGAAAAAGTTGCACAAGCAGGACGCAAGGAACTTGTTATTGTTGCGGACGATGTTGAAGGAGAAGCACTTACAACATTTGTTGTGAACAAGCTCCGGGGCACGTTTAATGTCATCGCAGTAAAGGCTCCTGGGTTTGGAGATCGCAAAAAGGAGATGCTTGCAGACATTGCTGCTGTGGTTGGGGCTGAAGTTATCTCAGGAGACTTCGGTATGACGTTTGAGAATGTAGAACTCTCTTCTCTTGGAAAAGCCTCACGTGTAGTTGCAGGCAAAGACACAACAACGTTTGTTGGAGGAAAGGGAAAGAAGGCAGATATAGAAGCACGAGTGTCTCAACTCTCTGCTCTTGTCGCTCAGACAAAGTCTAAGTTTGATCAAGAGAAGCTTGAGGAGCGCATTGCAAAGCTTTCAGGTGGAGTTGCTGTCATCCGTGTCGGCGCTGCTACTGAAACTGAGATGAAATATCTCAAGGACAAAATTGACGACGCAGTGAAGGCAACGAAGGCTTCCATTGAAGAAGGCATTGTCCCTGGAGGAGGAACAGCGCTCGCTAAAGTTGCACGCATGTTGAATGTTGAAGAGTGGGACTTTGACACCAAGGACGAGGAGATTGGCTTCGCTATTGTGGGGCGCGCCCTTGAGAGTCCCCTTCGCCAGATTCTTATGAATGCAGGCAAGGATGATGGGTCTGCCATTGTTGAGCGTGTACAGAACGGAAAGGGATTTGGTGGTTATGACGCACTGAAGGGAGAGGAGGTCGCTGACATGGCTGAAGCAGGCATTATTGATCCACTCAAAGTAACCCGCAGTGCTGTTGAGAATGCGGTTTCTTCTGCAGCGATTCTTCTTACAACAGAAGCTGCTGTTGCAGATATTCCTGAACCAAAATCACCAGCTCCTGACATGGGAGGTATGGGAGGAATGGATTTCTAAAAGCCTACACACAAGAAAAAACGCCCTGGTCCAAATAAGGACTGGGGCGTTTGTGATTCGGGCGGCGACTACTTGTTGTTGCTCTTGGTGCTGTCTATGTGCCGCAGGAAAGCTTCCAGGGCTCCGATCACAATTACCGCCGCAATCGCTGTGTAGCAGATCGCAGGGACAGCCGCCAGAACCTTGTCAGCCAAGTGGTCTGCAACCCCATCCAGATTAATGTGCATATTCTCTCCTCCTCGCACCTGACCCTACACCTAAGGCAGTGGCTCTGCAAACCACTTGCATACATTTTTCTGCACCTTACAATGTACGTATATGACTATTCTTTATATCGCGCTCGGTGTACTCGCCCTTGTTGTTTTGTGGGTAGTGCTCTCATATAACGGCTTTATTAGTCTGCGTAATCGCGCTAAGGAAGCGTGGTCTGATATTGAGGTGCAGATGAAGCGCCGCTATGACCTCATCCCTAACCTTATTGAGACGGTTAAGGGATACGCTGCGCATGAAAGTACTACGCTTGCTCAGGTAACTGAAGCGCGTACTGCAGCAATGAACGCAGGAACAGTTGAACAGCACGCAGCTGCTGAGAATATGCTTACCGGAGCACTCAAGTCCCTCTTTGCTGTATCTGAGAGCTATCCAGACCTTAAAGCAAACACTAACTTCTTGGAACTGCAGCGTGAATTGTCTGACACGGAGAATAAGATTATGGCCTCTCGCCGCTTCTACAACACTACCGTGCAGACACTCAACACAGCACTAGAGCAGTTCCCAGGAAATGTTATTGCTGGCATGTTCAGTTTCAAGCAGATGAGTTTGTTTGAACTTGCAGAAGGGGAAGAAGCTGCACGCGAGCCCGTAAAAGTCGCCTTCTAGCTCCATGCTCAAAGACGCCCAGAAACAGATAGATGACTGGGCGCAGGGGTTTAAGGATCCCTATTGGCCAGCGCTTGCCCAGCTTGCTGCTCTCACCGAAGAAGTTGGGGAAGTTGCGCGACTCGTGAATCACATGTATGGCCCTAAGCAAAAGAAAGCTGAGGAAGCTGCGCAAGAGCTCGGAGAAGAGATTGTGGATGTGATATTTGCGGCTATGTGTCTTGCAAACAAGCACGAGATAGATCTTGATGAAGCGTTTGCTCAGAAGATGAACAAGTGCTACGGGCGAGACAAAGACCGCTTTGAAAAGAAATAACTGAGATACTCGTCTACATAACTATGGCAGACCTCTACCAAGAAAGATCACATAACGTATTCAAGACCTACATGCTCATGGCAGTGTTCTTGATTATAGTTATTGCTATTGGGTGGGCAGTGTCTTGGTACTACAACTCCCCTGCTATTTTGTATGGAGCAGTTATCTTTTCCGTGCTTATGAATGTAGGGAGCTACTGGTTCTCCGATAAGATTGCACTCTCTATGAACGGAGCACGTCCTGCTACCCGTGAGGAGTATTTTGATCTCTATACAGTTACAGAGAACCTTTCTATTACAGCAGGGATGGAAATGCCGAAGCTCTATGTTATTGAAGACCCAGCACCGAATGCGTTTGCAACTGGAAGGGATGAAAAGCATGCTGTTGTAGCCGCAACCACTGGTCTTCTTTCCTTGCTTACCCGTGCTGAACTTGAGGGAGTTATTGCACATGAGCTTTCACACATCAGAAATAAGGACATGCTAGTTATGACCGTTGCTGTGGTGCTTGCGGGCTTTATTGCCATAATCGCAGATTTGTTCTTACGCATGTCGTTGTTTGGCGGGGGCGATAGAGGAGACAACAAGAGCGGAGCGCTCTTCCTTGTACTCGCTCTTGTTGCAGCAATCTTGGCGCCACTCGCAGCCCAACTTATTCAGATGGCAATTTCTAGAAGAAGAGAGTTCCTTGCGGACTCCTCTGGAGCTCTCCTTACGCGCTATCCTGAGGGACTTGCGTCAGCACTTCAGAAGATTAGTGGATATGCGCAGCCTATGCGCCGGGCCAATCATGCAACAGCGCACCTCTTTATCGGAAACCCTTTTGGAAACCAAGCAGGCAAGTTCATGAACCGCATCTTCTCAACGCATCCGCCGGTTGAGGACAGGGTTGAAGCGTTGCTTGGAAAGGGGGCGTAAGAGAAGGGAATTTGTGGTATAACAGCCACGCACAGGAGGCGTCGCATAGAGGTCTAGTGCACCGCCTTGGAAAGGCGGCAGGCCCGAAAGGGTCTCGAGAGTTCGAATCTCTCCGCCTCCGCTATCTTGTGTTAAGAATTTTTTCCAACACGTTATGAACTACCTCAAACTAGCTCTGCCTGCGCTTATTATAGGAATTCTCTTTGGAGGAATCTTCTTTGTTGCTACAAGAGTGCAGGCACCAGCTCCTCCAGCTGCGACACAGGTGGAGACATCTGCTTCTTTCACTTATGAAATAGTGTCTACAGATGCGACACGGGAGCAAGGGTTAAGTGGACGCACAAGTATTCCAGAAAACTATGGAATGCTCTTTGTCTTTCCACAAAAAGACCTCCATGGCTTTTGGATGAAAGACATGCAATTTGCAATTGATATGATCTGGATTAGAGACGATGGAACTATCATAGGAATTGAACAAGAAGCAACACCGGAGTCTTTTCCTCAATCATTCTTTCCCCCAGAACCAGTACGCTACGTTCTTGAAACTGTCCCAGGAGAGGCTGAGCGCCAAGGGTGGACTATAGGAACACAGATTGAGCTGCCTCTAGCGCAGCAATAAAGATCGTTGTATAATATATATGGACCGGCCCAGACGGTCGCTCTATGATACTTGTATTGTAGAGAGGAAAGTCCGAACACAGGCAGTTCGCTGCAGACAGGTAGCGGGTAACGCCCGTCCGCCGAAAGGCGCGAGGTGCGAACAGAAACGCTCAATTCCGAAAGGATAGAGACTCTTTCTAAGAGTGTCCTGAAGGTGACTTCAAGCTGAAACGGCTAAATCCTTACCCCTGTGCAAGGCCGTGCCCGTCCTCGTGCGGGAGCGCCGCTTGAGGGTGTTGGTAACAACACTCCCAGATAGATGACCGTCCTCTTCTTTGAAGGGACAGAATTCGGCTTATCGGACCGGTATCCATTCGTGCAAAACCCGCCCCACAAGGGTGGGTTTTGCCTTATATGTCCCCACCTCTTTTCTAATGTAAGAAAAGCAACGCGGTATACTGAATGAATTACTAGGGCCGTTTTTATATATATCTATGCACGAGAATTCATCTGGAGTACGACCGGCGCGCACAAAGCGTTTGTCATTTGATGTTGCCACAAGTTGGGCAGCAGTTCTTACGCTTGCAATAAGCGTTGTCGCCTTTATCCCTGTTATTACAATTCCGTTCCTTTACACGAAAGTAACTATCATTGCTCTCGGAGCACTTGTTACGCTAGCGCTCTTCATTCTTGCGCGTCTTACTCGTGGCAATGTGATTGTGCCTCCACTACCACTTCTTGGAGCACTCTGGCTCGTACCGCTTGCTTATCTGTTCTCATCTTTGTTTTCAGGAGTGGGAATTCAGAACGGATTCTTCGGAACTGAACTTGAGACAGACACGTTTGGCTTTGTATTGATTCTCGCAATGCTCGCAACGCTTACGGCCCTCGCGTTCCGACGCACTCAGAGCTATCAGACCTTCTTTAAGGTAAGTTCATTTGTATTCGGTATTACGCTTGTTGCGCAGGTACTGATTCTTGTCCTTGGACGCATTGCACCAAGCTTTATCTCACCGACAACAAACCTAATCGGCTCATTTGCTGACTTCGGTATGTTCGTGGGACTCGGTGTTACCGTGATCCTCCTAGCACTTCGTCTACTTGCAGTTACCGGACGAAAGCGCACGCTCCTTCTTATAGGAGGAGGACTCGGTCTCTTGATGCTCGCTCTCGTGAACTCAGCAGTTGTGTGGTCTCTCATTGCGCTCGTTTCGCTTGCGCTCTTTATTGAAGCGATTATGCGTCGTCGTCCTATGGCAGACGATTCTGATTTAGATGGAGTTGCACTCATGCTCGCTGAGACTGAGACTGAAGAGGAGGCAGGTGCATCAAGCTCGCTCGCGGCACCTCTCGCAGTACTCGCCATCTCACTTTTCTTCCTCATTGGAGGATCAACAATTGGAAATGCGCTTGTATCAGCACTTGGAACAAGTGTTGTTGATGTTCGTCCATCATGGCAATCAACCTTTGATATTGGAGGGCATACCTATGCTTCCTCTCCGCTCTTTGGTTCAGGGCCTGGAACATTTGGCGCTCAGTGGATTCAGTTTAAAGACAGGAGTCTAAACGACACCATCTTCTGGAACATAGACTTTACGTCAGGCATTGGCTTCATTCCGTCGTCTTTTGTTACTACAGGACTTGTAGGAGCACTTGCATGGCTTGGTTTCATTGGTCTCTTCCTGTTCTTTGGTCTTCGTGCGCTCCTTCTGCGCATGCCACAGGATCCGTTTGTGCGGTTTGTCTCAGCAGCTTCTTTCACAGGAGTGCTGTACGTGCTTGCGCTTGCGATATTTAACGTCCCTGGACCACTTGTTTTGCTTGCTGGGTTCTTGCTAGTCGGACTCTTTGTGTCTTCGCTCCGTTATGGAACGAATGCTCGGGAGTGGGGAGTTATCTTCGCGCGCAGTCCACGCATCGGATTCATTATCGTTTTTGGGCTTACACTGCTTCTCCTTGCCTCTATCGTTGCAGCGTACGTTGTTATTGAGCGTTACCTTGCAGGAGTTGCATACACTGAAGCAACCGTTGCGCTTTCTTCTGGAAACCTAGAAGAAGCAGAAGCAGATATTGCACGCTCAATACTGTTTGCTCCTTCAGATCGCGCATACCAGCTTGCTGCAGGTGTTGGAATTGCTCGTATGAACACCATTGCATCAGATAGCACGCTAGCCGCTGCAGATGCACAGCAACAGTTCCAGCAGGCACTCTCTGGAAGTATTGAAGCAGCACTCACTGCGACAAGACTTGGCCCAAACAACTATCAGAATTGGGCAATCCTTGGAAACGTGTACCAGACAGTTGTGCCACTTAACATTGAAGGTGCGTATGACAATGCTAAGGCTGCATACGATAGAGCAGTTGCGCTTAACCCAACAAACCCAACACTTCCATTTGTTCTCGCTCAGCTTGAGATTGCAAACGAAAATGCAGAAGCAGCTGAGGAGAACCTTATGCAAGCAATTAACCTAAAGCGTGATTACACTGAGGCAATCTTCTTGCTCTCACAGCTCGCAGTGCAACAGGGCCGTGCACGTGAAGCACTTGAGGCAGCTGAAGCCGCAGCGTACTTCGCACCGAATGACCCTGTAGTACTTTTCCAGGTAGGAATCTTGCGATCAGCAAACGGAGATAATCCTGGAGCAATTCAGGCACTTGCACGCTCTGTTGAACTGAATCCTCAGTATGCTAATGCCCGTTTCTTCCTAGGAGTTATGTACGGTATCAGTGGCCAGTATGACAGGGCTATTGCAGAGCTTGAAACAGTTGCCGCACTTTCACCTGAGAATGAAGAAGCAATTGCAGCTGATCTCGCAGCACTTCGCCAGGGAAGAAACCCATTCCCACCATCGCGCCTTGGAGCACTTGGAATTCCACAAGGATCCCTTAATGAGTCTGCAACTAATGCCCCAGCACAGTAGTTCTCACGGGCGTACATGGTTCGCGCAATCCTAAAAACACTCTCAGCACCAGTACGCGGCCTTCACCAGGCCGCGTACGTGCTTGCGGGCCTTACCCTGGCTTCCCAGATACTGGCTCTCTTACGAGACCGATTATTTGCGCACAGTTTTGGCGCGGGTGAAATATTGGATCTGTACTATGCGGCTTTTAAGGTGCCTGACTTAGTGTTTGCTCTCGTTGCATCACTAGTTTCTGCGTACGTACTTATCCCGCGCATTACGGGGGGAAGCAAAGAGCAAAATAGAAAACTTCTTTCACAAACAGCGTCCTTTCTTCTTATAGGAGGAGGACTGTTGTGTTTGTTGTTGGCACTATTTGTTCCTTCGTTCATCTTTGTTTTGTTCCCGAATGCAGCGACATCTCAACATGCCGAATCATTTGTTTTGCTCACGCGTCTTCTCTTAATCCAGCCAATACTTCTTGGATTGTCGGGGATTATTACGAGCGTAACCCAGGTTAGCAGGAGATTTGTTCTATTTGCACTTTCTCCAGTTCTCTACAATTTAGGAATCATATTCGGTACGGTTGTGTTGTATCCACTGTTTGGACTCACCGGAATTGGTGTGGGTGTATTGCTTGGTGCACTTGCGCATCTGCTCGTCCACGTCCCTGTTCTTATGCAGGCAAAGCTAGTCCCTACGCTCACGCTCCCAGATCCAAAATTGTTGTGGCCGGTAGTACGGGATTCTGTACCACGTTCTCTTGCGCTTGCTATGGGGTCTATAACGACCCTGCTACTCACTATTCTTGCCGCACGAACTGGTGAAGGAAGTATTGCAGTCTATACCCTTGCAAGTAACTTGCAGGCAGTACCGCTCTCTCTTATAGGCGCCTCCTACGCAACTGCAGCATTCCCTGTGCTTGCTGAGTCTATGGAAGCAAAACGGTATGAAGCGTTTAAATCAACACTCTCTGCTGCGGCTAGACATATTATTTTTTGGTCAGCCATTGTTGCAGTGCTTACGCTCGTATTGCGTGCCCATATAGTACGCATCGTACTTGGAACGGGAGCGTTTGATTGGAACGCAACAAAGCTTACTGCCGCTATCCTTGCTGTACTTGTTTCAGCGCTTATTGCGCAAGGACTTGTGTTGCTTGCGTCACGCGCATTTTACGCTGCACAAAAGTCTTGGAACCCACTTGTTATTCAAGCAGTTGGAGCTATTATTTCAGTTCTCTTTGCGTGGGGAGCGTTGGCACTTGCTGAGAGCTTCCCACTGTTCAAGTACTTTATTGAAGCCTTGTTTAGAATTGAGGACACGCCAGGTTCTGAAATTCTTCTTATTGCACTTGGAGCGGCCCTGGGCCAGTTGGCAACCGGAGCTATTGCACTCCTTACACTAAAGAGTGTTGCACCGGGAGTAGCAAAGAGTCTGCTTCGTCCGTTGTTTGAAGGGTTTGGGGCGGCCATTCTTGGAGGGGCAACAAGTTATGGCGTTCTTACGTTTACCGCCTCCCTCGCTCCTGCAACCACGCTCTTCATTGTCTTTGCTGAAGCTACGCTTGCTGGTATGGTGGGACTGACGGTAGCGGCAGCAGTTCTGGCACTACTTGCAAACCAAGAGTTTAAAGATCTTGTTGCCTCTCTAAAGCGCCTGAAGCCAGGAACAGCACTGAAACCATCAGGTCCCGTGCTGTCTGACCGATCGGACGCCTAAGTCTTTCATGAACATACGAAACTTCAGCATCATCGCCCATATTGATCATGGGAAATCTACTCTAGCGGATAGGCTTCTTGAGCGTACCGGCACAATTGAAGCGAGAAAAATGAGGGACCAGGTGCTAGATAAAATGGATCTGGAGCGAGAGCGCGGTATCACTATTAAGATGCAGCCGGCGCGCATGAAGTATAAGGCTAAAGATGGTACCCCGTATGTGCTTAATCTTATTGATACTCCAGGACACATAGACTTTGCATACGAGGTATCTCGCGCGCTCTCTGCTGTTGAGGGAGTTATTCTTCTTGTTGACTCAACACAAGGTATTCAAGCACAAACTCTCACCACGCTCGGCATGGCACGAAATGCTGGCTGTGTAATTATCCCTGTCCTTTCAAAGATTGATGCACCTGCTGCGAGAGTTGAGGATGTAACACTTGAGCTCGCAGAACTTCTAAATGTTGAACCTGAGACGGTACTGGCAGTATCTGGTCGCACGGGAGAAGGAGTTGAAGCACTCCTTGAAGCTGTTATAGCGCGCGTGCCGGCGCCTCGCCCGAGTGAACCTGGAGATTCTCGCGCACTCATCTTTGATTTCTCCTTCACTCCACACCGCGGTATCGCAGTCTTTGCCCGCGTGTTTGATGGAACCTTTAAGAAAGGGGATGTGCTGCGTTTTTCTGCGGCAGAGCAGAAGTTCACCGCTCTTGAAACAGGTATTTTTATGCCAGACGAAGTACAAACAGAAAGCCTCTCTGCAGGAGAAATTGGCTACATTGTAACCGGCGTTAAGGAAGCTGGTGTGGTTGCTGTGGGAGATACTATTCTTACAGATAAAGGCCCTAGAAAGGCCCTGGGAGGCTTTGAGCGCCCTCGTCCCGTTGTATGGGCGTCTGTGTATCCTGAGAGTCAGGACGACCTCACAGAGCTGCGTCAGTCTCTTGAGCGTCTTCGCCTTTCAGACTCGTCTTTATCTTTTGAAGAGGAGTCTTCAGGCGTGCTGGGGCGTGGGTTCCGGTGTGGGTTCCTTGGCATGCTTCATCTTGAGATTGTGACGGAGCGGTTAAAAAGAGAGTTCAATCTTTCTCTTATTGTTACGATTCCCACCATTGCCTATATCGTTACTGCAAAGAATGGGAAGCGAGAGACGGTCTACACCCCGTCAAAGTTCCCTGCGTTTGGAGACATTCAGGCAATTGAAGAGCCGTGGGTAAAGGTGGTGCTTATCACTCCTGCAGACACGCTCTCTTCTATGATGCAGCTCTTCCATGATCACGAGGGGGCGGTTATGGACACAGAGACTCACTTGGATGGGCGTATTGAGCTTGCTGCTGAAATGCCGCTACGAGAACTTATGCGCGGATTCTTTGACAAAGTAAAGAATGCTTCCTCTGGGTATGCATCACTCTCCTATGAGTTCCTTGATGAGCGTCCTGCAGACGTAGTGAAGCTTGAGATATATGTTGCAGAGGAACCGGTTCCTGCATTTGCTCGCGTTGTATCGCGTCGTCGTGTTGAAGAAGAGGGGCAGCGAATGGTTGAGAAACTTGAGAAGATCCTCCCACGACAGATGTTCGTGCTTAAAATTCAGGCGCATGCCATTGGACGTATCATCGCGTCCAAATCTATCTCAGCGTTAAGGAAGGATGTAACGGGGTACCTCTACGGGGGAGACATTACACGAAAGATGAAGCTCTTGGAAAAACAAAAGAAGGGAAAGAAGCGCAGAGGAGAGCATGCAAAAATGGACATCCCTCAGGACGTGTTCATGAAGATGGTTCAGGATAGCGATAGATAGGGTTGCTATACTAAACGCATGGCGCGAAAGGCAACAAAGCAACGAATACATCAATATGCCTTTGCGGCCTTGCTCGCTCTTCTCCTTATTTGGCTGTCCTTCCTTGTGTGGGGTATTGCGAGGAAAGAAGAAATTGCCCGCAAGGCCGTTGATGAGAGAAGGGCAGAACTTGCCTTGCTTACAGAACGTCAGGCAATCCTACAAGAAAACATAAATGAGCTTTCTACAGAGCGAGGGCACGAAGCGACACTGCGACAAACCTACGGCGTTGCAAGACCAGGAGAAGAGGTGATTATCGTGGTGCCTCCAAAGGAAGTGCCAATTCAGGAAGAACTGAAGTGGCACCAAAAGCTTTTGAATACGATGCTGTTTTGGAAATAGATATATGAAAAAGATTATTGTTGCCTCAAAGAATCCGGTGAAGGTACGTGCAGCTCAGGAAGCATTTGAGAGAATGTTTCCTGAGGAAGTTTTTGAATCAGAAGGTGTTTCTGCTGTATCTGGAGTTTCTGACCAGCCCTTCAGCGATGAAGAGACATACACGGGTGCTTTAAATAGAATAAAGGACATACGACAGCGCATACCTGATGCAGATTATTGGGTAAGTTTTGAAGGGGGTGTAGAAGATAAGAATAATGAGATTGAGGCATTTGCATGGGTGCTTATTGAAAACAAAGATGGAGTGGTAGGTAAGGGAAGAAGTGCAACATTCTTTCTTCCTCCAGCCGTTTCTCAACTGATGAGAGAAGGAATGGAGCTCGGAGATGCTGATGATAAGGTCTTTGGACTTACTAATTCTAAGGAAATCAATGGCACGATTGGTTCTCTTACTGGGAATCTGGTTACCCGAACAAGTTACTATGTAGATGCTGCAGTGCTGGCGCTAATTCCTTTTAAGAATTCCACACTATATCGCCCAGAAACATAGATGCTATACTTAAAAAGCTTAAACAATACAAATATATGGATAAGACAGTAACAATCTACAGCACCCCAACTTGTCACTTTTGCCAGATGAGCAAGGAATTCTTTAAGGAGAATAATATTGCTTACACTGAACACAACGTTGCTCAGGATATGGAGAAGCGTCAGGAAATGATTGATAAGAGTGGACAGATGGGAGTCCCGGTTATCTTTATTGGGGACGAAATGATCATAGGCTTTGATAAGGGGCGATTTGAGTCAGCACTCGGTCTTGGAGGAGAGGCTCCTCAAGCATAGACTCGCTTTGAATAAAACCCCGTAGCTTTCTGCTACGGGGTTTTATGCTAGTCTCGTAGTATTCCCCTCGTAGCTCAATGGATAGAGCATCTCACTCCTAACGAGACGATGTAGGTCCGATTCCTGCCGAGGGGACAAAGAAAAAGACCGTTCCTTGAAGGGAAACGGTCGCAAATCATTTAGTCTTCAGACCCAGGGGGAGGGCCGTTGCGCCCATTGAGCAGCGCGTCCACAGAGTCTCTGGGACGTTGGGGCTCTGCCGGTGCAGGCTCCATCGCTTTGGGTGCAGGCTCTCTCGGGCCATCAAACACAGGTTCAGTCATCTTGTTCTTTCAACTCCCTCTCGTTCGTCTCTCGTATAGAGACGAAGAGTATAGTGTTAACTCAGATGATAGTTTTGTAAAGCCGGGTGCTATACTTTTCTAATATGCCCCCAGAGGAATTGGAGCGACTCGTTAAAGAAACCCGACAGCTTGCTGAAGACAATAACCGTCTCCTCAGACGCATCCGAAGAGACGCAGTGCTTGGGTTTGTGGCAAGAATCGTTATCTGGCTTGTCGTGCTTGGAGTGCCACTATTCTTCCTTGGATCCTACTTGGCGCCTATTATGGACGCGGTGTCTGGGTCTGGTAGCGAGAGCTTTATGCCAGGGCCATTTGGTCTCCCCTCTGAGGATCAAGTAAACAAACTTATTGAGCAATATCAAGCTCAGTATCAATAGATGAAAAGGTTTGATTCCTGTGCTAAAATCGTGCCATTGCTTGGGTAGCTCAGTTGGTAGAGCATTCGCCTGAAGAGCGAAGGGTCACCGGTTCGACCCCGGTCCCAAGCACCAAAAAGTGGGGTGTATAGTGTACATATGAAAACAGTGCGGAAAGTACTTGCGTGGGCACAAAGAAATGAACGACACTTGGGAGGTATCGTATTCTTTTTTGGATTCCTCACTGATCTCCTCACGTTTACTCTCCTAGATATTTCCATATTGAATTATGTCTTTGGCGGGTATCTCGTAGCAACATACATTGCAGTATTCCTTGTACATCTCGTCTCTAAAGAGGTTGCACACCCGTCGGTCTTTAGGCGTTCTGTGCGAGTTCTTCTCCCACTTGTTGCGCAGTATCTTATTGCAAACATGCTCTCTGGGTTTCTTATCTTTTATACAAAGAGCTCTGTACTATTTGTTTCATGGCCATTTATTATTTTGCTCGGCCTCGTCTTTATTGGAAACGAATGGTTTAGAACGTATAAGGACCGTCTTATCTTCCTTGCAACGCTTCTCTTCTTTACGACTTATGCGTATGCAATTTTTGCACTTCCGTTGTTCGTACATCGTCTCGGTCCTGCTATTTTCCTTGCCAGTACTGCGCTCTCCATAGCGGTGTTCGCTGCATTTCTTTTCCTTCTATGGAGAACAGGACCGCGCAGACTGCAGGGAAGTTTATTGCCTACTATAGGGACTTCGCTCGCTGTATTGATCGTTATGATGACCAGCTACTTCACGGGACTTATACCTCCTATTCCGCTCACCCTAAAGGATTCAGGTGTATACCATAGTCTTATACGTGAAGGAGGAAACTATGTGGTTTTGGCTGAGAAGGGGAAAGAGTGGTGGGACCCAAGGGCTCAAATACTCCACACCGTTTCTGGTGAGCAAGTGTACGCATACAGTTCAGTGTTCGCCCCCATCCAGTTTGGGGCTTCCATAGTACATCGGTGGGAGTACTTTGATCCGAAGGTACAGAAGTGGGTTTCAAGAGGAAACACAAGCTTCCCAATAACAGGAGGAAGGAGTAACGGGTATAGGGGATACTCAGAGCGAACGCTCACTGAGATGGGATCTTGGCGAGTACGTGTAGAAACTGCTAATGGGCAGACAATAGGACAAATACTCTTTACCGCAAAAGAAGTATCAGCACTGCCTCCTCTAAAAAGAGAAGTGCGATAACAAAAGACCCGCTCTGAGGCGGGTCTTTTGTTATCCTGCTTTCACGCGCAGCTTTGTTTGCCTTGCCTTGTCCAGCTTCGGAAGGATTATTGAAAGAAGTCCGTCTTTCGCACCTGCTGAAGAATTGTCTACATCAACTTCTTGAGGAAGAAGAATAGTTCGGGAGAACGATCCCCAGAAGAGTTCCCGTGTAAAGTAGTCTGAATCTACAATTGAATCACGCTCATCTCTAGAGCCTTCAATAACTACCATGTCCCTGCTTATAGACACATTGAGTTCATCCGGACGTACGCCTGCTACGAATGCCCGAATAACTATCTCGTTAGGAGTCTGGTACACATCAACAGGGAGTTGGCCGTCACTGTGTTCCTCTTCAACCGTTGTTAAAATACTACGTGAAGGCACGTCAGAAGAGACACTTGCGCGAACAGGTGTCTGCATGCCTGATTGCATGGGGAGATCATCATCAAACCCATCGTACTGGTCGTCCATTGGAGCTGAACCAGAGAGTCTGTCGAAGAATGAGCGTTTTTTCATAAGAGGAGTCTAGCAGGTATTTTTAGGTAAACGGTGGTAGCGAATGTACTTCAATAATTCAAACAGAGCGAAGAACACTACAGCTCCACTCCAAACAACGAAGAATGCAAACAGCGTTGATGAGCCGTTACCATCAATTATAAGTAAGTTGAAAAGAGCATGCAATGCGATCGCAAGGATAAGTCCTATAGAAGTGAAGATTGTTCGTATCCAACGAGGCTTCATGAAGGAGAATGCCATCGCGAATCCAATGGTGGATGAGGCGATAACATGAAGAAGTGTTGAGCCAACGAAGCGCAAGTTTCCGGTCAAAAGTCCCTCCATGATGTTTCCTCCTGAGAAGGGGGCGATAAGGAAGAGCATATTCTCAAGTGCAGCAAACCCAAGGGCAACAGTGAGCATGTAGATAACCATATCTACAGACTCATTCACTGACTTTCGCCACAGGACAACGAGCGCCGCTAACCCATATTTAACTGTCTCTTCAATGGCAGCCCATGCAAGAATAACGGGGACACCGGCAGGAAGTGCAAGAATGGCTAGACGTTCCAAAGGAAGAACAATTGGTACCGCTATGGCGCCTGCAATAACTGCAAGCAGTATCATTGTTTTAGGTTCAGGACAGCGAGAATCTTCCTTAAGGAGGAAATACAGCCATATCATTGCGGGCAGGATACCTCCAAGGAACGCAAAGAGCGCAGTCTCTGTTGAGATCATTTCTTTATTCTACACTGCTTGAGGGAGGCCATTGGCTAATCATGAGGAAAGGAGCGTTTGGCTTAAGAGAACCCCATATCTCCTCTGTAACAAACGGCATACAAGGGTGAAGCCCGAGCAACACATCAGCGAGGAGGCCATGAAGTAGTGCTTTTCTAGACGTTGTAGCCTCTATATCTTCTCCAGCAAGCACTGTTTTAGAGTCTTCTATAATCTCGTCAGCGAGCCGGTGCCAGGCATAGTGATACATCTTCTCTGCAGCAAGATGTATACGGTAGTTTTCATAATCCCCAGCAACATCTTCAAGAATAGCGTTTAGTTCTGAACGAAGTGCAGTATCCGCTTTAGTAAGTGGAGTCGTACTGTCTACGCCTTCAGTCTCAGTGAGGACGTAGCGCGCGATATTCCAAAGCTTATTCGCAAAGTTCTTGTACCCCTTCACCTTGCTCTCATCAAAACGGATATCACTTCCAACTGCTGCGCCAGCCAAAAGACCCATGCGGAGCGCATCAGCTCCGTACTTGTCAATCATTTCAATAGGGTCAATTCCATTCCCGAGTGATTTGCTGAACTTACGACCCTTTGCGTCACGAACAAGACCGTGGATCATAACGGTTTTAAACGGAGCTTGGCCTAGATGAAAACCGCTCATGAGAATCATACGAGATACCCAAAGGGGGAGAATCTCATACGCAGGAGACATAAAGGAAGTCGGGTGGAACTTTTTAAGATCTTCTGTCTGTTCTGGCCAGCCCAAGGTAGAGAATGTCCAGAGTGATGAAGAGAACCATGTATCAAGCACATCGCAGTCTTGAGTCCATCCGTCTCCTTCTGGTGCCTCTTCTTGGCAAACAACCTCTGTCCCTCGGTACCACACAGGGATGCGGTGCCCAAACCAGATCTGACGGCTAATGCACCAGTCATGCAAATTGGTGATCCAATGCTGGTATATCTTTTTGAAGTTCTCTTGAGGCATTGAAACGGCCCCGCTCTCAACGGCTGCGCGCATAACTTCTTTGAGCGTAACAGTGTCCCCGCTCTTAATACCAGGGATTTCTGAGTAGGGAATGACAAAGGGAGTGTCTACTCCAACAAACCACTGAAGTTTAGGTAGTGGCTCTATGATGCCGCCAGTGCGCTCTGCTGTAGAAACGTTCTGAGAAATACTCTCTTCTGCAAGTAACAGACCTTCTTCGCGTAGCCACTGTGCAACTGCTTCTCGTGCGTCACCCACCTTAAGTCCAGACACTCTGCCTTGCGCTGTCATCTTTGCATACTCATTGATAACGATTCGGTCTTTAGGGAGATCGTGACGGGTTGCAATGTCCCAGTCAATCTGGCTATGTGCTGGCGTTACCCCAAGCGCTCCCGTTCCAAACTCAGGATCTACTTCAGTATCAGCAACGATACGAATTGAGAGTGGTACATCACAGAACACCACATCATAGGTCTTACCTACGAATTCTTTGTACCTCGCGTCATCGGGATGTACAGCAACAGCAACGTCGCCGACTTTTGTTTCAAGGCGAGTGGTTGCAACAGGAATAGGGAAGTCTTTGCTGTACTTAAATGTATAGAGAGTTGCAGTACGCTCCTCATGCACAATCTCATCATCCGAAATAGTGGTTTGTCCCTTCGGATCCCAGTTAACGATACGGTTGCCGCGGTAAATGAGCCCCGCATCATACATGCGTTTAAAGGCAGTGAATACTGCTTTGTTTCTAGTGTCGTCTAGGGTGTAGGCGTACCGAGACCAGTCCAGAGATGCACCCATTCTGCGCACCTGTGAAAGGATTGTCTCTTCGCTCTCTTTAGCGAATTCTCCGACTCGTCGCACAAGCTCTTCTCGTCCTAGATCATGTCTACTTTTCCCTTCTTCCTTTTGGATGTTCTTCTCAACGCGAGCCTGTGTTGCTATGGCTGCTGAGTCAGTCCCAGGAATCCAAAGTGCTGCCTTCCCTCGCATGCGGTTGAAGCGAATGATGCTGTCTTGAAGGGAATCTTCATATGCGTGTCCTAGATGGAGAACTCCTGTAACATTGGGGGGAGGGAGTACAACGGTGAAAGATTCTTTTACATCAGCATCCGGAAGAGTGTCTGGATTAAAGTATCCACTTTTCTCCCACTCATTGTATACGCGAACCTCTGTTGCGCCCGGGTCATACGGCTTTAAGAATTTCTCGTCCATTACGTTTGAATATAGCAAATATGCGTCCAAAAGGCTCCTCTTGCTATGGTTGATTCAGTCAGGAATTGTGTTACAATACACTTACCTGAACGAAAGGAGGGCGTGTGACACACCGTACTGAAGAACCATTTGATGGGCCCATGGAGGATCTTCCTCCGCCCGATCTTCCTCCAGCGATGGAGAGAAGTTCTGTGGGCATCCCATCACAGACTTCTGAAGGGTCTCAACACGGCGAGTAGATCTTTCCACCCGTATTCTCTAGGAATGCGGGTTTTTCATACCAATGACAAATTGCCATCAGCTGCTAGTGTTGCTGCGTCAGAAAACTGATTTGCAAGCGCACGATAGTATCCTGCAATACCAATCATAAGTGCATTGTCCGTAGTAAACATAGGAGCAGGAATACGCAACTCAACGTCAGGATGCTCTGCAGAAATTTTTTCAGTAAAGACCCTTTGAATATTCTTATTCGCAGACACTCCTCCACCCAGTACAAGAGTTTGCGCACCAGTTTCTAGAAGGGCACGGGATGTCTTTGTGAATAGCACGTCGGCAACAGCATCCTCAAACTCTCTCGCAAGTGCTTTGCGATCTTCCTCAGAGAGCTTCTCGTGTGCCTTAACGAAATACAGCACCGCAGTCTTAAGTCCAGAGAAAGAGAAGTCAGCGTGTTGTTCATAAATCATGGGACGCGGAAGCTTTGTGTCTTGCTGTATATTCTCCGCCCGAGCTTCTTCAGCGAGGCGCGATACTTCAGGACCTCCTGGGTACGGAAGATCAAGCATGCGTGCTACTTTGTCATACGCCTCGCCAACAGCGTCGTCTCTCGTGTGTCCTATAAGTTCATAGGAGAGCCAGTCTTTCATTGAAAGCAATTCTGTGTGCCCTCCAGATATGAGAAGAGCGAGTACGGGTTTCGCCACTTCTTCAATTACAAAAAGATCATCCTTCTTTTTAACAAGCGCAGAAAGAAGATGTCCTTCCATGTGGTTCACGCCGATAACAGGGATGTTCCATATAAGGGAAAGTGCTCGTGCAAAATTAACACCAACCCACAGAGCAGGTGCAAGTCCTGGTCCGTGCGTGACACAGATAGCATCTACCGCAGGCGCTCTGTGCATTTCAAAGAAAGCAGTGAGTGCCGAGCAGAGTTCAGGTTCTCGCGTAAGGAGTTCTGAAAGTTGTGCTCTCTGAACTTCAGATAGTGTATCTTCAGAAGTAACAAGGAGATTCGCCTCTGCGAGCGATTGGCTAAGGATAGGGACCAAATTCTTTGCGTGCTCTCTTTTTGCGAGTGCGGGGAACACTCCGCCGTATTGTTTGTGTATGTCTATTTGAGAGAGAAGGGTGTTTCCCAAAATACGAAACTGCGCAGCATCAGCAGGCCCCTCTGCATGAAGCACAGAGACTGCGGTTTCGTCACAGGAGGTTTCAATCGAGAGGAGCTTCATCTATTTTTTCCCAAGGGAATGGTCCCTTGCGTGCGATAAGGAATCCTGCGGAGTTAGGATGGCCATTTCCACCATACTTTTGTGCGATCTTAGAAACATCTATAGTCCCGTCTCCTCGTATAGAGACTCCATACCCGCTTGGATGCGCTGTTACGGTTAGAGAGAGTGGCCCCTTCTTTTTAGCTAACAAATTCCCAACAAGCGACTTCATTGGCTTTATGGGGTGTGCGGTGCCGAAATAGCACTCGTATCCCTCAAATGAGACAAGCTTTGCTTGGTCTGCAGCAACGCCTGCAAGAAGTTCAAAGTATTCTGCGTATATACGTGCTTTTGAAAACAAAGTTTCGCTTTTCTCTGGATCGTCTAAGGTCCGAGCGACTTCATCCCAAACAGGAAACTCAAAAGGACGGACCTCAAGATAAGAAAGCAGTGCGCGTGTATCAGGGAGTAGGAAGCGGAACAAGTCATCGTCTTCTATATGGGTGAGTAGTATTGGAATCTTCGTATCTGGATGGAAGAAAGACCAGGCAATTGTTGCCCCCGATCTGTTTGAGTCAAATACATAGGCAGGCATGCTTTTCACAATATCTGAGACTCCTTCATGGTGATCAAGCACCGTAACGGAAGCGGCTCGCTCAACGAACCCATCCATAATTTCTTTTGGAAAACAAAAATCAATGAAGTACACATTTGCACCAGTGCCGTCCTCTTCAGGCACGTTTCCGTGACGAAGTCCTATATATTCTGCTGTATCTCCAAACTTCTTCCACGCAGCGTACGCACCCCCAAAGCCGTCAGGGCAGTGTCCGTGGTAGAAGATAATAGTTCGCATACTTATGTCCCTTCTTGCCAGCTTGTAAGGTATGCCGCCTGCTCAGGAGTGAGAGTGTCTATCTGAATGTGCATGGAACCAAGCTTTACGGATGCGATTGAGTTCTCAATTTCCTCCGGTACTTCATACACGTTGGGGGCGAGAGTTGTTTCCTGTGTTGCCATCCACTCACAGGCGAGTGCCTGAGTAGCAAAACTCATATCCATAACAGATGCAGGGTGTCCTTCAGCTGCGGCAAGGTTCACCAAACGTCCCTCTGCAAGGAGATAGATACGTTTTCCGTCTACAATATATTCATCTACAAAGTTACGCACCCCCTTGTTCTCAGTCTCTGCAACAGATTTAAGATCGTTGATATTAATTTCAACATCAAAGTGTCCAGCATTGCAGACCATGGCGCCATCCTTCATTGCTTTGAAATGGCTCTTTGCAATTACGTCCTTGTTTCCTGTTACTGTGCAGAACAGATCTCCTTCTTTTGCGGCATCCTGCATAGGCATAACGCGGAATCCATCCATAGCAGCTTCCAGTGCTTTTACTGGATCAATCTCAGTGACGATAACTTCAGCTCCCATACCGCGAGCACGGGTTGCAAGACCGCGTCCGCACCACCCGTATCCGGCCACCACTACCGTCTTTCCAGCAAGAAGGATGTCGGTAGCGCGAATGATACCGTCTAGTGTTGATTGCCCGGTACCGTATCGGTTATCAAACATGTTCTTCGTCTTCGCATCGTTTACAGCTACGATAGGCATCTTGAGCGCTCCGTCCTTGCTCATGGCACGCAAACGGATAACTCCGGTCGTAGTTTCCTCTGTGCCTCCTTTAATAGTTTCAAGGAGTTCAGGGTAGGAGGTGTGTATTGTAGACACAAGATCGGCCCCATCATCCATAGTGAGGTCAGGTTTCTTTGCGATAATCGCATTCAAGTGTTCAAAGAACACTTCGTTACTCTCTCCCTTAATTGCATATACCGGGATCTCATCATGCGAAACAAGACTCGCTGCAACATCATCCTGAGTTGAAAGGGGATTGGATGCACAGAGCGCTACTGAAGCACCTCCTGCCTTAAGCGCACGCATAAGATTCGCTGTCTCAGCAGTTACATGCATACATGCAACAACAGTCTTTCCTTTAAAGGGTTGTTCTTTCTTAAACTTCTCAGAGACTGCCCGAAGAGCAGGCATATCTCGCTCAGCCCAATCAATACGCTTCTTTCCTGCATCAGCAAGGCTGATGTCTTTGATGTCGTAGTCCATATATAGGTTCAGTATACGCTAGAGAGGCCATGCCTCGCCATAGGAGGCAGTAAAGCGGCCAGAAAGGTCTTCGGTACTTGGTAAATGGTTTTGTCCACCGTGTGCTTCTACAGCATATGCTGCGACAGTCGCTCCCACCTTTGAAGAAAGTTCAAGGGAAAGACCAGATACGTGCCCAACAACAAATCCTGCACGGAAGGCATCTCCGGCACCGGTAGGATCAACTGCAACCGCTGATACGGCAGGTATCCTTGTATCGTTTTCCTTTGTTGCTATTCGTACCCCTTCACTTCCAAGAGTAACAATCAAAAAATCAACCTGGTCCAGGATGTCTTGTTCAGTCAATCCCGTTTTTTCTAGCACCAAAGCAAGCTCATAGTCGTTTACAAACAGTGCAGTTGAAAAGCTAATTGCCCTTTGCAACTCTTCTTTAGAGAGTGCGGGTATCTGTTGCCCGGGATCAAAGAAACAAGTGACACCTACTCCGTGTGCTTTTTCCACGAATAACAGCATGTCCTCTTTGTTTGTGGGGGAGACAAGCACCACTTTTCTGCTAGAAAGATCTAACTCCCGAGTGTAGGGGATACCCCCCGCACCAGGAGCAAATGGAGTGATCTGATTATTCTTTGAATCAGAAATAATATACGCACCTGCGGTGAGAAGTTCTTCGGCGGTGGAGATTGTTTCAGTCCCTATTCGGTTTTTCTCTAGGTGAGCAATATATGGTGCGCGGTCGCTTCCTAGTGTTGCCACGATATCTGAGGAATGTCCGAGCAATGAGAGGCTGTATGAAATATTGCCCGCTGTTCCACCAAACTCTTGCTTCACAGTATCTATTAAAAACCCGACACTCAATTGGTGAAGCTTTTCAGGAAGGAAGTGCTCGGAAAATGAACCGGAGAAGCTTAATATCCGGTCATACGCGAGTGAGCCCACAAGTACTATTTGATTCATAGCGAAAGAGTACCATGTGACATGAAAGCTTCAGGATACGAGGTATACTATGTCTCTATGAGAAGTATGTGGAGAGATGATATACCCCACACAACAAATCCGTTGCGGTTTTTTCTTTTTGCGACAAAGCCACATTGGCGAGTAGCGCTTCTTGCAACTGGATTCGTTATTTTGGCGAGCGTGATGCGCGCCTTTATTCCTTTTATCTATAAAGTTATTGTTGACACGGCAACAACGCTCAACACAACAGGCACCTACGACACTCTCTGGATAGCCGTCTTTCTTTTTATTGGAATCTCGCTCGCGAGCAACCTACTATGGCGCGGAAGCGGCTTCTCAGGTATGCACTGGGCAACTGGAGTACGCGCCACTGGGCGTGCTGCGCTTACGTCCTACCTTACGCTCCATAGTCATCAGTATTTCTCTGACCGCTTTGCAGGATCGCTCTCAAACAAAATAAAGCAAGCAGGGGACTCTTTGAGGGATTTTACTGAGGCGTGGCTGTGGCAGTTCTTGGCGTTCTTTATCTCTGTTATTGCAAGCTTCATCATTGTTTTTGCGACAAGTCCTGTCGTTGGGTTCATTCTGCTCGGATTGTTTGCATTTATAACTCCTTTAAATATTTACCTTGCGCGAAAGCGAGTGCCTTTGTCTGTGTTGGCACAGGCATCTGAAACAAAACTAAACGGTGCTTCTGTTGATCTCATTACGAATATTACTGCAGTGCACGAGTATGCACGTCGCCCTTTTGAGCTTGTTCGTATCAAAGAATTAATACGAGAGAGGCGTGAGCTCGGTATGCGCAACTGGCGTTTCAGCGAGTGGGTGTTAGTAAGCAACAACCTCATTCAGGCAGTGTTTACGGGCGGAATGCTCCTAGTTTCTGTGTACCTCGCAACAAAAGGAATTCTCACGGCAGGAGATGTGATCCTCTTCCTCACCATGGTTGCTCTGCTTGAGGACCAGCTCACATTTATCGGAAGCCAATTCAATAGTTTTGCAGAAAGCTGGGGAACCCTTAAAGACAGTCTTACTGAGATAACAGAATCTCATGACGTTGCAGATGTTCAGGAGGCAGAGCCGCTCCCTATTCAAAAGGGCTCAATAACACTTGAGAACATTTCTTTTGCGTATGCTGGAGGTTCTGTGTTCAAGGACCTGAACCTTGTTATTCCGGCTGGACAGAAGGTGGGAGTTATCGGAAGGAGTGGGGCAGGTAAATCAACGTTAATGAAACTCCTTCTTCGTCACTATGACTTACCTGTCGGAAAGATTCTTATTGATGAGAAGGATATTGCTGAAGTGACTAAAGAAAGTCTCCGTGCGTCAATTGCTGTTGTTCCGCAAGAACCAGCGCTCTTCCATAGGACTATTAGTGAGAATATTGCGTATGGAAAAATTGATGCGACCCGGGAAGAGGTCGTGCACGCCGCACTCCAAGCACAAGCACATGAGTTTATTGAAACGCTCCCTGAAAGTTATGACACCATGGTGGGAGAGCGTGGAGTAAAGCTCTCTGGAGGACAGCGACAACGTGTCGCTATTGCGCGCGCTCTATTGAAAGATGCTCGCATCTTGCTTCTAGACGAAGCAACAAGTGCGCTAGACAGTGAGAGTGAAGTGCTTGTTCAGAAGGCACTCCTCACCCTTATGGAGGGACGTACGGTTATAGCTATTGCGCACCGACTCTCAACGCTTCGCGCCATGGACCGGCTCATCATTTTTGATAGAGGAGAGATTGTAGAAGACGGCACTCATGACGAGCTTATAGAAAAGGGAGGTCTTTATGCAGACCTTTGGAACCATCAGGCTGGTGGGTTCTTAGAAGACTAAAGCCCGACTGATGTCGGGCTTTAGTGAGAGGTGGGCGATACAGGATTCGAACCTGTGACCCTCTCAACGTCAATGAGATGCTCTACCAACTGAGCTAACCGCCCAAGAACGTTCGCACTATACCGGAATTATAGGTACCATTCAAGACATGGAACAACTGCCATATACAAAAGAGACTCAAGAATCTCTCATACAGAGAGCTGTTGAAACGCTCTCAAATGGAGAGATACTTCTGTATCCAACGGACACTGTCTATGGACTTGGTGTTGATGCAACTGACGAAGACGCTGTTGCAGCGCTCCGCGATCTAAAGGGAAGAGATGAGAAGAAGCCCATTTTAATAATGGTGCCCTCTATAGATTCAATTGAGGAGTATGCCGAGATGAATGAGGAAGCGTACCGCCTTGCTGAAGAATTCCTGCCAGGACCTCTTACCCTCGTCCTTCCTGCAAAAAAGACTGTCTCCTATTCAGTTACGTTTAATAGAACTATTGGGATACGTATCCCAGATGACCCATTCTGCCTTGCACTTGCTGAAGCCTTTGGAAAGCCAATAACGAGCACGAGCGCAAACAGAGCTGGCATGGAGACACGAGACACAGTACCTGAGATTCTGGCTCAGTTTGCATTCCATGCAGAATCTATTGGATTAGTTATAGATGCGGGAAGAAAGGGAAAGACACAGCCATCAACTATTGTGTCTGTAACGGAGAGTGGAGTGTCAGTACTTCGTGAAGGGGCACTCTCAAGAGAGGTACTGGGACTATAGAAAAAAGCCCCGGAGGTGTGTCCGAGACTTGTGTAGTGTGGTCGCCTACTAGGCGGCCCGGTTGCAGCTGGCGCTGTGAACGACGAAGTTCAGAGCATCGCCGCCCTGGACCGAACAGGCCCACCGATTTCCGGAATCGTCCCGGACCACATAGGTGGTCTCGGCGCCCACGCCTTGTTTGAGGGGCGTGCCCTCAACCGAAAGGCGACTGACGTCGGTGATGCCGAGGACGCCGGCCGCGCGAGCCACGAGCACGTCATTGCTCGGCGGGCCCGAGAGGTTCAGGCCCGGCAAGGCCATGCCACCACCGCAAGCCGACAGGGCGAGGGAAGCGGCCGTAACGGCCAGAATGGTCTTGATACGCATCTTTCTCTCCGTACGCTGCTGCCGCCACTGTGGCGTATTGGCGGTGTTCATCTGAACTCATGCCACAGCAAGAAACGAATAGTACGTACCTACGCGCTTCTTGCTGTGGCTGAATCAGTATCTAGTGTGTAGGGTACACCAGATGCTCAATATAACAAGTTTACGAATTGTCCAGAGCTTCTATTGAGAAAATAGCTATTTAAGGTATAGTTTTTGCGTACGAACCTTTTGGAGTAAGTGCATGGCTGAAAAAAGTCCTGAAGACGTGCCGGAGGATCCCGATATGGAGGAAGCGGCACGCGAAGTGGTGGAAGAGCGGAAACCTGCTCAGAAGCCTCAAAACGATTTTGCGTAACAACCACCCTATAAAGGTGGTTTTTCTTTGTAAAAAGGCTTCCAAATCTTTTCAGGTGCTCAAACTAGTTCTCTAACTGGTGACCCCACGTTAGTGAGAATAGGAATTAGCTAGTGTTTGAACTCAGTACTTGGTTGGTGCTTGGCCGGTCGTTTGCGAAGGAGACTTAGATTACTTGCCTCGAGTATTAGTCATGCTTTTTGACCAGAGAAAGTCAAAGTATCCTTGGTAGTTTTTGGCAACTTCCTTATTAATGATTTCGACAACGAGATAAGGCTCGACAAAAGACTGAATACAAATTCGGTCGCACAGTATTTCTACGTTGTTGGTATCGCTTCCTACCAAAGGATTGAATCGGAGCTTCGTTAGTGTGTTGGGTTCTTTGAGCCACGACTCTATCTCTTTGAAAGGAGCCTTTGCTATACCCTGAAGTTTAAGACCCTTTTCTTTCTGGATACGAATTAGCTCTCGCTCTGTTTTCTTGTCTATGACCTCGTGCCAACGAGGAGAAGTGCCGAGATAACGGATCAATGACCCTTTCTTTGCAAGGTTAAAGGAGCGAAGGGTGTGCCGACGGAATTCTTCAACTCCTTCATACACAACCACTTCTTGTGAAGGCTTACTCTTTGAAATAAGCATGAGCTCTTCAATGGCGTGCTTTGCAATGCGTTCTTTCTCTTCTACGGATGAAAGGAGACGCTCAGGAGAGAGGGCCTTATATACCGCAACACCTCGCACACGCGAGCTCGTGATGAGCTTCTTTGTAAGAAGATCTTCAAGACAGGTGTAGATGATGTTTCGATGGAAACCGGTCTTTTTAATAAGTTCTCCCGCTTTGGCTTCTCCAGAGCGGACAAGCGCAAGATACACAGAGGCTTGATTCTCTGTGAGGTCCAAAGAAAGAAGGTTTTGAAATATGGATGTCATGGGAAAGGTGATACGGCACGGGGGCCTAGAGGTTTATGGCCGTAAAGCTGTCATGGCTAGTATATATCATCATAAAAGTGTTGACAATATCTACAAATAGCGTTGATATAGCTATGGTTTACAACGCTCTTTGAAAGAGGGTGGTGCAACTCGGTCTACAAACAGACCGGCCTAAACGAACAATCCAAACAAAAGGGGATTAAAATGGCAGATACTGAAGGCTTCTTTGACCAGGTGGTTCGTCGGTTGGCTTGTAGCAATTATTTCCAGCCTTACCTCACTGCAGGGAAGGGAGAGAAGGATCTAAGTCTTGAAATGGCTGCTACCCTTTATCCAAAAGCGCATGCAAGGGCGTCGAGGATAGCGAAAAGCGTGGGCGTGGTCGTGGCGTTTACGATGCTCTCTATCTTCTTCACGGTTGCGGCCTTCGTGGGCTTCTCCGATGGACTTGTAGTGTTTATGTTTGAGATTGTCTTCGGTCTTCTTGCTGTACTAATCTATGCTGTGGGGGCGTGGGGTTCGGCCTACCATGCATTGATGAATCGTAAGACCCGGGGAGGCGCTTGTGCGTTCGTACTCAATCGATTTACTAAAGCGCTACACAAAGCGCTCGATGATCTGGGAATCACACTCGATGAGTTTGTTACAATGAGCCAGCAAGAGCTTTCCGTTTGCGCCGAGAAGGTCCTTACTTCTCGGGCAGTTGAAATTCTCAAACTCGCGGAAGCGTTTCCCGATCCGACCCTCGCGGACTACAGTCCGGACGGGTATCTGGATAAAATCATGATGGCTCGACACGAGTTAAGAGAGAGTTATGAGAACTTCGCATTCCTCACGCTTACTTGCGGAGACGAGAGTACTTATTTCTCTGCTGCCCGTGAGGAATAGAAATCTCAAACGACCTGAGTACAGAATGTGGCTACGAGGCCACACATCAAGGAATTCCTTCGATGTGTGGTCTTTCTTCTTTAAATAAAAAGGAAAGTCGCCCGGAAATGGATTTGGAACCGCTCCATTAACCTGTATTTACGACCTGTATAAGTCGTATAGGGAAGATTCTTCCCAAATTGGTGACCCCACGGGGAATCGAACCCCGATTTACGCCGTGAAAGGGCGCTGTCCTAACCGTTAGACGATGGGGCCGTCTACATACGCCATCCTACAGTTTAAATGCGATAAATGCTAGGATTTGCGAATACCAAAGGAGAGGTGGCAGAGTGGTTGAATGCACCGGTTTCGAAAACCGGCATACCGCAAGGTATCGGGAGTTCGAATCTCCCCCTCTCCGCTGCGAGCTAACCTTTTCAAGTTTCCTAATTAAATCCTTGAATTACGCTATACTTTTCTCATGAGTAAGGAAGCCTGGAATCAAGGTCCTAAATCGCCTGAAGCCCCGAGAGATACGGAACCTGCTAGGGTTTCTGAACAACTTGTAGTTCCAGAACAAGTACCCGTTGCTTCAGAAGCGGAAATACAAAAAATAGATGCAGTACGAGATCGTCTCGGATTGTCTCGTAGAGAAGTTATAGCTGGGTCACTAGCTGGAGCAGTGGCTCTTTCTTCGCGCTCATCAGAAGCCCTGGCAGCAAGCTACGAATCTTCAGTAGCAGAACTGGGAAGTTACGAAGAAGGTATTAATCACCTGCGCGAGCTTGCGCGCACCAGTGCTGTAGAAGACTTGTATCTGTATGTTCAAAATGACAGCGGGGAAGGCCAGTGGGTTAATGTAGCGGGCAACACTGATGTAGCAACAGGCTCTAATAGAAGCAGCGCACTATTTGCTCCTGCAGAGCGTCGCCAAGCTGAGTTGACGCGCGAAATGGTACGCAAAGGATCTAATGTGGAAATGGTACACACACATCCGACAAAAGTTTTTGATAGCCAGTCAAGCTCAGAGGCCGCTGATGCTTCTGTGCTTCGGCGTGTTCCGCCAAGCCCAGTAGACCTAATTAATATGTTTGGAGTTGAAAATGGGCTAACTAACACGGAGAAAGAACGGATGAGTTTTAGTACGGTGAGTGAAGACGGACGCTGGATATACGAGGCAAAACCTGATGCTCAGATGGAATCTGCCATTGCAGCGAGTGAGCCATTTATCAGGCAGCTGTCAGGACCATACGCGCGCCATGCGCCAGCTGCTGCAAGAGCTCTGCGTAATTTTGTATATCAATCTTCAAATAACGATCGTGCCAGTATGCAAGGAGTAGAGCCGGTTATACGGTCCATGCAGACTGGATCGTACCCAGACTACTTGCGCTCTACACCCACCAGCCTGTTTCAGCACGCGCAATTATTTAAAGGACTCTCCGCTAACTCCAATATGCCTGATGGCGCCAAGCTCTATTTTGGGGCAATAGTGAACGCCTATGACGCGATGGATACCACGCTTCGCGAGAAAGACCCTGATGGACATGGCTTTCTTGAGACCTTTTCAACAATTCCTATGATGGAAGATGGACAGGGAGACTTTGCTCCCTACAGAGAATTCTGGGATAAGCGGGGTGTGAATCTACGGTATGAGCCTTTTGGTGTCTGATAAATACTAGCTCGGTTCTTATCCCCTTCGTTATACTAGAAACACATGCCACTTCCGAAACCCAAGCCTTGTATAGAGTGTGGTGATGGAGCTATATTCCATCGCCTCACCTATATCAATATTGTTATAGACGGATTCTTTAGTCCGTTCTCAAACCCTAATCCATTCATGCGAGGAATTGAGCGTATGGTGTACGCAATTGAACGACGTATAACTCCTCATGTGCTCTCTGCGCTCATGGACCTGAACCTCGCAACACGCGTAACAGAACCTGATGACGATACTCAGCTTCTGGCGCTTATGACATGGCTTGAAGCTAAAGAGCGGGGGATAACCATATCTGAATTCAGGCTGTTTAATCTTCCCCGCAATATATTTGTAGCCAGTCTCCCCTCTGGAAAGAAGATTGCATATGAAGGGCTCCCGCTCCCTGGAGACTCAGACCTGCGTCGTGCTCCGTGGATGGACGATAAGGCAATACTTAAGGAAAAGTTCCGTGCGCTCCAGCTTCCAGTTGCAAAGGGGGGTTCTGCAGGAAGCTTAAAGCACGCAAAGAAGCTATTTGCAGATCTCACACCTCCTGCAATAGCAAAGCCCTTCTCTGGATCAGGCTCTCGTCACACCACGCTCCACATAACTAACGAAGAGGAACTTGCTCGCGCATTTGAAATCGGAAAACAGGTTGCTCCGAAGGTTGTTGTTGAAGAAGAGCTTGTTGGCCCCGTGTACAGAGCAACTGTAGTAAATGGAATCTTCAGAGCAGCACTCAGAAGAGATCAGCCACATGTAACCGGAGATGGAGTGCACAGCATTGTAGAGCTTGTTGAGAAGGCGAATGAGCACCCAAAGCGAAGTGGTCCCTATTTCCATAAACTTGCTCTGAACGACGCGGCCATAGAAGAGCTTGCGTGGCAAAATCTTTCCCCTGAATCAATCCTTCCTAAAGGAGAGAGGGCTATTCTGCATCAAAAGATAAATTGGAGCGTTGGCGGCACAACCGCTGATGTAACAGATGAGACACATGAAGACAACATTGCGTTGTTTGAGGAGGTGGCAAAAGTACTGAAAGCACCAATTGTTGGAATTGACTTCATCATTCGCGACATCTCTTCATCATGGAAAGAGGAGGAGCGGTGCGGCATCCTTGAATGCAACTCAATGCCATTTTTTGACAATCACCACCTTCCCTTTGAAGGAAACCCCCGCAATGTTGCTGCTCACATATGGGATATGAATGGTGTGTAGATTCAGTGTCATTTCATGTAGTTTTCTGATAAAATAGAGGAGTAGGTCGAATTGCCAGCCAATAATATTGGATGGTTTTGTTTTCGCCGAAATGCGATGTTCAAGGCCATTCTCCTACATACTATGATTGACGACACAAACATGGACCCAGCAGCTACACCAGCTCCTGAGGAAACCACCCCTGAGGCTGCTCCTATGGAGACTCCAGCTGAGGAGACTGGCGAGGAGGCTGCATAAGCCTACTCTGCAATCAAGAAAGGGCCCGCAGTTTCCTGCGGGCCCTTTCTGTATATCGTAGAAGCTAGTGCGCTTTAAGCCAAAGGTATATATCTTCAAGTGCTTTAACTGCGTCTCCAGCAGCTATATTGTTTTGGTGATACAGCTCATCTGTACAGTCTCCTGCAGCCCAAATACCCGGGACTGATGTGCGTTGCGTGCGTGGGTCGGTGACAACACGATTCACTGCATCAAGCTCAACAACATCTTTTGCATACCCAGTATTTGGAATAACACCAATCTCAACAAAGACTCCCGTAACGGGAAGGGTGGTGAGCTCCTCAGTATCCTTGTTTCTCACCACAAGTCCGTTTACAAACTTTTCTCCCAATACTTCAACTGGCTCTGCGTTCAGCATGGTGCGCATGTTTTCATGCTCCAATACTTTCTTTACCGTTATGGCATCTGCTTTGAATGATGCGTGGCGATGGATAATCGTGACGCTCTTAGCGTACGCAAGTAACTGTGCAGCTGTTTCAATACCTGCGTTTCCACCTCCAACAACAGCAACATCCTGCCCCGCAAACAAAGGTCCGTCACATGATGCGCAGTAGGTAACTCCCTTATGTTCAAATACATCAGCGCCAGGAATACTTAACTTGCGACGCCCTGCACCTGAAGCGAGGAGTACTGCACGAGCAGAGTACTCCTTTCCGTTACGTGTACGGGCTTTAAACCCTTCTTCAGTTTTCTCTAGTGCCTCAACTACGTCTCCCTCAACAAGTTCCAGCATGTCTCGTTTGTATGCCCCTATATGCTCTTTGAACGATTTGCGAAGATCTTCTCCACTAATTCGTACTGTACCAATCCAGTTTTCAATACCTTCAGAGACCGTTGATTGCCCCCCAATTTCTTCTGCTATTAATACTGAATTGAGGTACTTGCGAGAAGCATATACACCAGCAGCGATGCCCGCGGGCCCGCCGCCGATAATGATGAGGTCTTTCATATTGTTCAGTATACCAAAATCCCCGCTGGGAAGGGCGGGGATTGTTTGGTGCTATTTCTTGTGTCTCCTTAGGAAGGAAGGAATTGCTCCCCACGCTTCGTCCTCCTCCTCAGGTGGAGTAACGGTCTTTGCTGCCTCTCCACGACGAGGCTCTGCTGTAACAACAGGCTCCTGACGCTTCTCAGGCTTCTTTGCAGGCTCCTCAGCCTCTTCCTTGATGTTCTCAAGAACTGGGTCAGGAAGCGGTTCTGCCTTGCGTACTACTTCATTGAAGATCTTTCCGCGAGACTCTTCTTGTTCTGCTGGCTCCATGGCAAACAAAGAGCGCTCTACGCCACCAAGCTGGCCCTCGCCCTCTCCTTCAGGGAATCCAGTTGCAATAACAATGATGCGGATCTGGCCCTTCTTAAGCTTCTCGTCGCGCATGATACCGAAGATAACCTTTGCAGATTTATCAACTGAATCAGACACCACCTTAGCAGCTTCTTGCACCTCAAGAATACCAAGATCATCGGCTCCAGCGACAACAAAGAGTACACCACGAGCACCAGTTATAGACACGTCAAGAAGTGGGGAATTAACAGCCTGTGCCGCAGCATCCTGTGCACGGCGATCGCCGTCTGCAATACCAATACCCATGAGTGCAGGACCCGCGCCCTCCATGATGGCCTTGATATCGTTAAAGTCTGTGTTGATATCTCCAGGGGTAGTGATGATATCTGACACACCCTCAACTGCCTGACGAAGAATCTCATCGCAAAGTGCAAAGGCAGACTTCGCTGAAGTCTGAGCCTCAACAATTGCGAGAAGCTTGTCGTTTGGAATAACGATGAACGCATCCACTTCCTTCTTAAGGTCTGCAAGACCCTGCTCAGCAATCTGATTGCGCTGCTGGCCTTCAAAGGCAAACGGACGGGTAACAACAGCAACAGTAAGAGCACCAAGCTCCTTGGCAATCTTAGCGACTGTTGAAGATGCTCCGGTTCCGGTGCCGCCACCCATACCACAAGTGATAAAGACCATATCTGATCCTTGGAGTGCCTCCTGGATTTCCTGACGAGTCTCTTCAGCGGCGCGGCGTCCTAGATCAGGGTTCATTCCTGCACCAAGCCCTTTGGTGAGGTTTTTCCCGATGTGGATCTTTCTCTTTGCTAGGGAACGATGCAGATCTTGGGCGTCTGTATTAATTGCGATGAACTCCACACCCTTTACTTTGGAGTTAATCATGTGGTTTACGGCGTTGCTGCCGGACCCTCCCACTCCCACCACGCGTATGCGGGCGAAAGTCTCAACTTCTGGTTCTACTCGCTTGGACATAGGTTGCTCTTAATTGGCCATTGGTAATGAATCTGCCTCATCATACCAATTCAGACCTTTCTGCAAAGGCTGACAATGAAAATATATGTGTTCTAAAAAAACAGGCTATGGAAGGAATTGTTTGAAAAACTT
The DNA here is from genome assembly GCA_018826905.1 of Patescibacteria group bacterium. Lineage (GTDB taxonomy): Bacteria > Patescibacteriota > Minisyncoccia > Phycocordibacterales > Phycocordibacteraceae > C7867-001. The sequence continues at coordinate 120,388 of JAHJYC010000004.1, read as the reverse complement.
TTGAAGTGTGTCCAAAAATTCTCCTGCAGGACGCTTCTTTGGGGTGTCGGTGTCTCCAGTAAGGCCCCAGAGAGCGAGTCCGTAGGCGACAGCCCACGTTGCGTCACGTACTTTCGTATCAGCAGAGACTTTCAGGTCCGCGATACGGGACGGAAGGTTAAGTGTGCCCTTTGCAATGTCACTGATAGACCCTTGTCCAGAAGCACCTCCTGAAATGATTATCCCGGCTGGAAGCGATCCGCGTCTCCCAATCGTCTTTAAGTGCTTATCAATGAGTTCAAACATTGTACGGAATCGGGCCGTGACAATTTCCTCTACTTTCTTTCGGGGATACATCGCGCCTCCAAGTCGTCCCATCTTAAGTCGCTCTGCGTCTTCTAGAGAAACCTTGAAGCCAAGTGCGAGATCGTCAGTAATGTTGGTTGACCCAATAGGAAATACTTTTACAGAAATAGGGAGTCCCTCATCATAGACAACAATAGAGACTGTTTCAGCACCGATGTTCGCCAGAACACACCCCTTCATTTTCTGGTCCTTCGTAAGCGTTACATACGAACCCGCCAAAGGAGATGCCATGCGGTCTATAACTTCTATGTCTGCAGCCTCAGCTGCTGCAGTAAGAATCTCCGTATGCTGAGTAAGACAGGTAATAAAAAGGTAGTCAGCCTCAAGACGTGTCCCTTTGATGCCTACAGGTTCTCCAAGCATCTTTGTGCCGTCTACGCGGTACTCAAGAGGAATCTCATGGAGTACGGTTCTGTTTAGGAAATTAGGCTTTGCTGCTTCTCGCGCAGTATCAAGAACCTTTTCAAGATCAAGATCAGTAATCTCCTGATCAGCACGAGAAATAATGCACTGGCCGCTTGAGCGCACTTCGTCCAAGGACACACCTCCAATGGCAAGGAATCCCTTACGAATGGGAACACGTGCTATTTGCTCAGCTTGTATGCGTGCGAGCCGTACGCTCTCTGCTGCGTCCTCTGCGTCTACAACATACCCATGGCGCATACCACGGCTCTCTGAGATGCCTGTGCCTATGATATGGAGCTCCGGTCCTGCCGGCGTGACTACCTCTTCAACCACCACGACTTTCGTCTGATGTGTGCCGATATCAATTCCGGTTGCTATTCTTCGGGACATTTGGAGTAGGGGTAGAGGACAGGTTAGTAAAGCGTTTGAGTAGCAAACGTTCCTTACGTTCCATTGTAGCCCCGTGTCGCTCACCCTTCAAATGAAAACATCCGTGGATAAACAAATATCCAACGAATTGCGTGTAGGACATACCGTGATCTGGCGCTTGTTTCTTTGCAACTGAGAGACAAATAACAATCTCTCCAGAGTTTTCTCCGCTCTCGTATGAGAGAACATTAGGGATGTAGTCTTTCCCACGCAACTGCATATTTAAAGATTGTGCGCGCGTCTCTCCAACAAATACTAACGACATATCCCACCCGGGAAGCACAGCCTCAAGTGCCTTTTTGAAAGGAAATGAGGGAAGGGGGGATCTGGTGAAGTTTCGTGTGTCTAGCATGTGTCCTATGCAAAAAGCGCCCGAAGGCGCTTTCAGCTACTTACGACCGCGACCGCGGCGCGCTGCCGGATCAATCTTTCCGAGCTTAACCTGCTCGTTGTACTCAGCACGACGAGCGCCCGCTACCATAGCGCGCATGTGCTCTACGTTCTTAGACTTAGTACGAACATAGTAACGGCGCTTGCGGAGTGCTCGAACGAGGCCGAGGCCCTGGCCACGACGGGAGAAACGGCGAATTAGAGAAGCCGAGCTCTCGTTCTTGCCGCGGCTAACTTCTACGCGTACTGCGTTTTGCATGTATGAAATCTATCACAAGCCTTAAAAGGGTGCAATTCTAAATGGAAACAGCCACTGGAATGTGGCTGTGGTGTAGACGTTACCGGCCTGAGATGAGCATCATCACGAGGCCGGCGAGCGCCATCAGGTCAAATAGACGCCGAAGCGAGACCTCGGTCGGCTGGAAGGCATGCAGCAGCATCGCGGTGCCGAGACTCAGGCTGAGCACGAAAAAGCCCCAGTCATAGAGGGCGCCATGCTCGTGCCCGAGCAAGTTGATGGGCACCGAGACGCCGAGCAACTGCATCGCCGTCAGAACCGCTGCGCCGATCATCACTGCGCCGAGCACTACACTGATAGTGTGGAGCAGGCCCATACGCCCAGAGGAACTTGTCATTCTGTGGCTCCTTCAGCCAAGTTGGTGACAAAAATACTATACCAAAAATTTAAGACGCATCAGTTGACCCCAGTGCCTCAAAAGCGCACTATGTCTGCGGGATAGGACCTTGGAGGTGTAATATGCCCAAAGCTAAAGCTGGATGGACGTATCGTCTGTCCTACTCGCCTCCGAAAGGGGGAAAGAATAAACGGCCAGCTGAACTCACTATCAGCCTTGATAGAGATCTGGCCAACAGCGTGTGGCACCATCTCGTTGCGAACACTGTGCGCAACGATAGGTACGCGCTGAGCTACTTCAGGAAAGCACCAGACAGCTGGAAGGAGCAGTTTGCCTTGTTTGGACTTCCGAGCACGGCCGGCTTCAACAGTTGTGCAGAGGTGGAGGAAAAGGACGGAAGAACACTCTACCGTTTTCCACTTCTGCAGGGGCGTGAAGAGAGTATCGCGCTTACCATCTGCTTCCTGTTCGCTGAGTGCAACCAATTCGTGTCTGAGGACACGTCTCAGTTGCTCGTGGTGAACACGGTCTGCGAAGTCAGCGATCGCGGATGGGGACATCGTATGGGCGGCAGCGTCCATGCGCAGTTCCGTAGGTGGCTTGCCGGGCGTACAGAAGCTCAGGCTGAGAACCTGGTGAGCGTCCTGGAGAAAGCATTGTGCTCGGCGTACGGTGGGCTTGACCCGCTGAACGCAAAGCTGATGAACGATCTTTGCTACGCAAGCGTCACCAACGGAGGAAGGTTTCTCCTCCAGTGCCCCGGGAACGCCTGCGATGTGGCGATCTATCCAGAACAGGACTACGGTCTGGAGCGAGACGAGCGCACTCCGTTTGGGTGTCATAACCTAGACGGTGCTCGTCAGCAGATCACGCTCTTGTGTGGGCTCGCAGTACTTTCTGAGCTCGCGACACAGGCCTCTCAATAAACAAAGGCCCCACCTGGAGGGGCCTTTTTCTTTATCCAACTACTCGCAATCTATCAATCAGCGAACTAATAGGAATAAAGGTTTCTGTATGAGTTGCCCGTTCACGGAGTATTACATTGCCTTCCATTGCTTCCTTGCGCCCCATAATAAGGAGATAGGGAGGATTAAGAGTCTCTGCAAGACGCATCTGTTCAGAGAGTGATGCAACACCCATAGCTTGGGTAAGTGGAATACGCGCCTTCTTGAAAGCGTCTGCCATCTTCATGCTTTCGCGCTTTGCCTCGTCACCAATATGTACAAACACGAATCTAGGAGCACCTTTCTCTTTGATAGGTGGAATGGTATCGCGTACCTCAGTGTTAATACGAATAACTGCTCCAACTGAATGTACGGGAGTCTTGAAAAAGGTTTTTGCAAGTTCGTTATATCGGGACCCCCACGCAGACATAGTCTGGTTCCCGTCTTGTGATGTTAGTTCAAAGCACGTATCAGACCACGTGTTTCCGTTTGAGAGTAAATCAGGTGCAAGTTCGTACGGAGTCTCTGTACTCTCAAGATACTCAAGGACTGCTTCAAAGTGCTTGCGACTTGCTTCTGAGAGGTGATCAGTTGGAGAAGGCATGGTCTCTCCTTCTTCCTTTGCGCGGGCAAGTAACTCAGCTGCCTCAAACACTTCGCCACGCTTCGCACAGTCTACACAGTTCGGGGGAAGAACCGCTGCATGTTTACGGAAGAACTGAGTAAGTTCTCGTGCAAAACGACTTCTTGTCTCTCTGTCACCCATGCTGTTCAAGCGAAGACGAGACTCTTGCTTTGTAAGATCCGTCATAAGCTCACGCACAGCGCGGATAAGAACTGCGTCGCCGATGGCGTGCTCAACACCAAGCACATGGAACTGCACTACAATATTCTTAGGTGCAGCACGTCCTGCTGTTGCATTGCTGTGCCAGAGGAATAGCGGCTGAGTCGCTGATGGAGTAAGTCCTGCATCGCGTACTTGCTTTAGGAGTGAGATAACATCCTTTGCATGTGGGTCTACTCCTTCAAGGGTAATGCCGTCAGGGAGATCCATCTTTTTCCCATTGCCGCGATTAGCTGCAGCGAGCGCTGCAAACGGAGTAAAGCCGTAATAACTGCCGATGGCATGAGAGCGTTTTAGAATATCGCTCGGCTGAAGGGAAATGGTACGGGGTGCGCTCATTGAGGTTCAGTAACAGCTCCTGGTAATATGCCCCATTTTCCTGGAGGAAGGAGGCGTACGTATGCACGTCCCATGAGGTCTTCGCGAGGAAGTGCTCCCCATGAACGAGAATCTGAACTCTTCGGACGATTGTCTCCCATAACAAAGAACTGATCCTCGCCGAGCGTTCTATCTAGGCTATAGGTTGCATCCTCTGAGACAACATACGACTCGTCTAGGGTGAGTGTCGTGCCGTCTGTCTTTGTCACTGTGGTAACACCCTTATCAATATGAACAGTTTCTCCAGGGAGACCAATAATTCTTTTTATATAAAAAACTGAAGGATTGTTTGGATAGCGAAATATCGCCACATCTCCGCGCTTTGGTTCAGACAGGCGATACGTAAGCTGGTCTACAATTAAATAATCACCCCCTGCAAATGTAGGATGCATACTTTCGCCTTCAACTATGAAGGGTTGCGCAACAAAGACGCGGATGGGGACGACAATAATGATCGCAAGAACGACGAAGGTGAGTATTTCACGGAACGCCGATCCAAGAACTTTCATGCGCGCATTGTATGCCTCTGAAATTACACGTCAACTTTTCTGAATTAGCCTGCTACACTACAAGCTACATGGCACACGTAATTATCGGCCTCGGAAACCCTGGAGGGGAGTACGCACACACCAGACACAATGCAGGACGTATGGCTGCAGAGCTTTTTTCAGAGCAGCAGAGCTTTACTGAATGGAAACTAAAGAAAAGTGCACAAGCACTCGTGTCTGAGGGAAGTATTATGAACAAAAAGGTAGTTGTTGCACTCCCTGAAGTGTTTATGAATCTTTCAGGCAAAACAGCACTCGCACTTGTGTCTTCAAAACCTGCCGCAAAGAAGCTTCTTCTTATACGAGATGATCTAGATTTGCCCCTTGGTACTATAAAAATGACAGGGTACGGACGTGGAGCAGGAGGACATAGAGGTGTGGAGAGTGTGATGCGGTTATTAAAGACAAAAGACTTCGCTCAAATAAAGATTGGTATCTCAGGGGAGACCGCAAAAGGGAAGTTAAAGAAGGTTTCTGGAGAGGAGAAGGTGGTGAAGCACGTCATAGGAAAGTTTAAGCCTGCAGAGGAGGCTGTACTAAAGAAAACTTTACAGAAAGCGAGCGAAGCAGCTGAGATTTTTGTCACTGACGGTATTGAAAAGGCGATGCTTTTTGCAAATACGAAGTAGCTTCCTATTTCCTGATTCTGGGGTATGGTACGTGCGGACCTGGCCATACGGTCTTACAAGAAGGGAGATACGTCATGGCTGCCTATGAGCCGCTGGACTTAGACGAAAATAATCGCCAATTCTTCCGCGCCGGCCTCGCTGCCTGCATCCCCGTCTATGAGGAAGGTTGTGTTGAGCCACTCTTGGAGCGTCAGTGGAAGCTCTCAGAGGGGTGTCCGGCAATGCGAATGGCGCTTGCGATGTGGTTTGTCGCCAACCGCTGGAAGGACTGCGCATACCTGCACCATCAGGAACCCGGAGCGCAGGTGGAATACTTCATGCGTGGACACCCGGCGGAAGGATTCCTGGACACAGTAGACCGCCGCCTGCGGGAGACTGCAGAGAGTCGTGTGCTCATAGAGCATCATGGCAATCTCGTCACCTACCAGACGTGGTACGTTGTGTATCCTGCACTTGATGCGCGCGACTATCTCGCTGAGCTGAAGGAACGCGACGAGCTCTTTGCTGTGTTCGCAGAACAGGTTGCAAAAGAGTATGCGACCTACCTGGAGGCGGGCTCGCTTGCGTATCAGTCTGCACTCAGAGCCTGGGGAGATAGCCGACTTCAACAAAAAACACCCGAGACATAAGCGTCCCGGGTGCTTTTCTTTTTCTTGCGTGTGGTACCATCCCCTCGGATCAGCAAGGGGTTAGTCATGAAAGATATAGCTTGCTCGCAGGCACCTGTTATTTCGGAGCTTATGCGACTCGGATTCGGGTTTCTCAATCATCTTCAAGAGCCCGGACTACTAATCCGGTACAGCAGAGCGCCCTTTGTAAAGGGAACTTCTCTGCGGGACTCGGAATATCTGATTGAAATTATTCCGATTCCCGTACCACTCCATCTGTGGCCTGACCAGGCACCTGTAAAACGAGTTGTCACGAAGTGGTGGAAAAGCCCGCCACTGAAACAAATAATGCGACAGATGCTCATCAAGGGGTACGCCACTATGTCGCCAGATGTTCCCCAACAGTTTCGCATCAATGCGCAAGCAGAACTCATTCCGGGCTCATGTACGGAACTGACTCAGGTTCGTTGAACGCAAAAGGCCGTCTCTTGCGAGACGGCCTTTTTTCTTTGCCTTACTTCTTCTTCGGTCCTACGTAGGACAGCGTCATGCGCTGATCCTTTGGTTCAAAGAGAGTAATGGTAAATGGATAGGTCTTTCCAAGTTCCAGTGCCTCACGCAGTCCAGCAGGGGACTCAAACTCACTGATGTGTACGAGTCCTGCAACTCCCTCCTCAATTGAAGCGAGTGCACCGTGCTTGTTGTACTTGATGATAGCTCCAGAGACTTCCATGCCCTTCTTGTAGCGATCCTGTGCAGTCTTCCAAGGGTTCTCTTTAAGTGCTTTCACAGAAAGAGATACCTTTCCGTCTTTCACTTCAATAACCTTCACCTTAACTGCGTCACCAACCTTAAAGAGGGTGCGAGGATCCTCAACAAGACCCCAATCAAGCTCAGAGATGTGTACGAGTCCTTCAAGACCCTGCTCAAGCTTAACGAACACGCCGAAATCAACAGCGCCGGTTACTTCGCCTTCAATAACATCTCCCACCTGATACTTATCAATGAGTGAAGCCTTCTCAGTCTCCTCCTCTCCTCCGCGCTCAGAGAAGATAAGTTTTCCTTCCTTTGCGTCTGCAGTGATGATGCGGACAGTTAGCATTGTGCCAGTGAGTCGCTGTAGCTCAGAGAAGATCTTGTCCTTGTCTCCCTCAGGAACACGAGGGTAGTGCTCCTTAGTGAGCTGGCTTGCAGGAAGGAATCCCTGGATACCCTGCCAGGAAAGGATAAGACCACCCTTGTTTGCTTCCTCAACAGGAAGCGTAAAGACAGTCTGTCCTGCGATAGCCTGCTCAGCCTCGCTCCAGATAGCAGCCTGACGAGCCTCCTTAAGTGAAAGCTCAATGTAGCCGTCTAGTCCAGCAGCATCAACAACCTTAGCTGAGATAGTGTCGCCAGGGTTTGCCTTGCGGAGCACGTCTGCAGCATTAAGGTACTCACGTCCGTAAATAATTCCTGTACCGAATGGAGGGAGGTCTACGAACAAACGTCCACGAACGAGTTCAATAATAGTTCCCTCAATCAAGTCTCCTTCACGAGGAGGAGTAGGAATAGAATCAATCATCCCCTCCATCGGATGGCCGGGTTCAACAGTAACGGTAGTGACAACCGGAGACGCAGAACGTTGTTCTGCAACCGGTGTCAGAGTCTCTTCTGACATGTATTAGTGTGGCGGGGCGCTCTATGCGATGGGTACTAACTGCCTTTCGGTATGTTAGGGATAGCCCACTCGCGGCTTATATGAGCCCTCGCGATAGGGAATTTGTAGCACAGGGACGGGTATAAAACAACAAAACCCGTACGCAAAGCGCCGGGCATAAAAAGTAGGAATACACATGAAGGGAAGTGGTGGGAGACGGGCAGGACTGCGCGTCTCCCACAACTCCGAGGGTAGGATCACCTCCTTTCAAAAGAAGCCGAAGACCGACCGTCAGATGTCGCCGAAGCGGGCCGTCTGGTCGTTGGTGTCGCCGGTCAGGATCGCCGCGGAACCGTTCACGCCGTCGCAGGCTTCGCGCGGGGAATCGGGGTCGGTGGCGTGGTCGCCCGCGCCGCCGGTGTCCATGTCGTCGCTGATGAAGGTTTCCCCACAACTCATCCCGGACATCGCCGAGATACGCCAGTACGCTTTCCTGGCGCCGGTACGCAGATCGCGCGTCTTCATAGTTGCTCTCCTTTGTAACTGAGGTTCTTCCTGCAAATGCAGGTCCCCAGAACAAAAATACGGTACGTTTAACTTTTAAAACTGTCAAGTTCGGTTATATACAACAAAACCCTGCAACCAAAATTGGTGCAAGGCGTGTAAATTCAATGAAGAATTTAAATAAAGTACATTCCTTAAGCAGAAGGCGGGCTTGGGGGTGGGCCGGAGCCCACCCCCTGTCCCGGATCAGCTGCCGTCGATGGCGCCGGCGACGTGGCCGAGGTCGTGACGGTGGCGGTGGCGGCCCAGATCGGTCGGCGACGCGGCGTTGTCCATCGGATTCATCGAGATGGCCGAAGCGGTGCCGGTCGGGCTCTGGTTCAAGCGGTGCGTGTTGATGCGCATCGTCGTAGTCCTTCTGTTGGATTGAGCCTCAGCTCTCGTCCTTGGTACAAAGACCTCGGTGAGCTGGACCAAGCAAACATACCCCGATCTTCATGTACTGTCAAGGGTACTGTGGATAACTATGATAGAGAGAAAACCTGCCCAAAAGGACAGGTTGAGAAAGGGAAGTCTGGTCTTCTTGTTTGAGCGAGTAGCGCCGTAACCCGGAGTGAACCGGCAGTCGTCCCTACGTGAAGACCTCTTCCCAACACAGGACATCTCCCGTGTCATATAAATCGTATCACCGAGCGACGACATCTCTCTTTTGTGCTGTGCACAGGCTTCCCTATCCTGTATAATGAAGAGAACATGGTCATCACTCACCACGGCGGACAATGCTTCAAAGTAACGCTTGGAGACCTCACAGTTGTCTTTGATCCAATCGCAAAGGGAGGCTCACTCCCTGCAGTGCGTTTTGGTGCAGATCTTGCGCTCTCTAGCCGCAATCATCCTGATATGAACGGTCTCGCTGAAGTTGCGTTTGGAGGAAAGGTCCCATTTGAAATAAACGGACCAGGAGAATACGAACAGTCAGGGGTCACCATTCAAGGATTTCTAACAAAGAGTCAGTACGGACTTCCGAAAGGAACACTAGACGCTGTGAACACCGTTTACGCAGTTGGTCTTGAAGGGATGACGCTCGTTCACTTAGGAGCACTTTCAGACACTGTGCTTTCACACGAAGCACGCGAAGCTATTGATGAGATTGATGTATTGTTTGTTCCTGTCGGTGGAGACGGTGTGCTCTCTCCTGCTGAAGCAGCAAAGCTCGCAATCTCGTTGCAGCCCCGCATCATAGTGCCTATGCACTGGAGCGGTATGGGAGAGCCGAAAGCACTTGATACATTCCTTAGCGAGGAGGGAAGCAAAGATGCAGAGAAGGTGGAGAAGCTTACTCTTAAAAAGAAGGATGCAGCAGCTAAGGACGGTGCTATTATTGTTATTACTCCATAGGTATGGCTTCTTTTGAAAAACACCTAGAAACACTCCGCGCACAACCAAACCATGTGCGACACCAGGTTGCCCTCTTTTCATCTGTAGGTGTTACAGCACTTGTTGCGTTTGCATGGATCGCAACACTCGCGACTTCAGGAACACTCGCGCTGAGCGACACACCAGGCAAAGAGGAGACTCTACAAGTAAAGGAAACGTTTGCACAATCTAAGTCAGCGTTCTCTGAACTTATGGGTGCAGTAGGCGCGGTGACAAACGGAACAGGAGAGCCAGCCATTACCGTTGTAGACACCCGCACCACCACCAGTTTTGAAACAAAGATTGAGAACAACACGAGTAAGACCGTTATTCCCTTTTAGTCATGGCAAAGAAAGCAGTACCAGAGGAGACACCTGTCCCACGCGTTAACATCATTGACCAATCAATCGTTGGGGAAATGCGTCAGTCCTATATTGACTACGCAATGACGGTTATCACGTCTCGTGCACTTCCTGATGTGCGTGACGGACTAAAGCCGGTGCATCGTCGCATCCTGTACGCGATGCGTCAGACAGGTCTTACGCCAACAGCAAAGTTTCGTAAATCAGCGACGGTAGTGGGAGAGGTGCTCGGTTCGTATCACCCGCACGGAGATACCTCTGTATACGACGCGATGGTAAAACTCGCACAGGACTTTGCAACGCGCTACATGCTCGTGCAAGGGCAGGGAAACTTCGGTTCTATTGATGGTGACCCGCCTGCTGCATACCGTTATACAGAAGCAAAAATGTCTCGCCTTGCTGAGGAGATGCTGAAGGATCTTGAAAAGGAGACTGTTGAGTGGGCACCAAACTTTGATGCAACAAAGCAAGAACCAACGGTGCTTCCTGCCGCAGTTCCAAACCTTCTCCTAAACGGAACACTCGGTATTGCTGTTGGTATGGCAACCAACATTCCTCCTCACAACCTGCGAGAGGTTATAGCGGCCACAACGCATCTTATAGACAATCCAACAGCAACCGTTGACGATCTTTTGGAGCACGTAAAAGGACCTGACTTCCCTCTTGGCGCCATTGCATTTAATCAGACAGATATTCGTCATGCCTACACCACTGGACGTGGAGGAGTGGTGGTGCGTGGAGAAGCTGACATTGTTGAGGAAAAGAAGGGAACCTCCATTGTTATTACTTCAATTCCGTTCCGCGTAAATAAGGCAGACCTTATTACACGAATTGCAGACCTCGTGCGAGACAAAAAGCTTGAGGGAGTAAAAGACCTCCGTGATGAATCTGCTGCAGACTTGCGTGTTGTTGTTGAACTTAAAGGAACAGCGCACCCACAGGCAGTGCTCAATAATCTTTATAAGCACACAGAGCTTGAGTCTACGTTCCACTACAACATGCTCGCACTCGTGGATGGAGTACCTCAGACCCTTTCATTGAAGGGAATGCTTACCGAGTTCATAGCGCATAGAAGAGAAGTAGTGAAGCGTCGTACCGAGTACGAGCTCCGCAAAGCGCAGGAACGTGAGCACATTTTGATGGGTCTCTCAAAGGCACTTGATCACATTGATGAAGTTATTGCGACTATTCGTAAGTCAGCAGATACACCAACTGCATCCGCTAACCTTCAGAAAAAGTTTGGCTTCACTATAATCCAAGCAACTGCAATTCTTGAGATGCGTCTTCAGAAGCTCTCTGGTCTTGAGCGCAAGAAGATTGAGGAAGAGCTTGCTGAGATCCAAAAGCTCATAACTACACTCAAGAAGATTCTTTCATCAGAGAAGAATATCTTTGCAGTTGTTCGTGAGGAGCTCGTCACTATTAGTGAGAAGTACGGAGACGATCGTCGCACGAAGATCGTTAAGGGAGGGGTAAAGAATATTTCAGTACAGGATCTTGTTCCGGATGAGGAGTCCGTGCTCGTGCTTACTGCCGGAGGATACGTAAAGCGTACGAACCCAGATGAGTACAAGATTCAGAAGCGTGGAGGAGTGGGGGTAATTGATATGTCTACAAAGGAGGAGGATGTGGTGACGCACTTCCTTGCCTGTTCTACACACTCAGACCTCCTGTTCTTCACTGATCATGGAAAGGCGTATCAAATGAAGATGTATGAGCTTCCTGAAGGAAGACGAGCGACAAAGGGAAAGAGCATCATGAACTTCATCCAGCTTGCTGCTGATGAGAAGGTAACGAGTGTATTGCCAGTTCCTAAGGGTGCTGAGCGAGAAGCGCTCTCAGTTTTCTTTGTAACAGTTGAGGGAGTGGTAAAGAAAGTGGCTGCAAAGAACTTCGCTGATGTACGTCGTTCAGGCATTATTGCTATTGCTCTTAAGGGAAGCGATAAGCTTGTGTCAGCGCACCTTGCAGGAGATGGAGATAGCATCTCTATTGTTACCTCAAAGGGGCAGAGCATCCGCTTTGATGAAACTGATGTGCGTGCCATGGGTCGCACCGCAGCTGGTGTGCGTGGTATGACGGTGAAGAAGGGAGACCGTATTGTATCTGCTGAGGTAGTGTCAGGAACGGATTCAAATGCGTCCCTCCTCGTTATCATGAACAAGGGATATGGAAAGAAGACTTCCCTCTCTGAATACAAGATTCAGGGACGTGGTGGATCTGGTATTAAGACCGCTGATGTAACTCCAAAGACAGGAGAGATTATCGGAGCAAAGGTCCTTTCTGGAGACGAAGAGAAGGAACAGGAGATTGTAGTTATCTCAAAGAAGGGACAGGTTATCCGCTGTTCTGCAGGAGAAATTCCATCTCTTTCACGAGCAACTCAGGGAGTACGTATTATGAAAATGCGCGAAGGGGACTCAATTGCCTCAATGGTTGCGCTATAATTTAGATATATGGAAGGATCATTTGCGCCAAGACAGGAGTCAGCACAGCAGGCAGAGGTGCGAGAGCTCGTAGCAGCAATACACCGTACCCTTACGGACGAAGAGATGGCTACTTTTAATAGTATTGGAGACCCGGCAATCTCTGAGGATGAACGACAGGACCGCATTCGTGCATTTAACAGCTTGAACGCAGGGAAAGCTGATTCTGAGGAGACTCTTGCAGAGCGTGTATATACAAATGTACCCATCAACTTCTCTGGAAAAGAGCTCAAGGTCTCACGAGACATGCGTGGACGTATCTCTATTGCAGAACTCAGCTAGTTGACCTTTGTGGCTTTCGTAGTATTATAGTGTAGACGCAGAAACGGAAGTACGCGTCACAGAAAGAGGAAGTTCTTCTATGGTTGATATGGCTGAGAAAACTCAACAGCCGACCCACGCTCACGGCCACAAGCGCCATGAGGATCCCGTCACCGGCGAGAAAACCGCCCCCGAGGTGCTTCGCACCAAGGACTGGCGCGATTCGCCTGCCGGTCTCGCGTATCTCGGCAAGAGCTTCTAGCGCTTGCCAGAAAAAATAAGGAGGCGTGTCCACATCCGTGGGCGCGCCTTTTCTCTTTGTTAATTACGCACCTCTCCTTCATCTTCCTTGCTATACTTGAAGCATGAATTTTAGTGATCCTCGCAACAATGTCTTGCAACTCGGTTTGCGAGAAGGAATGAAGGTTGGAGACCTTGGAGTTGGTTCTGGGCACTATGCTCTCGCTGCAGCAAATATCGTTGGAGCAAGTGGCAAAGTATATGCCGTTGATATACAGGAGGATATTTTGAAGCATGTGCGCGATGCTGCACAGGAGCGGGGACTGCGAAATGTAGAAACCGTTTGGGGAAACTTTGAGAAGCTCGGAGGCACAAAGCTCAGGGATGCATCTCTGGATGCCGTTATTCTTTCAAATACACTCTTTCAATTGGATCACAGAGAGGGAGCTATTGCAGAGATAAAAAGAATTCTTACCTCAGGAGGAAGACTTCTTGTTATAGATTGGGCAGGAGCGTATGGAGGCATGGGACCTCTTCCACATAGGGTTGTTTCAGAGCACGTAGCTGAGGAGCTCTTTATTACCGGAGGCTTTCATAAAGTGAAAGACTTTAGAGCAGGACCACATCATTACTCCATAGTATTTACCGCACCATAATATGGCGAATCTTAAACCATTTCAGGTTGTCGTTATGGCCATATTTGGTCTCATAGCATTGCTCGGGCTTTTTCTCTTTGCAAACTTCCAAGGATTTTCTAGTGGGGTAAAACCGCTCGGCACGGTTACTATCTGGGGCACGCTTCCCTCTGAGGCAATGACGCTCAGTATTAATACACTCAAACAGACCAATCCAGAGTTTGGGGGAGTATCGTATGTATCACGACCTCAAGAAACCTTTAACTCAGATCTTGCAGAGGCAATAGCATCGGGACAAGGACCAGATCTTATTCTTATTTCACAAGAAGACTTGCTTGCAACAAAGAATAAGATTTCTGTGATCCCTTCTTCTTCAATCTCAGAGAGAACATTCCGGGATTCCTATCTCCCTATTTCAGAGCTCTTTCTTACTGAAGGAGGAACATACGGGGTACCGTTTGTTGTTGATCCTATGATGCTCTATTACAACCGGCCAGTGCTTGCAGGAGCAGGAGCTGCACGACCCCCCTCAACCTGGGAAGCGGTTACTGGGCTTGCTGCTGCTATAAACCGTCTTACAGATGCACAGACTATTTCCCGTAGCCTCATAGCGCTCGGTACGTATGAGAATGTTGATCATGCAAGAGGCATTGTTTCTCTTTTATTCCTTCAGTCCGGATATTCAATTAGCGAACAAACTCCAACAGGAATGCGATCAAACCTTTCTCGGACCACAACACAGACCTTCGGTAGTTCTCCAGCTGAAAGCGCTCTTAACTTCTATACAGAGTTCGCAAACCCAGGGAAGACAGTGTATTCCTGGAACCGTTCGCTCCCAAAGAGTCGTGAAGCATTTATTGCAGGAGACCTTGGTCTTTACCTAGGGTACGCTTCAGAGCGCGAGCTTTTGGCTGAGGCAAATCCAAACCTGGACTTTGATATGGCACCAACACCAACTCCTGCAACACTTGCGACACGTATGACCTACGGAAAGGTGTATGCGTTTGCGATTCCAAAGTCTTCTAGGAACAGCTCAGGAGCCTTCCGTGCCGCTATGGGACTTACGGCGAAAGAATCGCTTCCTATGATTGCACATGCACTTGGTGTGGCTCCAGCACAGCGTGGGCTGCTTGCGCCTCGCTCTGGAGATTTATATGAACCGGTGTATTTCCCAGAAGCACTCATTGCGCGTGGCTGGCTCTCCCCAGAACCAACAACGCTAGATCGCATCTTTGGTACGATGGTAGGGAACGTTATTAGTGGACGGGAGGCAGTGCGGGACGCTCTGTATACCGCTGACCAGTCACTTACAGCAGCACTAAAATAATTCTATGACCACTTTATTCAAGATGTACAAAGGTGCTGCAGCCTCCGTAGTGGTGTTTATGCTGCCTCTCATGGTTGCTGCACAAGGGTCAGGAGGGTCTACGGGATCAGGAGGTACTTCAGGAGGACCTACAGGCTCTGGTGGGGCTTCAGGATGTGGTGCGGCAGGCACTGGACTAAAAAATCCTCTCAACAATATTTGTACGCTTCCTCAGTTCTTAAATGCAATTCTTGATGCCGTTGTTCAGTTGGGAACAATTGTCCTCATTTTGGCGCTTGTGTATGTTGGGTTTCAATTCGTAGCAGCACAAGGAAACGAAGAGAAAATCAGAAGCGCTCGTAGCGCCCTTATGTGGACAGTTATCGGAGGACTTGTGCTTCTTGGTGCTAAAGCAATAGGACTTGTAATTGAAGGAACGGTAAGCGCTCTATGATGTTTAAAAGAGCGATTGCCTTTGTTGGTCTTCTTGCACTAACGCCTCACGTTGCGTTCGGCGCTTCTTTTAAAGAACTCACCGCCTCAATTGTGACGCTCGTAAATGATTCAGTTATCCCGCTTCTGTATGCATTTGCGTTTATCTTCTTCTTAATTGGAATGGTGCGGTTCTTCTTCTTTGGTGGAGAGGAACATCGCCAGAAGGGAAAACAGTTCATGCTCTGGGGTGTTATTGGATTTGTGGTGCTGTTTTCAGTCTGGGGGATTGTTAAGCTCTTCCTCACTGCAATTCCAGGCACTGGTGTATAACACAGAATTGCTTCTTATTTAGTCTGCTACCATAACAGTATGAAACTATTTATCACTGCCTTTGCTTTCGCAATTGCTTCACAGCTCATGTATTTACCGGTGCTTGCTCAGGGGGCTTCTTCAAATGGAGCCCTGGGTGGAGCAAACCTTGGAGAATACATGAAGAGTATTGTGGGTCTTATTAATACGTACATTGTTCCTCTCGTTTTCGCCATTGCCTTCATCGTATTCATCTGGGGAGTATTCCAGTACTTTGTACTCGGAGGAGCGAGTGAAGAGAAGCGTGAAGAGGGAAAGAAGCTCGTTATGTGGGGCATTATAGCCTTTGTAGTGATGCTCTCACTTTGGGGGTTGGTAAATCTTCTTGTCGCATCCTTCGGGTTTGGAGGACAAAATGTACCAAAGCTTCCTACATTTAATCCGCCCTCTTAGCTTCATGTTTTCCACATAGCTGTCTGCTCTCTATTGACGCACAGCCATTCCAGTCTATCCTTAAGGGATACGTACTGCGTTACCCGTAATCCCTACTTATGAAGAAACTTAGTTACATTGGTGCCGCTTTCGCTCTGCCGCTATTTGCATTTGCGCAGGTGAACGCTTCAAACGTTGGCACGCTTGGTTCAAGCGTTGTTAATCTTATTAACTCCGTACTCGTTCCGGTTGTATTTGCTATCGCGTTCATCGTATTCATCTGGGGAGTATTCCAATACTTCATCTTGGGTGGTCATGACGAAGAGAAGCGTGAGACTGGAAAGTCACTTATGCTTTGGGGAATCATCGGATTCTTCATCATGGTGTCTGTATGGGGACTTGTGAACATCCTTCGCGGATCTGTTCAGCTCAACAACAACGTTCCTGATTACGCACCAACACTTCCTGCTTCTCAGTAGTTTGTAACGCGTTCTCCACTACAGAGCCCCACTCGTACGAGTGGGGCTCTGTTATTATTGGTGTATGAGCCCATTCCAAGACTTTATTACAAAAGTGCAGGACGCAATCCTTACTCCTATTATTACATTGCTCGCGCTCGGTGCTTTCGTACTTTTTGTATGGGGAGTGGTGTTGTTTATCGCTTCGTCTGATGACGAAGAAAAGCGCCGTACCGGTCAACAGCACATGATGTGGGGAATCATTGGCCTTGTTATTATATTCGGCGCAAACGCTATTGTCTCTTTGCTCAAGGCAACAGTTGGTGGATAGAAAAGCCCCGCGCGGCCAAAGCAGCGCGGGGCGATGTTTCTCAGGGGCAGGGAATTTCAGAGAGCCAGTATTCCACGCTGGCTTTTTCGTTGTTCGCGACAAAGCGCTGGGCGTGGATCACACCCGGCTCTTCATAGCGTCCCCAACGGACCCATTCTCCGTCTGCGTAGCGATAGCGCGTGTAGGTCTGTCTGGACCCATACGGCAGGCTGTAGCAGAAGTGGAGCCCGGCTTCGTCTGAGCCGATGCCGAAGGTTCCCGCCGTACCGAAAGCGCACGTACGGCGCTCTCGGCTGAACGTGGGGCACGAGACGGTGTCTGTCGTAAACGTAGACGCCGTGACTCCAGGGCGGCGCGTGGAGTATTTGCCCGGGATGTTCTGGGCCTCCACGACTTTAAACCCAATGTATGCCCAAACGAGAATGCCTCCGGCGATGAAGGCCAGCATGGCCGTAAACCACGGAAACTTTTTCTTCTTCTTGTCGTCTCCTCCGCTCATAGCGAAGCTCCCTCACAGTTAAAAGAACGTGAGGATATTCTATAACTTATTCAGATAAAGTCAATTGTGCTGGGAAGAGGACTTGAACCTCCACTCCCGAAGGAACCTGCTCCTAAGGCAGGCGCGTCTACCAATTTCGCCATCCCAGCGTATGGAACCTTACAAGCTGTCTTGTAAGGTATCCGTGTCCACCCACCAGGGCTCGAACCTGGGACCCACTGCTTAAGAGGCAGTTGCTCTACCAACTGAGCTATAGGTGGAATATGCCAATACTATAAGAGAAGTGTCTGGAATTCAACTAGGCAACAACGCGCATGATGTGCTCAGGTAAATGCGCAAAGAGGACATAGGGAGTTGTGCCTATTGTCTTTGCCATTCCCTGTATTGAATTGGGGTCCTCTCTGTTGCTACTTATGACAGTAACACGGTCTCCACGAGCAACGTTCTTGCAATCTGTTACATCAACCGAGGCCATATTCATAGACACGCGTCCTGCAAGTGGACACAAGGTATCAGTGACTGACACCTGCCCTCTATTAGAAAGTTCTCTGTCTAGTCCTTCTGCATATCCAACGGGGATGGTGGCAACAACCCTTTTGCTGTCTGCCACAAAGGTTGCGCCGTACCCTACAGACTCGCCCTTTTGAATTGTACGCAAGGAAGTAACGAGCGTTTGCATAGAAAGTACAGGAAGCAGGGGAAGTGTGCTTTTCGGAGACGTATCGTAGCCAAACAGCCCCATACCAATACGCACGGTGTTCATTGGAGCGCCTGTGGCAAACCGTGCTCCCTTTGTTGCTGAAATATGTGTGTACTCTAGAGAAGGGTATGCAGAATGCATACGGCTAACACATCGCTCCCATACTCCAAGCTGAGCGATAGAAAATCCCGCGTCTATGTTATCTGCGTCGGCAAGATGCGAGCATACGCCGTCTACCTGAAGCGAGGTATTGGCCTGAAGCAACTCAATACACTCTTCAATGTCCTGCTCCAGAATTCCATTTCTGTGCATCCCAGTATCAAACTTTATATGAAGCACTGTTGGTTTTTTCGCTGTTCTTGAAACAGTTCTGAGTTGTTCTAGATCTGTAATAGCAAAGGAGACGTGGCGCAGTTTGTTGCGCACTATATCTTCAGGGCGAACATATCCCATAACAACAATAGGAGAGCGTACCCCTCCTTCACGGAGCTTTCTCGCCTCGTACAGGGAATCAACGGCAAAGAAAGATATATCCTCTGAATCAAGAAGTCTGCCAACTACGCAGAGTCCGTGTCCGTACGCATTGCTCTTTAGCATGGGAGCGATAGCAAGCTCTGGGTACTCTTTCCTATATGTTCTTAGATTATGCAGCAAACGGTCCTTGGAGATGCTAATTGTTATGAGCGGTACCTGCGCATGTCTTCGCGCATATACTCGTCGTAGCGCCCGCTTCAGGTGTCGCTGAATGTCCATGGTACCGGGGGCGGGACTCGAACCCGCACGGCATTTCTGCCAGGGGATTTTAAGTCCCCGCTGTCTACCATTCCATCACCCCGGCAACGGTATCGCACAGGAGGCCTGAGTGGGAATCGAACCCACGCATAGCGGTTTTGCAGACCGCCGTGTTACCACTTCACCATCAGGCCTACGTTGAATACTACCGTGGAGCGAGCTCTGAGGCTACACACCCTCGGAGATATCGTCTAGGTGTCTACGGCTCTTTTCTCCTTGGTCTATTTCAAAACGAATGAAGGGAAGACGAGAGAATCTCGTTGTCTTTTTGAGCTCATTACGGAACAAGTCCTTGTGTCGCATGAGGAAGTTAATGGCGTGCCCCTCTTCAGCATCAGGGAATACTGATACATAAATGGTTGCATTCTTGCGATCCTTTGAGAAATCCGCTCGTGTAGGGGTGATAAGGGTGTCGCGTCCTGCTTCACGAGAAATATACCGCCCTGCGCTCTCTAGAAGTATTGATACCGCTCGTTCGTCTCGTGCAGCCATATTATTTTGTCTCAGTCATCTTAAAGGCAATAAGGGTATCTCCTCCAGCGGCTTCGTACCTTCCTTCAACCTGCATACCAAACTCTCCCTCCATCTTAATTTCAGAGACATCAACTCGCGCAACCTGCAGATTAACAAGTTTCGCATTCCCAACATGAATACCACGACGATCTATCTTGACCGTGTCTCCAACTGAAAGTACGCCAGAGATCCAGCGTCCCCCGAGCACCTGCTTTGTACCTGATGTATTAAATGCCTTAAGTACTTTTGCTTCTCCAAGTATTTCCTCAACTGTTACGCGAGGAGCACGAGCAGCAACGAGTCTCTCTACATGCTCTTTGAGCTCATAGATAATTGTGAAAGTGCCAATCTCAATGCCAGTGCGTTCTGCAAAGTCTCTTGCAGCGCTATCAGTCCCTACGTTAAAGGCGATAACGGTCCCGCCTGATGCTTGCGCTACTTTCATATCGTTCTCGGACACCGCACCAATGCCTTCCTGGATAATCCGGATAACGACGCGCTCATGGGTGATCTTTGCAAGTTCATGTTTGATAGCAAGTACGCTTCCTGTTACATCAGTCTTTACTACAAGCGGAAGCGTTACCACCCCGGTTTCAGTCGCTTCAGCTTGTGCGCGTAGCGGAGCCTGTTCTGCTTCAGCTGCAAGCTTCTCCGCATCCTTCTTAGTCTTTGCAACTACAAACGGAGTTCCTGCAGGGGGAAGACCACTCCATCCTGAAATACGAACTGGTTGAGACGCAGTAGCAGTCTGTATACGTGCTCCACTGAAGTCTTCAATAAAACGAATAGGAGCAATAGCAGTTCCTGCAACAGCGAAGGATCCTGTCTCCATAGTTCCGTCTTTAACGATCAGTGTTGCCGACATGCCACGCTTTGGGTCTTGTGAAGACTCCAACACATAGCCCGTAGCTAGTCCTGAGGTGTCTGCAGTTAATTCTGCAAGGTCTGCAGTTAGAAGCACCAGGTCAAGAAGTTCAGGGATACCGTCTCCAGATTTTGAGGAGACTCCTGTGTAGGCAACTGATCCTCCAAGTCCTTCAAGATAAATACCGTTTTCAAGTGCTGACACCTTTGCCTTCTCAACATCAGCACCGGACTTATCTATCTTTGTGAAGGCAACAACAAAGGGAGTACCTGCCTCTGTAATGGCTTCAAACGCTTCAAGTGTTTGTGGCTTCACCCCTTCCTCAGCTGCAATGACAAGGATTGCGATGTCAGCAGCTTGTGCACCACGAGCACGAAGTGCACGGAAAGCTTCGTGTCCTGGAGTATCAAGGAAAGTAATACGACGGACGTCTCCCTCGTATTCATGAGACGCCTCATACGCTGAGACATGTTGGGTAATACCCCCTGCCTCGTCAGCGGTGACATTGGTTTTGCGGATATAATCAAGCAGGGAAGACTTTCCGTGATCGATGTGGCCCATAACGGCCACGATTGGTGGTCGGGTTGTTCGCTCCATAACTGGCCTCAGTAGACCATTTTACTTGCATAATTGCAATGAAGACTGCACGCTGTACCTATGTTTTCTAAAAGAAGAACCTATTTGGATTGGGCAGCGAGTGCCCCTATTTCTCAAAATGCCCTCGCCGCTTTTCATGAGGGAGTGCGTCTGTATGGGAACCCTTCCTCTCCTCATGCTGAGGGACTTCAGGCTAGAGAGCTTCTAAATGACGCGCGCACCCGTATTGCTCGTCTTGCTTCAGTTAAAAGTGATGCTGTTCTCTTTACTGCGGGCGCTACTGAAGCCAACGCGCTTGCTATACAGGGATACCTAGAAAAGAAACTTAGTACAGGCATTTCTCCTTCAGATATGCATGTGTTGTATCTGGAAACTGCGCACTCCTCTACGCAGGGTGCTATTAAATTTCTAAAGGAGAAGGGAGTTGTGTGCGAACCACTTCCCCTTAAAGACTTCGCAATAGACATTGAGAAGACAAAGAAGCTTGTACGTCCCGCAACTGTTCTTATTGCAACAGAGTTAGTGTGCGGGGAGACAGGAACGCGCTATGCAGTGCGAGACTTAAAGAGAGCACTGGAAACGGCAGGCATACAGGCGCACCTTCATGTTGATGCCACTCAGGCACCATTTGAGGAATCTATAGAACTCACCCGTCTTGGTGCAGACTCTCTTTCACTTGATGCGCAGAAGGTTGGAGGAGTACGGGGTATTGGAGTACTTATAATTCCAAGGCCAAATACACTTGCTCCGCTTATTCGCGGCGGAGGCCAGGAGCAAGGGATTCGCCCTGGTACAGAATCACCGGCGCTTGCACACGCATTCGCAACTGCGCTTGAGGGATGCAGTTGGAAGGAGTTTGCACAAACAGCATCCTCTCAAAGAGCACTACTCCTAAAAAGGATTCAAGACGCTATTCCTGATGTGCTTATAAACGAGGGGAAGGAACAGGCAATGCACATTCTTAATATCTCACTTTCCGGAGTGGACACTGACTACCTTGTTGCACTTTTAGACGAAGATGGATTTGCTGTTTCTACAAAGAGCGCGTGCGAAACAGAAGCGCTTGGCTCAAGAGTTGTTGAATTAGTTACGGGTGATGCGGAACGGGCAGCGAGCACACTTCGTATTTCTTGGGGCCCTAGCACTAAGAACAATGAGCTGGAGCTCTTCAGCAGGGCACTTGTCCCTGCGGTTAGATTCGTACGGGAGAACAGGGTATAATTTTGCATATGAATATAGAGGATCTCTCAAAAACACAGTTGCTCCTACTTACCATTCTGGTTAACTTTGTAACGGCTATAGCGACAGCCGTTATGACGGTCTCTTTGCTAGACCAGGCTCCGCCGACAGTGACCCAGACGGTAAATAGAATTGTAGAGAGAACAGTGGAGCAGGCAGCACAAGCAGCACCAATTCCTGGAATTGTAACGAAGGAAACTACGGTGGTGATCAAGAACGAAGATCTTATGGCGGCAGCGATCAGTGCAAATGCTGCGCGCACGGTATATATCCGCAAGGGAGCTACCACCACCCCTGTTCTTGCGGTGGGGACCTACCTGTCTAATTCTCGTGCAGTTGTTACCGCAACTGCAGTAGGGCTCCCGAAGGAAGCAACTATTTCATTCCCAGACGGAACGACTGTTGAGGCATCACTCTCAAAACCAGGAGCAACACTTACGGTCTACGGTTTCTCTGATAGCCAAGTACTTCCGAGCGGACCAGTTCCAGATTTGATTCCTTCAGCAGAATTGAAGCAAGGCCAGACGCTTATTGCACTCACGCGCGACAATAGCGCTATAACTGGCATAATCTCAAAGATTGATGCAGACGGAATTCGTTCAAACGTAACGGGTGTTCCAGCTGGTGCTGCGGCGGTGAACATCTCAGGAGATGTCATTGGTATCGCAACAAGTGTCCCAGGACTCTTTGCTCCAGCAGATAAGATTTCCACCCTTCTCACCGCAGAAGATCTGTAATAGAAAACTCATTCATTCGTCATTACTAGTAGCGTATACACTCTCTATGCCACCATTCAAGAACTTCACCACAAAAGCAAAGGAAGCAATCAAGAAAGCACATGAGCTTGCTATTGAGCGAGGACAAAACCATGTGAGTCCCTTGCACCTTCTTACGGCTCTCATACACCAGGAAGAGAGCCTCGTGTTCTCTGTACTTGATCGGTTGGACGTGGATACCATCCTACTTGCAGACACGCTTCTTGAGGCGCTTGAGATGCCAGAGCCTTCTGCAACACTTTCTCCTTCATACAACTTGTATCTCACTCCTGACTTAGCTCAAGCTATAGAAGCAGCTGCAAAAGTAGCAGCACGAATGAATGATTCATTCATTGGAACGGAACATCTTTTTGTAGCGGTTTTGGAGCATCCTGGAGCCACTGGAGATCTCCTCGCCCGATTCCGCATTGATGCTGAGGTAGTACTGGCAACGTTGAAGGAATTGAAGAACGCAAAAGATGGAGAAGTACACGAACCAAAGAAGTTCCGTGCGCTTTCAAAGTACACTCGCAACCTAACGAAGCTCGCTTTTGACAATGCGCTTGACCCCGTAATCGGACGCGACCAGGAGATTAGTCGTGTTATTCAGATTCTTTCACGCAGAACAAAGAACAATCCAGTTCTTATCGGAGAGCCGGGAACAGGAAAGACAACAATTGCAGAGGGTCTTGCGTGCCGTATTGCTGCGGGAGATGTCCCTGAATCTCTTAAAGGAAAGGAGCTTCTTTCTCTAGACCTTGGTCTTATGATTGCAGGAACAAAGTACAGAGGAGAGTTTGAGGAGCGCATGAAGGGGGTAATGAAGGAGGTAGAGAAGTCTGACGGGAAAGTCATCCTCTTCGTTGATGAGCTTCACACAATTGTTGGGGCTGGCGCTGCTGAAGGCGCGATGGATGCGAGTAACATGCTAAAGCCAGCACTCGCACGTGGAGAGGTGCGTATGATTGGCGCAACAACGATTAAGGAATATCAGCAACATATTGAAAAAGATGGAGCACTCACTCGTCGTTTCCAGCCGGTCTTTGTTGAAGAACCTTCCTTTGAGGATGCTGTAGCTATATTACGTGGGCTTCGTGACAGGTACGAACTCTTCCATGGAGTGCGTATTACAGACGGAGCGGTTGTTTCAGCGGTTGAATTATCATCCCGCTACATAACAGACCGCTTCCTTCCAGATAAGGCAGTGGACCTTATTGATGAAGCTGCGTCAGGGCTTCGCATTGCGCTTGAGAATAAACCTCCGCAACTTGAAGAGACAGATAGAAAGATTCGTCGTCTTGAAATTGAGCGAGAGGCTCTTAAGAAAGATGAAGAGACAGGGCACGCTAAAGACGTGAAGGATCGTCTGAAGGCTATAGATGCTGAGGTGGCAGATCTTAAGGAGAAGACCTCAGAGCTTGAGCTTAAGTGGAAGAACGAGAAGGAGGTAGTTGAAGCTATCAGAAAGATTAAGTCTGAGTTGGATAAATTACGTCAGCAGGCCGATAGTGCTGAAGCTATGGCAGACCTAGGAACTGCTGCAGAGATTCGGTACGGACGTATTCCTGTTCTTGAGAAGGACTTGGAAGCTAAGTCAAAGAGACTGAAGACGCTTCAGAAGTCTCGTCGCATTCTTCACGAGGAAGTAACAGAACAAGAGATTGCAGGTGTGGTTGCACGATGGACGGGAATCCCAGTGTCTAAGATGCTTGAAGAGGAAGCCGCAAAGCTTGCTCGCATGGAAGAGGCCCTAAAGGGTGCTGTTATCGGACAGGACGCTGCCGTTAAGATCATCACTGATTCAGTGAAGCGTTCTCGTGTTGGAATCTCTGATCCGCACCGCCCTATTGGCTCATTCCTGTTCCTTGGTCCTACGGGAGTAGGAAAGACAGAGCTCTCGCGCAAGCTTGCTGAGTTCATGTTTAACGACAAGGAATCGCTTGTGCGTGTTGATATGAGTGAGTTTATGGAGAAGCACTCTATAGCAAAGCTTATTGGAGCTCCTCCTGGGTATGTTGGCTACGAAGAGGCAGGATCGCTCACGGAGCGCATTCGTCATCGTCCATATGCTGTTGTGCTTTTTGACGAGATTGAGAAGGCGCATCCTGAAGTATTCAATATTCTCTTGCAAGTGCTTGATTCAGGACACTTAACTGACGGAAAGGGACGCAAGGTGAACTTTAAGAACACCATAATTGTCCTTACCTCTAACATTGGTGCTGAGTACATTGATCGCATGGCGAACATTGGATTCAACATTGATGGTGCTGACGATACTGCGCAATACGCACAGGTGAAAGAGAAGGTGATGGGAGCACTGAAGGATCACTTCCGTCCGGAATTCCTGAACCGACTTGATGACATCGTTATGTTTGATGTTCTTGGAAAGGACACTCTTGCACAAATTATTGAGAACCAAGTAGCTGAGATTGTAGAGCGCCTCTCAACTAAGCGTATTACGCTAACCATCGCCCCAGAGGTGCGGACCTGGCTTGCTGAGAAAGGATATAATCCGCAGTACGGTGCTCGTCCATTGAAACGCGCTATTCAGGACCACATTCTCACCCCTATTGCTTCTATTATGGTTGGAAAGGGAATTATGGAAGGGGGAGCCGTATCTGTAACGCTTAAGAATGGGGAGCCAGTCTTTGAGGTGGCTAAGGCCCCAAAGCGTACACGAGCCAAGGCTAAGGCCGTTGCATAGTCTCTGGTCTACTGCTATAGTCCTCCTATCTATGTCACAGGATCGCCTCATCATATTGCGCTCAGCGTCAGGACACGTCCGCCGCTCTCGTAAGAATAAGAAGAAAGTAGAGCGAAAGATTGAACTTAAGAAGTTTGATCCAAACACTCGCACACGCGAAATCTACAAGGAAGTGAAGAAGTAAGGAAAAGCCGCCCGAGAGGGCGGTTTCTTCTTTATCTCGTTTAAAAGAAAAACCCCACCAGGGAGAGTAGTGTTCTCTGGTGGGTTCTATCGTGCACGGCCCATATTGTTGATGCTTATGATCTTCACTCCGCCATGCATCATGGTTGAGATGCCGAGCTTGTGACAGACTTCCAGCTTGGCGAGTCTTTCAGCACTCGTCTGGTTTTCGGCAATTACTGCAACCTCTGCGCGTGAGCCATGCTCCTGCATGAATACGTTGTTGAATTGGCAGGCAGCGTTCCATCGGTATCGCATTTGCGAGCTCCTCCTCGTCTGGGCAGGAGTATACGCTATTTGGATAATTTGTCAGCGGGCCCACGAGGAATCGAACCTCGGCCGACGGTTTTGGAGACCGACGTTCTACCATTAAACTATAGGCCCTTCAGTTGACACGATACCAGACTCTGGGGTGTGGGAAAAGAAGCAGAGGACGTGAGCGTTGCTATACAATGATTCTATGAATAGGCACCTTGCCCTGCTCCTTCTCTTCGTGCTTTTTATGGGATCGCTCCCTGTAGCAGCAGAAGCCGCAAATCTGCCTCTTCTAGACCCCGACTGGCACTTAGTTCCTGATCCTTCAGAGTTAGACGAGAGCTGCTCTCCAGGAGCTCCTCTAGGTTTTGCAGGCACACTCCAGCTTATTCAGAACGTCATGAATGGAGCTGTGTCTTTGGGTATTGTTATTTTCGTACTCGTTATCATGTTCTCAGGTGTGCTCTGGATACTTACCTCAACAAACCCTGAGAATCATTCGCAAGCAAAGAAGATGCTTACGAATGCAGTTGTAGGATTCCTGATTATGCTCTCTGGCTGGATTATCGTGGACTTCGTTATGAAGACTCTGTATGACGGAGATACTGCAGGGTTTGGTCCATGGAACACCATCCTTGTAGGAGGAGATTTCTGCATCACTGCGCCTGACGAAGCACCTCCGGGCCTTGCTACAGGCATCACGCAAGTTCCAGGGGGTTCTGGGGGATACGCTGGAGGCCCTGCGAGTGTTGGGTATGGGAACTGCGCGCCCTCAACAATTTTGAGTGCAGCTGCTGCAGGCGGGTATCGTATTACACAAGCACAAGCAAACACACTCTCCTGTATTGCAAAGCCAGAAAGCTCTTGCGGCACAAACATTTCGGGTGCACGTACAGTTGATGGAAGACCAACAACAGCACACGGTATGTTCCAGATAGTTATGGGGTATAACGACAAGTGTCATAACCTTAATATCCCTGTGTGCACACAGGCAGCAAAAAGCGCCGGGTGGACAGGAACCGGAAACCTTAACTGCTCAACTGCGTTTAGTGGCGGGAGAGTAAAGGCAGGAATGGAAGAGCTTGCTCGTGTCTGTCGTGCTGCTGCAGCCAACTTAACGTGTAATGTTTCTGCTGCGGCGTGTCTCTTAAAGGAACGTCCAAGTTTTAGTGATTGGACAGCTGATCCGCGCAGTACTGCACAGAAAGCATGTGTCGCACGCTTCTCTGGAGGGTAATATGACTATATGAAAAATCGCACAGTACTCATTCTTGCCTCCGTACTCCTTGGACTTGCTGTCCTTATTGTTCTCGTTGTCGCGTTCATCGCCATAACAGGTACTTCAAGTACTGAGAATCCTAACGATACACAGCTCCTTCCAACAGAAGGACTCTTTCCTTCAAGCTTCACCACAACTGAGAGTACGACCCTTTCTACAGGAGAAGGAGAACTACAGGTGAATGACTTTATTCATAACGGAGAGACGGTGAGCGATCCAGTGAATCCTGGCAATTATGTTCTTGCGGGAGACCTGGGCTACTGTCTTGCTGACGGCACTTGCCCGCAGGGAGCAAGCTCTGACCGGTTTTCAATTTCTTACGATTCACAGAAACAGTTCTTTACTGTTGTCCTTCTAAAGGAGCCTCTAAACGAATCTCGGCTTGCAGCAGAGACCTTTCTTATAGAGCGTCTCGGAGTGTCTAGAGAAAGTTTGTGTCTCTTGAATGCCTATGTAGGCGTCCCGTACTGGATAAATGATCGTTTTGCAGATGGTACTGTTGGATTTAGTGCATGCCCTCAATCAGTTAGACTTCCGTAACACATGAAATATTTATTTATCTCTCTCGTCTTCTTTGTTTTTATAGCAGTCACCCCTGTTACTGCTTTTGCTGCGCAAGCCTCTTTCTTTGGCCCAATTGTTCCTGAGATGTGTAAGGCGTGTCCGTGCGGGTTTGGGGGAGTGATGCAACTCATCCAGAACGTCATGAACATCATGATTTCCCTCTCTATTATTGTTGCGACGATTATCATCGCGTGGGGAGGTGCTTTGTATATATTCTCTTCAGCAAATCCAGAGAGCAGAAGTACTGCAAATAAGATGCTCATAAATGCTGCTATAGGCATCATGATTGTGCTTTCTGCGTGGCTTATCGTGGACTTCGTTATGAAGACCCTGTACGGAGGACAGTTTGGGCCTTGGAACACTATTCTTACAGGCACAGGTGATGACTGTATTCAAAAGAGAGACACACAACCTCTCGCTGACACTATAAGACCGGTGACTGGAGGAGGAGGCGGCGGAGGAGGGGGAGGAACACCTGGGAGTATGACGCACGCGCAAGCCGCAGCAATACTGCAAGCTGCTGGTATTGGTGTTTCTTCGTCAGGAAACTGTTCAGATAAATCAAACCCAAGGTGTACATCGCTAGACGGAATGCATGAAGCAACCGTTCGCCAAGCTGTGGCTGTTAAGGAAAACTGTAACTGTACGGTGCAGGTAACCGGTGGGACTGAGACAGGGCATTCTTCTGGGCACACAAACGGATACAAGATTGATATCTCGCTAAGTAATGAAGTAAACACTTTTCTTCAAGGACTTAGATCGGGTGGTAGCAGAAGTAACGGAGACCCGATATACATTGATAAGTGTGGCAATTCCTACACTCGCGAGTCAGATCACTGGGATATTGAGGTACGCAATGGAGTGTGTAGTCCTCTCAGATAACAAGCGTACGGAGCCAACTCTTTTGGTGGCGGGCATAATGCCAAAGTTTTGAAGAGAGAATGGGGAGGAGAGAAGATTCGCTTCTCTCCTCTCTTAGGAATTCTCCAACAATCTTGTACTCAAGGCCAAGCTCATTCAGGCGCTCGTCTCCCACATATGCACGCACCACACGAACTTCTTCAATGAGTCCTCGTTCAAATGCCAAGACAAGCCTTGTTGCTATTCGCTCACGAAGGACGTCTCGTTCAGGGTTGCAAACCTCCCATTCAATATCGTACGCAGGTTCTCCTCGTTCACGTGGAGGAACAGAGCCTCTGTCATGAATGATTTCTAGCGCACGAATAATCCTTCTTTTGTTTTGCGGGTCTAGTCTTTCAGCACGACGTGGATCAAGTCGTGTGACTTCTTCCACTAGATCTGAGAGAGAACGCTGTTCAAGTTCTTCCCGTAACTTCTCATTCCTTGGTGTTCCTTCAGGAAGTCCATACAAAAGCGCGTCAAAATAAAAGTGCGTCCCTCCTGCGAGAATGGGACGCTTTCCGCGAGCACGAATGTCTTCAATTAATCTTTCTGCATCTCGCACAAAGTCACCCGCACTATAAACCTCATGGGGATCACAGATATCAATAAGATGATGGGGAATCCCCTGCATTTCAGAAACCGATATCTTTTCAGTTCCTATATCAAGCATTCTGTACACCTGTCTTGAATCAACGGAGATAACCTCACCGTTGTGCTCCTTAGCTAGAGCAATAGCACGAGCGGTCTTTCCAGAGGCTGTAGGGCCAACAACGCCAATTAGCGGAAGAGGGTCAGTGGTCACGATGTGTAAACGAATGGTATCATTATCAAAACGTAACGAAAAGATAAGTATGGCTAAAGAACAAAAGAGCAATTATTGCGAATACTGTGGAGATTTTCATGACCCATTTAGGGAGTATCACTCTAGTGTGCGCGTAGGGGAGGTGGTCCCTGATTATGAGTTTGAGGCGTATTACAGAGAAGATACGCAAACAATGAAGTTCTCAGACTTCAGAGGGAAGTGGCTTGTAGTGGTGTTTTATCCTGCGGACTTTACCTTTGTATGTCCTACAGAACTTGAAGAGATGGCAGCACTCCATCCGAATCTTCAGAAGATAAATGCAGAAGTTGTTTCATTCTCAACTGATACGGTCTTTGTACATAAAGCGTGGCACGATACGTCTCCTGCAATTAAGAAGATTCAATTTCCTATGGGAGCTGACCCTTCAGGCAAGATTGCTGATGCGTTTGGTGTCCTTGTTGAGGGGGGAGACCTTCCGTTTGTACCTGATGAGGGGCTCGCGCTTCGGGGTACGTTTATCATTGATCCTTCTGGAACGCTTCGTTCTATGGAGATTAATGACAACAGTATTGGACGAGCTGCAAAGGAGACCTACCGCAAGCTCCAGGCAGCTCAGTTTGTTGAGAGCAATCATGGGCAGGTGTGTCCTGCGTCTTGGGAGCCAGGAGACGATACTCTTGAGCCGGGTATGGACCTCGTTGGAAAGATATAAAACACAAAACACCCGCAGGACTCTGCGGGTGTTTTTGAATAGTCTTATGCCAACTTAAAAAGACTTAATCCATTGATCTAGGTCATTGTATAAGTCACGTAGTTCACCCTCTGTTCGATAAGTATGAGGAGCGCCTTCAGAAATAACCAGTGTCTTTTTCCCTTCGGGTATCGCATCAAAAAACTTCTGCACATGTTTGGGCGGGATAGAGGTATCTTTTGTTCCAACATACAGAAAGACAGGCATCACAAGTCTGTCAGCTTTTCGCAGTAAGTCATGATCCAGCCGCTCTTTCATGTGTGTCCACGGACTGCGACGTATGTTGTTTGGGTTAGTAGAACTAGTCTTTACAAGCATCCCAGTCTCTTCCCACTTCCTAAACTCTTCAGGCTCAAACTCTTCATGAGCTTCCCAAGAAAGCGTACCTGATACGACAGGAGCGATTGGTGCACAGAAAGCTATCTTGTCTGGGTACTCTTCTGCGTAGCGTGCTGCAGAATACCCGCCCATGGAATGACCGGCCACGGCTAGTGGTGCTACAAACCAGTCCTGTTCCTGTGCCCAGTTTGCGACATCTTCAAAGTCTTCATAATGAAGACCTAGGGTAGCTTTCTCGTATTCGCCATCACTTTCACCAAAGGTATTTGTCGCGTCAAAATTGAATGTCACAAAGCCATTATTCAGAAAAGCCTTTGCCATTGTTACTACGTGGTCTTGCTCTTTGAAGCCACCGTACCCATGTTGAACTATGGTCGTTCCAGTAGGAGTACCTATGGGGAATTCAAGGAGACCAACAATTTTCTGACCTTTTCTATTCCTAAGTTCAATTCGCTGGACCGTATTTTCCATGATGGGTATTTTATCACTAGGGTGAGACTAGTGTCCTCGTGTCGTTTTCTAGAACATCTACGGTGCCGGAGGAGAGACTCGAACTCTCAACCCTTACGGGAGCGGGTTTTGAATCCACCGCGTATACCATTCCGCCACTCCGGCAATGTACTCCATCCTACTGCACAGGCAGTATGTCCGTAAAGGAGGGGAGCGATGCTACAATAGCCTGTAATGAGCGCGTTTGGAAACGAAGGCAAAGAGCCAGCTAAGTTTGCTGAGCCAACAAAGTACGACTCAATCTTCTGGGTCGCTGTTGATCGTATTCAACCAAACCCGTACCAGCCTCGTCTTGAGTTTGATGAGAGTCGTCTGAGAGCACTTGCTGAATCTATTCGCCAGTATGGCGTGCTACAGCCACTTGTGGTGACGCGTAGTGAAGTAGAGAAGGAAGGTGGAGGTATCCAGGCAACCTATGAACTAATTGCAGGAGAACGTCGTTTGCGTGCGTCTAAGCTCATTGGATTAAAAGAGATTCCTGTTGTGATTCGTGCTGGCGAGCAGTCAGACAAGATGAAGTTGGAACTTGCGATTATTGAGAACCTGCAACGAGAAGACTTAAATGCTATAGATCGCGCAAAAGCACTCGCACAACTCGCAGACACCTTCGCTATCTCAATGGTTGAAATAGGAGCAAAGATTGGACGTAGTCGTGAATACGTCTCTAACTCCATTCGCCTTCTGCAACTTCCTGAAGCGATTCAGCAAGCAGTAGTGAATAAGGAGCTCTCTGAAGGGCATGCACGTGCGCTCCTCATGCTGAATGATCGACCTGATGAACGAGACACTTTGTTTAAGGAAATTGTACTCAAAAAGACTTCAGTACGAATGGTTGAGCAAATGGCTCGCAGACTAGCACAAGACAAGATTCGTAAGCATGACAAGACACCGGAGATTATGGCTCTGGAAAAGTCCCTAACGGAAACCCTTGGGACAAGAGTATTAATTGAAAATCGTCCTCAAGGAGGACGTCTCCTCATTGAATTCTTCTCCCCAGAAGATCTTTCGCACATAACAGCAATGCTTGCACTTCGCGAAGAGGGCCAGGAGCACGCATTTATACAGCCCCCTGAAGAGATTCCAGTGCATCCAAATACCACTCAATTAGATGCGCTTCCTAAGGAAGAGGAGAAGAAGGAAGAGCCAGAAGAGAACTTGTACTCAATCAGCAACTTTACTGTTTAGATTTCTTAGCTTTCTTCTTTGCCTTTGCGTCCTGTGTTCTCATAGATTTCTCTCGCGCCTCCAGGGCGTTTCTAATATGTCGTCGTGCCATTGAAGTACGAGCGTACTCAATCCATCTAGTTGTTGGATGTGCTGACTTAGACTTAAGAATCTCAATGATATCTCCGTTGCCAAGCTGCGAATCAAAAGAAACTAGCTTTCCGTTAACTTTCGCACCCTGCATGTGATTTCCTAAATCAGAGTGTATGGCGTAGGCAAAATCAACAGGCGTTGATTGTGTAGGGAGGTCAATAACATCTCCGATAGGAGTAAATACAAAGATGCGATGAGAGAAGAAGTCGCTTTTCAGTCCTTCCACAAACTCGTCAGCCCCTACTTCAATATGGGCTTCTTTAAGTTCTGTAAGCCACTGCGGAACGTCTGGAGAATTAGTTGCACCCTTGGGAGCATGTGTCGGTGCTTTCTTTAAGTTTAGGAGGCCAGGGACCAGATCACGAATCCAAGGGAAAGAAATTCTTTGGAAAGCATTCTTGCCAGCGCTCTTCGCAAGTGCCTTGTATGACATATGTGATGCAATACCAAACTGTGCACGTTGGTGCATGTCCTTAGTTCGTACTTGCATCTCAACAATGCCTGCCTCGCCTGTTACAACCGTAGTGTGCAACGATTGGTACCCGTTTGGTTTTGGAAAAGAAATGTAATCCTTAAATTCTCCCGGGAGTGGCTTCCAGTTTGCGTGAATAACTCCAAGGGCGGTATAGCAATCATCTATCGTTGGCACTACAACACGAAGTGCAGCGATATCGTGAATACGGGTAATGTCATCTCCCTTTCTCTTTAACTTCTGGTGCAGACTCCAGAGTCCTTTCATACGAATAGAGGTAGAGAAGTCTTGAACTCCTTTACGAACAAGTGCATGCTGCAGTTCCTTCTGTACTCGGGCGAGCCCTACATCTGTCTCTTTCTTCTTAAGCTTGCGCACCTCAATTGCGTGTTGATAGGCGTCTGGATCAATTGCGGGGAAGGCAAGATCCTCCAACTCTTTCTTAAGACTTCCCATACCAAGGCGGTCCGCAATTGGAGCAAAGATTTCAAGCGTCTCAAGTGCAATGCGCTTTCGCTTTGCTTCAGGCACATGCTCAAGGGTACTCATATTGTGGTACCGGTCTGCAAGTTTGATAATGAGTACACGAATATCAGCAGACGTTGCAACCAGAAGGCGTCTCAGACTCTCTGCATGGCGCTCTCCGCCTTGATACTTGTGCTTTCCGAGCTTGGTAACGCCCTCAACTAAAAACAAGACCTCAGAGCCAAACAGAGACTCCACCTCTTCAGGTGTTGCCATAGCGTCTTCAATGGCGTCATGAAGCAATGCTGCCGCTATGGTGCGGGAGTCCATGCCAAGTTCTGCGAGGTGTTTTGCAACAGCTGCAGGGTGTATGAAGTACGGCTCGCCTGAATACCGGGTGTGTCCCTCGTGCGCTTTCTTAGCAAATTCGTAGGCCTTCTCTATAAGCGCCGTGTCTTCAGGAGACGGCGTCTGCACCTGTGCAAGTATTTCCTTGACGGTGGTCATAGGGAAAGGATACCCGCCTCTGTGCGAGAGTGCAAAGGAAGAGTGCTATTTGAGATAGTCTGCAGCTTCAAGCGGAGTGAGCTCGTCAGCACTCTGACTCTCTGGAAGGTAAATTCTACGGAGTCCTTTTTTCAGAAACAGACCTGCCTTAGACTTGTACAAAACAATCTGCTTCCCAGTCTTTGGGTGCTTGCCAACTTCGCGAACAATATCAACTCCCTTAGGCGGTCGCTTAGGCTCAGCGAGTACTTCAACTGCTCTATCAAGCGTAACCGTGTACGGGTCATCAGGGGCTTTTAGTGAACGGAATTCGCCATCGTGTCCTACATAGGGACCAAAGCGTCCAATGTTTGCCATAACAGGCTTCCCGGTTCCAGGGTGTGTACCAAGCTCGCGGGGAAGAGAAAGATAGTGAAGTGCGTCAGCGAGTGAGACTGCTGAAAGATCCGTACTGGCTGGAATACTTGCACGCTTTAAGGCCTTCTTCGGACGTCCACGGCTTTTCTTTGGTTTGCCGGTCTTAGTAAGTTCAACAGGGACTTCAGATTCAGGAAGCTCCATCTCAACATAAGGACCGTATCGTCCAGTCTTAACGAATATAGGCGCTCCCGTCTTAGGATCGTTTCCAATTGGCTCGTCACTCTTAAGTTCGGTGCCATCTTCCTGGCGTGCACCATCGCATTCAGGGTATCTAGTGCAGCTCATGAAAATACCTCCCCGTCCTAATTTGAATTCCATCTCTGCCTGACAAAGCGGACACACAAACTCCTCAGGAACAGGGCCAAGAGAAGTTGCTTTCGGAAGTCCTTCCTTTGAAAGCACTGCTTTAGAAAAGGGAGTATAGAACTCGGTGAGAGTTGCCTCGTACCCACGCTCTCCACGAGCGATCTCATCTAACTCGTCCTCCATCTCAGCTGTAAAGGAATCAGACACGTAGTGCGTAAAGTGTTCTTCAAGCCACCCCGATACCACCATGCCCGTTGCAGTTGGCATTAAGGTTCGCCCGTTCTTCTCAACATACCCACGGTCCTGGATAGTCTTCATGGTGCTGGCGTACGTAGAAGGGCGTCCAATACCACGCTTTTCCAGTTCCTTTATGAGTCCTGCTTCTGTATACCTGTTTGGTGGTTCTGTTTGCTTTTCAAGAGAGCCCAAAGAAAGCAAGGTAAGAGATTCTCCCTCTGCTAGTTTAGGAAGTTCAACATCTTCTCCGCGGGCCTTCGTGTCGCACGCGAGCCATCCTGGGAAAATAAGACGAGAGCCATTTGCGGAGAATAGTGGAATAGCAGCATTCGCTTTTGCTTTAACACTGGTGCGAAGCATCTTAGCTGCACTCATTTGAGAAGAAAGTGCGCGATTCCGTATCAGTTCGTACAGACCATTTTCATCCGCTGTTGCTCCCGCAGTCTTTCTGCTCGGGTCTGTAGGACGCACCGCTTCGTGCGCTTCTTGCGCATTCTTGCTCTTAGTTTTATATGCTCGTACTTCTACATACTCCCTTCCGAACTCCTTTTCAGCAACGAGAGCGAGTTTTTCTACAGCCTCTTTTCCAAGAGATACAGAGTCTGTACGCATGTAAGTAATATGTCCTGCCTCATACAGTTTCTGCGCTGCACGCATCGTGCGAGATGGAGAGAAGCCAAGCCGAGTTGATGCTGCCTGTTGCAGTGTTGAGGTGGTGAACGGGGGACGGGGATTACGCTCCTCTGCGCGTTCTTTTACTTCAGCAACAGTCCATGAGGCACTTCGCCCCTCCTCTACAATTCTGGCTGCCTCTTTAGGATCAGTCGGTTCCTCTGTGCACTTTGCAGGGAACTCACCTCCGGTTGCTTTAAACTGTGCGTCTAGGGTGTAGTAGGTCTCTGGAATGAATGCTTTAATCTCACGCTCGCGCTCTGCAAGAATACGGAGGGCAGGAGACTGCACGCGCCCTGCAGACAATCCGTAGCGAACCTTTTTCCAAATAAGGCCAGAAAGATCATATCCAACGAGACGGTCTAGTACACGGCGTGCTTCTTGTGCTTGGCGAAGATTCTCATCAATTGCGCGTGGGTGTCTGAGTGCTTCCTCAACAGCAGCTTTGGTTATTTCGTGAAATACCACACGGTGCGGTTTCTTAAGTCCCACGGCTTCCTTTACATGCCAGGCAATAGCCTCTCCTTCGCGGTCCGGGTCAGTTGCAAGAAAGACCTCTTCAGCTTTTCCAGCTGCAGTTTTGATTTTCTCAATAACCTCACGTTTGTCCGGAGAGATAACGTAGCGAGGAACAAAGCCGTCCTCAATATCAACAGCATCCTTATTAGACTTCGGGAGATCACGTACGTGTCCTACAGAAGCAAGTACTTCGTACTCTTTTCCAAGGTACTGCTGTATGGTGCGTGCCTTTGCGGGCGACTCAACAATTAAAAGTCTCTTTGCCATGTGTGCTAACACATACCGCGCATACCTATATATGGTCAAGTTTTGAGAGTGCGTGGAAAATGAAAAAGCCTGCGACATGCGCAAGCTTTTGACCTCAGAAGAAGCCGTGCTCTTCGTCGTCCAATTCATGGAAATGAGCGAAGAGGGTGGTTATGATACCGGCCGCCACAAAGAAAATGCAGGCGACGATGAAGGGCACTGCGTTGAACCAGTGCCAGCTGAACTGGTTGAGCGGATCAACCAGGAACCACAGAGTGGCGGGTACTGCAATTTGCACCACAGCAACCACGAGCCCGATGTATACACCGGGCCAGATGTCCTTCATCTCTGGCCAGCACCCCGGGTGCGTCCAGAACAGGTATGGCCACTTCAGCCATTTCAAAAAAAGATCGCGCAACAACGCCTGTCTCCCTTCCTAATTCGTTGTACTTACTCAGCACCTTACTCTTGTGCATCCTAAAACTCAAGCAAGTCCAAGGGCTTCAAGAATATGTTGTGGCTCTGTAACAAGTTCAGCACCAAGTCGGATAAACTGGTTCGCTCCTACTCCATTTGGGTCCCCGATACGATGAGGAACACATAAAAGGTCTCTGTTGTATTCAGTAGCTAATCTCGCTGTTATAAGTGTCCCCGACCTCTCTCCTGCTTCTATAACAAGCACAGCGTCAGACATGCCAACCATAATCCTGTTGCGAGAGGGAAAGTCTGAAGGATAGGGGGTGTGGTCGGGTTCCTGCTCTGAGAGGAGCGCGCCTCCTGCTCTAAGTATCTCTTTTGCAAGCGGGAAGTTTGTTCTTGGCGCTATTACAGAATCATTTAAGCCTGAGCCAGGGATAGCAATGGTATGGAGTCCGGTTGCAAGTGCTGCTTGGTGTGCGCAGGCGTCAGCACCAAGCGCTAGACCGGAGACAATACTTATTGGATATCCGCTAAGTCCTTTAAGGAGCATCTCGCATACTTCCTTTCCGTAGGGGCTTAGAGAGCGAGACCCTACTACGGCAAGAAGCAGGTGGCCATCTGGAGGGAGAGCGCCACGTAGCCATAAGCGTTCAGGAACATGCGGTATTTCCCTAAGTTTCTTAGGGTAGTCCCGAGGGGCTAGTTGTCTCATGTCCTTCGTCATACTATGCTTTCCTTATTATAGTCCTATGTTAGACATACATTTCATTCGTGAGAACGCAGAACTGGTGAAAGCCGGAGCTGAGAAAAAGAACATCAACGTAGACATTGATCGTCTCCTTGTTGTTGATGACGAACGAAAACAGCTCCGTCAGCAACTTGATGATAAGCGCGCAGAACAGAATCGCGCGAGTAAGACCATTGCACTTGCGAAAGATGAAGAGAAGGATCGCCTGCTTGAAGCAATGCGATTCCTTAAGGAAGGGATGGGAGAGCTTGAAGAGAGGTATAAAGCTGCATTTGAGGAGTGGCAGAAACTGATGCTCATGGTGCCAAACCTCCCAGACATAACCGTGCCTGAGGGAAAGACAGATGCAGATAATGCGGAAACAAGGGTGTGGGGAGAAAAGCCTTCTTTTACTTTTACTCCAAAGACTCACGTGGAACTTATGGTGAATGCGGGAATGGCAGACTTTGAGCGAGGAGCAAAAGTGTCTGGCTTCCGGGGCTATTTCCTTAAGGGAGACGGAGCCCTGCTTTCGTTTGCTATCTGGAGGTTCCTTTCAGACCACTTTATACAAAAGGGAGGGTTTACTCCTATGATTGTTCCTTCCCTTGTTCGTCGCGAAGGGTTCATGGGAACCGGGTACCTTCCACAAAGTGAAGAAGATCTATATAAAACCCAAGACGGAGAATATCTCTCAGGCACTGCAGAGGTTGCTACCATGGCGTACCACCTGGATGAAGTGCTTGAGCGAGAGGCACTCCCGTTGAAGTACTTCTCATTTTCTCCGTGCTTTAGGCGAGAAGTAGGAGCGCACGGAAAAGACACAAAGGGTCTTGTGCGTGTGCATGAGTTTTACAAGTTTGAGCAGGTAGTGTTGTGTGAGGCCTCGCACGAAGAATCAGTGCGTCTCCATGAGGAGCTCACCAAGAACGCTGAAGAGGCAATTCAGCTCCTTAACATTCCGTACCATGTTGTTATCAACTGTGGAGGAGACTTGGGTCTTGGCCAGGTAAAGAAATATGACATTGAGTGCTGGATGCCAGGAGAGAATCAGTATAGAGAGACACACTCGTCTTCGTATTTCCATGATTTCCAAACACGCAGACTAAACATTAGATATCGCGACCAGGAGGGGAACATGCGCTTTGCACACTCGTTGAATAACACAGCACTTGCAACGCCTCGTTTCCTTGCAGTGCTCGTAGAGAATTATCAGCAGGAAGATGGAACTATCCGTGTTCCAGAAGTACTTGTCCCGTATGTCGGCAAAGAAATCCTGGGACATAGCGCCTAGAGCGCGACCGCAAGCAGCTAAGCCAGTCACGCGCTCCATGCGTGATATGGAAGCACGTCCAAAGTCTGCTGCACCTGTAAGTAAACGCAATGTAACAATAGCGCGTGGGAAGCGAGAAAAAGAGAAAAGAACTCCATTAAAGAAACAAAGAAGTGACAAGAGACACCTCTTTGTCATTGTCGCAACAGTGCTTGCAGTGCTTTTGATTGCGGTTTTCTTCTATGTGTTATGGCTTCCGGTATTTCGTATGCAGGAAGTGCAGGTTACAGGAGCGCACAAAGAAGAGGTATCTCAAATTG
This sequence comes from Patescibacteria group bacterium, assembly GCA_018826905.1. Lineage (GTDB taxonomy): Bacteria > Patescibacteriota > Minisyncoccia > Phycocordibacterales > Phycocordibacteraceae > C7867-001. Next base: position 81,229 of record JAHJYC010000004.1, on the reverse strand, counting down.
CAAAAGGGCAGTTACTTGGAAGTCACTTCTACATTGTTCCTCGCAACTCGCTCTTTTTTATTCCAGAGAAAGATATACGAGCTGCTGTGTTACAGGAATATCCTGATATTGAAGCACTCTCCATTTCAGTTGACGGACTACAGACGCTCACATTGAATGTTGTAGCGCGCTCTGAAGCATTTTTGTGGTGTGGGGAGTCAAAAGAACTTATGGTGAGTCCTTGTTACGAAGCCAATGCTGAAGGACTTTTGTTTAGAGCTGCACCGCTGAACGCTTCTACAACTGCAGCACTGCAGGTGTTTGCGCCTCTTGAAGGGGTTCAGGGAGATACTCCTCTTCGTGCGTATGTTGTGTATGCGTCAAGAATTCCTGATGCGCTCAGGTTTGTAAAAGCGGTGCAACAGCTAAAGGCAAATGTAACTTCTCTTGCTATTAGGAATGACGAAGCTGATTTGTATACAACAGCAGGTACTCGCATTACGTATGTGCTCGGCCAAGAGCAGGAAGCAGTTATAACAGCTGCAAGTATTTTCTCACAACTCAATCTTAATGATGGAAGTGTTGAGTATGTAGATCTACGGTTTGCCGGTAAGGGATATTTTAAGAGGAGACAGGTACCTGAGGTATCTGAATAAAAACACGCGGGTGTTACGCCGCGTGCCTGTAGATGTCTTGCTCAATAAGCGTGAGCATATCGTTTGTGTTGAAATCAATTCCTGGCATGTCTTCAAACCAGAACTCAGAGAGTTTGTCTGCCTGTGAAAGAGGCGGGCTCAACTCCCCGATGATTGTGGCATCAGAGAGACCGACCTTAGACAGGACAGTATATCGCTTAGGCCGATTCCTCTTGTTGATCTTCTTGCTTTTCAAGGCAGTCATCTCAACATAGTGGCCCGGCGAAGACGAAATGCCCGTGAGCTTTTCAAGGCCCTCAATGGCAATTCGTTTCCAGTCCTCCTCCGAGACACCTTGTCCGGTAATGGAAATGAACCCCCACAGGCCGTCATGTTTCTGCGCGATGATTCCGCGCTGTGTCCTCAAAATGAGGCGAACAGTGATCTTCATCGGACACCCTCCCCCTTTTGTCGCCACGAAAGTGTGGCAGGACATCCGTCAGCACTCTACGTGACTAATCATATGTTGTCTAATTGGTACCCCTGCCTGTAGGATGGCCACATGGAATCATTTTGGCAAAAGCTTGAGAAGCCATTGTTTGTGCTCGCTCCAATGGCTGATGTGACTGATCCTGCGTACCGCAGGCTTATAGCGGAGCATGCCACCCCTTCTGTTATGTGGACAGAGTTTGTCTCTGCAGACGGGCTTTATCACACACGAGAAAAGGCAGGAATGACAGACGCTGAGAATCCTCTCATGCGGGATCTGCAATTTGGGGAGTATGAACGCCCAATCGTGGCGCAGCTGTTTTCGTCTAAGCCTGAAATGATGTCGTACGCAGCAACGCTGTGTGCTGAACTCGGGTTTGATGGAGTAGACATAAACATGGGTTGTCCTGACCGTTCAATTGAAAAGCAGGGTTGTGGAGCAGCGATGATAAAGAACCCTGAGAATGCAAAAGCAATTGTGAGAGCAGCACGAGAATCAGGACTTCCGGTGTCTGTTAAAACTCGTATTGGGTATAACCAAGAGACGTTAGATGAGTGGATCCCTGAACTTCTTTCAGAGGCTCCAGAAGCACTCACCGTGCACCTGCGAACGCGCAAAGAAATGTCTAACGTACCAGCGCACTGGGAATTGATGGAGCGAGTGGTAGCGCTTCGCGACACATACAGCCCGAATACGTTAGTTCTTGGAAATGGAGATATAAAAACCCTTGCTGAGGCAAAGCAAAAAGTTGATGAGACAGGGTGTGACGGTGTAATGCTTGGAAGAGCAGTTTTCGGAAACCCTTGGCTCTTCACAGGAAGAGAGCTCTCAGACATAACTCCAGAAGAGCGTATACAGGCGCTTCGTACACTTGCTGAATATTTTTCAGAGCTTTCCCCGGCCAAGCATTTTCATATTCTTAAAAAGCATTTTAAAGCATTTGTTCAGGGTTGGCCGGGAGCCTCTGAGCTGCGGTCTGAACTTATGCAGACAGGAAGCAGAGAGGAGCTTGAGGCAGTTCTGCAGAGGCACAAGCTGGTATAATCCTCGTATGAGACACCAGTCGCTATACAGAGCGTACCGCCCACACACCTTTAAAGAGATTGTGGGACAAGAGGAAGTAGTTACACCGCTTCAGTCTCAGCTTGAGAACAAAAAGATAGGGCACGCCTATTTGTTTGCAGGCTCTCGTGGTCTTGGAAAGACCTCAATTGCACGTATCTTTGCCTCTGAACTTAAGATTCATGAGCGAGATGTGTATGAGCTTGATGCTGCTTCCAATAATGGAGTTGATGAGATGCGTAATCTGAATGACAGCATCTACACATTGCCGTTTGCTTCAGAGTACAAGATGTACATTTTGGACGAGGCACACATGCTTTCTAAGGGTGCGTGGAATGCACTTTTGAAGACGCTTGAAGAGCCTCCGCAACACGTCATTATTGTCCTTGCTACCACTGAGCTTGATAAAGTGCCAGAGACTGTTCGTTCCCGTTGCCAGGTGTTTGTATTTAAGAAGCCTACTCGTCAGGGCCTTGCTAAGCTTGTGCAGGATGTTTCTAAGAAGGAAGGAGTTACTATTGAGCCCGCTGCTGCTGAGCTTATAGCCCTCCTTGGAGACGGATCATACCGTGATGCACTTTCTGTTCTAGAAAAGGCACTTTCTGTGGGAGACGGAAAGACGCTTTCTCGCGAGCAAACGGAACAAGCAACAGGCGCTCCGCGCCATGCGCTTGTGCATGGTCTTGTAGAGGCGCTCTCGTTTGGGGATACAGGGAAGGCTCTCTTAACAATCCATACAGCTGAAGAAGGGAACATAGATATGCAGTTGTACCTCATGCTCGTGCTTGAATATACACGCCAGATTCTTCTCATACGACACGCTCCAGATCTACAAAAAGAGATACAAAGTGAACTAGGTGAAGACGCGTATAAAGAGGCAAAAGCTATTTCAGACGCTAAAGATTCTTTTCTTACGCACAGCACACTTGCTGTATTTCTTGACGCGGCAGCACGTATCCGGTTTTCCCCAGTTCCAGCACTGCCGCTAGAACTTGCAGTGCTCGCCATTTCCAGGCAGGATTAGGGAATTGGGAGATCGTCTAATGGTAGGACAGCGGCCTTTGAAGCCGTGAATCTAGGTTCGATCCCTAGTCTCCCAGCAAATAAAAGCGCGGATGTCTTAATCCGCGCCAAGCAATGTTCGCTCTTAGTATTAGTTGTCAGCTCAGGGTTCACTCTAGCGTTTTCGGGATCCCCTTAATACTCACCCGGTATCAAAGGCGCCTTCCCACTCTCGGCGGCTGGCCGCCATACGCTTCAGTATCTCCTTGCGAATCAGTAACGACTGTCGCTCAGCATCCTCTGCATCCGCCCTCGATACGCCGAGGACGTCGAAATGGCGTTTTGCCAGCAGAAAGGCATCGATGAGAAAATCGTTTTCGCTCCGGCCGATCTCTTCTTCCGTAAGAGGACGGTACTCCATAGCACACTCCCAAAGGTTCAATGTCAGGAACACTATGCAATATAGTTACTTAAATCGCAAGGCATAGTGGCTCCAACATCGTCCCACCCCCAGCCAAACCAATCAGGTATACTTTCCAGAATGGAAAAACTAACTACCGAGTCTGGAAATAGACCTCCAGAGAAAGTTGTAGCCTCAGCTATTATTTTTCGTGGCCAGAGGTACACCGGTGTGGGGCATGTGGATGCTGTTGCTGAAATGGAGAAGGATCATCCAGACTGGCTTGAGTCGAAAGAACCAATAGAAGATGGATTTGTAACAGATACCGGTCGCTTTGTTGATAGAAAAGAAGGAGGAGAAATAGCCGGAAAGGCATCTCAGTTAGAAATTCTGGACTATCTAACCCAAGCAGAAGCCAGAGCAAACTTGGATTCAGAAGACTTATCGCTAGATAGTTCTAAGACGTAGGTTCCAACATCGTCCCAGATACCCAGCAACACTTCTGTGCTAGATTCATGATATGGATATTCCTCTGCAATCTATACTTCTTATAGTAATAATTGTCGCAGTACCTCTACTACTTTCTGGAGCTCTTATATACGGTCATATAAGAGAAGGAAGAATAATGGGAGCTGCTCGTTTTCCATTCTTTCAATCTTTGACTAGATCCTTTTGGTACTCAACGGGAATGCCGAAGTATGTAAGCAGAAAACATGAACCAATAGACTTTTGGTTCGGATTCGCATTCCGTCTACTTCCAATTATAGGAATGTTATTGCTCTTAATGCTCATGGGCGTTAGTGCAGTGCTCGGACTGACCTTCTACGAACTTTTGGGTTTGCTTTTCTAGGAAGGTTCCAACATCGTCCCAGACTGCCAGCTAACAGGATAAGAGATGGTTGTAAGCGTTCCAGCATCGTCTAGAGAACCAGCAAATAACCCAAAGAAAAAGACCCAGCACTTTCGTGTCGGGTCGTGGTGCTCGTCCGCTCTTCGCGTCTATTTGAGGAAGAGCGGCATAGCGTTGCCGGTTTTCCGGAACAGGGCGACATCATCTTCAGCCTCGTTGTACCTCCAGACCTCGCAAGCCAAGATATAGGGTCTGGACGCTGCGGCGAGGATGGCAAAAGCAATTAAGCCTGCAGCGGACTTCAGTGCTGGCGCTGAGGCCATCATGGCGAAGGTTACAAGGAAGCCAGCAATGACAATGAATACAGCCAGAGCATGGTAGCCTGCCGTCTTCAAGACGCGCTCATACGGGCCGTACCGCAGCGACCTTCTTCCGGTAGCGTCTTCAACAAGTATCATGAGGAACTCCTCCTTCCCTGAGCGCACACTAGCACGCCGCTATAAGGGTTCCAACATCGTCCCACACTCCCAGCAATGTTTGATACCATATTGAGATATGAGACTTCTTACCGAAATCAGTGATGGGTCATTAGGTCTAAGTGACCAATTCGAACAATTGAATAGTGCCTACACGCTGCGCAAAAGTGCACGTGCGATTCTTCTAGACTCCGAGGGAAGAATGGCAACTCAGTATCTTCAAAACTATACTTACCACAAGCTTCCGGGAGGAGGAGTAGATCCAGGTGAGTCTTTGGAAGAAGCCTTGAAGCGAGAGATTCTTGAAGAAGTAGGGTGTGATTCTAAGATCCTAAACCCGCTCGGCATGTGTATTGAATACAGAAACAAGTTGAGTCTGTTACATATCTCTTTCTGCTTCGTAGCTCAAGTAGTCGGTGCTATCGGAACACCAAAGCTAGAGGAAGGTGAAATTGAGGAAGGACAGACTACTCTATGGATTACTCCGGGAGAAGTGTTAGCGAAAATGAAGACGGATGAGCCAAAGAAGTACGAGGGGAATTTTATCCTGAAGCGCGAGATAACTTTCCTTGAAGAATATATGAATTCGTAATAGTTCCAGCATCGTCTCATACGGCCAGCAATCAGTATAAAAGAAAACCGCATGCGAAAGCTTCGCATGCGGAGTTAAATCTGTAAGGCAGGTATGACTACCTCTCTCGCAAGCCCAAGCGTCCGAGGATAGAGAGGTAGGAGCCCCACCATTGCACTTCGCCGCAACGCTTGCACGTATGGGCCCCTTTGTTGCCAGCGAAGATGGGACCATGTTTCCACTGATGTCCACATTCGTCGCACTGGTGGTGGTGCCGTCCTTTCACATACCAGACGGCAAACCCGACAGCACAGATTCCCAGAATGAGCAGATAAATCTTCGGCACTGTTCCTCCCAACCCTCCGTTGCTTAAGGAAGTACAACATATTAAACCTGAAACAAGCAATTTGTCAAACAAAGTTTTCTCTTAGATAGGTTCCATCATTGTCTCAGGCTGCCAACAATGTTTGATACAATTCCTTCATGCATATAGGTAAGGAGATAGGAGGTCCATTCGATGCTCACAAAGCTCTGATTCTTCCCCTTAACCCAGAAGGGAAAATTTATATTCAAGATAGGCGCGGTCATAAGAAACCAGATTGGGGATATTTTGGAGGCGGAATGGAGAAGGATGAGACTCCTGTTGAAACAGTAATCCGTGAAAGTTGCGAAGAGCTCACTATTGAAATCAGTGAAAATGATCTTCAATATTTAGGCATATCCGAAACTGATTGGGACGGGAAGAAAATCATCCGCTATATGTACCTATATCAAACTGATCGCAAAGAATTCGATGTTCGAGAGGGTAAAGGAGGACATTGGCTTACTCTTCCTGAGATCCGGGAGCGACTAGACGACAAAGACAGGTTTGATGAGGTTGCGCTAAGGATTCAAGAAGTTCTACGGAAATAGCTTCCAACATAGTTTCGTACTCCCTGCACGTAAAATTCATGCTAGATTTTCTCTATGATCAAGATCACTTACTTTGTCCACGGAACAACCGTAGACAATCAGAATGAGATTTCTTCAGGCTGGTCTGATGCTACTCTCTCAGAGTTAGGCATTCAGCAAGCAAAAGCTCTTAAAGAGCAAACCAAGGATATGCATTTTGACGTAGTATTTTGTTCTGACTTACAACGCGCCCGAGTGTCTGCAGAACTTGCATGGGGCGGCATGTACGAAATTATTCCTGATGCACGTCTTCGTGAATGCAACTATGGAGAGCTGAACGGAGAAGCATCTGAAATAGTAGAACCACTGCAAGAGAATGAAATGCATTTCAAGCAATTTCCTGGTGGCGAGAGTTATGAGGATGTTAAGAACCGTGTCGCTGATTTTCTTGAATTTCTTAAAGACAATTACGATGACAAACATGTAGCACTAGTGGGCCATAAGGCACCTCAGCTTGCACTAGACGTCATCATCAAGGGAATGACTTGGGACGAAGCTCTCGCGAATGACTGGCGCAAAACTAAATCTTGGAAACCGGGTTGGGAATATAAACTAGCGTAGTTAAGTAATTTCCAAGATCGTCCCAGACCGCCAGCCAATAGTAGTGCTAAGATTCAGCAAATATGCAGCACCAAGAAGAAAATCCCTTTACCAACGCTCAAGTTGCTAATGAGTGGATAAGTAGCGTAGAAAATGAAAAGGGGAGAACTAGGGACAGGGAAGTCTACCCGTACTTAAAGATCTGGGCGTCCTCTTTGCAAGTATCAAATACCGTCGTTGAGATAGGAGCAGGACAAGGAATATGCGCAGAAAAGCTTGAGTCAAATGCAAAGTATATTGGAATAGAACCGTCACAAATTCTTGTTGAAAGAGCGAAAGAGAAATATTCTGCCCCAAACCGACTATTTATAGTTGGTGACGCATACGATGTACCACTAGATGATGAATCTGCTGAAGCAGTCTTTTCAATAAACGTACTTTTTCATCTAGAGAATCTTAAAAGATCTTCTGAAGAGATGAGTCGCATATTAAAGCCACAAGGAAAGTTTCTTATTGTTTCAGCAAATCCCAGCGCATACGAAACATGGGAGTCGTTTTATGAAAATCCTCAAAAGGAAGGCAAAAAATTAGTTGGGAAAGTAAACATACCTGTAAACTCTCTTTCAAAAAACATAATGTATCAGCATTCGCTTGAAGAAATACGATCCGCGCTTCAGGATGCAGGACTTCATGTGAGCTTAATCAAGTACATGGGAGCTAAGTTAGAAGAGTTAAGAGATCCAATCTTTATAGTTATTGGAGGTACTAAGATTTAGTTAATTTGCCCCAACATCGCCCCACCTTCCGGCAATTTTATGGCCTCTGCCTGTTAAAATAAGATCTATGGCGATTCTTTCAGAGCGTACATGGGAACGGCACGCGAATCCGTGGAGTGGATGGACGCGCGCGCTGTCTATGCCTGCGCTTGCGGTTGGACTCTATTTTCATAGTTTCTGGATTCTTGGAGCAACCATCATTTGGCTCATCGTCAATCCGATGCTATTTCCAAAGCCCATAAGTGTAGATAACTGGATGAGCAAAGGTGTGCTTGGTGAGCAACTCTACTACAAAGACGGGAAGAAGCTTAAGAAAGATCTACCGACCCTGCTCAATATTCTCAATGTTCCAACGTTTGCAGCTTTCTTATACTTCAGTTGGCAGCAAGAGATTCTGATTATGATATTTGCTGGGCTCCTCGCTATGACCCTTAAGTTCTGGTTCATTGACCGGATGGTTCGCATAACGGATTCAACTGGATAAAAGTTCCAACACCGTCCAAGACCCCCGGCTAGTGTAATATCCCTATATGGAAAGAGAACCAAGACAGTATTGGGAAGGAGCGCACGAGAAGTACTCTGATGCAGAGTGGATCCACAAGCCGACCATGTTTGCAGAGTCAGTGTTGGAATACTTTCCGAGTGAGGGAAAGGTACTTGATGCCGGCTGCGGACAAGGACAAGACTCCCGATTTTTCGCTAGTAAGGGCTACGAAGTTATAGGAATAGATTTTGCCTCAGAAGGTATCGCGAGAGCCATTGAAAAGACTTCTGCAGAACTAAAGGATCGTGTGACCTTTATCCAGGCTGATCTTGCGGAGTCCCTACCATTCCCGGATGCTGAATTTGATGTTGTGCATTGCCATCTTGCTGCACACTACTTCTCTTCAGAGACCACACAGCAGATCATGAAAGAGTTTGCTCGTGTACTGAAGCGAAACGGCGTGCTAACCCTCCTTCTTAACTCGGTACATGATTCAGAGTATGGAAATGGTGAGCGCATAGAGGATGATTACTTTGTTGTGAACGGTATTAAGAAGCGCTATTTCAGTGCAGACTCCCTAAAAAGATTTACAGAAGACTTTGAGACAGAGATTCTCGATGAGTCCGGCGAGACCTTCAAGGATCGTGCCGTTGGAAATTCAAACCTCGTGCGATTTGTTGGCAGAAAGAAGTAGGGCCCACGTCGTCCCAGCTAGCAATAAAAAAGCCGTCTCCTAAATGGTTCTCTAGTTAGAGAAAGGAGACGGCAGGATTCAGGCGTCAATGACTGGGATGCTGGAGTAGGATTCAATTCGCACACCCACAACCTTTCCTGATGTGCTGTCGCGCATTAGAACGATGCGACTGCCAGGAATCTGCTCCACAGTAACCGAAGCATCGGCTTCTAGATACTCTAAGGTATCGTGTTGTGTGTCGCGCGAGAGGTGGGGACGAAAGGGCTGAAGAACGATTTCTTCAGGTGGTGCGGATGACGGATTAGACATCACTTGCTCCTAGGGTGTACTTCCAAGTACTTAGTATACATGGCTAGAAAGGTTCCAACATCGTCCCGCACACCCAGCACGCTATAATGCTCTTATGAATAAAGAGGAAGTAATCCAATCAGGTAAGACATACCAGCACTATAAAGGGGGTCTGTACACTGTTCTTTTTGTTACGGAAGAAACCACAAACGAACGAAAGGGGAATGCGGGAGGAGTTGTGTATGTTTCCCATACGTACGGCAAAATTAAACATCGCGATGTAGACGAGTTCGTTGAGGAAATTGAGTGGCCAGATGGTGTTGTGCGTCCGCGCTTTATACTTTTGGGAGAAGAATAATTTCAACATCTTCCCAGTCTACGAAAATAGACAAAACCCTATCCTGTTGTATAGTGTTAACAGAAAACGATTGGCCAGGAGGGCTAGCAAATGTACCAACCAACACAGCCGCTGCTGTTCTCTTGGATTAACGAAGATGGATATCCAGGGGGAGAGTATACTTTTCTGCACAGTAACGGTACGTATGTACGGATAGATGATTGGAAGAAGCGATATAAGGATACTGAGCAGAAGCCTGCTATTCCATTCAGATTCAGCGTGTACAACCGCTCATTCTTCGGCCACATAACCGACGAATGCCTGGTATCACGCATAACGGAGTATCTGCAGAACTATTACGGTAAGCGTTACACAAACTGCTCCGCGTTCGCTCACTTCCTGACTACCGGCACGTTTATCGAGTGCAGCGAAGAACTAAGTCTTGTCGTGCTTACGCAGGACATGGCTCAATACCGAGGCGAGTCAATTCGCGTCGGTGATATGCTTTGCGTAATCTACGCGAACGATCGTCTTTGGCGGTCCCGCAAAGTATCGCATCGCAAAAGCTACTTGCGTGCGAAAAAGAAACGGAGGGGTACGCACGAGTTCACTCACGCGTTGCCCCCCAAAAGGAGGATTCTCTCCGCAAAGGAGATCCAAGAGATCTGTGGAAGTGGCCTCGCAGCTGACTATCACTTTCTTGTCTGTGTTGCTAAAGATAGCGCGGGGCCAGTATGGCTCTCTCAAGGTGGACGCTACGCACCGGGTGAGGAACCCAGTCCGCTCGTGTTCACGGTTGGGAACGATGATGGCTACGACAATGTCGTACCTCTTCTCGCGCTCCTTAAGAGACGTAGATGATTCCTTCTCTACCTTTCAATGCCCGCGACCTCTGTGTTGCGGGCATTTTAATATATGAAATCAATATTACTCTGACTGACAACGAACAACTAAACATTTGATTATTCAGTAAATCGCTGTATATTCATTGCTCGTGGGCGAGGGTAGCTCAGTGGTAGAGCGTCAGGCTATCAGGCCTGAATGTCGTTGGTTCGAATCCATCTCCTCGCTCCACGAATATTAGAGCATTTAGATTCACTGAGTGTAGGCGAAAGCCGAACAACGAGGCGTAAATGCACGCCTACAACAACCTTTAGGGTTGAGAGACTCAGTGGCACCAGGGACCAATTAGCTTCGGCTGTTGGTCTTTTTCATTTATGGAATGCACAGCTCTACAGCTGATGCTTATGCGCTCAAAATGGTGTGCTAATTTTAATGAATGACCTTCCAGGCCCCGAGAAGTACACCCGGCACAAGACCTGAAAGAATTGTGGTTAACGGCATAACGTACTCATTTGTAACTCGGCAACGTGGAGATTTCTCTGTAATCTATAAGTCAGAAGACAAGTTTATTCGTATTGGAAACCCAGATAAGATTCATCGCGATCTGGCACTTCATAGAAAGATGGAAGAATCTGGATTTCCAGTGGCAACACTACTTGCTGAAGGGGAGATGAATGAGGAAGCATATTTTATTGAATCCTCGCTAGGAGATGCGCACTTCGGCGACATCTTCGCAGCAGACATGCAAGCTGAAGGCAGTATTAGTAGTGAGAACTTTGAGAGGTTTTTAAGTATTGCAGAGCAATTTGCTAAGGCGCAGCTATCAACAGCAACCGCGGAAAGAGACTTCGCTGTCTTTATGGACGGAATATTGTTTAGTGCGCTCTGCGAAGAGTTGCCAGAGTATGCAGAGCGTCTGCGCCTTCGTTTTGGGAAGGTACGGGAGAGGGTTTCCCAAATACCTTTTGTTTTGACTCACGGAGATTTCAATCCAAACAATCTATATCCAACTGGCGTAATTGATTTAGAAGACTCCTTCTTTGCTCCCTATGGCTACGATGTAGTTAGTGCCATCTCGCACATAGATAGCTTTCCAGACTCGCATGAATATGAGTTCTTTGCTAAATACCGCTTCACTACTGAACAAAAGGATACGTACCTACAGAGACTAGACACGTTTTCCGAAAAAGCAGGACTTCCCAAGCTCAGTCTCTTTAGGGAAGATCTAGAATTTTGCAGAGCTATCTGGCTGGCAGCAAAAATACCTCACACCCCCAAACTTCAAAGATTCCGCTACGATTTTGTTATTCAGAATTTCCTAACGTAGTAGAATAATTATATGTTTGTAGACTTATCAGTCCTTCTGAATGAGGAAACCCCCGTGTATCCTGGAGATCCTCAAACACACATAACTCCAGCTGGTCTTTTACATAAGGATGGGTACAAAGATCACTACGTATGTATAGGCACTCACGTAGGAACTCACATGGATGCTCCTTCCCACATGCTTGAAAACGGGAAGAACCTGAATGATTTCCCTCTTGAAAGATTCTCAGGGCGAGGAGTACTCATTGAAGTGAATGAATCTTTTAATATTGAAGAGGTAAAAAGTGCCGCCGTACAAAAGGGTGACGTAGTCCTTTTTAATACGGAGTTAAGTGCAAGGTACCAAGAAGACGTCTACTTCACTGACTATCCTGCTATGTCGGAGGAAATTGCTCAGTTTCTTATTGAAAAGGAAGTGGGTATTGTTGGAGTGGATACGTGTAGCGTTGATAACATAGATGGCTTCCCGATACACAAGCTGCTTCTACAGAACGAAGTGTTGATAATTGAAAACCTCACCAATTTAAAAATATTAAGAGGAAAGAATTTTAGAGTTCATGCCTTCCCAGTAAAGCTCGCTATTGATGGCGCGCCTGTGAGAGCGGTGGCAGAACTTATATAAACGGCTATGTCCTACAAGCTCCTAAAGGCCAATGTGCTTCCTGTAAAGCAGAAACATGAGATGACTATCGTCACTCTTCCTCACATAGGCAATTGCGATGTGATAACTGCTCAAACTGAAACTGGGCACAATCAGGAGTTTTATGATAAAGAATCAACGTTCCATTACATAATCGTGAGTGGAGGAGGAAGCTTCTTCCTTGATGATCAGGAGGTGCAAGTTCAAAAGGGAGACTACCTTTCTGTAGCACCAAAGACGCGAATTTACTACAAAGGAAAGATGGAGCTAGTACTGATTACAAACCCTCCTTGGAAGGAAGAGAATGAAGTGGAGACGCGATCAGTACTCTGGTAGTGGTGGATTAAGAACTGTCTTAAGTAGCTATCCCTGTAGTTTGAATACAATTATTGCGCACTTACCAGCGTGAGTATGACTATTGTTATAACGGCAAATATTCCAAGTGTTTTCAGGAAATATGACACTGCCTCAGTTCTCTTATTATCTACGAACCTAACAACTGGTTGATAGAAAAAGAGGAAGGCCATAACAGCAACAGAAAGCACAAATAGAGAAAGTACTCCTATGCCGTCAAGTATGGTGTCGGGCGTGTCGTGTCTAATTGATTCAATAAACTGCATAAAAAGTACTATGATGCCGATATATACGGCCGCAGCAATTGCGTTTATAAAAGGATTCCATTTCATATAGCTACTATAACGTCTGTGTGTAAGTACTAGTTACACTACGACTCCTGATTTAGAACGGTCATTTACTGTAATATAGGCATATGGAAAGAGTTCCCACAGACCTCCAGAAGGCCCTCAATAGTGATGCGAAGATACATGAGTTATGGCAGAAGCTTACTCCTGTCGCGCAAAGAGACTTCGTGCGTTGGGTGGTGTCTGCAAAACAAAAAGAAACACGTCTACGTAGAATTGCTCGGACATGCGACATGCTCGTAAGCGGAAAGAAGCGCCCTTGCTGCTACTCTGTTGTCCCAATGGAGCTGTACACGCTTCTCGGGAAGAACAGTAAGGCAAAGGCGCAATGGAAGGCACTCTCTGCTAACCAGAAAAGAGACTGTGTAGATTGGATACAGTCTGTTAACGAAACGAATAAGAGGACTGAAAGAACTAAGAAAGTAGTGGCACAACTTTCTGCTGAAAAACGTACGCCATAACACTGTTATATACTTGTATATATGAAATTCTTCGTAACATACCAGATGCCGCATGCCGGTCTTGATGAGTGGATGAAACTTCCTGAAGAAGACCGAAAAGTTCAAGAGAAACAAATGGAGAGTGATTGGAACGCGTGGATGGAAGCACACGCTTCTCAGATCACCGAGTCTGCAGGAGTCGGAAAGCCGAAGCGCATTACTGCAAAGGGAGTTGAAGATGCGCGTAATGACATAATGATGTACTCATTCATTGAGGCAGCTTCTTTAGAGGAGGCTGCAGCACTTTTTAAGGATCACCCACATTTTGGAATTCCAGGGGGATGGATTGAGGTTATGTCAGTTAACAAAAATATTGGATAACCATTGCTTTGCTGGAGTCATATAGTAATCTCTGAGGGACTGGAAAGGAGAGATACCATGTCCATAAGAAGTGATCGTGATATCGCGCGTGCGGCAGCTGAATACGATACGGGAGTCTGCAATCCGCGTAAGATCCAGGAAGGTCAAGAGGCCCACGCTGACGCGGTGGAGGAACTCGTGGATCGCGGATATTCGCAGGCAGAAGCTGAGCAGATGATTCGCGAAGAATCTTAAAACCAATCCCTAGTACGCTAGGGACTTTTTATACACTCATATGCACTTCATCAGTCTCATGAGATAGTTATAGGACATATGGAAACAAATCAAAAAAACATGCTTATTGGCGGCGGGGTTTTAGTCTTAATCCTCCTTGTTCTCGGGGGCTGGTATCTTGCAAGTAATTCAAAGCCAGTTTCAACAGATACTTCTACTTTTAGAAGCAAAGCTTTTTGGTTTGATTATCCAAGGACCTACGACGTTCGTGAGTTTGAAACGGGCGCCGTACTTGTGGGATCTGCAGAAAAGAGGGAATTCACTCCACTCGTCCAGGTTATGGAATACAAGTCTGACCCAGACGAAGCACTCCCAGTTAGCTATGAGGCATTTGTAAGACAGCAGGCACTTGCGCTATGTGGCTCAGATGATTCAAAGACGAACGTTGAATGCGCAGATGTTGTTGTAGAACCTTTTACCTCATTGAATGCATTTGAAGGTCTTAAGCTCACGATGTCCTTAGTAAGTACGGATCTAGAAACTGAAGAAGTAGCCGTTTCAAGTTTCGGACCTATTTATGCCTTTGATATAACGAAGCCAGGAACTGCTGAAGATCCTCTTCGCTACAGCACCATATTTGTTAATCCAACTTTGGCCGCAACACTTGCTAAAAAGGATGTTACCGAATTACTCAACAACATAGTTGACCGATTAGTAGTGAACGACGGAAAGTCTGGTACACAACTCTAATATGAAAGGATTTGTCACTAACATTGAACACGAAACAGAGAACAACACTGACTTCCGTCGTGTGCTATATACGGCAAAACACTGCCAGCTTGTGCTAATGAGCATTCAGCCAAAAGACGAGATCGGTGCTGAAATCCATGATGTGGATCAGTTCATAAGAATTGAAGAGGGAGAGGGGCAAAGTGTATTGGACGGAGTTGAGCGAACCCTTTCAAAAGGGTCTGCGGTAGTGATTCCTGCTGGCGTGCGACACAACATACTAAATACATCTGAGAGTAAGGCACTCAAGCTCTATAGTCTGTATAGTCCCCCGCACCATAAAGATGCAGTAGTCCATAAGACTAAGGAGGATGCACTAAAAGACGAAGAGCACTTTGACGGACAGACAACCGATGCGTTAGAACAGGAGTAATGACTAAAACTGCCGTACTAGCCGGAGGATGCTTTTGGGGGTTGGAAGAGTTGTTTAGGGATCGTCCTGGAGTTATTGCCACTGAGGCGGGGTATACGGGCGGAGAAAACCAGAGTCCAACATATGAAAATCATCCAGGGCACGCTGAGGCACTGCAGATAACATACGATACCGATAGCACATCGTTCAGAAATCTGTTGGACTTCTTTTTCTGTGTACACAATCCAACTACACTAAACCAACAAGGGAATGATCGCGGAACGTCATATCGTTCTGCAATCTTTTATGAAAACGAAGAAGAGAGAAAGGAGGCAGAAGCATTTATCGTACGAGTAAATGATTCAAGAAGGTGGAAAGATCCGGTAGTAACCACACTAGAGCCGCTCACTGCCTTTTATAAAGCGGAGGAGTACCATCAGGACTATCTACAAAAGAATCCAGGAGGATATACCTGCCACGCAGTGTATTTTGATTCATATCTCTAATATATGAATACGTACGATGTAATTGTCTTGGGAGGAGGTGCCTCAGGAATGATGGCAGCAGGACGCGCCGGAGCGCGCGGAAAGAGAGTCCTTCTTATTGAGAAAAAGCGCAGACTAGGTGAGAAACTTCGTATAACCGGAGGGGGTAGATGCAATATAACGAATGCAGAAGAAGATACGGGAGTGCTTCTTAAAAAGTATGGGAACGCTGCTGACTTCTTGCACTCGCCTTTTTCTAAGTTTGGAGTAGGTGAGACGTTCTCCTTCTTTGAAACGAGAGGTCTTCCTCTAAAAATAGAAGCTAATAAGCGCGCGTTTCCTAAAACTGAAAGGGCTGAAGATGTCTACAAGGTACTAGAAACGTATTTAAAGGAAGGGAATGTTGAGATCAAAAAAGGTCTTCCGGTTACAGCGATTGAGAAAAAGGGAAATAGTATTACGGGAGTTATCCTGGGCGGAGTCTGCTACACAGCAGACAGCTACATTATTGCTACAGGGGGAGTCTCACACCCAGAGACAGGATCAACAGGAGATGGATTTGGATGGTTAAAGCAATTGGGGCACTCGGTTCAAGATCCAACGCCAACAATTGTTCCTCTTCGTACAAAAGAGAGTTGGTCTAAAAAACTTTCAGGTGTCTCGCTCAAAGACTGCAAAATTACTTTTTTTGCTAATGGAGAAAGACGGTTTTCAAAGAAAGGGAATGTACTTCTTACTCATTTTGGTATTTCAGGTCCTCTAATACTTAATTCAGCGCATCAAGTTGCTGATTTGTTGCATGAGGAATCCGTAACAGCAGCAATAGATACCTACCCACTCATGGACCTCGGTATTCTAGATAAACACATAAGCTCAGTGTTTGATGCAAACAAGAATAAGCTTCTGAGAAACGTCTTTAAGGAAATTGCTCCAGAAGGAACAAGTGAAGTTCTTCTTACGCTTGTGCCTGAAATAGACCCAGACACAAAGGTACATAGTGTCACTAAAGGGCAGCGAAGAATGCTTGCAGAAATGCTAAAGGCACTCCCGCTCACCATTCAGGGACTTATGGGACTAGACCGGGCTGTTATCGCTGATGGAGGGGTGGACCTTGTTGAGCTGGATATGCGCAGTATGAGATCCCGCAGATGCGAGAACGCATTTATAACGGGAGACCTGCTCCACATTGTTCGCCCCTCAGGTGGGTATTCGCTTCAATTGTGCTGGACAACTGGGTATCTCGCAGGCGAGAACGCCTAACACTTATCAAGAAGGCGTAAATGCGTTAGGGTATACGTGTGGCAAAGAACTCCCCAACAGAAGGCACCTCACAAGGACCGCAGAATGCGGTTTTGCGCTTTGAGCAACTTTCCTTTAATTACGGACATAACCACCCGATTCTAGATACGGTTGATTTTTCTATACGTCGCGGGATGAAGATGACCCTTATGGGTCAAAACGGTGCAGGAAAGAGTACGCTTTTCAAACTTATAACAGGGGCGCTGCAGCCTGAATCAGGAAAGATTGTGACGGCTCCAAAACTTACTATTGCGCTCTCACACCAGGTAGTAACTCCAGACGAGCGAGAACTCACTGTGCGCGCATTCTTTGAAAAGCGCTTTACTGAAAAGGTCTACGATATTGATCCACGCATTGAATCAATACTTGAAGTAGTGAACCTACATGCTCCGCTAGACCGCATTGTTAAATCATTTTCCGGCGGTCAACAGGCACGCCTCTTGCTTGCCTCAGCACTTATTCAAGACCCAGATCTTCTTCTTCTGGACGAGCCTACTAACAACCTGGACACTGCAGGAATTGAGCACCTTACCGAGTTCCTTAAAGAGTATAAGAAAACCTGTATTGTTATCTCTCACGATGCTGAGTTCCTAAACTCATTTACCCAGGGAGTGCTGTACTTAGATGTGCACACGCGAAAGTTGGAACAGTACACAGGAAACTATTACGATCTTCTGAAAGAAATATCTGCACGTATTGAGCGTGAGAACCGTAAGAACGCACAGCTCGCAAAGAAGATTCAGGACAATAAGGACAAGGCAAACTTCTTTGCTCAAAAGGGAGGAAAGATGCGTGTTGTTGCTAAAAAAATGCGTACAGAAATTGAGGAGATGGAAGACGAGAAGGTGGATGTCCGGAAGGAAGACAAAACAATTCGTCCCTTTGTTATTCCCGTCCAAGATATAGGAGGAGAGATTCTTTCAATTACGTCTGTTTCAACAATGGATCCAAAAAAGCACACGCCAAAAGTAAAAAAAGTTGCAATAGTTCTCAAGAAGAGAATGCACCTCCAGCTAAAGGGACCTAACGGAATTGGGAAAACAACACTTCTTGAATCTCTTGCAAATGGAACTGCAGAGGGTGCCACTATCGCTCCGGGCGTTCGTGTCGGGTACTACCGACAGGATTTCTCTACTCTTAACTTTGAGCACACAGTACGTGAAGCACTCATGTCTATAATGGACAAGCCAAATGAGGAAAAGATGCGCGCAACAGCAGCAAGTTTTCTCCTTACTTCTGAACATATAGATAAAAAGATCGGAGGACTTTCAGAGGGTCAAAAAGGACTCGTCGCTTTTGCTCGTCTTGTGCTTATGCAACCAGGACTTCTTATTCTTGACGAGCCGACAAACCATATTAATTTCAGACATATTCCTGTTATTGCAAAGGCGCTTGATAGCTATGAAGGAGCAATGGTGCTAGTGAGTCACGTCCCAGAATTCGTTGAGCAGATTCGTATTGATGACGTCTTAGATCTAGAGAAGTAGACATGCAATGGCACGTATACATTCTTACGTGCGCAGACGGAACACTCTACACTGGCATAAGTACTGATCTTGAAAGAAGAATTACTGAGCACAACACTACTGATAAGGGTGCAAAGTATACTCACGCTCGCCGCCCCGTTACGCTTGCGTACAGCGAGATGCATGTAAGCAGAAGTGAGGCATCTAAAAGAGAAGCGTTGCTAAAAAAGCTTTCACGCGTGGAAAAGCTCAAACTAATAGGAGACTAACCACTGTGCACTGTACCCAGTTGCCCTCTTCATGAAGCGGGCTACTATTATTAGTACGGTTATTCATCACATACACGTATGCGTACATTCTTACATGGTTCTTATCCGGCACACCTCCAGGACTTTGCTCCTCTTGTTCTACGGGTCGTAGTTGGAGTTATCTTTGCTCTTCATGGGTATCAGAAGCTTGAAATGGGAGTCCCTGGTGTAACAGGATTCCTTGCAGGACTTGGTTTCCCAATGCCAGCAGTCTTTGCTGTCCTACTCATTGCTGCTGAATTGGTGGGCGGTATCCTCCTTATCCTTGGTCTCTTTACGTACTGGAATACTCGTATTCTAGGAATCGTTGCAGTAGTCGCACTACTTACTGTGCATATTAGTAAGGGATTCTTTGTGAGCGCAGGAGGGTATGAATTCATTCTCCTTATCCTTGCCGCAACAATTTCTCTTATGATTACCGGTCCAGGGAAATGGTCGCTGGATAAAATGATGCAGAAATAATTTCTGATCATACTTCATGAAGAAAGGACCCATTTGGGTCCTTTCTTCATGTAAGAGGATTGTATATTCATACGTCTGTAGTAGTAACTGCCTGCTCTATTACTTACGGCAGAAACTAAACAGACATGAGTACATTCACACACCCGGCACGGGCGCTTGTTTTTCTGGCGCTCTTTATGCTGCCAGTTATACCGCTACAAGCTGATGCTGCAACGCGTTCGTATAGCAAATATTGGCAAGACGTTTCTTCTCGTGAGGGAAGTAGTTATGCAGAGCGTTCGTCATCACGAAGTAGGTATTCAAGTGCAATTCAGAAAGAGATCAAAAAACTTGATGACGATATCGTAGAAAACCTCCCAATCCCCATTGTGCTTGGTCTTTCACAAAGTCAGATAACGGCAGACTTTGGAGATGATCGTGATGGAGGGTCACGATCTCATGCAGGACAAGATCTCATTGCGCCACGCGGAGCGTTTATTGCCTCTCCGACTGATGCAGTAGTTACAAGAACGGGTGAAGGAGGAAGCTCAGGCATCTATGTGTACACCGCAAACCCGGGCGGCGAGACCTTTGCCTATATGCACCTTGATCGGATTGCTGACGGAATTAAACCGGGCACCGTACTTACGCAGGGAGATCTCATTGGGTACGTGGGTGACTCAGGGAATGCAAAGGGCGGGGTGACACACCTCCACTTTGAAATTCGCGACGGGAGGGAGGCGGTAGACCCGTACCCACGTCTCACTAAAGAATTCTCTCTTGAGCAGAAAATAAATCTCCTTAGAGGAATACTCGCTGAGCTCATCAAAGAGCAAAAGAAGCTTAGCTAACAGAGAGAACTCGCCATGAACTGGCGAGTTCTTGTATATAGAGAATGTCCATTGATTGATCCCACTCCTGCTTTATGAGCGAGGACTCTGAGTAGTGCTCCGTAGTGCAGATGCCAATCCTTATCCATGAGGTAGGGAGCGCAGATAAGAAGCGATCATACCAACCACCTCCTCTTCCGTGTCGCGTACCTTCTTTGTCAAACAGTTGTCCCGGAACGAGAACTGCTATTCGTTGCTGTAAGTATTGAGTACAAAGCATTTCTGCCAGAACAAAGGGGTTTTGTGCACTGTCCTGGGGAACGGTATAGAGCACAGGAATGTGTGCAAATTCTGGAATAGCTCTCCAGTCTGGTTCAGTTCCAAGCGGTTCATAGGTTATAAGTCCCTCGCAGTGCATAGGTAGAGTGTACCTTTTTGAGTAAACAATGGTGAAGGAGTATGATTCCTCTATGACGTCATCCTTCACGGAAACGGTATATAGTCTCACACGTCAGATTCCTAAAGGAAAGGTAGCGACCTATGCCCAGTTGGCACGTCTTGCAGGAAACGCAAAGGCAGCAAGAGCGGTAGGATCTGCAATGCGTACTAATCCTGATATTCCTAAAACACCATGTCACCGAGTTGTCGCCTCCGATGGTGCGCTCACTGGGTACAGTGCAGGGTATGGAGTTAAGACAAAGCGAGAGATGCTCCTTGCTGAAGGAGTCTCCTTTAAGGGGACTAAAGTTGATCTTCCTGTGTCTGGGTGGAAGAAGTAGTTTCCGCACCAAGTCCAAGAAGTCGCAGAAAAGTTGTAAGCTCTTTGCCTTCAATAGGGCGGTAGCCACCAGACTTCACTGGGCCCATTTTAATGTTCATTATCCCAATTCGCTTGAGTTCAGTCACTTCATTGAACAGAGCGACAACCATGCGTCTAATCTGATGCGTCTTTCCTTCTGTGAGGGTTATACGAAAACGATTGTCTCCAAGTAGCTCTACATGAGCAGGTTTTGTGACGTACCCTTCAATGGAAACCCCTTGTTCCATTTTCTCCTTAAAGCTACTGCGCAATGGAAGCTTCGTACGTACTTCGTACGTCTTCTCGTGCGCATGCTTAGGATTCAATAGGCGGTCAGTTATGCGACCGTCGTTCGTAAGAAGAAGGAGGCCGTGTGAAGCTTTGTCTAGTCTGCCAACAGGAAAGAGAGAGAGACGCTTTATGTCTGCAGGGAGCGCATCAAGCACATTCTTTTCTCCTGTTGCTTCCCTGTGTGTGTCCATGCCAGCCGGCTTATTGAATGCGAGATATGCATAGGCTTTTGGGCGGCCACCACTTCGCACCTCAACAGTATCTAGTTCCCGTACTTTGTCTCCCACGTGTGCAACAGTGCCATTAACAAACACCTTCTTCTTCTCAATGAGAAGGTCTGCATCTCGTCGTGTTGCGTACCCTTTTAGTGCAAGGTACTTATTCAGACGCATAGGAAAAGGAGACCCGGTTGGCGCTGGAGTCGGGGTTGGGCGAACACGCTTTTTAGGAGTAGGTCTTTTCATCTCTGTACGATAGCGCATATGAGGGAGTTGGTATACTGCAGACATGGAATACGATCGTCCTAGGGTTGGAGTCGGAGTGGTTATCCGGCGCGCTGGAAAGATACTTTTGGGAATGCGAGCAGGCAGTCATGGTGCAGGATTGTGGGCATTGCCCGGAGGGTTTATTGAAGGAGGAGAAACTTTTGAGGAAACTACCTGCAGAGAGGTGTATGAGGAGACAGGCCTTACAAATCTCTTAGTACAGGGACTCATAAGTATAAGTAATGATTGTGTGTACGATAAACATTTCGTAAGTATTGGAATGCTCGCAGACTGTTTAGAAGGAGAGCCCGTTGTTATGGAGCCTCATAAATCTCGTAATTGGAAGTGGTTTAATCTTGAGGAGCTTCCAGAGGATATATTCCTTCCAAGTAAAAGGGTTCTTGAAAACTGGAAGAAGGGTATCGTTTATACTAAAGAGCATGAATAACCTTCCTTCTGGCGTATATACGCATTTCAAAGATCCTAAAAAGGAGTATGAAGTTGTTGGTGTCGCGCTTCATACAGAGTCTAGGGAGCAAATGGTAGTGTACAGGCCCCTCTATGAGGACGCTGCAGCGGAGTTGTTTGTACGTCCTCTTTCAATGTTTGTGGAAAGCGTAGATAAGCCAGAGATCGGATACTCAGGACCGCGCTTTGTCCAAGTGCGTTCGGATTGAATCCCCATCCACGGGTAGCCTCTTTAACGTAGGCGGGCTACCATACACAGACGGATGGATGACTTTCTCAAGATGGATATCTTTTTTATCGTAGCAACAGCTGCGGCTGTTGTGCTATCTGTCCTCTTGGTGCTAGTTCTAGTCCGGGTGTTGCGTGTTCTGAAAAACATTGAGGAAGTCACCGACATTGTTGTTGAAGAAAGCGAACAGATACGAGATGATATTAGAGAAGTGCGAGAGCGAGTTAAGAAAGAGGGGCACCGGTTCGGACAACTAATATCTTTAATTGGAGGGTTTGCAAAACCAAAGCGACGCTCAAAAAAGACAACAACTACTAAAGAGTAATTATCTATCATGGCACCGAAAAAAGCAGCAAAAAAGAAAGTGGTAGCGAAGAAAAAGATGAGCAAAATGGACGCTGTTGAGATTGGCGCAGGAGTTCTTGCGGCAGTTGCTGCAGCAGGAGCAGCTGGCTATTATTTTTATGGCACTAAGAATGCAAAAAAGCATCGTCAGGCAACTGCGAAGTGGGTAACAGGTCTTAAGAAAGACGTTATCCGCGAGGCAAAGAAGCTTAAGAAGCTAGACGAGGCAGCACTTGCGGCAATCGTTGATAATGCAGCGAAAACATACAAGGGTATGCAGGAGGTAACTCCAAAAGAACTAAAAGAGGCAGTGGCAGAGCTTAAGGGAAATTGGACGAAGCTTCGTAAAGAGATGGCTCCAAAGCCGGCGGTGAAGAAAGCGGTAAAAAAGGTCGTTAAGAAGGCAACAAAGAAAACTAAGTAAGCAAGAAATACAAAAAGCGCACGTACGTTACGTGCGCTTTTTGTATTTCTTTATGGCATTAAACGCGTATCCATGACAGTATCTAGAGACACTTTGGCTGATAAGAATCAGTCCAGCTGTACGTCATACTCTATGGACCAAGAAGATAGCAAGGCATATTTCCTTCAAATATATGATACGTATGTGAGCGATATCTATCGCTTTTGTGTCCTTAAGGTGAGTTCTTCTGAGCTTGCTGAAGACCTCACGCAAGAGGTGTTCACACGATTCTGGCAGGCCATACGAGAAGGGACGCATATGCGAAGCGAGCGAGCGCTTCTCTATACCATCGCTCGGAACCTTGTTATTGATTGGTACCGCAAAAAGAAAGAGCAATCATTGGATGTCCTTTCTGAACAAGGTTTTGAGTTTAAAGGAGATGACGCTACAGACATTGAAGACTCTGCTCAAGTGAAGGAAGCATTGTCTGTGATACGCCAGCTGGATGATGTTTCAAGGGAGGCAGTACTTATGCGCTATGTAGAGGGCCTCTCCCCGCAAGACATCGCAGGTATAACAGGAGACACAGCTAATGCTGTATCAGTTAGAATAAATAGAGCGATGAAGAAAGTGCGAGCTATTATGCACACCGATGAGACCCATGAATAAGCGAAAGAATATAACTGAATACATTCGCACCCTTTCCCATATAAAGCTGGGGGAGTCTTCTCGTGCCCGTATGCGAGCAGAACTTTCTGCATATGCGGACCTTCATGAACTTAAGGAGGAAGCAGTTCTGGTTCGCAAATCTACTTTTTCTTTCCTTTCCTATTTCCGTACGCGAACATCTGCAATAGCTGCATTTGCGGCAGTTCTTATTATTGGAACTGGAACGCAAATGACTCTCGCTTCAGAGAAAGCCCTTCCTGGAGATTTATTGTACCCAGTAAAAGTTTCTGTGAGAGAGCCTCTTGAACTTGCTTTTGCTTCTGGAGGAGAAGAGAAAGCTGAAATTGCAACAAAGCTTGCTGTTCGCAGAGTTGAAGAGGTCTCTATTCTTGCAACAACAGGCAAATTAAACGCAAAGACGTCTAGGGATCTTGCTGCTCGTTTTGATTCCCATGTGGAGGATATAGAAGAGGAAGCGTCTTCAATTGAGGCAACCGGACGAGTATCCGAAGCACTTGCAGTGCGCACACTCGCTGAGGCTGGCCTGGCTCTGCGCTCTGAGCAATTGGAGAATAAAAAGGGGGAGCAGGACGATGATGAGTTTCGTACGCATATTCTTGAGAAGACAAAGCAATTTGGAGATGAGCGAGCTCGTCTTGCCTCTGCTCTTTCAGTTACCGTAGCGTCCACCACTCAGATTGAATCGCTTGATTCTTCTGAAAAGAATACAGAAACAGCAATTCCTGTACTTGTGAAGGTGCAGGCAACTACAACAGCATCAAGCACCGCCTCAACAACTCCAAAGGAATCTTCTAGTCAGCGTATTTTTAAAAGTCTCTTCTTTAAAGAACAGATGAATACAGAGTCCTCACTTCAATTCATAAACACCTCAGGGTCTCGCTGATACACTTCGGAACTTATATATGGGAATTCTTATTAAACTGATATCAGTCTTTTTAGTGCTCGGTGCAGGATACCTCTGGATCAATGGGCGTATTGAGGAGAGTCCATCTGTAGGGGTTATTCCTAGTTCCTCGCTCGTTGCAGGCGTGGTGCTTTCAGAGGAGGCTCCTACAGAACTATTTAACGAAAGTGGAACCGTGCTTATTGATACAAGTCAGGGATTGCCTGGAAAACCGTTTCTTCTGTATACAACGTATACGCAGAGCGGAAAGCCGCAAGTGAAGACAAAGAGACTCGTGTTTGAGAATCAGGATTCCTGTGCACAGGAGAATCTGCCCTGCTCACGACAGCAGCCTGCAGCACCCGTATCTGCTGATGAGGAAATCAGAGTTGTGGGCATAGTAGATGGCGATACGGTTAAGGTACAAGAACTTTACAGGCTCGCTTCCTAATAGAACGCTTTAACAAAATCACGTATACTAGGGCCTATGAATAAAGCTACTTTCTTTATCTTTCTCCTTCTTCTACTTGGAATTGCTGGGGGAGTAGCGTGGTATTTAGTACACACAAGTGGGGTCACATTGCGCCAAGAAGAAAATGTACAGATTATTGTTCCTGAGCTTTCAGAGAGCAAAGCGATTTACACAAATGGTATTTATGGTTTTACCGTTCTCTATCCAGAGAATTCTGTTGTTAACTACGAATTTAGCACTGCGTATCATTTACCAGCTGCTTGGAGGGCTTCTGCAACAGAAGATGAAGTTGGAAATCAGGTTCTTGAGCTAGTGCCGTTCACTACAGAAAGTACAACTTCATACCCGAGGTACTACACCACCCTTGTTCGCATTGGAGCGAGCGCAGACCCGGAGACACTTCGTACCTGCTTAGTTGCAACAAAGGATCAAGGAGAGATAGCACTCGCTGACAGAGAGATTAATGGAACAACTTTTAAAGTATTCTCTTTCCAGAATGCAGGGATGATGCAGTACGTTGAGGGAGTTTCGTACAGAACAATCCATGAGGAGCAGTGCATTGCACTTGAGAAGATTCGTGTGGGGTCTAGCTATAAGGAGGATGGTGTTGGTGAGGGAGATATCTCTGAGGAGACCCTAAATACAGCCTATAACTCCCTAGATGAGATAGTAGAAAGCTTTAGGTTTGCGAGGTAGAAAGGCCTTGACTTTTTAGTCTAAAGTTATACTATATATAGGTGGAGCGCATTCATACGATTGTACTGCCCGTACGTCCTCAGCCAGATACGCTGGTTGCTATTTTTCTGTTGCAAACCTTCGGAAAGCAGCAGTTTCCTGGTGTTGAGACTGCAAAAGTAACAATTGATGAGACGCCTCCTACAAGGAGCTTTAAGGAGCTTTGTGCTGATGGCATACTCATGATTGATTCAGGCAAAGGCCCTTTTGATCATCATGGCACTGATAAGTGTGCAACAGAGCTGGTAGCTGAATACCTTGGACTCTCAAAAGATCCTTCAGTTAAAAAGTTACTCACGTACGCAAAGCGTGATGATGCAGAGGGTAAGGGTACGTTGTCTGCAGATCCTATAGACAGAGCCTTCGGTCTATCAGGACTTGTTTCTTCGCTAAAGAAAAAGTATTCGAACGATCCTCAGAAAATCGTAGACATCGTTCTACCTTTACTTGATGCTCATTACTTCGCTGCCTGGGAACACCACGTGGGAATTCCAGAAGAGATAGTAAAAAAGAAAGCTGATGGAAGATACTCTGAAGCTAAAGCCACGCAAGAAAACAAGAAGCTTAAGGTGGTGTTTGTTGTTTCAGATAAGACATCTATGCCCACCTACCTTCGCTCTTGGAATGGAGTACGTGCTGATGTCGTTGTGCAGAAGAATGAAGATCGCTCGCGTACATGCGTCATAACAAGACAGGAAGTGAAGGTAGATCTTACGAATGTAGCAGCCTTGATTCGCATGCGTGAGGCTGAACTTCGCGGCCTCACTCTCCCAGCAGATGAAGATGCACTTTTCTCAGTTGGGAGGGTGGAGGGAATAGCTTCCTGGTATCTAGATCCTGCAACGAACTCACTTCTTAACGTAGGAGAAAAGAGTGACGATACCCGCATAGAGTGGGAAGAATTGCAGCAGATTGTTTTGAAGGGGTTGCAGTTGCAACTCTCGTAGTGATTCGCCTATTGAACTTAACCTCGGTTGAGTTTGATAATTCGGATCGCCGCTCTTTATAGCGACATAGTTTCAACTTAAGCGGGCATCTATGCCCAAGGAGAGAACAGTATGACTGCTCTGGCTCAAAAGACGGATGCGCACGATCAATTCTCGCGCGTTTTCCCGACTGAATGCGGACTGGACCTGTGCTTCTCGGTCCAGGTTCGTGTTGGTGAAAAGGACGACGGCAGAAACTGGAAATCCTGCACCATCAACAACGAAACCGGCGTGATCAACATTCCGGCCGCACACCTCTGGGGTTCGGTGGGAAGCGTGGGTCAGGCCATGCGCCGCAAGGATAGCCTCGTCACTGCGCTGCGGGCAAGCATTCGCTTCATCCGCAGCTCGGAACGCCAGGTGCTCGTCACCCAGCGCCCGGGCAACGCCAACTACGAGGTGTTGCGCTACGATCTCGCCGAGCGAAAAGACAATCTCTGCGTCTATCGGCTTCCTTCAACTGAGGTGCGCTTCGCAAAGCGCAACCAAATGCTGCAGGCGGCCGAGAACCGCGGACCGCTCGCGGTCATGACGGCGAATAACCGTCATGAAGGATTCGGCTCCAACCGGACCGACATCTGGATCGTGAACAAGACGGGCCTGATTCAGCTCGTGCAGTTGATCATCCTGACGGATGACGACGGCAAGACCTTCAGGCTCGTTGCCCTCAATCGGTGGGCAGGGAACGTGCATCGTCTGAGTGCGCCCTCGCCCTATCCGGCGGAGATGCACGAGGACATCTTCCAGAACCCTGAAGTACGGGAGCTGGCGGAACAAGTCGTGTTCGTTCCGAAGGACGCGCATCCCGGGTTTGATATCCGGGCGCACGTTCTGCAACTGCCGACCTTCAGGCACTGCATTCTTCGCAACCTGGAAACCCTGCCCGCGGCCGATGGCAAGAAGCGCAACTATCCGGTTCGCCGGAATGTGAGCTTCTCCATGGGTGGCGGTGGCGGCATCGTCTCCTTCTATGCCCCCGATATGGGCTGTGGAGGGTGGGGGCTCGTCGAGCAACCGCAAGAAGACGGCCCGCCGAAGAAGTTCCAAATTCGGCAAAGCCTGATCTCTCCGTACGGAATCATCGACGGTCAGAAGAGCGATCTTCGCACCGACGACGGCATTCTGGACATTCAGATGGGTGACATCGTCACCTGGACGCGTGTTCAGGACATGGGACCGGACCATCCGGCCCTGATTCTGGACGCAGAGATCGCCTACGCCGCTTAAGAAGAAACAATGCTGCAACCTTGGCCCCGCCGCTCGTTTAGAGTGTGCGGGGCTTTTTCATGAACACCTCATAAAAAATGCGCTATGCTGTATATAAGTTACTCATATAAGACGGACTTCTCATGACTCTACTTCATTTATTTATTTCCGCGCTCGCGATTGGTATCGGTGCGTATTTGATTCCTGGTATTGAAATAACCATCATAGGAGCACTCGTGCTCGCTATTGTGCTTGCGGTCATAAATATTTTCTTGAAGCCAATAATTGGTCTTCTTACTCTCCCAATAAATATAGTGACACTCGGACTGTTTTCACTCGTCGTTAACGCCCTCCTCATTATGTTCGCGGGAGTAATAGTTCCCGACTTTGTCGTTGCGGGATTCTGGTCAGCATTCTTCTTCTCAATTGTAGTATCTCTTGTTACTGCACTCTTCGGTTCTCTTAAGCGAGACTAAGCGATTTATCCTCTTTAAAAACACAGATGCTCATCTCTGTGCCGTATACTAAAGAGTAATGGAGGGTCCTATACGTCATGTAGCAAGTCCTGAGGACGAGCTTAAATATCTACGTGAACAAATTGCTGCAAAGGAAGCAGAACTCGCAGCCCTACAACGAGACCAGCCTCGTGAGGAGATCGCGCACGAGCGCATTCTGCATCACCGCATGAGCGAGGCGGAAGCACTCGCACCGCACTACAAACTAAATGAGACTGAAGCTCAGCAACACGCTGATGCGCTCGTCCTTAATCTGGATCCAGAAGAGAACGATGCCACTATTAGCGAGCTACGTGGTGTCATGGAGGAAAAAGGTATACACAATGCCTTTTCTATACTTGCAAAGCTGAATAATCCTCACTTGGAAGATGACTTCCACCGTTTTCTTGTGCAGTACTTGGTAGCAGGGATGGAGCCTAAGGGTCTGTCAGAAAAGCAACCAGAGTGGAAAGCACTCCGCATGACGTTGTATGAGGTTGCACTCCCAGAACCGGAAAAAGATACGGATTCCCGGGTGCGTACTTTGAAAGAGCTCATTTCCTCAATGGAGCAATTCTATTCAGGAATGCTTGCAGTTGAGCATGCGGGAATGGGTGAACCATCATATTTTACGATTGAGCTAGCTGTTCCGGTTGATGCTTCGCACCTTATGTTCTATGCGGCGATACCTAATACCCGAAGAGATTTGTTTGAGAAGCAGTTGCTGGCAATTTTCCCGGACGCCGTACTAGCAGCTCAGCCAAATGATTACAATGTCTTTACGGATGGGGGATCTGCGCTTGCAAGTGTCGCGACATTTAAAGACAAGCCGATGCTTCCTCTTAAGGATTATCAGGACTTTGATTATGATCCGCTCAATTCAATTCTTAATGCTTTTGCAAAGATTGCACCAGAGGATGAAGGGGCATCAATACAGATCATCTTCAAGCCTGAGGGAAATAAGTATGTAGAGCACTATAAGCGTATCTTGCACTCACTCAGGCAAGGTGATCACCGTTCTCGCGCTTTTACACTCCCTGAAACATTTGTAGGGGACTTGGGAAGAGAAGCATTAGGGTTGTTTATTAGTCCTAAAAAGCAAAGCGCACAGAACCCTGTGGATCAAACAGCAGTTGAGATGGTTGAGAAAAAGATCAGCTCATCTATAGTCGCAACAAATATACGTATTGCAGTGTCTTCACAGAATGAGTCACGGACACAGCAAATACTGAGCGAGTTGGAGTCTGCATTTAATCAATTTGATCTTCCTACTGGAAACCGTCTGCAATTCCTTCGTCCTAACGCGGCAGGACAAAAGCAATTACTGCGCGACTACTCGTTCCGGCTTTATAGATCAGGAACTGCTCTCCCTCTCTCTTTGCGAGAGCTAACTTCCCTGTATCATTTCCCGCCACAGGGCATTGAGTCATCTCCGCACCTTAAGCAATCTCGGTTTGCGTCCGCAGCAGCTCCAATGGGACTTCCAAAGGAAGGTATTGTCCTCGGAGCTAACGCATTCCGAGGACAGCAGACGGACGTACGTCTTTCAAATGAGGATCGTCTGCGACACTTGTACGTAATTGGACAGACAGGAACTGGAAAGACCGGTTTCTTGAAAACACTCATAGAGCAAGATATTCGTGATGGAAACGGTGTCTGTTTTATTGATCCTCACGGAAACGACATTCTAGATGTGCTCGCTATGATTCCCTCTGAGCGCTATGAGGATGTTATTTACTTTGACCCGGCGTATATAGACCGCCCCGTAGGACTTAATTTGCTTGAGTACGACCCAGCACATCCAGAACAGAAGACATTTATCGTAAATGAGATTCTTGCGATCTTCAGACGTTTGTATGGAGATGTGCCTGAATCTATGGGTCCTGCCTTTGAGCAGTACTTCAGAAATGCCACCCTCCTTATCATGGAAGACCCGGCTTCTGGCTCAACACTACTTGATATTGCACGAGTACTTTCAAACCAAGAGTTCAGAAACTTAAAGCTTTCTAAGAGCAAAAACCCTGTCGTGAATCAATTCTGGCAGGAGATTGCAACAAAAGCAGAAGGAGAGGCAAGTCTACAGAATATTGTTCCCTACATTACGAACAAGTTTGATGACTTTAGTGCAAACGATTTCATGCGTCCTATTGTTGGACAGCAGAATAGCTCCTTTAACTTCAGGGACATCATGGATTCCAAAAAGATTCTTTTGGTGAATCTCTCTAAAGGAAGACTTGGAGAAAGGAATGCTAACCTTCTTGGTCTCATAATTATCGGTAAGCTCTTTATGGCAGCGCTTTCGCGTGCTGATAATCCAAGAGGCAACTTCCCTCCTTTCTACCTCTATGTTGATGAGTTCCAGAATATAACGACAGATTCTATTCCTGGCATCTTGTCTGAGGCTCGTAAGTACAAGTTGTCCATGACAATGGCACACCAGTTCTTGGCTCAGGTAGACGAAAAGATTCGTGATGCAGTTTTTGGTAACGTCGGATCAATGGCAATATTCCGTGTTGGTCAGGAAGATGGAGAATTCTTTGGAAAGCTGTTTGAGCCAACATTCTCTGCACTTGATTTTACAAATATTGAGAACAGAAACGCATACCTTAAACTGCTCGCCAACGGAGTTCCTCAGAAGCCATTTAATATAAAGACGCGAAACCTTGCCGAAGGGAACCTTGCACAAGTGGATGACCTTCGTGAACTTTCGTATCTTACCTATGGCCGAGACCGTGCTACAGTTGAAGATACTATTAGAGCCCGATACTTATCATAACCACCTGATATATGAGCGCCGAACAGCCACCACAGGCAACCAGAGAAGAAGAGCTTCGTTCCAAGCTAGATAAACTTGAAAATGAAGGACAACGTTCCTCACAGGATCAATACAGAGGCCCGTCCCGTGAACGTTCTGGTCTTGAAATGGAGGTTCAAGAAGCGGAAGAAGAATTAAGGAACCTTGAGACAACAAAGCACACGGAAGGACGTAAGAGGGAAATAAGAGAGAGACTCAGTAGGCTTGAAAATGAGGGACAACGTTCTTCACAAAGTCAGTACAGAGGCCCCTCCCGTGAACGCTCAGGTCTTGAGAATGAGGTGCTTGAGCTTGAGGATGAGCTCCGTGGTCTTGAAGGAGGGAAAGATAAAAAGACTTCTGCAGAACTTAGGGAAGAACTTAAAGCTGGAGTTGAAGAACTTGATTCTCTTTCTGGAGAGAAGACAGTTCCTGCTGAGGAGGCTGGTACTGCAGAAGATGGAAAGGTTCCTGCAGGTCCCGAAGCAAAGGATACTTCAGTAGAAGCTCAGAAAGCTCGCATCCGTGCGCTGGCCCTTGGAAACCGAGGCCCTGAAGCAATGGATAGAATGGAAAAAGAGCTTGGGACTGGTTTGAGAACCAGCAAGGAATTTTATAAGCACAGCGCTCCTCTTGCAGAGAAAATGCTTTCAAGTGAGAAGGCATTCCTTGATGCGCTTCGTGCGCACCAGAAATCTAGGAACACGCTTGGTGTTATGGGTGAGAACATGTTTGGACAGAAGAAGCATCCGCCTGAAGTTCAAGCGCTTCGCGATGCATGGGTAAAGGACCGTGCAGACTATGCAAGTTATTTGAAGTCTTCAGCTGAAGTGCGACACCAGGATCGTCTAACTGACAACCCAAATAGAAGGAAGCTGGACAAGGATGCAGTACTTGAGCGCTACCAAAGACGATTTACAGCACGCGAGGTGGTAATTGGTGCAGAAGAGGCAGAGGTACGAGCTCGCAAGGAAGGGCTTGATAGTAGAGAAAAGGGATGGCTTGGAAAAGCTTTTGACAAGTATAAGGGAAAGGCCCAGTGGGTCCGTGTCCTTGCTTCTTCAGCACTACTTACGGGAAGTATTGTTGCTGTTGCTGGCGGGGCAACGATTGGACTTCCTCTAGTGCTTGGAGGAGCTTCTGTCCTTACCGCTATTGCTGCGCTTAGAGCAAAGAGTGGAAGTAAGAGCGAAGCATTTTTTGCAGGAGCCTCTGTAGCAGGAATCTTTGGTTTGGTTGGAGATAAGGTAGTTCGTGGAGCACACTGGCTTGCGGGTACAAAAAGTAAAGCAGACGCAAGAGTTGCACAGAGAGCAGGACTTGGAAATCTTGGGGATGCCTCTCATCTTGACTCAGTATCTGTTGGTCGTAGACATGCTCTCAATGCGCAGTCTCGTATTGATTTGCAAGCACGCTACGCCCGCCTAGGCGCTGCAATTGCAGGGGGTATGGAAGCGGGGCATCTGCTTTCGCAAGTAGACACAGGAGGTGCTGAGCAGGCCGCAGTTCCAGCTGCAGTGTCAGCTGAGGCTGTACCTGAAGTTAATGATGTGACACTTTCCGTTGGAGGAGATATCAACAATGCGGACAGACTTGTGGGTCACTTCGGAAAAGATTTGCTCAATCATTATCCAGACGCTGATACTGCACCACCTGCAGTGCAAACTCTATATCGTCTTCTTGGGGAGAAGGATGGAAACATTAATCTGTGGACAGGCGAAGATCCTGCAACGCTTGCGCTAGGATTCCAGGACCCTGATCAGTTCAGCACCATCATGCACGAGGGAGATTCAATTAGGTTCCATGACGGAGAAGTGCAGTTTCAGAAAGTTGGGGAGAGTGAGTGGCGCACTCTTATTAACGAGGAGGGAGAGTATGGGCGTGCAGTTGATGACTTGGACAAGATGAACCTGCAAGGAAAAATCCAAGATGGAGTAGAGGGTGACGCGTCAGTTACCGAGACAGCACCTGACGGAGCACCAGCAGAAGCACAAAGTGAAGCTGTGGCCTCAGAGCCTCGGACTACGGTGAGTGGTACGGAGGGTGCGCCTGTAGAATCAGGGCCAAGCACTGGAGATGCTTCAGCAGAGACTGCTCCACAAACTTCAGCTGAAGCACAAGGAGAAGCTCCTGCTTCAGAAACAGTAGAATCGCAGGCTGAAGGGGCTCGTACAGAAGCAGAAGAGAATGAGATAACAAGAAATGCAAATCTTGCAGAGGCCCGCTCTGCAGCTGAAGCAAATGCAACACTTGTTCGCGAGAGCGCTGCTGCGCAAGCAGAAGTCGCTCCTACTCCTCCTACTCCTCCTGCTTCAACTGTTGAGGCTGGAGCCGCTAGTGCGCTCACAGAAGCAAATGTATTAGAGTCACACGTATACGGTGTTCCTAATGAAGACTTCTACCAAGCATACGGAGGAACTTTTGAGGAACTTCAGGCAACTGCGCAGGAGTTGGCTATGGATTCTGGTAAAACAGTATTTATAGATGCGTCCTATGAGGATGCAGTTGGAAGAACGGTGCTTCGCTCCTTAGGATTTGAGCCAGATGGTGCAGGAGGAATCAGAATGATCATTTCGGAAGATCCTAGATTTGCTGTTCGTCCAGAGAACTTCACTAGAATTATCCGCTAACAAAACACCATGAGCACTTCCGGAACACCCTTAGAGAAAATAATTGATGCTCTTGAGCTTGATCAACTTCCGGCCGATGAGCAAGAAGAGATAATGAGTGACATTGGCGCACTCATCTTTCAGAGCACAATGATGAACCTTATGCAGGTTATGGACCCTGAGACTAAAGAAGAGTTTGGAAAAATGGTTGAAAGTGATGCTTCTGAGGATGAAGTCAGTGCTTTTATCTCTTCACGAGTACCAAACTCAGACACCATTGTTCAATCCACAATAGATGAAATGGTTGATGATATACTCGCTGTAACTGGCCCTGTGGCAGCATAAATATGAACGTAACTGGAACAAGCGTAGCAATTGCACTTGCAGTAGCAGTTGCTCTTGCCTTTTTGTTTTATGGAGCGCAAGTATACCAACCGTTTACCGAAGCTGTGCCAGAGAGTGCTATGTTAGACGCCACTGTTAATCCTGAGAATACAAATACTATGAACCCAGAAGAATTGCCGACTGAACTTACCGTTGCGGATATTGTTGTTGGAACCGGTACAGAAGCAAAGAAAGGAGACACCGTTTCTGTTAATTATGTAGGAGCACTTCCTGATGGAACCGTGTTTGATGCGTCTGCTAACCATGGAGGACCATTTAGCTTCCAGCTTGGAGGTGGTCAGGTTATCGCAGGATGGGATCAAGGTCTTGTTGGTATGAAAGTTGGAGGAAAGCGAACTCTCATCATCCCACCAGATATGGCATATGGAGCGCGCGCCGTTGGAGATGTTATCCCAGCGAATGCAACACTTTTGTTTGAGGTTGAGCTTGTTGGCGTTCAATAGAACGAAACCTATATAAATGAAATCCCCCGGAGACCTTGCGGTTCCCGGGGGTTTTCAATCTATCAGCGACTACTTAGCCGCTGGGCATCATGGGCGTCGGACGCCGCGATCCTTCGGGGCTGGGGTTCGCACCCCGGCTCGTCGGATCGGTCGGCGCACCGGTCGGGGCGGGAAGCGTGGTGCGACCCGGTCCCATCCAGGGAACGATGGCGACGCCGCTCAAGGCCCCGTCACGTTCGCTGGCCATCCAGGTGAAGGTCGCCGTGCAGTACGCTTGCGCGTAGTTCACGGCGGTGCGGTGCCGGTTGTTCCCGTAGAACGCACCGGAGCCCGCGCCTGCACCTGCACCGTAGGCCAGATAGTCCAGGACTTCGATGCCCTTGAATCCGAGCCCCGCACCGGCGGCGACGCCGATGGCGGTGAAGATGCTGTTCTCCGCGCCGTCTTGCAGGATGGCCTGCAGACGACCCGGAAGTTGACCTTCCAGCTGGGTGCGGCACGCCTGGTCCAGCTGCAGCAACTGATTGATCTCGGTGCTGGAGAAGCGCGCGGGCGTGGAGCCCGGCACGTTGTTCAGCCCGGGATAGTAGACCGCAGCGTAGGTTCCGGAGAATCCGGTGTCCGCCGCCTGGTTGCCGCCGCAAGCCGCGAGGCTCATGGCGATGGCGGAAACGAGGGCGATTCCCCCGACCCGCCGCTTGATCATGGTCTTCATGGGGGTTTCCCCTCCGAAAAGTTGATGGGCAGCCCTTGCCTAATAGATTGGAAAGAACTGTACAAGCAGTATATACCTTAAGAATCATTCTTGTCAAGTCCTTCTAGACTTGTATTTACTTGCCCAAATAGCTTCCTCCCCGTACCGTAAGGAGATATATGAGGCCAATTAGCTTTAAAACAGAGACAACTAAGGGAACTGCGCGAACAGGAATACTCTCTACGCCCCATGGAGACATCCAAACTCCTGCGTTTGTGCCTGTGGGAACTAAGGCTGGTGTAAAAGGAATTCTTCCAGAACAGCTACTTAGTTTGGGTGCTCAGGTAGTGCTCGCCAATACGTACCACCTGTATCTTCAGCCTGGCGAGAGCACGGTTAAAGACGGAGGAGGACTCGGGAACTTTATGGGATGGAGTGGTCCCACCATGACCGACTCAGGGGGATTCCAGGTCTTTTCTCTCGGTGCAGCTTTTGGAAGGACAATAACTAAGATAGCGAAAGGAGAGGAAGATACTGTAACCCAAGGGGTTTCTGTCTTTGACGAAGAGGTACAAAGCCAGCACGGACAACTTGCCGTTATTGACGAGCAAGGGGTAACATTCACCTCTCATCTAGACGGGTCCCTCCATCGCTTCACCCCAGAGCGGTCTGTTGAAATACAGCACTCGCTTGGGGCCGATATGTTCTTTGCCTTTGATGAATGCACCTCTCCAACTGAGCCATATGCATATCAAAAAGAGGCAATGGAGAGAACACACAAATGGGCAGAGCGCTCATTAAAAGCGCATAGACAGAACCTTGAAGCAAACAGAAAACAAGGCATCTTTGGCATTGTGCAGGGAGGAAGATATGAAGACCTACGTACTGAAAGCGCGAAGGAGATAGCATCAATGGACTTTGATGGGTTTGGTATAGGGGGCTCTTTTAGTAAGGAAGATATGATGGGAGCACTCCAAGCTGCTGTTCAGCATCTTCCTAAAGAAAAGCCTAGACACTTTTTAGGCATTGGAGAGCCGGGAGATCTTCTTCTTGGTATTGCTGAAGGCATGGATACATTTGATTGCGTTGCGGCAACACGCCTCGGAAGACATGGAACAATATATACAAAGAGAGGACCAATACATTTGAAGACAGAGAAGTACAAAAGCGAGCACGAGCCTCTAGATACTGAAACGATTATTCCGGGTACTGAAGGATTTTCTCGTGCGTATGTATCGCATCTGCTACGATCAGGAGAGATGCTGGGACAGATTATTGCTTCTCTTCATAACCTCGGGTTTATTATTAGGTTAGTAGATGAAGCGAGAGCCGCACTACACGCTGGCAATTTTGACGAGTATCGGAGAGACTTTGTATACACCTACTATGGCAGGACCCTTTAAAATTCATACCCCGTTTCCTCCAGCAGGCGACCAGCCTAAGGCTATTTCGCTACTCATTGAGGGAATTGAAAAAGGATTGCGCCATCAAACACTTCTTGGGGTTACTGGCTCAGGAAAAACATTTAGCATTGCTAATGTTATTCAGGCGGTAGGGAAGCCAACTCTTGTACTTGCTCACAACAAAACACTCGCAGCACAACTTGCTCAGGAATATAAGGAGTTCTTTCCTGAGAATGCAGTGCACTATTTTGTTTCCTATTACGATTATTATCAGCCAGAAGCGTACATAGCGCACTCAGATACCTACATTGAGAAGGAGGCTCAGATAAACGCTGAGATTGACAGATTACGTCACGCAGCAACTCAGGCACTTCTAACCAGAAAAGACGTCATTATTGTTGCTTCAGTTTCTGCAATTTATGGACTTGGATCTCCTGCTGAATATGAAAAAAAGCACGTAAAACTTGTTGTGGGAGCAGAGGAGAATCGTGCTGCGCTAATACGAAAGTTTGTAGACATATATTTTGAACGCACCAATGCAGATCTTGAGCCTGGGAAACTCCGCGCTGTTGGGAACACTATGGAGATCATGCCGGTGAACGAGCGAGTTATATACCGCATTGTATTTGATGAACACCTTATTTCCCGCATTGAGTGTCTGGACCCAATCTCAAGAGCAAAGACAGGGGAGCCAGATTCCCTCTTTGTATTCCCTGCTAAACACTTTGTTTCAAGTGAAGAAGATCGTGCGAGAGCTATTGAAGACATCCAAAAGGAACTGGATGAGCGTCTTGCTCAGTTAAAGAGAGAGGAGAAGGTTCTGGAACATGAGCGTCTCAAGCGCCGTACCCAACATGATCTTGCGCTCATACGAGAGATTGGTTACACCACCGGTATTGAAAACTATTCGCGTCACTTTGATGGCCGTGCACCCGGAGAGGCTCCCCATACGCTTCTTTCCTATTTCCCAAAAAAGAAGGATGGTACTCCTGATTTCCTTACTGTTATAGATGAGTCGCATGTAACGGTAACTCAAATTGGAGGCATGTATGCAGGAGACCGCTCCAGAAAAGATGTCCTTGTTGAGCACGGGTTCAGATTGCCGTCGGCACGAGACAATCGTCCGCTTCAGTTCGCTGAATTTGAAGAGCGTGTTGGGCAGGTAATCTACACATCTGCAACACCAGGAAAGTATGAGAAGGAAAAGTCAGTTCCTCCAGATGGCCAGGTGGCTGAGCAGATTATTCGTCCCACGGGACTAATTGACCCTGAGTTAGTTATTAAACCTATTGTAGAGACAGAAGGCACAAAAGGACAAATACAAGACTTTATAGATGAGGCTGCTGTTGTTATTGCGCGAGGAGGACGGGCACTCGCAACCACTCTTACAAAACAAATGGCAGAGGACCTCTCTGAGTTTCTAAAAGAGAGAGGTATTAAAGCCGAGTATCTCCATTCTGATGTTAAAACCATAGACCGCATTGAAATCCTTACCGAATTCAGACGAGGCACCTTTGATATCCTTGTTGGCGTAAACTTGCTCCGCGAAGGGTTGGATCTTCCTGAGGTTGAACTCGTGGGTATTCTGGACGCAGATAAAGAAGGATTCCTTAGATCAGACACTTCTCTCATACAGACCATTGGGCGCGCAGCACGTAACGTTCTTGGGAAGGTAATTCTGTATGCAGACGTGATGACTGGTTCACTCACGCGAGCCATTGAGGAAACTGAGCGCAGAAGAACAATACAGCTTGCGTATAACAAAAAGCACAACATAACTCCAGCAACTATTAAGAAGGAGATCAAAGACATTGCAGAATCTATGCGCAGTGAGCATCAAAAGACTGTAGATGGATTGCTTCAGCTTGATAGAAAGCTCTTTGAAGAAGATCCTGAAGGATTCATCATAGATAAGCGACAACAGATGGCTGATGCTGTTGAGGCTTTGGATTTTGAAACAGCCGCCCTCCTGCGAGACGAAATCTATGTGCTGGAAGGCAAGAGTGCTCCACAGAAGAAAGGTCCTAAAGGGAAGCGTGGTCGGTAGCATGCTACTATCTCAGATATGACTATTCGGCTATTCATGGCCGCCCTTCTCTCGGGTGTTTTTGTCCTTACTATAGGAGTAATTAGTGTCATCGGGATGTTCCTTCGCGTACATTTAACTCCTCTAGTAACCAACCTGGAGACCAGTGCATCGCTCCAAACAGCAGTACTTCAGATATCAGTTCTTTCTTTACTTGTTTCAATTCTTTTACTTCTTTTTGTCTTTTGGGCAGTTGGCAAGTACATCGCAGATCCAGTAAGGAAAATAACAAATACCATGGAAGCATTTTCTGCTTCAGGAACGCTTGCTGAACTCCCAGACTCTAAAGGCATGCCAAAGGAAATAAAAAACTTTAGTAGAGAGTTTGGTTCTTTTGCTCAGCGTGTAGAAGAGGCACACAGGCATGACGTTGAAGTATCTCGTGTTAAGTCTGACTTTATTTCAACAGCAGCGCATCAGCTCCGTACGCCTCTCACTGGTATTAGGTGGGCACTAGAAGCACTTGAACTAGAGCCGCTGACTGAAGAGCAGAAGGCACTTGTAGCAAGTGCACGAGAAAAGAGCCATCAGCTTGTTGCAGTGGTTGGAACTCTGCTTGATATTTCAAGCATTGAGTCTGGCAAGTACAAGTATGATCTAAAGCCTACAGATCTAAACGCTCTTGTGGATGAAGTAACGCAAGATTTCTCTGAGCTTTCCGTAAAAGAAGGAGTGAATTTGCTCTTTGAGAAGAGTGGAGAGGTGCTGCCTTCTGTTCGTATAGACAGGGAAAGAACTCGCTGGATTCTGAATAATCTGGTTGAGAATGCTATACGCTATACCCCGAGAGGGGGGAATGTACGTGTGACTACTGAAGTAGCACCAGGACGAGTATATGTTCGTATTCGTGATACAGGTATTGGTATTGCTCCTGAAGACAAGGGAAATATCTTTGAGCGCTTTTATCGTGCTCCGAATGCTGTTACAAAGCAAAATGGAGGAAATGGTCTTGGTCTGTATATTGCTCGCACCATCGCAACAGACCAGGGTGGTGATTTAAGCTTCTCGGCTAATGATGCGGGTCCTGGAACAACCTTTACTCTGTCACTCCCCTTTGGATAAATATGGAAAAACCAATTGTTGCAGGAAAAGATATAACCGCAGAGCTTCCCCTTTCTCTGTACGAAGCCATGTCTATTGGAGGGATGTCGTTGCCTGACGGAGAAGCTCTTTCAATTCAAATTGGTCTTTCAAAAGACATGGTAGAGAAACTTAAACAACATGCTCGCAACGAGGAGGACACAGAACTTCAGGCGAATACCTCTGACTACAGACGATTTGTAGAGAACTCCTATGAAGCATGGTATATGAAAGACCGTACGCCATTTGCTTTAGTGTCAGCGACTGGCGAGCTTGCGGCTATTATTTGGTTTGGTCCGGAGAATCCTCCGCATAAGGAGAAGGGTCTGTGGGACACCGTGGCATTTCGCTCGTATCCCCCGTATAGAGGAAAGGGGATTATGACTCCGTTTGGAAAGTTTGCACTGACTACCTACACTATGCTTCGTCCAGACAGAAGTATTTGGCTAGAAACAGGTTCTGATAACCAGGCAGGGAAGGCGCTATATGCGAAACTTGGCTTTATTGAGCATAGTTACCAAGAGCATGCAGGTAGAGTCCTTATGACACTTCCTAGCACTATTTAATGTATGGCACGCGTAAAAATAACTGAGTACAGTGCAAAGCGACTTCTTCTAGGAGACACCTATTCTGGTGTTGCTCTTTCTTCTACATCAAGGATTTCTTTCCCAAAAGATGCACCTCTTGTTGTTAAAGTGGACCAAGGAATCAAAAAGCGTATGAAGCAGGGACTAGTTGCTGTTGATATAGCTCCACAGAAAATTGCAGGGCAACTTAAGGAATGGGAGAAGCGTGGTTTTTCATCTTTCCTCGTAGAAGAGCTCGTTCCTCATGAGCAATCTGAAGAGCAGTATCTTTCACTTGAGCGAGTGCGAACAGGTATTCGTCTTCTTCATGCGAGAGTGGGAGGAATAGATATAGAAGAGCACCCAGAGTCTCTAACACAATCCATGCTAACTGCAGACTCTATCCCTGCAATTTCAAACGACACGGGTCTCCCTGAGACATTTTTACAACGACTCCTCGCTGTCTTTGTTCAGCAGCACTTCTCTTTCCTTGAGATTAACCCATTAGTTGTGCGAGAAGATACAGTGTACCTACTAGACGCTGCTGTGCTTGTTGACAGTGCCGCTCAATTTTTCGTGAGAGACGGTTGGACTGATGCAGACATAACTGAAGCATCTGCTGCGCACGCTGCTGAAGCTACGATTTCGGAACTACAAAAGACAACACCAGCATCTTTGAAGTTGAAGGTTCTTAACCCAAACGGAAGCATCTTCTTCCTTTTGTCTGGAGGAGGCGGCAGTATTGTTGCGGCTGACGAGGCGGCGCTAAAAGGAATGGGCTCTGAGATTGGAAACTATGGAGAGTACAGTGGTGGACCAACTCGCGAAGAGACGTATTTATATGCGAAGGAGGTACTAGCGCTGTTGCTTGCTTCAAAGGCAAAGAAGAAAACCCTTGTTATTGCAGGAGGCGTAGCGAAC
The DNA here is from genome assembly GCA_018826905.1 of Patescibacteria group bacterium. Lineage (GTDB taxonomy): Bacteria > Patescibacteriota > Minisyncoccia > Phycocordibacterales > Phycocordibacteraceae > C7867-001. The sequence goes on along the minus strand of JAHJYC010000004.1, from coordinate 39,693 downwards.
TTTACTGATGTAAAAACTACGTTTGCTGGTATTGAGGATGCATTGTCTGAAACAGCAGAATCGTTAAGGAGAGATGGTGTGCGTGTGTTTGTTCGTAGAGGAGGGCCAAATGAAAAAGAAGGTCTTTCACATATGAAGGAGTTTCTTACTAAAGAAGGATTACTCGGAGTTGTATACGGTTCGTCTACTGCCATAACTGAGGCAGTAGACGATGCCGTTGCTACGCTATAGCATAGAAGTATGACGATACTTGAGAGTATACGAGCCGAACAACAAGGAATAGTTGTCTCAGGAAATCACCCCAAAATAGTGCAGTCTATTCTTGATTTTGATTACCTCTCTGGCAACGAACAGAGCATACTCGCTCTAGTAACAAGCGGAAGAAAATCTCAGAAGTTCTTTTGGGGAACTAAAGAAATACTTCTTCCTTGCTATAAAAACTTTGCAGATATTCCAACTGCTTTACATGGGCGAGTACAATTTCTTTTAAACGTTCAATCAGGAAGACGCGCTGCTGAATCAACAACAGCATTCTTTAGTGTTTTTCCAGATGCGTTTGGGGCACATATCTTTGCTGAAAACGTACCAGAAGCGCACGCAACGGATCTTATTGCTTCTTATGGAGGCAGTAAAATAATTGCCGGACCATCGGGGGTAGGGCTCCTTGTTCCAGGAGCGCTTAAACTTGGTGCCATTGGTGGAGTTGATGCATCTCAAATTGTATCTAACACCCTTCTTACAAAAGGGTCTGTGGCAGTTGTTTCAACTTCAGGAGGTATGACAGGGGAACTTATTCATGCAGTGTCTAAGGCGGGGAAAAGACTCTCTTTTGCCTTTTGTATTGGTGGAGATCGCTTCCCTGTCTCTTCCCTAACTGAAGTACTTTCTTTGGCAGAGGAAGACCCAGACACAAAAGGAATTGCGTACTTTGGGGAACTTGGCGGTGTTGATGAGTATGAGATTGTTGAACTCATACGCTCAAAGAAGCTTACCAAACCAGTTGTTGCATATATCGCGGGCATCATTGATGAGTCATTTGATACTCATGTGCAGTTTGGTCATGCAAAAGCGTTGGTCTCTCACAAAGATGAAAGCGCAAGAGCTAAGCGCGAGGCGCTTCGCTCTGTTGGGGTTATGGCCGCAGATTCGTTCCCAGAGTTCCTTGAAGCGCTTGAATCACTGCCTGAAAGTGCAGGAGACGATCCTGTTGTAGATATAAGTCCACTGCTCGCTCGGCGTGCAAGTATTTTATCTACAAGAGAAGTGCTAAATGTTCATGAGGTGCCTCAGTTTGTAGAGAACGGAAAGATTGTTCCAACAGAGACATCGTTTATGAGTAGTGCTGTAGGAGGAATGCTTGGGAAGGAGTTAACCTCCCCTATTTCAAAGGCTTTCTTTGAGGCAGTTGGGAAGTTGCTTATAGATCATGGAGGCCATGTCTCTGGCGCAGTAACTTCTATGATTACAGCGAGGGCAGGAAAGGATCTCGTTTCATCGCTTTCTGCGGGACTTCTAACCATCGGGCCACGCTTTGGAGGAGCCATTAACGACGCGGCTCGTCTGTGGATGCGGGGAGTTGCTCAGAATGCTTCAGCTGTATCCTTTGTAGAGGAGACAACTAAGGAGGGGAACCTGATACTCGGTATTGGTCATAAGAAGTATCGCGTAGGGATGCCCGACCCTCGCGTAGCTTCTATTGAAGCCTTTACGAATCTGTTAGAACATTCAAAATACTTCTCTTTTGCTCGCTCTGTTGAAGCGGTAACAACAGGAAAGAATGGTTCTCTAATTCTTAACGTTGATGGTGCTATCGCTGCGCTAACTTTGGACATTCTTTCTGAGTGCGAAGGATATTCTCAGAAAGAGTTGGAAATCCTCGCCGATGCTGAGTTCTTTAATGCGCTATTTGTGCTCCCACGCTCTGCCGGATTTATGGCTCATATCATTGAGCAGAAGAGGAATGATGAGGGATTGTTTAGGCTCCCGGACTCACTCCTCTTTACGCGTCCAGACGAGCTCTCATAGGGGTGGTATACTCTTACGCATGGCTGAAACAAAGTTTATTCTCGTTGTAGAAGACGACCCAATCCTTAAAAACCTTTTGGGGCACACCCTTGCTGGAAAATATCAGACGCTCTATGCCTCTGATGGAAATGAAGCTCTAAAGCTTCTTGAGGAGAATAAGCCTGTTCTTGTTCTTCTAGATCTCATGCTTCCCACTGTTGATGGGTTTGCAGTACTAGAGGCAATCCGCTCACGCACCGATGAGCTTAAAAATGTCCCCATTATTGTCGTCTCTAATCTTGGAGCTCAAGCCGATATAGATCGCGCAAAATCACTCGGAGCGAACGACTACCTTATTAAAGCTGAGGTAGCTATTGAAGAGATTGTTGGAAAGATTGGAAGCTTGCTCGCTTCTTCAGCGAGCGAATAGGCTCCATGCTATACTCCATTTGAACCTGTCCCTCCATGGGCGGGGGATTTCTGTATATGGCGAAAGCTAAAAAACCAACACACGAACAATACGTAGGTGAGGATTGGATACGTGTTAAGGGCGCACGCACCCATAACCTTAAAAACATACACACTGAGTTTCCTCGGGGTGCTATGACGGTTGTTACTGGACTCTCAGGCTCCGGAAAATCCTCCTTTGCATTTGATACTATTTTCGCCGAAGGACAGAGAAGGTACGTAGAATCTCTCTCTGCATATGCACGTCAATTCCTCAATCAGATGCAAAAGCCTGATGTTGATGAAATAACAGGACTCTCTCCAGCTATTTCCATAGATCAGAAGTCTCGGTCAAACAATCCACGCTCTACTGTAGCAACAGTAACGGAGATTTATGACTATTTGCGAGTTTTGTATGCGCGCGCTGGCCAGCCGTACTGTATTCATCATGATGTTCCTATTGAGAAGCTCTCAAAAGAGGAAATGATACGTCTTATTCAAATGCGTATTGAGGCTCGCTCAAAAGCAAAGAGTGAGGAGGTTATGGGAGTTGCTGTTGATAAAACGGCGATTGTTATCTATGCGCCAGTGGTTGTCGGCAGAAAAGGAGAGTACTACCAACTTTTATATGATTTGCTCGGAAAAGGGTTTGAAAAAGTACTTGTTGATGGAGCCCCGCACTCACTTCGCGAGAAGGTTACCCTTGATCGCAACAAACGACACGATATAGATGCAATCGTTGATTCTATATATGTCTCAGAGTTTGAGCGTACACCAGACGCTGCAAGGGAGCGTCTTTCAGAAGCGCTAGAACTTGCTCTAAAGGAGAGTGACGGACTCGTTAAAATTAAGCACGCAGACGGGACGCTTGAGACGCTTTCTGCAAAGTTCATCTGCCCAGATGATGGAACATCGTTCCCCGAAGTAGAACCGAGATTGTTCTCTTTTAATAGTCCGTATGGAGCGTGCCCGAACTGTAACGGACTAGGAACAAAGTCTTTGTTCTCCTCTGAGGTGTGTCCTGTTTGTGAGGGAAAGAGACTTCGTCCAGAGGCACTGCGCGTGTATTTGAAGGGTGCGAAGAAGGATGGTCTTGGGAAAAATGTCGTTGATTTTACAAACTTCTCAATTCGGGAAGCAAGAGAGTTCATGGATAGTCTTCAGCTTTCTGAAATGAAAGCAGAGATCGCGTACCCGATCGTAAGGGAGATTACGAGTCGTCTAGATTTCATGCTGAACGTTGGTTTGGATTATCTAACTCTGAACCGTTCAGCAGCAACTCTTTCAGGGGGAGAGGCGCAACGTATCCGCCTCGCTTCCCAATTAGGAACAGGGCTCGTTGGAGCACTCTATGTACTTGATGAGCCGACCATCGGCCTCCATCAGCGAGATAATGATCGTTTGATACAGACCATGCTTTCCCTTAAGGAGCTTGGGAACACTATTCTTGTAGTTGAGCACGACGAGGACACTATCTATGCTGCAGACTACATTCTAGACATAGGACCGGGCGCTGGAGTGCATGGGGGTACTGTTGTAGCAGAGGGGTGGTTAGACGAGCTTTTAACTGCTCCCAAAAACGAGTCAGGATCTTCAACACTTGCATACTTAAGAGACGAGAAGCGTATTGAAATCCCAGAAGAGCGGAGAACTTCTCAGAAGGGGTCTATAAAGATAAAGGGAGCAACACTCCATAACCTTAAGAATCAGAACATTGAGGTACCGCTTGGAAAGCTCGTTGGAATAACTGGAGTATCAGGATCTGGGAAGTCCACTTTCCTTTACGACATTCTGCATAAGAATATCGCAAAGCGCTTAGCCAGAAGGCAGACAGAGCCAGAGCACTGTGCGTCTATAACAGGCACTGAGTACATAGGTCGTGCCGTGCTCATAGACCAGTCTCCTATTGGAAGAACACCTCGTTCAAACCCAGCAACGTATACAGGGGCCTTCACTCATATACGTGATCTGTTCTCTGCTACTTCTGAGGCACGAGCGCGAGGATGGAAGCCAGGACGGTTCTCTTTCAACGTTGCAGGAGGACGCTGTGAAGCATGTCAGGGAAATGGAATGATTGCAGTTGAAATGCACTTCTTACCTACGGTGTATGTAGTGTGTGACGTATGTAACGGCACGCGATATATGAAAGAGACGTTGGAAGTAACCTATCGTGGAAAGAACATTTATGATGTTCTTCAGATGACTATTGAGGAAGCAGAGATTTTCTTTAAGGATATCCCTGCCATTAACGATCGTTTGGAAACACTTAACTCTACTGGCCTCCAGTATTTAACACTTGGTCAGTCTGCAACAACTCTTTCAGGAGGAGAGGCACAGCGCGTTAAGATTGCGAGTGAGTTGTATCGTCCTATAACCATGAAGACGATTTATCTTTTGGACGAGCCTACTGTTGGTCTGCATTACGACGATGTTCAGAAGCTTATTGAAATCCTTCAGGAATTAGTTCGCCGAGGCAACACCGTTGTTGTTATTGAACACAATTTGGACGTTATTAAGTCAGCGGACTATCTCATAGACTTTGGACCTGAAGGAGGAATTGGTGGTGGGAAGGTTATCGCCAAGGGAACTCCTGAAGAAGTAGCTGAAATGGAGACGTCGCATACGGGAGTGTATCTAAATAAGATGTTTAAGAAGCAAAAGAAAAAGAGTTAGTTTTCCTGTATACTTATCTTTTAGAACGATCTGTTCTCATTGACTTCCTGGGGAGGGAGAAATGCCTATCATAGAAACACGATGTTCAGACGATCCTTTGCCTGGATGTGAGCACTGGAGAACTTGCAGGACGTGCATTCCAAATATCCACCTCTTGTGTGCGCCCCTGCTTGGAACAAGTAAGGATCAGGCAGATGGCAGCAAGAAATCGGTGTATCTGCCCCTGAAGGATCGTGTCGCCTGCTTCCGGAAAGCGATTGAGGCAGTCGTGGTCAAACAAGACCGCGACGACCTGATGACACTTTGCGGGTACCGGCGACTCGTAACCGAACGTGGCGGACTTCCGTTTGATCGTCTCCTCTACAACCTGGCTAACCAACTTGGCGCAGATTGGAAACTGTTTGCGTGCCGTATGCCAGAAAAGTCTCTCGTTGCCTCTGCTGCTTTCAGGCGCGCAGGAGGACGAGGGACACCCCGTGAATTGGTGTCATGTGGATGGCACCGGGCTCGCTCATAAGGCGAGCCTTTTTATTTGCATGAGGCTCTATCCGACGTAGGATAGAGGATATGGATAAGACAGCCCTCGCTACATTTGATCTCCCTGATTGCCCGGGAGTGTATTTGTTTACGCAGGGCAAAGGACGCTCTAAGAAGATTCTGTATATAGGAAAAGCAACGAGTCTTCGGGATCGCGTGCGCTCTTATTTTGATAGCGAACTTATGGCTACGAGAGGACCTCGCATTGTAGACATGGTGACGATATCAGATGGTATTCAATACGAGACAACGCCAACAGTGCTTGAAGCACTTGTTCGTGAGGCTGCGCTCATACGTGAGTATTTGCCTCCTGCAAATGCTATGGGCAAGGATGACAAGACGTTTTTGTATGCGGTTATAACAGACGAAGAGATTCCTCGTGTGCTTGCTATACGCGGTGCGGAGATAGATTTCAAGCGCTCAAAGGCCCTGTTGAGCGATCTTACATTTAAGGCGATACACGGGCCCTTTCCCTCAGGCTATCAGCTTCGTGTTGCACTCAGACTTATACGTAAGATCTTTCCTTTCTTTGACACTCCACGACCAGTTGGAGAAGGGAGCAAGCATGCGCGAGCAAAGCTAGAATTTAATAGGCAGATTGGGCACTATCCCAAAAATATGGATGCCTCATCGTACATGCGGTCCATTAGAAACGTGTCCCTCTTTCTTTCAGGAAGAGTTAAGACACTTCGTACCACTCTTACAAAGGAAATGAACAAGTTTGCAAAAGAGGAACGTTTTGAAGAGGCGGCGATACTACGCAAACAGCTGTTTGCACTAGACCATGTTCAAGATGTGTCACTTATAAAGGAAGACAGGGGTGATACGGCAGGTCCTCGTATTGAAGCGTATGACACAGCTCATCTTTCAGGAACTAATGCTGTTGGAGTGTTTACGGTTGTTGAAAATAGTATGCCAATTAAGAAGGAATACAGAACATTCAATATTAAAGGTAGTGGAGGGAAGTCCTTGAATAACGATATTGCTTCGCTGAAGGAACTTCTCTCTCGCAGGCTAGGTCATTCTGAGTGGCCACTCCCAAAAGCTTTTGTTGTTGACGGAGGGAAGACACACAAGAAAGCAGCAGAAGAAGTACTTAAGGAGGTAGGAATCGGTATTCCTGTTGTTGCTGTTGTTAAAGATGAGAAACACCGACCTCGGGAAGTGCTTGGGGGGCTTCGTGCAGGAATAAGTGATGCAGATGCAGTGCTTGCTAACAGCGAAGCGCACAGGTTCTCTTTGTCTAGACACCGTCGTGCACGAAGCAAAGCTCTAAGGCAAGGATAATGCCTGCTATACTTTCCCTATATGCGCGGCACTGTTGTTGGAGTGTTACGAGGAGGTCCTTCTCAAGAACATGAGGTCTCGTTAAAGACGGGGCATGCAATCCTGTCTAATCTTTCAGAGGATAGGTACAGCACAAGAGATATTTACATAGATAAGGAAGGGGTGTGGCACGAGAAGGGGCGAAGTGTAGCGCCAGAGAAGGTGCTCCGTTCGCTGGACGCAGTGCTTATAGGATTGCATGGAGAATATGGGGAGGACGGGGAAGTTCAGAAGCTTCTAGAACGCTATGGAGTTCCCTATGCAGGATCAGATTCATTCGCGTCCTACCTCGCGATGCATAAGGTTCTCACCAAAGAGAAAGCGAAGGAGCATGGGATTAAGACCCCTAAGTATCGTTTTATTGAGAAAGAGTCTGATGCAGAGGAGATGGCAAAGGAGATTACCCGCTCTTTCCATCAACCAGTTGTTGTTAAACCAGTGCGGTGGGGCTCTTCAGTCGGCGTGTCTATTGTAGGAGGCTTTAAGCCCGTACATACCGCTATAGTTGATCTCCTCTCTGCAGGCGCTCAAGGAGTGCTTGTAGAGGAGTATATACGGGGTACAGAGGCAACTGTAGGTGTGGTTGAAGATCTTCGTGGAGAGAAGTTATATGGTCTTCCTGCCATTGAGATAGTTCCCCCAAATTCTGACTTCTTTTCATATGATGCAAAGTATTCAGGCAGAACGAGAGAGATTGTTCCTGGACGCTTTTCAAAGCCAGTACAGGAAGAGCTTGTTTCTCTGGCACGTACCATGCACGAAGCTCTTGGGTTGCGGCACTATTCTAGAAGCGATTTCATGGTCTCTCCTAAGGGTGTGTATTTCATTGAGACAAATACACTTCCTGGGATGACGGAGGAGTCACTCCTCCCTAAATCCCTTCAGGCAATTGGTGTTTCTTTCCCGGATTTCCTATCCCATCTTGTAGAACTTGCTCTTCGCGGGAAGAGACGGTAAAGTTTCCTGGATGGGCCGTTAGCTCAGTTGGTAGAGCATCTCATTTGCAATGAGAGGGTCGCAGGTTCGAATCCTGTACGGTCCACTTAGATTCACAAAAGACCCGACAAGGGTCTTTTGTCTGTATTAAGTTATAATTATCTCAATGGAGAAAAATATAGAGGTTGAAGTTCGCGGACTGCTTTCCACTGAGGAATATACAAACCTCAAGTCTTTCTTTGATGAGAACGCAAAGAAAACAGAAGAAAAGGACAGGATTTTTATTGATTATTCAACGTTCCTTCCAGGAGGAATAGAGGAACGTAAAAAAGATATACGCCTTAGGATCACAAATGGAGTACCTGAAATAGTTGTAAAGATTGGGGAGTGGGGAGGATCAGAGTCTCGCAAAGAGTTATCTGTGAAGACAGCTCCCGGCAGTTTTGACTTACTTACTGAAATCTTTGCAGCATTAGGGTACGAGAAAGGAGTATTAGCTATTCGCAAAAGTCATGTGTATGTCTATAAGGATACAGAATTTGCGTTAGTGGAGGTGCCTGGACACAGCTACTATTTTGAAGCTGAGAAAATGGCTCATGAAGGAGAAGATGCAGATGAGCTTATAGAAGAGATGAATATATTGTGCAAAGAGCTTGGTCTAACAGTTTTCTCTAAGGAAGATTTCTTTGCGTATATTCAAAAGCTGAATAAGGAAGCAAACGGTATTTTCAATGCCTCTGAAGCATCTCCTAACTTTTTTAGAGAGAACTACGGACTATAAATATGGACGAGCGCCCACCAAGCAGACAGCCACTACCTAAAGACGCTGAACGCGTCTTCTCCGGTGTTTTGTTTGATGTGTACCAGTGGCAACAGGAGTTGTATGACGGCTCCAAGACAACTTTTGAGAAGCTACACCGCAACGATTCAGCCGTTGTTATTCCCGTTCTTGAAGACGGCATGCTGCTTTTGGCTGAGGACGAACAGCCAGGCAGGCTCCCTGTTCTCACTTTCCCAGGAGGACAAGGAGAGGAAGGGGAGCATCCTGAAGAGCTTGCGCGAAGAGAGTTACTTGAAGAAACAGGATACACAGCAGGAGAACTAGCACTCTGGAGAGCCATCCAACCTTCTTCAAAAATTGATTGGGCAATTTATATATACATTGCGAGAAACTGCACAAAGGTAACAGAGCCGCAACTTGATCCGGGGGAGCGCATTATTCTTCGTCCAATTTCGCTAGACGAACTTATAGACTTGGCTGAGGACCCCGCATTCCAGAACAAGGAGATTGTTTTGGACCTCGTAAAGGCAAGGTATGATAGAGAGGAACGAGCAGTGCTTGAGAAAACCTTATTCGGGTAACCTAAAGACTATGCAAATACTTATACTCGCTGCCATCGCCTTCCCGGTAATGTTAGTTATAGACTTGCTGTGGATTGGTGTAGTGGCAAGTAAATTCTACAACTCACAACTTGGCAGTATGTTGCGTCCCGACGTCCTTTGGGTAGCGGCTCTTTTGTTCTACGTTATTTACGCAGTTGCTATTGCGTATTTTGTTATCTCTCCAGCACTGGCAACACATTCAGTTTCAAAGCTTGTTATAAGCGCACTACTCCTTGGCCTTGCTGCATATGCCGCATATGACCTTAGCAACCTCGCAACACTCGCCGGGTGGCCTATAACAGTAACAATCGTGGACCTTATCTGGGGAATGGTCTTCACTACAGTAACCTCACTCGCTGTATACTTTACTGCAGTTAAATTCCTCAACTATTAGTATGCGTATAGGGAACATCCTTTCTCTCGTTTTCTTTATTGCGCTCTCCCTTTCAGCAGGCTTCATAGGTTCATTTGCAACGGCTGGGAGTATAGAAACCTGGTACACAACACTTACGCAGCCGTCCTGGACACCACCAAACTGGATATTTGGTCCTGTGTGGACAACGCTGTATGTACTTATGGGCACTGCGGCCTATCTTGTCTCTAGATCTAAAGGAGTACGAAAAGTATTTACGCTTTGGTTCTTCGTGGCACATCTCGTTGTTAATACATTGTGGAGTATCGTGTTCTTCGGATTGCACGAATTGTTGCTCGCTGTGCTTGTGATAGTTCTTCTTGATGTACTTATTCTTATTCTCATACGTCTATTCTGGAAGCATTCACACATAGCTGCATACTTACTTCTCCCGTATTTAGCATGGTGCCTGTACGCAACATCGCTCTCAATTGGGCTTCTTGTTCTTAACTAAATCAGGTCGTACACTCGTGCGACAAGCGGGCTGTAGTATACCGGTAGTACGCATCCATGGGGTGGATGTAGACCGGGTTCAATTCCCGGCAGCCCGACTTACTTTCCTCTTCCGTAATACTTCTTAAGCATGGCTACATGCTCTTTGTAGGTGGGTGTGCAGTGCATCTCTCCCTTTCGGTCATGGAAGTAAAAAATACAGTCAGTCTTCTTTGGGTTAAGAGCTGCTACTACGGCTGCAGTTGATGGGTTTGCGATAGGACCTGGGGGAAGTCCTTTGTACTTATATGTGTTGTAAGAAGATTTAATGTACTTGTCGTCAGGCACTACCTTTGGCCACCACGATCCAGATGATGCTTTCGTTGCTTTTGCATACTGAAGTGTTGCGTCTATTTGCAGATTCATTCCAGACCACAAACGATTCCAAATAATTCCAGAGATAAGGCGCATTTCAGCAGGGTTACGAGTCTCTCGTTCAAGCATGGAGGCTATGGTAAGCACATCCTCAATAGGAAGTACTTCATGATTGGACTCGCTGTAACGTGCTTTGATCTCCTTAGCAAAGCGGTCGTTCAAGAGTTCTTGAACGTAGGTTGGGCTGGCTGCTGAACTGAGAACATATGTGCCGGGTACAAAATGTCCCTCTTCAATAACAGGAGCGTTTTCATTCACTTGCCTTAGAAACGCAGCTTGTTCCTTTGCGTTCCATCCAAGTTGTTTGCCAAAAGCATATGCAACTTCCTCTTCTCTATATCCTGGCTTGATATCCACGAAGGCGAGATCACTTCCTGCAACTTGTTGGTAGAGCGGAGCTGACGCTACAAGATTTGCCAGCCAAGCAAGTGCAGAGCTTGCAAGGCCTGACGCTGCAGCGAGAGTGCCATGAGTATTGTCTAGAAGTGCCTCTACTTCAGGGTCTTCTACAATAAGCTCATTAACAGGATCTACCGTCACAGGGAAAGGAGCTTTCACAGGCTCAGCTTGTGCGAGTCGCGTGTCCACGGCAATAACAGTTGGAAGAGAAAGGAGTGCACCTATGCCAACAAGGAGTGCAATACTAAAAGATACTACTGCGTGCAGTTGTATACGACGGTTTCTTTTGCGCTGCCTACGCTCTGGAAACGCATGCGGCATAAGTTGTCGCTGCGGTGATTGTCCCATTACTTGTTAGTGTAGCGGGCAAATGCCTCTGAGGAAACCCTCTGTTGCGCACAGTGTGTGGTTGGATATGCCACTAATCAGTGGTACGGTCTCATTGATGCGTGACAATACTCCACTTCCACCTACTCCTATTGAGCGAATAGTCTCTTCTATTGGTTCAACAGCTTCTCTCATTGTTCACACAATAGCTTTCTTAGGCTTTTTTGTGCTTTCAACAGTTGGAATTATTTCTTGGGAGTTGATGCTTCTTGTCCTCACAACACTTGTCTCTCTTGAAGCAATCTATCTAGCCATTTTCATTCAGATAACGGTGAACCGACACACACAAAGTCTTCGTGAAGTGGAAGAAGACATTGATGAGCTTACTGAGGACATGGATGATATTCAGGAGGACCTTGAAGAGATCTCCGAAGACATTGAAGAGATTCAAGAGGATTTTGAGGAGATGAATGAAGAGGAGGAGGAAGAGGATGATGGAAAGCCTCAGAAACGAATCTCTCAGGCAAAGGCCCTTGAGCGTTTGAGACGAGACGTTGAGAGCGTTCTTGCAGACCTTGAAGCTCTGAAGCAAGGGAAGTAGAGTAGTGAGGCAGGGCCCTTAGCTCATCTGGTAGAGCGCATCCATGGCATGGATGAGGTGACCGGTTCAAGTCCGGTAGGGTCCACCATGAAGAAGTACGAAGATACTATTAGAGAGTACTTAGTAGAGCGCAAGTGGGATCAACTAAGGCCTGCAGATATAGCTAAATCAATATCTATTGAGTCTGCTGAATTGCTTGAATTATTTCAGTGGACGAATCAAACGTTGGAAGAAGTACGCAATGATCCTAAAAAACTGGAGCTTATCAAAGGGGAGCTCGCAGATGTTTTTATCTATTGCTTGGACATGAGCGTGCTTCTTGGGTTTGATACAGGAGAGATTGTCTTAGAAAAGCTTGAAAGGGCAAAGAAAAAGTATCCAGCAGAACTTTTCAATAGTACTGAAGATTCACGCGAAACAGATCCGGAAAATGTGTATTGGAAGATTAAGAGGGAATCGCGAGGAGAGAATTCATAGTCTATGATCCACGCTTTTGAAGAATTCCTAAAGACTGTAGATCTTGCGGCGTACAGAGGGCTTTATAGTCCTATAAAGATAGTGGAGATGGATCTGCCGAAGAATATTCAGGCAGTACAGCTTTTGTATACGGTGTACTGGGATGAAAGAACGTTTCTTTCATTTGATGATTTTTATGAGAGATATCTTTCTGAAAAGAGTACGGAGATTGAAGAGTTCCGTACTAAATCAACTATGTGTGAGGATTGTTTTTACAGAGGACTCAAAGCCCGTATATACAGAACATGGGCAGGACTCATAACGCAGATTCATGCAGGATACGTTGCTGAGACAGTTTTCGGTCCTGGTACTGTCTCCATGTCAGCAGAACTAGATCATCAGGGGGCAGATATTCGTGTTGAATACAAAAAGCACTTTCTTAACTATCAAGTTAAGAAGACTTCTTTTGCTGGAGTGGTGGGCAGAAAGCCTCAGGCTCAAAAGAGTAAGCTTTCAGGGGAGTCTATAGATATAAACTATGAAGTGCCGAGCATACTCTCAAACCCGAAGACCAAGAAAGGAGAGTTTAGGAAGCCATATCTTCGCTTTATGGAAGACACTCGCACTCGCCATCTTTCAAATGGTTTCGTTATTTTTACAGAAGAAACATTCCTTCCTGAAAAAAGGAAGATAGACGCAGAAAGAGAAAGTTAGTGTGCGGCAACAAACTTTCTGGCGATTTGAACGTACTCAGGGTTAATTTCGTACCCGATGTAGCTTAGTCCAAGCTCTTTGGCGACTGCGCACTCAGAGCCTGTTCCGACAAAAGGAACAAGTACTACACCTCCTTTTGTGGGAGCTGCTGATCCAATAAGCTTCCGTGAGAGCTCCAAAGGCTTTTGCGTTGGATGCTTCACGATATTGTGCCCAGCATGTTCCTTTAGAGAGGTCGGCTTACAGACCTTCTTGCAGGTTTTGCATAAGAACCATCGCTCAACCATCCCGGCGCCACCTGCAAGAGCAGGAATTTTCAGTACGTCTCTTGGAAGAGCACCTCCTTCATGCGCTGCATACACTGTTTCCTTTCCGTTCTTGCTAAATCTCCCTACGGTTCCTTTACGTACTTTGCCTGCAGCTCCTTTTAGAAAGCCTTCAGTGTAAGGTTCACGTACTGCATCTCTGTTAAAGACAGGTTTCTCTTTCCAAAGACACAGAATGGACTCATGACTTCGCTGCCAAAAGTTGAGAGAGGCAACATTCTTATTTGTGTAGTGCCATATTAGCCATCGCTTAGGGAGTTCTGTCTGTACTGAAATGTGGGCAAGTATTTCGCTGAAACCGTATATGAAAAGTGTGCCAGAAGGCTTAAGTACCCGCGTACATTCCTCAATCCACTCCTTGCACCAGGCAAGGTACGCCTGAAGTTCCATTTTGTCTTTGTTGTTTCCAAAGTCTTTCCCAATGTTATAGGGCGGATCTGCAACAATGACATCGCAGCTAGCATCTGGAAGTTTGCGAAGCTCCTTGAGAGCGTCTCCAAGAATAATTTTGTTTAGCGGGAGGGAAGCTGCGCTCCTTTTCTGTTTTGGTGCAGCCTTCATAGGAATATACACAGTATAAGTGGCCGAGAGCGTACCGCAACAGTCCACATGGTATCTGTTTTGCGAAGCAGCACTTGGCCTGCTACACTAAGTTCATGACAGGGGTACTGGCCCAGATGGGGTCTTTTTTACATGCGGTGTTCGGCACCGCTGTTGCCTATGCAGCTGAAGGAGCTCCTCAGGCTGAGGGAGGAGCTGAGCACGCAAGCGGCATTCACGTAGTACTCAAAGCTGAGGAGGTTTTTCGTATCTTTGACTTCCCAATCACAAACTCACTCCTTATGACGTGGGTTACTATTGCGCTTCTCATTGGTTTCGCACTGTTTTTCAGAAGCAAGATCGCAATGATTCCTGGAAAGCTTCAGGCAGGTGTTGAAATGCTTTTTGAGGGAGTGCTCAATTACATGACGGAAACACTTGAGGACGAGAAACTCGCACGACGGTTCTTCCCGCTCATCATGACCATCTTCCTCTTTGTCTTCTTGGCAAACGAGCTTGCCTTCCTTCCTGGTATTGGTTCACTGCTTGTTGAACACAACGGAACACTCGTTCCGTTGTTTAGGGCACCCGCAGCTGACTTGAATATGACGCTTGCACTCGCAATTATTTCGTTCGTTGTTATTGAGATAACTGGAGTGATTGTTCTCGGCTTTTTCAAGTATGCTGGGAAATATGTTAATTTTAGTTCACCGGTTAACTTCGTGGTGGGGATCATTGAATTGCTCTCAAACGTAGGTCGCCTCATCTCTTTTTCCTTCCGTCTGTTCGGAAACGTGTTCGCGGGCGAAGTGATGATTGCTGTAGCGCTTTTCTTTGTTGCCTATCTCCTTCCGGTGCCGCTAATGGCATTTGAGGTGTTCGTAGGCTTCATCCAGGCAGTGGTGTTCGCTATGCTCACCCTGTTCTTTATCAAGCTTTCAATCATGGATCCGCACGAGAGCCATTAATAGGCTTTCATGCGGCTCTGGGATGTACAGTTGAGCCATTATTTATCTTAAAACAGTCACGTTATGGAAACAGAATCCGCACAGTTGATCGCTATGGCGATTGCCGCAGGACTCGGAGTGCTTGGGCCGGGTATCGGAATTGGTCTTATTGGAGGTAAGGCTATGGAGGCTATTGGTCGTAATCCAGAGGCTTCTGGAAAGGTGGTATCAAACATGATTCTTGCAATCGTGTTTGCTGAGGCGCTTGGTATTCTTGCCCTCGTGGTTTCATTCATCATCCGCTTCGTCGGATAGTTGGTTAGTACTGCGCTATGGAACAACTCTTCGAAGCCTTCGGCATAGATGGAAAGCTGCTTCTTGCGCAGCTCATTAACTTTGGAGTGCTCTTTGTAGCGCTCACGTGGCTTTTGTATAAGCCAGTTATGAAAACACTTGATGAGCGTCGTGCAAAGATTGCTCAGGGTGTTGAGGACGCTGAAGCAGCTTCTCAAAAGCTTGCTGTTGCAGATGAGAATGCTGCACAGGTAGTGCAGGGAGCTGAAACTGAAGCAGAAGGCATTGTCGCGTCTGCTCGCGAGCTTGCGGGGTCTGAAAAGTCTCGCATCATGAAAGAAGCTGAAGCAAGAGCAGCGCAGGTTGCCGCTGACGCAGAAGCAAGAGCCGAGGAGACAGCTGCTCAAGCACTTCGTGATAGTGAAAAAGAAGTAGCTCGTCTTGCAATTCTTGCTGCAGAGAAAGTGCTTCGCAAAAGCTAATTACTATGGAGAAACAGTACGCACAGGCACTCGCACAGTCACTTAAGAACGGAACCGATGAGGAGAAGCTCATAAGTGGGTTTGTGACACACCTAAAAGAAGAAGGCCGAATGAAACTTCTTCCAGGTATCCTGCGCGAACTAAAAAGTATCCAAGCACGTAGCCAGAAGCTCGCACCTCACATTGAAATAGCGTCTGAATCTGAGAAGAAGCAGGCACTAGAGGAGGCAAAGGAAGCAGGCATTGAGACTGACTCAGTATCAATAAACGAGTCTCTCATTCGGGGATGGCGAGCACGATCAGGAGGCATTAGTGTTGATCGTTCAGCAAAACAAGCATTAGTAGACCTTTATCAGAAAATTACAAACTAGGTATGGAGAGCATCATTACGCGCATTGAGAAAGAGATCGCAGGACTTCCTGAATCAAAGACAGGAACAACGGAGACAGGCATCGTCCGTGCTACCGGAGACGGTATTGCAGAGATTGATGGCCTTGAGAACGCCATCATGACTGAGATGGTGCTCTTTGACCCGACGTTTGATAGAACGCTTGAAGAAGCGCTCAAGGATGCTGATCCGGTGTACGGACTTGTGCTCAACCTAGAAGAAGACGGTGTCCGCGCCGTTATCTTGGGAGATTCCTCAAAGGTCTACGAGGGAATGCTTGTGCGTCGCCTAGGACACCTCCTCTCTATCCCAGTAGGAGATGGTCTTGTTGGGCGCGTGGTGAACCCACTTGGTGAGCCTGTAGATGGAAAGGGTCCAACAAAGGCGACCACGTCTCGTCCTATTGAGAGCGAAGCATACGGCGTTATTGACCGCGCACCGGTGAATCAGCCACTTCATACCGGTATCAAAGCTATTGATGCTATGACTCCAATTGGTCGTGGACAGCGACAGCTCATCATTGGAGACCGCGGAACAGGAAAGACGACTATTGCAATTGATACTATTCTTAACCAGAAGTCTGAGAGTGCTGAGACTCGTCCTATTTGTATTTACGTTGCTATTGGACAAAAGGAGTCTAAGACCGCTCGTATCGTAGGACAGCTCACAGAGGCAGGAGCGATGGATTACACCATTGTAGTTACGGCCCCAGCCTCAGCTCCAGCTGCTCTCCAGTTCCTTGCACCATTTGCGGGAGCCGCTATTGCTGAACACTTTATGGAACAGGGTAAGGACGCACTTGTCGTGTATGATGACCTTTCAAAGCAGGCCGTTGCCTACCGCCAGATGTCACTTCTTCTTCGCCGTCCCCCAGGACGCGAAGCGTACCCTGGAGACGTGTTCTACCTCCACTCACGACTTCTAGAGCGAGCTGCAAAGCTTTCAAAAGAGAAGGGAGGAGGATCCATTACCGCGCTTCCTATTATTGAGACTCAAGAGAATGACATCTCAGCGTACATCCCAACAAACGTCATCTCTATTACAGACGGACAGATCTTTCTGGAATCTGATCTCTTCAACAAAGGACTTCGTCCAGCTATTAACGTTGGAGTGTCTGTGTCTCGTGTGGGATCAGCAGCGCAGACAAAGGCCATGAAAAAAGTGTCTGGAAAGATTAAACTGGAGCTCGCGCAGTTCCGTGAGCTTGAGGCATTCATGCAGTTCTCTTCAGACCTAGACGCAGATACAAAGCGTCGCATTGATTCAGGACAGCGCATGACAGAAATGCTTAAGCAGGGACAAGGAGCTCCTATTGCCTTTGAAATGGAGGCAGCGGTTATTTTCGCAGCAACAAACGGGTACTTTGACTTGTTTGCTCCTGAGGAGACTGCTGCAGCAGAGAACCGCCTTCAGGACTTCCTTAACCGCGAGGCAACTGGAGTACTTGCTGCTATTCGCACCACTCGTGAGATTGGAGAGGGAACTGAAAAAGATCTTCGTGCAGTTCTAGATAAGTTTGCCGCACGCTCCTAAACACCCGGGTATGGCACTGAAAGACATTAAAACAAAGATCAAGGCAACAGAACGCATGCACAAAGTGACGCGCGCTATGGAAGCCGTGTCCGCAGTGAAAATGCGTAAAACACAGCAGTCTGCGTTTGCGGGACGCCCGTACGCACGTGCTGCGCTTTCTATCCTCGCTCGTCTTTCAGGAACAGGTGATATAGCAAATCATCCTCTTGCAACTGTTCGTGAGGTTCGCAACGTAGCGCTCGTTGTTATGACGAGCGATAAGGGACTTGCAGGAGCTCTTAACTCTGGAGTATTAAAGGCTGCAACAGAAGCCATCACAGGCTTTGAAAAAAGTTCTGTTCGCGTGTATGCGTACGGACGTAAAGCTGACGAATACTTTAAGCGTAGAGACTATGTAGTTGCTGAATCATTTGAGAATAAGCTAGATGATGTTCCTCTTTCAGATATGGAGCGTTTGTCTGCTGATCTTTCAAAAGGATTCTTGAATTCTGAGTTTGATGAAGTTATCGCTGTGTACAGCAACTTCAAATCAACGTTTGAACAGCTTCCAACCGTCCGTCGCGTGCTCCCTCTTTCAGTTGATGCACTTGCGCGTCTCGTTGGAGACATACAGCCAGTCAAAGGAAAGTGGAGCGAAGAGCGAGCTATTGAAGCTCCCTCTGCATATGAAATAGAGCCTTCTCGTGACGAGATCCTTGGCATACTCGTGCCAAAGCTCGTTGCGGTATCTCTCTATCATATGTTACTTGAGTCAAAGGCCTCTGAGCACTCTGCACGCATGGTAGCGATGAAGAACGCATCAGATAAGTCAAAGGAGGTCGTGCGCGATTTGACTCGGGTGTTTAACAAAGTGCGTCAGGCTGCAATCACCAGAGAAGTCTCTGAGATTGTGAGCGGGCGTGAGGCTTTATCAGCGTAGGTTTACGTACCGGGCAAAAAGATTTATAACCATGACAAGTATGAACACAGGAACAATTACAGAAGTTATCGGGCCAGTGGTTGATGTGCACTTTGAAAAGGGCCGTCCCGCTATTCAGGACGCACTTATCATTGAGGCAAACGACAAGCACGGGAAGATTGTGCTTGAAGTAGCAAGTCACCTTGGTCTTGATCGTGTGCGTGCTATTTCAATGAATGAGACTGCTGGTCTCGCTCGAGGGGAGGTTGCAACCGCTACCGGTGCTCCTATCTCAGTTCCTGTAGGTACTGCCGCTCTCGGCCGTCTGTTCAATGTACTTGGAGAGGCAATTGACGGAAAGGGTGCAATTGACCCTAAGGTTGAGCGTCTTCCAATTCATCGCATGCCTCCTACGTTTGATCAGCAGACCACAAAGGCTGAAGTGTTTGAAACTGGAATTAAGGCAATTGATCTCATGGTTCCCTTTATTAAGGGAGGAAAGGTGGGGCTCTTTGGAGGAGCAGGTGTGGGAAAAACCGTTACTATTCAGGAGCTCATTCGTAACGTAGCTCAGGAGCACGGAGGGTACTCAGTGTTCGCTGGAGTGGGAGAGCGTGTGCGTGAGGGTAACGACCTGTACCACGAAATGGAAGAGTCTGGCGTGCTGGACAAGACCGCACTCGTGTTCGGACAAATGAACGAGGTACCAGGAGCTCGTGCTCGTGTTGCCCTTACAGGACTTACGCAGGCTGAGTACTTCCGCGATGAAGGAGGGAAAGATGTGCTCTTCTTCATGGATAACGTATTCCGCTTTATTCAAGCTGGATCTGAGGTGTCTTCACTTCTTGGACGCGTCCCATCAGCCGTGGGATACCAGCCAACACTTGCTGAGGAAATGGGTAAACTCCAAGAGCGCATTACTTCAACCAATAAGGGATCTATCACCTCTATCCAAGCCGTGTACGTTCCTGCGGATGACCTTACTGACCCAGCTCCAGCAACGACCTTCGCTCACCTAGATGGAACCGTCGTGCTTTCTCGTCAGCTTGCGTCTCTTGGTATCTATCCTGCTATTGACCCGTTGCTTTCAACATCAACAGCACTCACTCCTGAGATTGTGGGAGAAGAACACTACCGTGTTGCAAACCAGGTAAAGCAGGTGCTTCAGCGTTACAAGGATCTTCAGGACATCATTGCTATTCTTGGTATTGAGGAGTTGTCAGACGAGGACAAGCAGACCGTGTATCGTGCGCGTAAGCTTGAGCGTTTCCTTTCTCAGCCATTCTTCGTAGGAGAGCCGTTCACCGGAACGCCAGGTCAGTACGTTACTCGTGAAGAGACTGTTCGTGGATTCAAGGAAATCGTTGAAGGAAAGCATGACGACAAGCCTGAAGATGCTTTCTACATGAAGGGCACCATAGATCAGGTAACTGGATAATGGCTAAAACATTTCATCTAACTATTGCGAAGGTAGGAGAGAATCTCTTTGAAGGAGAGGCTATTTCTGTGACACTTCCTGGAACTGATGGCGTGTTTACCGTTATGGCAGGACACGAGGCATTTGTCTCTCCCTTAAAGGAGGGTACTGCTCTCGTTAAGGACGCGTCAGGCTCAGAACTCAGTCTCCCAATCAGTGAAGGGGGAATTGCAGAGGTCTCAAGTGGACAATCCACAGTCCTTCTGTAGCCTCTTTACAACTCCCCGTATAGATTCCATACTTAAGGAACTATGAGCGGAGAGACAATCTACGACCCGGCTAATGAGAGAGCGCCTAGCCACTACCACGGAGATATTGTTCGTGGGCTCTTTGTTGCAGCCTCAATTCTAATTTTCCTCACTCAATTTATAGGCACAGCGCTCCCATTTTCAACGGGAGCCGTTATGTTTTTTATACTGTGTCTTGTTGTTTCAGCAGGTATAACAAATCCGGTGCAACAATGGATACACTGGGTCAATGTTCTTATATCAGTAGCTGGACTTCTTTTGTTTGGAGGACTCGCACTTTCTAGAATTAACAACAATATTGATTTGATTTCACAAAATAGTCTTGTTGCCATTCTCGCGCTTCTGTTCATGGGGACTCTATATTTAGGAACACGTACACTGCGTGGATTTATGGTGCCGCACATAGATTAGTGATAGTTCGCAGAGAGTAGCCCCTGTGCTAAAATAGCGCCTATATGATACAGCAATTTCTCGTACGCCAAGCGCTAAAAATGAAAATGAAGGATATGCCCGAAGCGCAACGGGAGCAGATTCTTGCACTTGTTGAAAAGGACCCTGAGCTTTTTAAGAAAATTGGTGAGGAAGTGGATCGCAGGGTAAAGGGTGGAGATAATCAGATGAAGGCAACCATGGAGGTTATGAAGAAGTACCGCGAGGAACTATCTGGTTTAATGGGAAATCAACGGTAGTCATGAAGGCAAAGCGCATATTTGTTCTACTCGGACATCCGAATGCTGATACGCTTTCTGGTGCACTTGCAACTGAGTATGAAAATGCCGCAAGGGAGGCAGGCCATGAGGTGCGCAGACTGAACATTGGAGATCTCTCTTTTGACCCTGTTTTGCATCTTGGATACAAAGCCATTCAAGAATTAGAACCAGACCTCAAGACCGTCCAGGAGAACATTTCTTGGGCAGAGCATATAGTTATTGTTCACCCGAACTGGTGGGGAGGAATGCCTGCGCTACTAAAGGGCATGTGGGACAGAATGTTTTTGCCTCGTTTTGCTTTTCGTATGTGGAGAAACAGGCTTGGATGGCACTGTCTTCTAAAAGGGCGCACCGCTCGCGTTATTGTACTGTGTGGAAATCCTGCCTTTCTTGACTGGCTTGCCTTTGGCGACTTTACTGCATCTTTAAAAAGGTCACTGCTGGAGTTTGCGGGCATTAGGACAAGAATAACTACTTTCGGAAAATCTGAGACATCTTCTGATAGAAGGAGGGAGATCTGGAAGAAGAAAGTTCGCACACTTGCCAAGCGTGCTGCATAACTGATGAAGCCTCGTATCGTTACGAGGGCGTGTTAGGCAGTCGGGTAATACGAGGCTTCGGGAACAACTAGTGTTCCGTAGAGACCTCCTTTAGTTTTGTTTCGTGCCAGAAATTGGCGAGAAGTAAACCCAGGAGGATACATTGCGCTGGAACAGTTTGGATAAACCAAAAGACAATTTTTTGCCACCAGCTAAAGTCTGAGCAAGCGCTCAAAGTGGTGAATGTCCAGATAAAGCCAAGGACAAGGGCCAGCGCGATTAAAAGGTACTTATTCCGTATGCGAAGCATGGTGAACTCCTTTCAAATGTGTTCAGTGTTCGCAGGAGCATAATGCTGGCCTAGTCAATAAAAGTCAATAGACCTCTAGCTTTTTATTCATTTAGCACGTAAGGTTTACCTATGTTGAAGATTGGAATTGTCGGACTGCCGAACGTGGGAAAATCCACGCTTTTTAATGCACTCACCAAAGCAGCAGTACCTGCTGAGAACTATCCTTTTTGTACTATTGACCCCTCTGTTGGTGTTGTAGGAGTACCTGACGAGCGACTTGCTTCGCTTGCTGGACTTTCAAAGTCTGAGAAGACCATTCCTGCAGCTATTGAGTTTGTTGATATTGCGGGACTTGTTAAGGGCGCTTCTGAAGGAGAAGGTCTTGGAAACCAGTTCCTTTCTCATATTCGTGAAGTGGACGCCATTCTTCATATGGTCCGCTTCTTTGAAGATTCAGACGTTATACACGTACATGGGGAGGTGGATCCGGTTCGTGATATTGAAGTTATAAATTTGGAACTTATTCTTGCTGATCAACAATCTGTATCTAGTCGTCGTGAGCGACTCGTGCGAGATGTTAAGTCAGGAAACAAAGACGCTCTTGCTGAAGAGGCGGTCCTGGCAAAGATTGAGCAGGCGCTTGTACGTGGTGCTCTTGCGCGCTCTGTCTCTCTCACCCCTGAAGAATATAAAAGAATTAAGTCTTTAAATCTGCTTACGCTAAAGCCAATGCTTTTCTCCTTTAACGGAAAGGCAGGAGGACACAACCTATCTGAGATGAACGACGGACGCGCTGAAGCTGCATATGCAGCCGTGCGCGCACTTGGAAGCCCGTATGTGGAAGTAGATGCACGTACAGAGCATGAGTTGAATGACGTAGCATCTGAAGACAAAGAAATGTTTCGTTCAGAGCTCGGTGTTCAGGTTGATGGTCTTGATGCGCTCATTCGTGGTGCGTATGAGACACTTGGACTCATTACCTTTTTTACCACAGGACCTAAAGAGAGTAGGGCGTGGACGGTAACCCTCGGGGCAACAGCACCAGAGGCCGGGGCAGTAATCCACAATGATTTTAAAGACAAATTTATTCGTGCAGAAGTTATTGGCTGGGATACACTTCTAAAGAATGGTTCCTGGTCGTCTGCGCGAGACAAAGGGGATGTTCGTACTGAAGGAAAAACATATATTGTTAAGGATGGAGACGTGATGGTCTTCTTACACAGTTAATTATGAAAACAACTAGTATTCTTCTTGGAATAGCACTTCTATTAATTGCTGTTTTTGTCTTTACGTACTCTCCAAAAGAAGAGGAGATCAAAGACACTGCTCCTGTCGTTACAGAGCGCTATATGGATATTGAGTCGTATGTAAAGACTTCTATATCTGAACTATCTCCAACAAAGGAACAAGTAGGAGGAACATTTTTTGTAACAAAGATTGAAACCTCTGGCGGTACTGGAGTGGTTGAGTACGAAGACGGGCATAACGCCTACACCGCTGACTTCACCTATACAATCTCTGAAGAAGGCAAATCGGAAATTACTTCCTTTATCGTACGATAATTAAAAAGAGTGGTATAATCCAAACCATGGAAACACCCTCAAAAACTTCTCCTCGCGATTTCTTTCTTTGGGCTGGTGCAGTAATTGCATTGTACGGAAGTGTTATTTCTTTTATCACGCTTCTATTTGAGTACGTAAACCGAGCGTTCCCCGATCCGCTTGCATACTATGGAGATCCGTACGGCGGATCAGTTCGTGCTGCAATGGCTGCGGTTATTGTTCTTGTCCCTACGACTCTTATCCTGTTCCGTCTTATAAGAGGAAGCATCGCCAAGGAACCTGGGAAGGCAAATATCTGGGTACGTCGCTGGGCGCTGGTGCTCACTATTTTTATAGCAACAGTAACGATTCTTATAGATCTCATTACGTTGCTAACAACTTTCCTTGGAGGAGAGATTTCTATCCGCTTTGCACTAAAAGTAGCAATTGTTCTTCTTGTCGCAGGAGGAATCTTCCTGCACTTCATAGCTGATTTTAAGGGGTACTGGCTTAAGGAGATAAAGAAGGCTCACCTTGTGGGTATTGCAGTGGCTGTTCTTACCTTTGCAGCAGTCTTTGCAGGCTTCTTCATCATCGGCACTCCTCAAGATGCTCGTATGATGCGCTATGACCAGCAAAAGGTATCTGATCTTCAGACTATTCAGTACCAAATAACTACGTACTACCAGCAGAAGGAAGAGCTTCCAAACTCTCTACAGCAGTTGAATGATCCACTATCGGGATTCTCCGTTCCTGTTGACCCTCAGTCAGGTGGAGAATACGCATATGAGCAGACTAGCGATCTCTCATTCACGCTCTGCGCAACTTTCAACAGAGAGACTCAAGACACTAAGGGGACAGGAGCATACCCAACACGGGACAGCGTGTACGGGGGCATTGACGAGAACTGGACGCACGGAATAGGTGAAGTATGTTTTGCGCGCACGATAGATCCAGATAAATACCCTCCTTTTGATTTAAAAGTTCGTTAGTGTATGGAGAAGTTTGACCATCAGAAGATAGAAAAGGAGACTCAAAAGTATTGGGAAGAAAGTGGTATATACACCACTGATCTGTCTGAAACTAAGAAAGATCCCTATTATCTGCTTTTTGAATTTCCGTATCCTTCCGGAGATTTACACATAGGACACTGGTATGCATTTGCGCTAACAGATATCTTTGCGCGATTTAAACGCATGCAAGGGAAGAATGTTCTGTTTCCTATGGGATTTGATTCCTTCGGACTTCCTGCTGAAAACGCAGCGATAAAACACGGAGTTAACCCTAGAGAATGGACGTACGCAAACATGGATCGTATGCGTGCCCAAGTAAAAAGCATGGGAACTTCGGTAGACTGGTCTAAGGAAGTGGTCTCTTCAGATCCAGAATATTACCGCTGGACTCAGTGGCTCTTTTCAAAGCTATACGAACACGGACTTGCAGAGAGAAGAAATGCTGCAGTTAAGTGGTGTCCAAAAGACCAGACAGTTCTAGCGAACGAGCAAGTGACTGACGGAAAATGCGAGCGCTGTGGTACTGAAGTTGAAGAGAAAACTCTTACACAGTGGTTCTTTACTATAACAAAATATGCAAAGAGACTTCTGGAGGATCTTGATGCATTACCTTGGAAAGAGGAAATTAAAGACGCTCAACGCGCATGGATAGGAGAGTCAAAGGGGGCAAAGCTTTCTTTCCCGGTTAAGGATACCGAAGTAGCGATTTCAGTATTTACCACACGTCCTGACACCCTATTTGGCTCAACGTATGTAGTTCTTGCTCCTGAGCATCCATTGGTAGGCGAACTTCTTTCGCGCACAAAAAACAAAGAAGATATTGAGAACTATGTCTCACAAGTTAAGAAGAAGACAGAGCGAGAGCGACTTGAAAACAAGGAGAAGACGGGAGTACTTCTTGAAGGCATTGACGTTATTAATCCTGCAACAAAAGAATTGATTCCCGTATTTATTGCAGATTATGTTCTTGCAAGCTATGGAACTGGAGCAGTTATGGCGGTGCCTGCTCATGACGAGCGTGACTATGTATTTGCACAGAAGTTCTCACTTCCAGTGAAGCAAGTACTAGTAACGGAAGCTCCCGTTCCTTATACCGGTTCAGGAGTGCTTCAAGATTCTGGAGAGTTTTCTGGAATGTCTAGCGAAGAGGCCAAAGAAGCAATTGTTAAGTTTGTAGAGGGCGAACTTACTACAAACTATCGTATCCGTGACTGGCTTGTTTCTCGTCAGCGCTATTGGGGTTGTCCTATTCCGGTCGTGTATGACCCTGAAGGCACTCCACATATAGTTCCGAGTGAACACTTGCCATGGCTTCTTCCAGAGGACGTGGACTTTACACTCTCTGGGAAATCTCCTTTAGCAACCTCAAAAGAATTGAAGGAGAGAGTTACTACTCTCTTTGGAGAGGGGTGGACTCCTGAGTACGATACCTTGGACACCTTTGTTGATTCTTCTTGGTACTTCTTAAGATACCTTGATCCGGAAGACGTGCACGACTTTTCTGACCAAGCACTCATGAAGAAATGGCTCCCAGTTGATAGATACTCTGGAGGTAGCGAGCACACAACTATGCATCTGCTGTATGCACGTTTCTTCCATAAGGCTTTGTACGACTTAGCACTCGTTCCAACACCTGAACCATTTAACGAACGAATGAACAGGGGACTCATCATGGGTCCTGACGGACAAAAGATGTCAAAGTCAAAAGGAAACGTAGTTAATCCAGATGAGTTTGTCCAAAAGTTTGGCGCAGATGCAGTACGTATGTATCTTGCGTTCATTGGTCCCTATAACGAACCAGGTAATTATCCTTGGAGTCTTGACGGTGTCGTTTCTATGCGTCGTTTCTTGGACAGAATTGTGTGGCTTTCTGGAAGACTCGTAGACGAAGAGCCCGATGCTGCATTAAGGAAAAGTCTTTCTCAAGCATCTACAAAAGTAGCTACAGATACTGAACGCTTTAAATTCAACACAGCAATCTCATCCCTCATGGTTCTTGTGCGTGATATGGATGGGTATGAAAAGCTCTCAAAGGCCGCTTATAAAGATTTGCTTCTATTTCTTGCCCCATTCGCTCCACACCTTGCAGAACACCTATGGAAGACAGTGGGAGGCACAAGCAGTATCCACCTGGAATCGTTCCCTCATTATCCTGACGGGGTAGAGGAAACAGAAATGACTATTATTGTCCAAGTAAATGGGAAAAAGAGAGGGGAAATCACTGTGCCAGTTGACGCCACGCAGGATGTGGTAGAAAAGGGAGCTGAGACAATTCCAAGTCTCGCCACACTACTTCATGAAGAGCAAGTGATTCGTAAAATCTATGTTCCAGGCCGTATTTTGAACTTTGTTATCAATAAAAATTGACTTTAAAAGCTCAATCTGGTATAAGAATAACACATTATTTATGGCGAAATCAGCAGCAAAGACCCCAAAAGCAGCGAAGAAATCATCTTCATCAAAGGTTTCTTTTGATACTACAGCACTCGTTAAGAAGCTTCTTGCAGAAGTTCCTGAGCGAGCGCGTGAGGTGCTTATATTCCGCTTCGGACTCGGCACAGCAAGCCGAAGAGACACTCTTGAAGCGATTGGCGAGCGCTGGAGTATTACTCGTGAGCGTGTCCGTCAGATTGAAGCAGCCGGGATTGAGGCCATACGAAACAGTAAGGGCTTTAAGGATTCCCAGGATGCTTTTTCAGAACTTTCTGAATACATCCAATCTCTTGGAGGTATTGTTCCTGAAGATGTTCTCCTTGCAGGACTTGGTGGAGATGAAAAGGCAAAGAATCGTTTTCGTTTCCTTCTTGTCGTTGGAAGTTCATTCTTCCGTGAGCGAGAGACCGATGACTTCTACGCTCGTTGGCACGTAGATCATAAGACAGCTGACGCAGTGCACACAGCACTTTCAAAGCTATACGAAGGCTTGGATGATGCAGAGGTACTTTCAGAAGGTGAGATCATAAACAAGTTTTTGGAGGAACTTAAGGAAGTGAACTCAGCATATAGAGACGAAGAAGTACTAAAGCGATGGCTAACTATTTCAAAGACTATCTCCAAGAATCCTCTTTCAGAATGGGGACGTTCACACGCTCCTGCTATACGAACAAAGGGAATCCGTGATTACGCGTACCTAGTTATCAAGCAAAAGGGTGAACCTATGCACTTTGCTGATGTTGCTAAGTCTATTGTTGAAGTTTTCTCAAAGAAAGCACACGTTGCTACTACGCACAATGAACTTATTAAAGATTCACGCTTCGTACTCGTAGGACGAGGACTGTATGCGCTTGCTGAGTGGGGATACAAGCCGGGAGTCGTTAGAGATGTAATCCGTAACGTACTGACAAAGAAACCTCTTGGACGAGATGAGATTATTGCTGAGGTAAAGAAGGTTAGATACGTTAAAGATAACACCATCCTCGTTAACTTAGGCGACACACGCTACTTCAAGAGACAAAAGGACGGTACGTATACAATTGCGTAAGCAAAGATACACACATAAACGCCCCGCAGCACGCGGGGCGTTTATGTTTTGTTGCTATACTTCACGTATGTCATCTGGCGGCGGTCACGGAGGGGGGCTTCCTTTTCTTCATATAATTGACGGGTGGTTAGGCAACGCACACCAGGGCGGTGGGTTCTCAATGCCTGGAAACGCACTCTTTATTGCAGGCGCCGCTGAACTTATTGCATTCTTTCTTATAGCTCCTCAACAAACACTTGTTAACTTTGAATTTCTTCTTTTCCTCTCCCCGCTTTGGATCCCACTGTTACTCGGAAGATTTGCTCTCATCCGCTTTATACAAGCACGAAGAGTTGAGTACATAGCAACCCAAGACACCGTTCTTTTGGAACTAAAACTCCCAAGAGATACCAGAAAACCTCCTCTTGCCATGGAGACTATCCTGGCGAACCTCCACCTCGCATCAGGAGAAGCTACTTGGTACAAGCGATATGTTTTAGGAAGGTCTCGTCCCTGGTACTCACTTGAGTTGGTATCTCTCGGAGGAAAGGTACATATGTATATTTGGACGAGAGAGACATTTAGGCGTCCTATTGAAACATTTTTGTACGCACAGTATCCGGGTATTGAAGTTATTGAGGCAAGTGATTACAGCAGACTCACTGACCCAACGCATGCCCCATACAAGATGACAGCTTTTGAGTTCTTGAAGACAACTATTGATGCATATCCAATAAAAACATACACAGACTTTGGTCTTGATATGGTGCAGAAACCAGAAGAGACTGTTGACCCGCTTGCGCAACTTCTAGAAACACTTGGTTCCCTTGGTCCGAAAGAGCAGGCATGGGTTCAATTAATTGTTCGTGCTTCAAAAGCAGAAAAGTATGAAGGCAGGAAAAATGCGAGTGGCAAGAATTATGATTGGAAAGATGAAGGAAAAGAAGAAATAGAACGTATCAGGCAAGAGCTTGTTATTCAAAACAAGTACGTAGATGCAATGGGGAATCTACAAACAACGAACGGATTCCCAAACCCAACTGAAGGACAGAAAGACAAGATTAAGGCCATAGAAAGAAACATCGGAAAACTAGCGTATGACGTTGGTATTAGAGCTATCTATCTCGCGCCAGGAGACTCATACCACAAGAGCATGGGTTCTCTGATGAGTAACTTGTTTAAGCCTTTTACTTCAGAGCAATACAACGGACTGAAGCCAGGAAGTCGTTGGTCTGAGCACTTTAACGATTACCCATGGGAGGACTTTGGGGGACACCATCTCGCGCATGCCATGCACACCGTTCTTGAGTTCTATCGTATGCGCGCATTCTTCCATCCTCCATATACAGGTAAGTGGAACACTATGAGCATTGAGGAGCTTGCTTCGTTATTCCACATTCCTTCAAGTTCTGTTACAACACCTTCGCTTCCGCGCATACAGTCTACTTCTAATGCTGCGCCTTCGAATCTCCCTACCTAAATTGAGACAAACTGTGGTATACCGTCCCTAATGCAAGACGTACAGGGAAAGAAAGTATTCGTAGGGCTGTCTGGGGGAGTTGATTCTGCAGTAACTGCAGCATTGCTTAAAGAGCGAGGGGCTCAGGTAACAGGAGTCTTTATAAAAGGGTGGTATCCGCCAGGGATGCCATGTACCTGGGCAACTGACAGAAGAGACGCTATGCGCGTTGCTGCGAGACTTCATATACCCTTTCTAACCTTTGATGCAGCAGTTGAGTACAAGGAAGGAGTTATAGACTACATGGTGCGCGAATATGGAGCTGGGAGGACACCAAACCCAGACATAATGTGCAACAGAGAAGTTAAGTTTAAAGCGTTTGCACAATTTGCTTTTGAGAAAGGGGCTGAATACATAGCAACAGGGCATTACGCAAGAACCATAGATGGAGTCCTGTATAGAGGACTAGATAGAGAGAAGGACCAGAGTTACTTTCTTTGGGCAGTACCTAGAGAAGTGCTTCAAAAAACTCTTTTTCCTCTTGGAAACTTAAAAAAGACAGAGACACGTACACTTGCTCACAAGTTTCAGTTACCGAACGCACAAAAGAAGGATAGCCAAGGTGTCTGCTTCTTGGGCAGCATCAGCATGGAAGATTTTTTACGCTCTCAGTTTGGGGAGGCTGAGGGGATAGCTACTACCTCTGAGGGTATTGTTGTTGGCCAGCACTCAGGAACACTACTTCATACTCTTGGCTCACGGATCCACCTCAAGAATGCTCCTCCTGGGCCATGGTATGTGCTTCAGAAGAAGCTAAAAGATAATGTACTTATAGTTGGCCGCGAAAGAAGCTCAACTAGCACAAGTGCTGTTGTCCTAGACGAAGTAAACTATTTTAAAGAAGTCCCTACTGGTCCAATACAGGCACAGTTTAGATACCACGGACCCGTGCTCTCTGGAACTTTTACGCAAGACACCCGCACCTTCACGCCAACAGAACTAGCAACTGAACCTCTTACCGAAGGTCAATCGCTTGTGTTATACGATGGAGACTGTTGTATAGGAGGTGGTATCATACGGTAAATGGCAACAGAAATAGTTAAAGCAGATGGCACCGTTGAGATATTTGACGGAAGTAAACTTGAGAACTCTCTCATACGCGCAGGCGCCACTGAATCAATAGCGTCACGGATTAGAAGTACTATTGAAGACTCTATAAGCCCGATGGCGGAGAGTACTGAAATATATCGCAGAGCATTCCAGATGCTACGACATGATAGCCGTCCTTCTGCAGCGCGTTATAGCTTGCGTAGAGCGTTATTTGAGCTTGGCCCCACAGGACACCCGTTTGAAGATTTCGTGGCAGAGATTTTTAAGAAGGAAGGGTGGGAAGTAGAGGGAAGAAGGATTATCCCGGGCAAATGTGTGTCGCACGAGGTTGATGTATACGCAAAAAGAGAAGGAGAGCACCTCGCAGCTGAACTTAAATACCACAACAATCCTGGGTACAAAACTGATGTGAAAGTGGCTTTGTATGTAAAAGCACGTTTTGATGATATTTGGCAATGTGATCCTTCCATTGGTTCAGTATGCCCTGTTGATACTGGTTTTCTTATTACGAATACTAAGTTTACGCGGCAGGCAATTGAATATGCAAACTGTTCAGGTATGAAATTACTTGGATGGAGCTATCCTCATGAAGGCAACTTGTATGACCGAATCATTGCAAATGGTTTGTATCCTGTAACTTCTCTCACCCTACTAAAGAAGGCTGAGAAAAAGCTACTTATTGATAGGAGTATTGTTACTTGCGAGCAAGTACGCGAAAACAGAAGTGTATTAAGAGAAATTGGTATGACACCGGAGCGTATTGGTGCTGTTGTTGCCGAAATTAATGTTCTTTGCTCTCATAAATAATATGGCTGAATTCAAAAAGCAGTACAATCCAAATAGAAGTAGCGACTGGAATCATGGCGGAAAGAAGTGGCGTCTCTCTCGGTCTAAGATTGAACTTTTCAATGAGTGCCCTCGTTGTTTTTATCTAGACAATAAACTTGGGACTGCTCGTCCACGTGGCCCCGCATTTACGCTTAACATCGCCGTTGACGCTCTCTTAAAGAAAGAATTTGATGTGCACCGTGTTGCAGGAACTGCTCACCCGTTAATGGAGAAATATGGAATTGATGCTGTTCCTTTTGTGCACAAAAACATGAACACCTGGAGAGAGAATTTTGAAGGAGTTGAGCATTTTCATGAACCTACTGGCTTTACCATCTCGGGAGCAGTGGACGACATATGGGTGAACAAAGCGGGTGAACTTATTGTTGTTGACTATAAGGCCACGTCAAAGCCAGGAACTATAGAAACTTTGGAGGATTCTTCTTGGAACGAACAGTACAAGCGACAGATGGGTGTGTATCAATGGTTACTTGAGAAGAATGGGTTCTCAGTATCGCCAAACGGGTACTTTGTTTACGCCAATGCTAGTGCAGACAAGCAGGCATTTGATGCACAGCTTGAGTTTGAGGTTACTGTAGTGCCCTGCAATGGAGAGACTACATGGATTGATGAAGTACTACCAAAAATTAAAGAAACTCTTGAAAGTGACGCAATACCAGCCGTCGGCAAGGATTGCGAGTTTTGTCCGTATCGTGAGGCCGCAGGAAAAAAACTACTTGCACTTCATAGAAAGGCACAGAAATAGCGTATGGAAGTGCGCATTGAACCATCATGGAAGCAGGCGCTTAAGGACGAGTTTAGGAAAGAGTATTTCTTGGAGTTAGCTGCATTTGTAAAAGACGAGTATGCGGACCAAACCGTATATCCAAATCCTAAAGACATATTCGCTGCCTTTGAGTTAACTCCATTTGATGAAGTGAAGGTGGTTATCCTAGGACAGGATCCATACCACGGACCAGATCAGGCGATGGGACTATCTTTTTCTGTTACTGAGGGGACCAAGCTCCCTCCATCGCTCCAAAACATCTACAAAGAGATGTCGGAAGATTTAGGAGTTAAGCCAATGACAACCGGAGATCTTAGTCGCTGGGCACGCCAAGGTGTCTTACTTTTGAACGCCACCCTTACTGTCCGCGCTCGCACTCCAGGATCACACCAAGGAAAGGGCTGGGAGCAATTCACTGATGCAGCCATATCTGCACTTTCTAAGGAAAGAGAAAACATCGTATTCATTCTTTGGGGCAACCACGCAAGAACTAAAAGGACCCTTATAGATTCAAACAAACATCTTATTATTGAATCTCCACACCCCTCGCCATTTTCTGCGAGGAAAGGGTTCTTTGGATCTAAGCCTTTTAGCCAAACGAATAGCTACTTAGTTGCGAGCAATAAAGCCCCTATAGAGTGGACGTAACTTGCTACCACACCATCTCTCTGTCCTTAGGAGCTCTATACAATGCGTCCCCTTTCTTAACACCGTACGTCTCGTAGAATGGCTCAAAGTTAGAGATTGGGCCGTTAATGCGGAAGATACCTGGAGAATGCGGATCTGTGAGCACCTGCATTTTAGTAAACTCAGACCTTGCATTCTCTCGTTCAAATAGGCTAAACCCGATGAAGAACCTTTGCTCAGGAGTAAGTCCATCAATATCTTTTCTTCCTGTTCTCGCCAATTGCAATTGATACGCATCGTATGCAATAGAAAGCCCGCCTAAATCAGCAATGTTCTCTCCAAGTGTAAGCTTTCCATTTACAGGAACACCATCAGCTACACGATAGGAATTAAATTGTTTCTCAACCTTCCTGGCCTTTTCCTCAAATTTTGAACGATCCTCTTTGCTCCACCAGCTTTTGAAATTTCCTTTAGCGTCAAACTTTGACCCCTCATCATCAAACCCGTGTGTCATCTCGTGGCCAATTACAGCACCTATACAGCCATAATTTAGAGCATCGTCTCCAGTTGCGTTAAAGAAGGGCGGCTGGAGTATGGCAGCAGGGAACACGATATCGTTCAGGCTAGGTGCGAAATATGCATTCACTGTTTGTGGGTACATAAACCACTCTGCACGATCTATGGGTCTACCTAATTTCCTTACTTCTCGGCGGTGTTCATATTCACTCACTCGCATGACATTCTCTGCATAAGTATTCGCATCTATACGCAGTCCCTTATAGGACTTCCACTTCGTTGGGTGCCCAATTTTTCTATTGAGTGCCTTTAGTTTCTGCAGTGCCTTCCTCTTTGTTGCAGGAGTCATCCAGGCAAGGGAGCGCATGCGTGCTTCATACGCAGTGAATAAATCATCTACAAGAATATCCATTCTCTTCTTTGACTCAGCAGGGAAGTACTTCTTCACATATAGTTGCCCCAGAGCTTCACCCAAGCTCCCATTCACTACTCCAAGAACCCTTCTCCATAAGGGACGCATAGATGTAGTTCCAGAGAGAACTGTGCCGTAGAAAGAGAAGCTTTGTTTAATAAATGGAGCTGAAAGCACCCCCGAGTAATCGTTAACAAGGTGCCATTCAAGATAAGACTTCCATACAGAGAGATCGGTCTCCCTGGTTTGTTTTGCTACCTCCTTAAGGTACTCAGGTTGAGTAACTAGCACATACGAAACACCAGAGACTCCTGCTCTTTTTAGGTAGGTAACCCAATCAATCTGAGGTGCAAGCTTCTTTAATTGAGGGAAAGAATACTTGTGGTAGGTCTTTTCAGGATCTCTTGCGTCCTCCTTTTTCATGAAGGCTTTTGCTAGGGATGTCTCAAAGGCCATAAAGATAGTCTGCTCCCTTACTGCCTCAGCTTTACTCCTTCCCATTAATACAAAGAGTTTTTCAACATGTGCTTTATATGCATCACGCACACGGACAGACTCCGCATCATTCTTTAAATAGTACTCACGGTCCGGCATTCCAAGTCCATCTTGCGCAAGATGAAGTGCATACACTTCGCTATTCTTAGCGTCCTGGTCAACTCCAGCTCCCCAGGCAACACCAACTCCAATACGATGCAGCTTCTCAATAACGGCCTCCAGATCATCCGTTGACGATATATTTCTTATTCTCTTTATAAGTGAACGAAGCGGAGTCAGCCCCAACGCATTTCTTTTTTTCATATCCATTCCCGCTCTATAGAAATCACGAATGAGTTGCTCTGGGCTTCCTGCGGATACTTTTTTTACTGACTCAATTGTCTTCAGCAACGTCATGAGCTGCTTCTCTGATTTATACCGAAGTATGTTAAAGCTCCCCCAGCGTGATTCAACCTTTGGGATTGGGTTAGTCTCCATCCACGTTTTGTTTGTGTGGTGGAAAAAATCGTCTTGTGGACGAATAGATGGATCAAGCTCTCGCACATCAAAGCCCCAGGAAGTGTTCATTTTAGCCATAGGCACAGTATACCGAGCATGGTATCGTCATACCACTATGACGCTTTCAGAGGTACGATCCAGATTCCTTACTTTTTATAAAGCACGCGGGCACGTGGAGATTCCTTCAGCACCGATCCGGCCAGACAATGACCCAACAACGCTCTTTACCTCTTCTGGTATGCAGCCCTTAGTACCCTATCTTCTAGGAGAAGAGCATCCAGCGGGGACACGTTTAGTTGATGCACAGACCTGTTTCCGTGGACAAGATATTGAAGAAGTGGGTGACAACAGGCACACTACTTTCTTTGAAATGCTGGGGAATTGGTCCTTAGGGGATTATTTCAGGGAAGAGCAGCTCCCGTGGGTATTTGAATTTCTCACCTCAAAAGAGGAAGGGCTTGGGCTAGATCCAGAGAAGCTGTATGTAACTGTATTCTCTGGAGACGAGAGTACTGGCATAGGCGCAGATATGGAATCAGTTGCCCTGTGGCAAAAACTTTTTGAGGAAAAAAGTATTGAGGCAAAGTTTTCTTCAATTGGAAGTGAGGAAGAAGGCTATAAAAAGGGAATGCAGGGTTCTCGTATTTTTGCGTACGACGCTAAGAAGAACTGGTGGAGTAGAGCCGGAGTTCCAAACAACATGCCACCAGGAGAGCCAGGAGGCCCTGATTCTGAGCTCTTTTATGACTTCGGGCTCCCGCATGATCCTTCATGGGGAGCGGAGTGCCACCCAAACTGTGATTGCGGGCGCTTTGTTGAGATCGGAAACTCAGTATTTATGCAGTTTAAAAAGGAAGAGGATGGGTCTTTCTCCCAACTTCCTAAAAAGAATGTTGATTTCGGCGGGGGACTTGAACGACTTGTCGCGGCAACACTCGGAGACCCCGACGTGTTCTTAATTGATGTATTTGAAAAGGCTAGGCGCGTACTTGAAGAGAAGACAGGAAAGACGTATGGAGCGACTGAGGAAGATCTACGCTCTTTTAGAATCATTCTTGACCACACCCGTGCAGCATTCTTTATGCTCGCTTCAGATATCAAGCCATCAAATACGGAGGCTGGCTACATACTGCGTAGATTGTTACGAAGAGCAATTCGTGAAGTAGACCGTCTTGGAATCAAGGACGCCGTCCTCGTTGAAATTGCGCATGGTTTTGCAGAGTTATATAAGGACCAGTACCCATGGGTTGCTGACGCACTTCCTTTAATTGAAGAAGGGCTTTCCGCTGAAGAGCGAAAATTTAGAAATACCCTTACAACAGGACTTAAGGAGTTTGAGAAACTTGCTGCAAAGGGAGATATAACTGGAGAAAATGCATTTATTCTCTTTTCTTCTTTCGGATTCCCGTTTGAACTTACGCAGGAGCTCGCAAAGGAGCGCGGGCTTACACTGCTAGAAACTGATTTCAAATCAGCAATGGAAGCGCACCAAAGCCAATCCCGAGCCGGAGCAGCACAAAAGTTTGCAGGGGGACTTGCAGATCATGCAGAGCAAACAGTGCGCTATCATACGACACACCACATTCTGCTAAAGGCACTCCAGATGGTGCTCGGAGAAGAAGTGTTCCAGCGTGGAAGCAACATCACCTCTGAGCGACTTCGTATAGATTTTTCTTCCCCAGGTAAAATGTCAGACGAGCAGAAGGCTGAGGTAGAGCGAATTGTAAACGACATCATCTACCAAGATCTCCCTGTAACTCGCACCGTCATGCCACGAGAAGAAGCAGAGAAGTTGGGTGCCCAGATGGAGTTTGGGGTGAAATATCCAGATACTGTTTCCGTGTATTCTGTTGGCCCAGCTGAAGCGTCAGCAGAGAACCCAAGAATTCCTGAAGCATTCTCACTTGAATTCTGTGGTGGGCCTCATGTCGCGAACACAAGTGAAATTCATACAGGAGGTACCCGTTTCAAAATTCTTAAAGAGGAGGCTGTGGCTTCTGGAATTCGTCGCATTAAGGCAGTACTTGTCTAACTTTGACTTTCTAGCCAAAAGCTCTATATTCATACACGGGTGTTCTTTGTGCCACAGACGCAAAGATATGTCTTCCCGCGAGCGTGGACGCCGCATACTACCTGAGACATAGAGTGTTCTGACCTCTTTCCAGGGCAGAGGAACGAGTAGGAAGTCATGCTCCTACAGCGTGAGCTGCACTCCATCCACCCTATTTGTCCGAACTTGTTTCGGACTTTTTCATTTCCTAACAATCTTCTTGGTATACTTTCAGCAATGTCGCTGTTCTCTTTAAAAAAGAAGGCTCTGTCTGTTGCCTTACTTGATATTAGCTCTTCTTCCGTAGGAGGAGCGTTGGTGTATTACAGGAAGCATTCACTTCCGACACTGTATTTTAGTGTTCGTGTCCCTGTTGAGCTATACGAAGGGGAAATGCTTTCAGCTGGGATGCTACGCGCCCTTTCAGTTGTTGAGCGTATGCTCGTTGAGGAGGGAGGACCTACTTTAAGAAGAGAGGTGGGAAGCGGGCACATTGATAGCGTGCTTGTATCTGTGGGAGCTCCTTGGCAAGACACGGACATAACCTCAAGAAGCATACAGAAGAGCCAAGCATTTACCTTTACGCACGCGGCGATGGAGAGTGCAATTCAAGACATTGAACCTGCGTCTGAGGACCGTCTAGAATCAGGAAGGACAATTATTGCCACCATTCTTAATGGGTATGAGACTCAAAACCCTTTTGGAAAGCGAGTAAACAGAGCAGAGATGATCGTTTTGTCCTCAACGATTGAAAAAGCTATCGCAAAGGAGATACTTACTTCCTTACGAAAAACCTTTCACACCCACGATGTGACGCTTACTGCGTTTGCTCCAGCAGCATACTCAGTTTTCAGAGACCTGTACCCACACCAGAAGGATTTTATTGTGCTTGATGTGTCAGGAACAGCTACTGATGCCGCTTTTGTTAAAAGAGGACTCCTCGCAGGAGTACGTACTGTCCCACACGGAACACATGAGTTACTTGAAGGCGGAAAAAGGGCAGCACATGCACACTCACTTCCTTCAGTCGGAATGATTGATCCCTTGAGGAACACTGCCTTTGAAGCCCGCACCGACGAGCTGGAGAAGACATGGCTTCTAGGACTACGAGAAGTGTTTACAGAATTTTCCGGAAAGCAGGCCTTGCCTCGCATGCTGTTTCTTCTTGCCGACGAGAATGCACGAGGCTTCCTCAAACATGTCTTAGAGAAAAGCGAGCTTCGGTCGCTGTGGCTATCAGATGAGCCTCTCTCTGTTGTTCCGCTTCTCCCGTCACATATCGCTCCGTATGTGAAGACACGAGGACTCGCAGAGGGAGAT
Organism: Patescibacteria group bacterium; assembly: GCA_018826905.1. Taxonomy (GTDB): domain Bacteria; phylum Patescibacteriota; class Minisyncoccia; order Phycocordibacterales; family Phycocordibacteraceae; genus C7867-001. The sequence continues at coordinate 1,821 of JAHJYC010000004.1, read as the reverse complement.
GTGTATCTCGCGTTGCTCGCGTTGTATTGCAAAAAGGGTATTGGGAACCTGTAGGGCGTTATACCCTACAGGGTTCTAGAGCCCTTGGCACCGGTGTATACTACAAACATATTACCTAGAAAGGCTTTCTCACGCAGCTATGAATAAGAATTTGAATGACATAATTCCTCCATCACGAAGACGCACCATGCAGGGAACAGAGAATGTTCCTTCTTACACTCCTCCAGTTGAAAAGGAAGGGATGCAGATGCCGTCCGCACGTCCACAGTACGAGCGTCCGCTTCCTCCACGAAAGATAGGTCGGAAGTTCCCAGTTGGCACAGCAATTATCGCACTTATTGTTATTGCTGTTTCAGTTGGAGCACTCGTTGTATTTTCAGGGGCAAAGGTAACCGTTACTCCATCAACCAATGTCTCCTATGTAACTGGTGACTTTATCGCAACAGTATCTGGCGGAGATCTGCCATTTGAGTTCGTTACTGTTGAAAAAACAGCGACAGCTTCTGTTGCCTCTGAGGGAACTGAAACTGTTAATCAGCCAGCTCAAGGAACAATCACTATTCTAAACAAGCAGGCAACTCCTCAACAACTGATTAAGAATACTCGTTTTGAGACGCCAGATGGTCTTATCTTCCGTATTCATGAGTCAGTTACAGTGCCAGCAGCAAGAGGGGATGTTCCTGGAGAACTTGCCATAACTGCTTACGCAGATGCTTCAGGCGATACCTATAACGTCGGACCAACTACATTCACCCTTCCAGGACTTGCCGGGGGTGCATTGTTTACTCAGGTAACTGCCCGCTCAGACGCTCCTATGTCAGGAGGATTCTCTGGCACAAGAGCGAGCGTAGGACAAACGACTCGTGACGCACAGATGGCAGAACTTCGTGCAGCCCTTGCTCCACAGATTGAGGAAGCAATTATGACAGCAGCGCCAGAGGGGTACGTGCTTATCGGAGGAGCAAGCACTGTCTCTTACGTTACTCAGCCCGATGGAGTTGCAAGCGGAGGCAATGTAGAACTTTCTGAAAAGGCAGTTGCTACAGCAATTGTGTTCCCAAAGACTGCTCTCGCAAAGGCAATAGCGCTTCAAGTTGTTGGAGCATATGCCGGACAACCAGTTACATTAACTGATGTGTCAGGCCTTACTCTTACACCTGTTGGGGACCTGCCTAGCCCTGGAGCGCAAGAGTTTGCCTTCTCACTAGCTGGAAACGTCACTATTGAATGGATTGTAGAGGAAGACAAGATAGCTGGAGCAGTTGCAGGAAAAACCCGTAACAGCGCTGAAGTGGTCCTTACAGGCTTCCCTGAGGTAGACTCCGCAGTACTCGTACTTCGCCCTTTCTGGGCTAATACGTTCCCTCAGGACCCTGCAAAAGTAACTGTTGAGGTTAAGAAGACGGCCCCGTAGCAAGGGTTTTCCGCTCCTTGCTGTTGACGCAGTAGTATGTCCTTGGTAGGATACTGAGGCTTCACATGGAGGTAGGAAAATCTGATGATCCCACAACAGGCACCGTAGAAGAGGTGCTGCCGAATTCTTTATTTAGAGTTCGGTTGTCTTCGGGAGAACTACAGCTTTCTTATCTTGCAGGCAAGATGCGATTGCACAGAATTCGTGTGCTGGTAGGTGACCAGGTTGAACTAGTCACTGACCCATACGGAGGACGAGCACGCATCGTTAGACGCCTTTCGTAAGCGAGGAGCGGCAGCTTACGGCAATTGTTCACATGAGTGGGCTATCTATACAAATCAAATGAAAGTACGCGCATCAATTAAAAAGCAACAGCCTGGTGATATTCTCGTCCGTCGTCGCGGACG
>JAHJYC010000003.1 GCA_018826905.1 Patescibacteria group bacterium | reverse complement strand
TTCTGCATCCATTCTCCTGAACGGATGCAGAACGGGGGTGACCGGCTTTGACGGCCCTGTACTTTGAGAGACGTGCGACGCGGTGGAAGGATGCTGACCACCTTAAAACGTATTCACTCAAACTTGCCAAGAACACTCTTGCAAGCGCAATATCGCCTTACTTCGGTAAGTCCGACTTTGCGTTCGCTTACGTCAAGACGGCTTAACGCCTCTTCGCCTAAGCGACGTTCATATCTCTAGGATCTCGTAGCTAGTGGTATGGGCGGAATTCTCTACGAGATCGGTATCAAGAGCCTCCCTACTCTTGGCTTAAAAGATGGGATTAGGCAGAGGCGTTTTTGCTAGCGTTCTTATTCCTCTGCTGAAACGAAAACGTTAGCTATGCGTCGTAGACTCGCTCTTAAAGCAGGGTTCGGACCGGAGTTCGACTCTCCGCACCTCCACCGATATAGAACTATATGGAAACATGTAGAACATTAGAAAACCGCCCCATGGGGCGGTTTTCTACTTCGTTATTCACTCCTCGACAATGCGATATACCGTTCCATCCGCAGACTCATATAAGCACGGGGCGAACAGGAAGAAATATTTCCTGCTTTGGCACATTGTATAGCCGCGAACGAAGTGCGCCACCTCGTCAACACGGTACGAATTTTGTGGTGCGAAACGTATCAGTGAGTCAGCCACCTGAATGGATGTGAGGTCAGACGGCAGCCCTAGAGCAGCAAGGCTACGTAATAATGGTTCTATTTCTTTTGTATTACTTTCTGCGTGCACTACACGCTCTTCTTGTCTAAAACGTGGCAATTCTGCTCGCAATCGTTCTGGCATATACATCTCATGGGTAGTAAGGCTTCTTAGCGTGTAGTCTTCTACAAATTCTTTGTACTTTTCTGGTGCAAATTGCTTTAGTTCCTGCGTCGATGATATCAATACCTGAGTACCGTCAGAAGTAGTGTGCATGAAGGGTTTCCGACCGAAACTAAAGTACCTCTCCTCTTCTTTCCTAAGTTCAGTCTTGAACTCTTCAGTTGTACGTACGAAATCCAAAAAAGAAGCAGGGAGTTCGCTTGTCGAATTTAGAGTCAGCACTCCACGCAACTCATCGAGGTTTGGAAGAGCAACTTTTGGTTTTGAAGCCACGCTCGCGTATATTGCACCTACTGCAAGGACGGTTAGCGCTAGCGTAGAACCAATCGCATATACAAGTGGGAGCGCACCCATTCGTACCGGAACCTCTGAGGATTCAGGCTCCCTCTTGAGGAACCGAGCGAGCAAGAGCGCAATGGCGCTCGTCGGAAGAAATGCCGAGAGAAACATCATTGCTTGCGGGGCGAGCACAAATCCAAGGAACAAAACGATGCCTGCCACGAACAGGACACCGGAAATTACAAGCACAATAACGAAGAGCGACAATGCTACCTTGAAAGCCTTTCGTCTGGCTGCTCTTGGCGTGAAGAGAACAAGAAGGAAAAAGAATACCGCGAGTACAAAAGCAGGAAAGTAGTACGTGGATGCGAGATATATCGCATTCCAGTACGGATCATAAGTGAGCCACATATGCTCTCATGTTACTACGGGCATCGACATATCAATACTGCTATTCACCTTCTTCTACTCATTTACGACCCGCAAGAAAATGCGGCGAGCTGTTCTGAATCAAAGAGGTTCTAACCTCATGAAGCCTCCTCCACCCAATAGAGAAAAACCGCTGTGAGGCGGTTTTTCTTATACTAAGCAAGAGACTTCTCCATCAATGCAATGTCATACCGTTGCGCAGGAATATCATTTTGTTCTATTCCTAGTGACAGCAAGAAATCAATTATGTTCTTTTGTATGGCTTCTGCTTCTTCAAACGTCGCCATCTGCTCCACTTCAATAAACGTACCGAGCCCTTCAACTTCGTCTATACATAATTCCCACTCTTTATAGAGACACTTTTGTCGTGTCTTCTTTACGCGTGCTGCCTCTTTAAAATCAAGCAGCATCAACATCTGCTCCATTGTGTCTCGCGAACTAACTTCAAGCTCATGTTCAACAGGCACTCCTGTTGGATCATTCGCATCTCTCCCCTCGTGGTGCTTTACGGTAAAAATAACCTTGCCGTTGCTCTGGGCACGGATTCGCAGGAATAGTGAGTTTTTAACGAACTCTGTGATTGAGCTAACGTTCTTTGCATACACTGTGTCATCCTGCGTTATTGCCTCAGAGAAAACACAGCCAAGTTCTGCAAGTTTATTTACGAGCCCCTCCTTATTTCGCACTGCCGCCTTTATCTCAATTTCGTGCATAGTGCAGTGTTAGTTATATTTCAGCTCACTTGAATACCCACATCATACTGCATCAGAGCTCGGCTCTACTTGCTCCTCGGCAAGCGCACTCAGATACTTTTCAAAGGCTTCTTTGGGCATCCCCTTCATTATTCCCTCTTCGCTCTCATCCATATCTGAAAATATCTTGGCTTCAGTTAACCCGAGGAGCTCTTTAATCCGTGGATCAGAATAATCAATCCCTGTTGTTATAGAACGCCATCGCTCATTATCATCCATTATAGAAAGTGCCTTCTCTACAATTTCTTCTATACGAGCTCGTCGCTTTTCAGCTGAGAGAGGTACGAGATCCTGCAGGACTGTAGGGGTAAGCCGCATGACAGAGAAAATCATATCTACATCATCCCCTGCATTCGGCACCCGTACTGCCATACCGGTTGTTATGTGTATGAGAGATTGAGGGTACCCAACGGAAAGCAGTGATTCAAGAGAGTCTTCACGTCCTAACCTCCTCGCTTCTTCAACTAGACCTTTCGTAACCACATCCTTCCACTCCTTTCCTTCTACAAGATTTGTAAAGTACGTAGTGAGATCTGCAGTCGCTTGCTCTCTTGTTTCAGGCTTCTGAAGATAGCGACGCTTCTTGTTCTGGAGCGAACCTGTTGTCTCCATAACAACGGTATCAAACGCGCACACGAGCGCATCTTCAGGAGCACCGTCTTTTAGGACATGCCGTACCTTTTCTCTCGCCACCATAGCCGCAACCATTTCATGCATGTGCATTGATCGGTCACCAACCTTTTCAAAGAGATCCTCCTCTACAATTTCAGGCACTGACACCCCCACTGCCTGTGGCATACCAAGTGCGCGCAAACTCTCAAGTTTAAAAGAAGAACCAGACGCCAGTATAACTGGTCCCTTCTTCCAGGACCGAACAAGCTTCTCATGTTCGCTAAGAGGCTTCTCTGGAGTGAATGTTAGACCTTCTGACATGTCGGGCGTATCTGCAGACTATGCTTCTACTTCCGTAACAAACCCACCATACGCAAACCGCTTCATATCAAACGGCATTGCCATTTCCTTGCCTGCATACTTCTCATCAAAGTACGCCATTACCTTCTTGTTAATCGCATTCCGCTCTGCGCGAGAGTTAAATACAATATAGGAGAACCATACTTCCTCATCTTCTTTTGTCTTTGCCATCTTAGGGAATGTAAACGTAACTCCCTTCGGACTCATATCATTCGCGCGGCACTCCTTATACTCCAGAGCTCCGAACTTCTTCCATACAAGTGCCGCCTCTCGTGCAAGCTTCTTATACTCTGCTTTCTTTGCTTTTGGGATTGAGAGCACAAATCCATCTACGTATGTGGCCATAATATGTATATGTTTACGGGTAAGTAGTTTCTAGTTTACCAAATCGGCAAGAGCTCTACTGCTCAACCTTCCCTGCACGCGTGTGATGCTTACGCTCCATCTTCTGAAACGCACGCATATCTCCTCCGCGAATACGCCGGTTAATAAAACTTATATCCGCAAATTTAATAACATCTCGCTCTGCCTTCTCAACGGTGCACAAAAGCGAAATGAGTTCGTAGTATTTGCTTCTCGTATCCATGGGTGCCCGAGAAAGTTCCTGAATACGTTCAATAACTCTCACAAACACAATGTTCGGTGCATCATGCGAAGTCTTACTCTTCTCCCATCCCTCATGGAACGTCATCCACTTTTCTTCTCCATTCTCTACATAGTGCACGCGCTTTCCTTGTTCAAATGAGTTAAGCAATGAATACAGCCAACTGGAAATATTCTCTGCATCAATGAGCCCTGAGAGCCAATAATCAAACTGGTCGCTTTTAAGACCAAAGTACCGACGATAGTATCCATGTGCTTGGTACTTGTTTTCAATTAGCGCTTTATCTCTTGCAATAGCATCGTACCTATCAATACAGTGCATCACGACATCGGCAATCTTATTCTTGCGGTTAATCTTTGCGGCTGCGTGTCCTGCAAAGTACGCGAGGATTAGCGTGACAATGCCGAGTAGATTATCAATTAGATAAAAACCGACTGCCCCCCAGAATTCATTCATATTCTCAAAAGTATACCCCCTTCCAGAGAGAATTGACCTGGATACCTCTATGCGGTACTACAGACTAGTAGACACCTGGGAGGATACGGTGAAAAGAGGAAAGAAGAAAAGACATTCCGGAAACGCTCCGAAAATGTCCAGATACAAGAAGAAGCAACTTGCAAGGGAGACTGAGCCTGATATCGGAGCACTCTTCCCTGTTGAAGGAAGGGTTTCAAGAATAGCCTTCCACAAGGGTTACGCCATTCTTGAAACTGCGGACGGTGAAGGGATCTTTCTCTGGCTGTGCACACTCCGAAAGTTTCAAAATGTACGGCATGTCTCCCTGAACATAGGAGACGTTGTCTCCTGCGAGACGCTATACAACTCCAAACACGGACGACTTAACGTCACAAAGGTTCTTTCAATCCACCCCTCCTGCTGAGCAATCGGCAGGAGTTTTTCTATACACAAAGAGCCGCATCATGCGGCTCTTTGTGTATCCTGCGAAGAGGTTTTATGCGCGACGCACCATCTTCACGATTGCGAGCAATACAACTGCTCCAAGGATTGCAACGAGGAAGCTGTAGAGGTTGAACCCATCCACTCCTCCCTCTCCGAAGAAGTTCATAATCCATCCTCCAAGAACAGCTCCAACGATACCGACGATAATGTCTAGCAGAAGTCCCTGCTGTCCATTTGTCTTCATAATCATTGATGCGATCCATCCTGCGAGAGCTCCAAAAATAATCCAGATAAGAAATGCCATAAGAATTTAGTTACGTTAAGGAATGAATAAGACTATTGAGCGGGCGCTCCTTCCCCTCCTCCTAGGTCAGGGGTGGGGATTTCAACATTTACTTGCGTAGGGGTGGGGACGCTCCCCTGATTGCCGAAGCCTGGCCACACAAATATGGCAATCAGCACAACAGCGATAATAAGTACGCCTGCGATAATCCATCCTCCTGCGCCTCCTGATGATTCTGGATTTGGGTTGTTCACAATTGTTGCCATGTCTTGAATTGGATTAAAAGTAATATGCTCCACAGTACTCCTCCTCCCCTGAAGCGTTCATGAACGAACTTCTCAAGTGCTATCTTTAAAGGGTATTACTTAGTAAACGTTCCTACTCATATGAAAAGTAAGGTATTGATTATTGCGGTTGTAGTTATATTGCTTGGCGCTTTTGCCTGGTACTGGAATAACTCTCAGCAAGCTGAGGCATCGCTTATTACTGATGAAAACGCAGTGCTCGTCTCTGACCAGCAACCATCTGACGAGACTGTTGTTACGTATGCCAAACTCGCACAGTCTGGCTATGTTGTTGTGTACTCAACTGACGCAGCCGGAAACAAGAGTGTTGTTGGCTCAAGTGAGCTCATGTCAGCTGGTGAACACCGCAATGTGCACGTGAAGCACCGAAATGGAGCAATCGTTGCAGGCGGAACTATTTCAGCAGCTATCGTTGTAGATGATGGTGATGGCTCATTCTCTGAAGAGAGTGACACTGCCGTTGTTGCAGAAGACGATGCAATGATTTCAGAAGACGCTGAGCTTGCTCTAAACGTCTCAGATGAAGACCTCGCAGCACTTCTAGAGGACGCTGGATACGATCTCTCTGCTGAAACCGAGGCTTCTGTGGAAGAAGAGCAAGTGACAGAAGAGAACTCTGTTCCAGCTACTGAGGAAACGACGGAAGGAGCAATGGACGCTACTATAGAGGTAGACGCTATTGTGTCCCCTGAGGAGGAAATGCCTACGGAAGAGTCTGGAGCCTAACACTCCCTCTTTGCACAAAAGCCCTGGATATCCAGGGCTTTTGTATTTCATGAACCATTCAGCCAAAAGGTGTACAATGCACACATAACCTCAATTCAGACATGAACACTAAAAAACAGCTTACTCTCGCTTGGTCCGTTGCAGGAATTCTTGCCGTTCTTCTCATCATAGCTCTCTTCGTTATCATGAATCCGAAGAAGGATTTGGGTACCGTGCTCCAGGAAGGCAAAGAAGACATAACAGCTCAGCGAGCACGTATTGCTGAGGTCTGTTCTGGCCCGAATGCAGGAAGCAAATCAGACTGTCAGGACGAACTAGAGGTCCTCTCTCAGCTTCTTCGCGACTTCAGCAACGACATTAATTCTGCTACCAGCTCAGCAGCTCAATAGGACCCCTTTCATAACACCCGCCTGCATCTGTGCAGGCGGGTGTTATTTGTAAAATATCCTTACAGTACCTTGTTTATTGAGGATTTGCGTGCTAAAATATATACACTAAACAGCTTTGAGTACTAATTCCGACCGCATACGCATAAATAAAGAGATCAAAGCACGCGAATTGCGTGTTATTGGCGCTCAGGGAGAAAACCTGGGTGTTATCTCTACGGAAGAAGCCCTCAAGCGCGCCCAGGACCTCACCCTGGACCTTATTGAAATCTCTCCAAATGCCATTCCTCCCGTTGCTAAAATAATGGATTATGGTAAATTCGAGTACGAGAGAAGCAAGCGAGAGAGTGCTGCCAGGGCCAAGGTAAAGGTCTCCGAGACGAAGGAGGTCCAGATCAAAGTGGGCACTGGAGAGAACGATATGCGTCTCAAAGCCAAGAAAGCAGCCGAGTGGCTCGCTGACGGGCACCGAGTACGCGTTGAGCTCTTCCTCAAAGGCCGATACAAGGGTATGGAGGAGACATTCCTCAAGACCCGGCTGGAGAAGTTTGTGCTCCTTATTCCCTACCCCTACAAGATAGCTGAGCCAATCGCTCGCGCTCCGAAAGGGTTCGCAGGAATTATTGAACGCGACAGCAAGGCCATTGCGGAGGCCGCTAAAAAACCGCAACAGACACCACCCGAATCACCTACCCATGAAAACGAATAAGTCATACACAAAGCGCATTAAGGTGACCCGAAACGGGAAGCTTGTTGCACGCAAGCCTGGTCAGGACCATTTCAATGCAAAAGAGCGCGGACGCACAAAGACCGTGAAGAGACGCGCGAACATCATCTCAGTTCCTAAGCGCATTGTTCGCCAGTTCTTGAGCAAGACGACAACCAAATAATTTCAGTAATTACTATTGTATGGCACGAGTAAAAGGAGGAGTAGCATCAGCAAAGCGTCGCAAGAATATTCTCTTGCGTGCTAAGGGGTATCGTCATGGACGATCAACTAAGGTACGCCTCGCAAAGGAATCTTTGGTACACGCAGGTAAGAATGCGTTCAACCACCGTCGCGACAAGAAGACTGACTTCCGTCAGCTTTGGATTGTACGACTCAATGCTGCAGTTCGTGAGAATGGCTTTAAGTCATACAGTACTTTCATCAACGCCCTTAAGAAGGCTGAGATCGGTCTAGACCGAAAAGTACTCGCCACACTCGCTGCAACTGAGCCAGAGGTGTTCACACGCATCGTTAAGAAGGTTGGGTAACCATCCAACAAATGAGAAAAGGCCCTATAGGGCCTTTTCTTTTTGCGCTCCTTCTTTTGTTATATTCCACACCTCTCCCTGAGAGGGTACGATAGCTTTAGCTCCCAAGTAGTCGTGAATACGCTGTGCTAAGAATCTCTGGCTTGTTGGCTCTCCAATAGAGACAAAGATCGCTTTAGCGCGTGGAAGAGTGCCTTCAGCAAACTTTAGGAGTCCATCTCTATCTGCATGTGCTGACCAGCTGGTAAGGGTTTCAATCTTTGCCTTTACTTTCACCTCCCTCCCATCAAGTTTTACCTTTGGTGCTCCGTCCTGAAGCAATCTCCCAGGACTTCCCGGTGCTTGGTACCCTACAATAAAGAGTGTGGTTTTAGGATCAGGAAGATACTTTGTCTCCCACTTTCCAATTCTTCCTCCGTGACTCATACCGGCACCCGCAATAATAAGCTTTGGGTTTGGTGCGCTCGCAATTGTTTCTGAGTCTTCTCTAGAGGGTGTCATGGAAAGAAACGGGAATCTAAAGATACTGTGCTCCTTTTTCATCTCTTCTCTTGCCTCCTTATTAAAGTATTCCCCAGCCCATTTCTCATACACATCTGTTACAGATATGGCGAGCGGAGAATCCAAGAACACTGGAATCTGTGGAATCTCCCCTGCCTCCATTAAGTTAGAAAGCTCGTATAGCATGAGCTGTGTGCGTTCCATAGAGAAGGCAGGCATCAGAATAGCTCCGCCACGCTCAATAGCCCGCTTCATCGCGTCCCGGAGACGTGGGACTCGCTCAGCAACGTGCTCGTGTTGCCGGTCTCCATATACGGCCTCCATAATAACTGCGTCAGCATCAGGGGCGAGCTCAAAGTCTGCAAGGTAGGGGTTCGGTGTGTTTCCAATGTCTCCAGTGCACAAAAGACTCGTACCATCCTCTGTGTCCTTAATGCGGACGCTTGCGGCGCCGAGAATGTGTCCAGTGTCTCTTAAGTACACAGAGAGACCAGGGGCGACCTCCTTCTCTTCATGATATCCAACAGTTACCACGCTCTCCATGAAACTCGTGGCATCCTGTTCTGAATACAAAGGGTCTTGCCCGAGACGCTTCGCTTCTCGCGCCAAAAGCCCTACGCTATCCTTGAGCATAAGTGCTGTTAAATCACGAGTAGGAGGTGTCATATAAACAGTTCCCCTAAAGCCCTCCTTAATCAGCTTAGGGCCCCTCCCAATATGATCTAGGTGCGCGTGCGTTATAACGAGCGCATCAATTGAAGATACGTCATAGGGAAATGGTGCATACATACACTGCATACAAAAATCCTGTCCTTGCTCTAGTCCGCAATCAACAAGCAGTCTTCCTTTAGAGCCCTCAACAAGGAAATTAGAGCCTGTCACAGACCCGGCTCCACCATGAAATGTTACGCGGAGCGCCATAGCGTATATCTAGCGACTAAGTACACCGTTACCATTCCCAATGTGTCCATAAGCAAATCAAGTGATGTATCAAATACAAAATTAGCCTCTCTTTGAGTTCCTATAGCAAATTCAAACACTTCCCATCCAACAGCGATAGCGACCATTCCAACTAGAAATAATTGTGCACGGTGTTTCCGTAGCAATCCCACAGCAAAACAAGCAACCGTAAGTCCTCCCAAAAAGTGCATGAGTGTATCAAACCAAGGATACCTCCAGTACAAATAGTCAGCGAGTGCTACATGCTGTAGGAGCGCAAGCACTGCTGCAAGTATGAGTGCAGAAATGAGCCACGGGAGACGCATGGAGGTATGGTAGCACGACGAAAGCCCGCCATAATGGCGAGCTTTCGTCGGAACCGTCCCCATGTGGCAACTTTTTGATGCCACGTGGGTGCCCGCATCGCACCGGTTAGTCCTTAAAGGAGCACCCCGACACGTGAATATAAGACTCCCGAAAATTAAGCAAGTTGCGTTTTAGGGACGGCTCCGGGAAAAGTATACCTTTGGGAAATACTATTCCAAAATCCCGTCTAGATTCACGTCGTAAATGATCTGGTCTCCAACCAGGCGATACGTAATCAATTCCTCAGGAGTGAACCAGAGGTTAATCTCGTTCTCTCCATTCTCAGGAGTATCTGAGCAGTGAATGAGGTTGCGCACTGCGCGATCATCAACTGCTGCGATGTTGTACGAATCAATTGTGAAATCTCCACGAATAGTACCCACATCAGAGCTTGTCGGCTCTGTGTCTCCTACGAGTTTTGTAACAACACTTACTGCAGAGTTTCCTTCCCATGCCATCATCACCACCGGCCCAGAAGTCATGAACTTCTCTAGAGCTCTAATGATGTCCTTTCCGTACTCAATAGGCTCCTTCTCAGCCGAAAGCCCAGCTGCAGCGCGGTCTTCAGCAATCTTAGTTCCTTTCTTTATGAACCAAGCATCATCCTTGCTGTAGTGCTTCCAGATACGGTCTGCATCAAGAACGGTGAGCTTAAGACCAATAAGCTTAAGACCAGTTCGCTCAAAGCGTTTAATAATTTCTCCGATGAGAGAACGCTGAACACCATCAGGTTTAACAATAACGAAGGTGCGCTCTAACTTTGGATGTGGAATAGGCATGAGTACGTAGGTAATTGTTACTAAAAATCGCCCGAGGGCGTGTATAACCGCACTATACTACATTGCCCTGTTGCTGTCAGTGGGTCTTATTTCTCCCCCTCAAGGATAATCCTCTTCTCAAATCCTCCCCGTTCCTCTCGCTTGTCTAAGCAGACTGCCTCAACGTCAGCATATTCCTCTAGCTTCTTTAAGGCAGCCACCACCTCAAGCACATCTGCGAGTTCTTCTACAGAACTCTGTTCCGCAAACTCAGTTGCTTCCTCAAGCAATTTCTTTATGAGCTCCTTCTTGTACTCCGTATCGTCCGCAATAGTTTGAGTATATGAAACACCCTTTTCATCTAAGATCTGCGGTATATTGTCCCGAACCAATTTTCGGTAATGACTCATTACGTAATTATATCGTAAATAGAGATGAATACTTCCGGAAGATCTACCTTAGGGAGTGACTCCATTTCTTCAAGCGTGTGAAGTCCTATTCCCTTGTTAAGACCGAGCGTGTATATCGTTACATGTGCTGGTTGTCTGTATACACTGATTCCAAACTCGTTCTCCAGGACTTCAAAGAACCCGTTCAGGTTATGAATCTCGCAACGGACAACAACGCTCTTTCTTTCTTCCTTTTCCACACATCTGAAATCATCCAAAAATGCTTTGAACGTGATGGGTTTCTCAGCTACATACGACAAGAAATGTGCGAGTACCTTCTTCTCAACCTCGTCAGGAGAAACACCTGTCCTTTCAGCAATGAATGCAACAAGATGCGGGAGCTCAAACAAACTCACATGGAAACTCGTCTTTCGCTCAAGTTCAATCCCATCCACAAAAACATGCTCTGGAATATCAGCAAACCACTCAACAGGTGTAGGGAGCCACATGTACCCTTCATTCAAACCGTACGGGTGTGGGATCTGTGGCTGCATATTAGTACACTTCTCCCTCTCTCCTCGTTACCACCACCGTCTCATTCTCTTCAACTAAAATAGTGTGCTCAAAGTGTGCAGATACAGATCCGTCCTTTGTTCTGTATGTATACCCGTCTGGAGCAATAATAACGGCGGCCTTGCCTATGTTTGCGATGGGCTCAATAGCGAGCACCATACCCGCAACAATTTCTGGACCTGTTCCTGGGTGCCCGTCATTAGCTATAAATGGCTCCTCGTGCACCGCGCGTCCCACTGCGTGTCCGCCAAGCATCTTTACAACAGAAAAACCTGTTCCTTTGAATGCACTTCCGGTTGCGTATGAAATATCTCCAATGCGGTTGCCCGGACGTGCTGCGAGAATACCCGCCTCAAGAGAAGCGCGAGTAGTATCCAGCAACGATTGAATGTTCTTAGCGATCTTCCCAACAGGGACCGTAATCGCAGAATCAGTTATAAATCCTTTGTGAGTAAGACCTAGGTCTAGGGACACTACATCTCCTTGTTTAAGTATTCTTGGTGCCTCATTCGGAAGTCCATGCACTACTTCCTCATTCACTGAGACACACAACGACGCAGGATAGGGCCTTCTGGCCCCTTCTGGGGTGTAGTGAAGAAAGGCAGGAGTATCTCCCGTCTCACGAATAAGACGCTCTGCTTCAGTGTCCAAGTCTTCAACAGACACACCTGGCGCTACCATGTTCTCAAGTTTTGAGAGGACTGCGGCAAGTCGCCTCCCTGATTCCAAAATTCCTTCTCGCTCCTCGCTTGTACGTACAATCATGCAGAGAGCTCTCTTAGAATTGCTTCGGTAACCTGGTCAGGAGAAAGAGCTCCGTCTATTGAAACAAGGAGCCCTCTCTCTCTAAAGAAATCAAGCACAGGAGCAGTGTGCTCTTCGTAGGTCGCAAGGCGAGCCATAATCTGCTCCTTTGTTGCGCTGTCAGGACGGTGTTCCGTCTCTGCGCGAAGAAGCATGCGCTCTGTTACAAGCTCATCAGAAACAGCAAGATCCAAGACCTTATATGGGCGGGTTAGCCATGAAAGAATCTCATCAAATATCTCTGCCTGTCCTAGGGAACGAGGGTACCCTTCAGATACAAGTCCCTTCTCAGGACTCATAGACAAAACAACGCTTTCAAAAAGATACGTTGCAAACCAATCAGGAAGCAGTTTCCCTGCGTCATACGCTTCACGTACGCTTCTTCCGATCTCGCTGTCCTCGTCGCGAAGTATCTTAAACCGATCTCCCGTAGAAAAGTGTTCCCATCCAAACTTCTCTGCAAGACGCTTTGCTTGTGTCCCCTTCCCAGACCCAGGACGGCCCATAAGAAGTACGTTGCTGTACGAAAGTTGTTCCATAAGATAATAGTACCAAATAAGTATTAGCGAGCGATTCGTGCAAGAAGCTCCTCCACAACCTGCTTCATTTCCTCTTTTGCCACCTCAAGGTGCCCGTCTGGATTATGAACAACATAGGTTGCTTCAGCTTTGTATGATGCCTCATCCTCGTATCGTGACTTTCTCTTCAGAAGCTCCTGCTCGCTCATAGGAGCGCGAGAGAGAGCGCGCGCAGACAATACCTCCCAAGACCCTGCATCAATGTATATGGTGCTAAATTCTTCCTTTGGGAGGAGTTCGCTAATGAGGCGCACTCCCTGCACTTCAATATCTCCCATAATAAGCTTCCCTTCTGAAAGAGCCTGTTCTATCTCTGCCTTTGGCGTGCCATAGTAGTTGCCTCCATACTCTGCCCACTCAAGTAACCCGCCCTCTGCGATACGCGCCTCAAACGCTTCTCGCGTAAGGAAGTAGTAATCAACACCATCAACCTCCCCTTCGCGAGGAGCACGAGTCGTGCACGATATGGACAACACAATTTCAGGATACAGAGACTTCGCGTACGTAATGAGCGTATCCTTCCCGCTTCCAGTGGGAGCTACGACGGGAACTAAGATACCTCGTGTATTCATATAGAGACTCTAGCACGCGCACCGCTACGCGCGTTTAATACTCTCCGAGAGATGCCTGCGCATCAATCTTACGGATAAGATCAAGTACTACGTTCACAACGATGAGGAGTGCTGTACCGCCAATGAGGATAGCGGTGATACCAGTGATACCCTGGATAATGAACGGAATAACTGCAACAAGTCCGAGGAAGGTTGCGCCCGGAAGAGTCACGCGATTAACAACGTTTGCAATGTAGTTCTCAGTCTCGCGCCCTGGGCGAACTCCAGGAATGAACGCACCTGACTTCTGAAGGTTCTCCGCAACACGATGTGGTTCAAAGGTAATTGAAGTGTAGAAATAAGTGAACATAACAACGAGTACAAAGTAGAAGGCTCCATACGCAAATGGATTTGCAGCAAACTCAGTGAATGCAGCGAGTAGTCCGGCAGACCCTGCAATACCAACTGCAGAAAGTCCCGTAAGTACCATCTGCGGAAGAAGGAGAAGTGAAAGCGCGAAGATAATCGGCATAACTCCTGCCTGAAGCAAGCGAATTGGAAGGTACGTTGGAGATCCAGAAATACCACGCGTTGCGCGGGCATAGTGAATAGGAATAGATCGCTCTGCTTCAGACACCAGAACCACGGCAAAGACAACCAGAAGCGCAAGGAAAGTAAATCCTACATACGCAGGGATATTTGCTGCAGACGCAGTAAAGAGAAGCTGGCTGATACCTGCGGGGAGCCCTGCAACAATACCAGCAAAGATGATGAGTGAAACACCGTTTCCGATACCAAACTCAGTAATAAGCTCACCAACCCACATAAGAAGCATGGATCCAGCGGCCACAAGGAACACGTTTAGTGCAAACGCGAACGGTGTGAGCGCCACAACAATGCCCTGATTCTCAAGAAGAGAGAGGAACGCTACAGACTGTAGAATCGCAAATGGCACCGTAATGACACGGGACAGTGAGATGAACTTGGTGCGCCCTGCTTCTCCCTCTTCTGTGTACATTGCCTTTACCTTCGGGAAGATAACGGTAGCAAGCTGCATGATGATAGACGCCGTAATGTACGGGCCCACACCGAGCATAACTATTGAAAGACTTGAAAGGCCTCCTCCGGAGAAGATATTGAGGAGTCCGAGGAACTGATTGTTATTGAAAAACTGCTCAAGTGCGACACGGTTTACACCTGGGATCGGCACCGCAGCGAGTACACGGAATGCAGCAAATGCCGCAAGGATAAACAGCACGCGATTACGAATAGTCGCGTCTGAGAAGATAATCTTTAGTTTGTGTATCGCCTGGCTTGCCATGGCGGATTAGGAGACAAGCGAACCGCCTGCTGCTTCAATTGCAGTCTTTGCTGCGCCCGACGCCGCGCAGTCTGAAACAGTAAGTGCTTTCGTGAGTGATCCAGTCCCTAGGATCTTTACGTACGCAATCTTTCCTCCACGTGCTGATATCAACCCCTTCTTGTAAAGAGTCTCTGGAGTAACAGTGTCTCCCGCATTAAATGCGGCCTCTAGAAGAGTGAGGTTAACTGGGGCGTAGATCAGACGATTAGAGCGAACAGTGTGTGAGCGGTTCTGTCCGTGTCCACGAAGCTTTGGAAGCTTCTTGAGGATGTCACGCATCTCAGGACGCTTGCGGTGTCCTGCACGTGCGTTCTGACCTTTAGTCCCACGACCTGAAGTCTTTCCACGCTTCCCCCCACGACCTACGCGAGGCGTTGTGATGCGAGCTGTCTTTGGTGCGAGAGTGTTGGACTGCATAAAAAATACGGTTAGCGAGCGCCTGCGCTTGCAAGTGCATCTACGGTTGCACGAGCAATAGTAAGCTTGTTCTTAGTGCGAGTAAGGATTTTCGCAACGACGTTCGTTACGCCTGCATGTTCAAGCACGACACGCATCGCAGACCCTGCAACGATACCGCGACCAGGACTCGGAACGATAGTAACTATTGAAGATGAGTTCTTTACAGAGACATCATGCGCGATAGAACCGTCTGCAGTGCGAGCAACGGTGATGAGGTGCTTCTTAGCATCTCGTACTGCCTTATCAATAGCGAGTGCAGTATCAGCTCCCTTTCCAAGGCCAACACCCACGCGTCCCTTCTTGTCTCCAATAACTACTGTTACAGAGAAGGAGAAACGACGTCCTCCAGCCATCACACGAGCAACACGGCGCACTTCAATTGTTGCCTGCTCAAACTCTGAGCGCTCACGAGGAGCACGGGGTCCGCGTCCACGTGAATCACGGCCACCTGGGCGACGTCCTCCGCCACGACGGTCGTCGCGAGTAGGTGCTGCTGTAGTTGCAGTCTCTGGAGTGGTCTCCGGTGCCTTCTTCTCAGTATCCATGGTTGGTGTTGGTGTGTCAGTCATGATTTAAAACGTAAGTCCTGCCTCGCGCGCAGCCTCTGCAACGGCCTTAACCTGTCCCGCATACATATAGCCTCCACGATCAAATACTACTGTTGAAATACCCGCCTTCTTAGCGCTCTCTGCAATTGCTTTTCCTACAGCTGCAGCTTGTACTGAAAGAGATCCAGGAAACGCGCGTCCGTGTGATGCTGCAAGTGTCTTCTCGGCAGCGTCGTCAATAAGCTGTACTGAAATAAACTTGTTTGACTTATAGACTGCAAGGCGAGGACGCTCAGCAGTTCCTGAAATACGCGCGCGAACACGCTTGTGGCGACGGTCGCGAAGTTCCTTTTTGTTAAGAAGTGTAGATGGCATAGGCTATACGGCTTTCTTTCCTTGCTTGCGGCGAATAACTTCATCATCGTATGCAATACCCTTTCCAAGGTATGGCTCCGGTGGCTTGATGGCGCGGATCTCTGCAGCGAACTGTCCGACCTTCTGCTTGTCAGCTCCTTCAATAGTGATAGTGAGCTTCTCAACCTTTGCCTCAAGTCCCTCAGGAACAGTAAGAGTCACCTGGTGTGAAAAGCCTACGTTGAAGACAAGATCACGTCCACGAAGCTCTACTTTGTACCCTACTCCCTTAATAACAAGGACACGCTTGAATGGAGTCTCAACTCCAGAGATCATGGCACGAGCGTGTGCGGCAAATGTACCAGTCAATGCACGAGCAAGCTTTGTATCGTTTGCAGGACCAACCATTACTCCTTCTGGGGTAACCTCAATTGAAACTGCTGCGTGAATAGGGCGCTCAAGTGTTGCTGAAGGACCCTTCACCGAAAGCATTCCGTTAGTTGTTGAAACGGTAACCTTTGAAGGAATGGCGATTGGTTTTTTAGCAAGACGTGACATATAGATGTATTACCAAATCTCAAAGAGATCTTCCCCTCCAGAACGTACTTTACGAGCCTCGCGATCTGTAAGTACTCCACGTGGAGTTGAGATCAAACGAGCACCAATACCGTTCTTTACACTGTGCGCCTCAGCAGCAGGAGTGTAGAGGCGACGTCCTGGCTTTGAAATACGCTTCACGCCACGAATCTTGTGCTGTCCACGCTCATCGTACGCAAGAGTGACCTCAAAAGTGTACGGGGCCTTCCCCTTTGTTACTTCACCAACATAGCCCAAAGACTTGAGCTTATTAGCAATTTCCTCAACGTGCTTTGAGTACGGCATGGAAATCTTTTCCTTGCCAATAGCGCCAGCATTCTTGAGGCGGATGATGAAATCTCCTACGCGGTCAGTTACCATACAAAAAATATTACCAAGAGGCTTTCTTAACTCCCGGAATCTTTCCCTCACGAGCGAGCTCGCGGAAGGTGATACGAGAAAGACCGAAGTGGCGCATAAATCCACGCTGACGACCAGTAACTGCACAGCGATTCTTTACACGAACAGGAGATGAATTCTTAGGGAGCTTCTGAAGCCCTTCCCAATCACCAGCAGCCTTAAGAGCAGCACGCTTTTCTGCGTACTTCTCAACAAGTTTAATTCTCTTGTTGTTGCGGGCGATTTGTGAGGCTTTGGCCATAAGAAAAAATAGCTCCGGGGAGCCGTTCATGTAATCTATCAGTAAGGATATAGGCTGTCAAACATTGACCCCAAAGAAAATGGTCCCCGCGCCAATGAAGACATGGGGACCGTATATTCAGGGCTGCGTGCGGCCGAAATCTCGCACCACGAGCACGCGACGGCCCGGCTTCTTGCAGCCATGGGCGGAAATGCCGAGATTGCCTGCGCGCGTGATAACCGGCACGCCGATCACCCCTTCCCCAAGCGGCAGTTGCTCGCCCGGAGCGCAGAGCCCTTTGAAAGGCACTGCCTGGGGGTGCGTGGCGTAGAACGCCAGCATTTCGCGCGTATCGGCCGGGTGAAACCCGTTTTTGGGGCTGTAGGTGTCCTTCAGCTCCCGATGCCGAACCACGCGCATCCAGCGAAGCTCTTCGCCGACTCCATGCCTGCTGCGGTTCATGACCTCGTACACAGGCACTTCCTCCGTGTTAAGGCCGAGCTCCCTGACCACGGCGCCCACAGGCTCACGGTAGTCCACGGAAACTTCGTACCGCAGATTGTTGTCCGTGTTCCTGTCGCAGGCGGAAAGTGCAAGGACAAGAGCCCCCGCAAAGAACATCTTTCTCACTTCATCCTCCTTCTTAAAAGCCTGATACAACTACCAAACTTAGTATTTTGATACTACAACCCTGTTTCTATATGTCAAAAGAGCCCGTTTCCGGGCTCTTTTGCAACATCCTCTTCTTTATACAGCAGCCGTAAACGGAATACCGAGGTAGCGGAAGAAGGCTTCTGCCTCTTCTTTAGTCTTTGCTGTTGTTACGAGCGTAACAGCAACACCAAACACATCCTTGAGATCTTCGTCTGCAGTCTCTGGGAAGATAGTGTGGTCCTTAATACCAATCGTAAGGTTCCCCATCTCATCAATAGCAGTAGCTGAGAGTCCACGGAAGTCACGAGTACGAGGAAGCGTAATGTGAATGAGCTTGTCTAGGAAGTCATTCATGCGAGCTCCACGCATCGTTACCTGATACCCGACAATCTCGCCCTGACGCATCTTAAACTGTGCAATAGACTGCTTAGATGCACGAGGAGATGCCTTCTGGCCAGTGATAGTTGCAAGACGCTTCTCAACAAATGCCTTACGCGCCTTGTCTGCCTTACCAACTCCTGAAGATACAACGATCTTCTGAAGACGAGGACTTGCAAAGAGGTTCGTGTATCCGAACTTCTCTTTGAGAGCCTCATACGCCTTTGCTTGTTTTTCTTTAGTCATCATCATACTCAAATTCATTAGGAGAGTGTCGTGCCACTCTTAACTGACACACGAACGCGCTTTCCATCCTTCATCTCACGCTTTACACGAGTTCCCTTCTTTTCCTTAGGGTCCTGAATCATAACGTTTGAGATTGAGATTGCGCGAGGCTTCTCTACAATTCGCCCTGTCTGTCCGCGAGTTCCACGATTGTGTCGCTTTACGAGTGCAATACCCTCAACTACTACCTTCGCCTCTTCGCGGAGTACACGCTCAACAGCGCCGGTCTTACCCTTGTCCTTGCCTGAAATAACCACGACTGTGTCGCCTTTCTTTATTTTAAACTTTGCGGTTTGCTTTCCTTGAGTTGCTTTTGACATATACAGAGAGGTTAGACCACTTCAGGGGCTATAGAAGCAATATTCTGCCATCCGCGCTCAACCAAGTCGCGAGGCACAGGACCAAATACACGGTTCCCCTTTGGACCCATCTCCTTACCCTGCTTTTCAATAAGAACAACAGCATTGTCATCAAAACGTACATAAATACCAGATGCACGGCGGAATGCCTTACGCTGACGCACAACGACTGCCTTGTAGATATCCTTCTTCTTTACGGACTTGCGAGGCTCTGCAGTCTGCACAGACACCACAACGACGTCTCCGATTTCTGCATAGCGACGCTTTGAACCCCCAAGCACTTTGAAGACACGAGCGATCTTGGCGCCTGAATTGTCTGCAACTTTAACGATTGATTGGGGCTGTACCATAAATTAGTTACTTAGCGATCTTGAATGACTTCAACTTTGAAATTGGTGCGCATGCAACAATTGTTACCTCGTCTCCAACAGAAACAGTGTTTCCTTCGTCATGAACAAGAAACTTCTTCGTGCGAGTCTGATACTTCTTGTACTTAGGGTGCTTCACGTAGCGAGAAACGGCAACGGTAGCAGTATCCTTCATCGCCGTCTTAACAACGGTTCCTTTGAATGACTGTGGTTTTGCGGGTGTGTGTTCCATAGTAGTTATGCGTTCTTCTGCGCAGTCTCTTCAGTAAGAAGACGAGCGATGTCCTTGCGGACCTTAGCGGGAGCAGAAGCGTCCTTTGGACGGGCGCCAGCAGCTGCGAAACGGAGTGTACGGAGCTCTGCACGCTTCTCAACGAGGAGCTTCTGAATCTCCTCTGGCTTCATGTCCTTGAATGAAAGTTTCTTTGCCATGTTATCGGGTAATTACGGTTGTCTTAAGAGGAAGCTTTGCCCCAGCACGACGAAGTGCGTCGCGCGCCTTAGCATCATCAACACCATCAAGTTCAAAAAGAATGCGGCCTGGACGTACCTCAAACACAAAGTGCTTCGGGTCTCCCTTTCCCTTACCCATGCCCACCTCAGCTGGCTTATTAGTGATCGGACGATCAGGGAAGATGCGAATCCAAAGCTTACCACCCTTTCCAGTAACGCGAGTAAGCACTTTACGTGCGGCCTCAATCTGGTTTGAAGTGATGCGAGATGGCGTTGTTGCACGAAGACCATAGGAACCAAACGCAACGGTAATACCACGAGTATCAGGGCGTGCGAGTTTCTCAGGACTCTTGCGAGCAGTCTGCCACTTGCGGTGCTTTACTTTCTTAGGAAACAACATAGGTCTAGTGTTTAGGGGCTCCGATGCGGCCGCTAGCAGCCTGATCGGTAAATGTCTCTCCTAGGTAGATCCATACCTTAATACCAATCACTCCGTATGGAAGAAGTGCCTCTTGGTGTGCGTAGTCAATGTTTGCACGGAAGGTCTGAAGTGGAATACGCCCACGCTTGATCTGCTCAGTGCGCGACATATCAGCTCCTCCAAGACGACCAGATACTACGATACGTACTCCCACTACCTCGCGTACTGCCATAACCTTCTCAACAGTCTGCTTAAGCACACGTCGGAATGGCATTCGCTTCTCAAGACCTTCAGCAACCATAAGGCCAACAACAGCAGCAGAGGTCTCTGGCTGACGCACTTCAATGATATCTAGCTTCACTGCACGCTTTGTGCCAGTTGCCTTTGAATTCACCAAACGAGTGAGTTCGTTGCGGAGCTTTGTAGCATTGTCTCCGCTGCGACCAATAACCACACCAGGACGAGCAGTATGCAAAAGAATGCGGATCTCAGCGGCAGTGCGCTCAATCTCAAGATCAGCAATGTACATCCCGCGTCCACGCTTTTTGAAGTAGCCACGGATAGCAGCATCTACAGCGATATTCTCGCGGAATGATTGCTTGTCTGTAGCGAACCAGCGGCTCTTCCAATCACGGATGATGCCTAGGCGGTGTGCGTACGGATGGACGGTGTGTGTCATGGTTATTTAGTGGTATCTGAAGTCAGACGAAGAGTGATACGGCTACGACGCTTGCGGATTGGAGCTGCACGTCCCATAGCGCGAGGCATGAAGCGAGTGAACATACCAGCACTGTCAACACGAACGTCAGCAATACGAAGTGTGTCAATGTCCTCTCCACGACTCTTAGCAGTAGCTGCAGCAGATTCAATAAGCTTCTGTACTGGAAGAGCTGCGCGCTTAGGAAGGAACGCAAGTGCCTTTACTGCCTCTGTTACCTTCTTACCCTTTACGAGATCAGTTACCAATCGCACCTTGCGAGGTGACTGGTTGTACGTAGCAAGAGAAGCACGAATAGCCTTCTTGTCTTCGTCCTTACGCAGTTGCGCAGGCTGCTTGTGTGTTCCAGTAGATGCCATGATTATTTCTTCTTAGCAGGTGATGGGGCTGCTTTAGCGGCCTTTGCTGCTGCAATTTCAGCAACCTTTCGCTTCTCCTCAAGCTGCTTCTGCATCTTTCCTCCGTGACGAAGGAATTTCTTCGTTGGAGAGAACTCGCCGAGACGGTGTCCGACCATTTCCTCAGAAACGAGTACGTCTACGTGTTGCTTGCCGTTATGGACTCCAAAAGTGAATCCAACGAACTCAGGAGCAATCTGGCTGTTGCGTGCCCATGTCTTAATAGTACCGGTCGCAGACGGCTTCTTGTCCTGAACTTTCTTCATAAGGTTCAGGTCAATGTATGGGCCTTTTTTAAGGGATCGGGACATAGATAGACAATGGAAAGCCCGCCAGGCGGGATAGATAGAATCTATATGAAACAGAGAGAAGTGTCAAACTACCGGGCTCCATGATAGGGTACTTTGGTGCTCAACGAGGGAGGAAGTATGACTACAGATACCCGTGGACAGGCCGAGGAGCCCGTCCCGCACGCAGATGTAACGTCTGCAATCGCTGAAATCACTGAAGAATTCGGTGAAGGCGCGCTCGCCATCTATGGAGGCCTCTTTCAGGACGCTGATGCTATGGTGCGCCGGCTGGTGGGCTCTTTTGGCTAGAATAGCCAACACAAGCTATGCTCGCGCATAGCTTTTTTCATGATAGGGTGAAAAAGTAGTTGAGAGGGAGGAATAGCATGACAACTACGCTGGGTGGCTTTCCAGCCACCGATTCTGACAGTCAGGATCTTGGGGAAGACCCCGAGATTGATGATGGGGCCATTGATTCAATGATGAGTTGGAACTCTGACCCCGGCTACGATCCTGACAGTATCTTCTGGTAAAGCACCAGATCTTTCCAGGGGCCGGACGCACACGCATCCGGCCCTTTTCATTTATGGGCTATACTTCTTCCTATATGTGGAACATTCACTCTCTCACTCGTGTTCAGAAGCTGGAACTTCTCGGTGCTGGTGCTCTCATAGCGGTAGTCCTTGGACTTTCTCTTTGGTACATGGCCACCCATCAGGCACCAGAGCCTTATAGTCCTCTCGTAGAAGAGACGGTACCTGTTCCTCCTACAGAACCACAGACTATTCGTGAACATGCGCAGTATTACGATATTGAGGCTGCGTACCCGTCTGAGACACCCCTCTCAGTCTCTGCAGGAACCACTGCAGACGTAGAGGCTATAGACACTATGAAGAGCTTTGTTGAAGACACCATTCAACAGTTCAAGCGTGAAGGTAACTTCGCAAGCCTCACAAAAGAGGATATTCAAATGATGGGATACGAGGACGGGAGGAAGCAGGCGCTCGCTATTGAATACAACGAAGTACTCGCTCCACATACCGTCTCATACGCCTATACGCTCTATACAGACACGTTTGGTGCACACCCGAACTCTTTCTATAGGACCTTCGTTTTTGATGCAGAAACTGGCGCAGAGCTTTCACTCGCCTCTTTATTCAAGCCCCGCACAGACTATCTAAAGCGCATCTCTGAGATTGCACGCTTTGAGCTTCAAAAGAAACTTGGAGAAGATGCAGATGTCTCCTACATGCAGCAAGGCACAGCCCCAGAGACCGCTAACTTTCAGACCTTTGTTGTTGAAGGAAACACTCTAGTCTTCCTGTTCCCTCCCTACCAAGTTGGTCCCTATGCGCTTGGGCCACAAAGTGTATCTATTCCGCTCGCACAGCTTTCAGAAGTTCTGAACGAGAAGTACGTTCCATAAAAAGAACCAGCGTACTATAGCTGGCTTAAGTCTTGTACCTGGAACGCAAAGGGGGCTTGATCTTTCTCATCAATTCCCATTTTCGTGCGTACCAGGCCTTAATTACCCAAAGGAGGATCTTTGATTGATCGTCGTTTCCTTTAGTTTCCTCATACATAGAGGCGAGATGTTTCAGATAGCTTACTGTCTTCCTGAGCTCTCGCCTCAACCGTTGTTGTTCTCGCCACTTTCTCAGGCGGAGCGAACGAAAAATGTGCATCACTTACCTCCTGGCGTGTCTTCTGCATCACCCTACTCTCTCTATACATAAAAGAAAAGCCCCGCACTCTGGCGGGGCTTTTCTTTGTGTCTTATCGCTTCTTTCCAACCTTTCGGCGAGAAACAATAAACTTGTTTGAGTACTTCTTTGGAGTACGGGTCTTCTGTCCCTTACCTGTTGGCTTGCCCCACATGCTCTTGGCACGACGAAGTCCACGTCCCTGCTTTCCTTCACCACCTCCGTGTGGGTGATCAACTGGGTTCATCGCAGTACCACGCACTGTTGGGCGAATACCTTTCCAGCGACTCTTTCCTGCCTTTCCGTAATTCTGAAGACGCTGCTCTTCGTTGCCTACTGCTCCAACTGAAGCCCATGCAGACTCAATAACCTTACGTACCTCACTTGAAGGCATCTTGATCTGTGCGTAGCCAGCATCATGCGCAACAATCTCAGCGTAGTTTCCAGCAGAGCGAGCGATGCGCGCACCAGCTCCTGGACGAAGCTCTACGTTGTAGATAAATGTTCCTGAAGGAATCTTTCCAAGCGGAAGACGGTTTCCAGTCTTGATAGGTGCTTTCTCAGATACGATGAATGTGTCGCCCACCTTCATGTCCTTAGGGACCGTTACATAGCGACGCTCTCCATCAGCAAAGACGGTACGTGCAATGAATGCGGTGCGATATGGATCGTACTCAATAGTCTCAATACGAGCAGGAATGTCGTGCTTGTTGTACTTAAAGTCAACATCGCGAAGCATGCGCTTATGTCCGCCTCCCTGATGACGAGTTGTAATGCGTCCTGCATTGTTGCGACCTCCCTGACGCTTCTTGTACGAAAGAAGTGGCTTGTGTGGCTTGTCACCTGAAAGCACGCCACGGTACGTGACAACGGTCATGCTTCGGCGACTTGCTGATGTTGGTTTAAAAGACTTCATAGGACTCTAAGTTATGCGAAGGTGATGCTCTCACCCTTCTTAAGATAGACGTATGCCTTGTGGCGACGTGCGCGGGTACCGACTCCCCTGCGTGTGCGAAGTGACACCTTTTTTGCTGGAAGGTTCACCATGCGCACCTTCATTGGTGTAACGCCATAGAATTTAATAATGGCCTGTGCAACATCCTCCTTTGTTGCAGCCTGAGGAACTTCAAAGACGTACACGCCTGACTCAGTACCAATAAGGGCCTTCTCAGAGAACCAGGGGCGCTTGAGTACGTTTGCAAGACGAGAGTCGTCAACGGCGAGCATGCCGCGACCCCAGAGACGAGTTCCAGACTTCGTCTTTTTTGCCTTTGTTTCCTTTTTGTCAGATGAAAAGAGTGCCATAAATACTGTATTAGCCCTTCTTGTTGAGGCGCGCTGAAAGCACAGGAAGTGCATCAGTTGGGTTCTCAATAACAAGATACTTCTTGTTTACCAAATCCACCGGATTTAGATTGCGAACCTCCTCTAGGGTAAGGCTGCCAATGTTACGGAAGGACTTCTCGCTTGCACTATCCTTCTTAGCGAATGCGACGACCGCTGCATTCTTGCGCTTAGTTGCAAGCTCAGTTACTCCAGATCCGTTTGCAATAGCAACGAGCATTGCCTTTGCATCCTTTGTTGAAGGAGTAGTGAGTCCAAAGGAATCAACGAAGATAACCTGGCCATCACGGTGCTTGCGAGAGAGCACAGTTGCAAGTGCTGCTGCACGCATTTTGCGATTAATCTTTACAGAGTAATCCTTCTCAGCGCGTGGACCATGTGTCACACCTCCGCCACGCCATATTGGAGAGCGGTTAGACCCATGACGAGCACGTCCTGTTCCCTTCTGCTTCCATGGTTTCTTTCCTCCTCCTGATACTTCTCCACGGAACTTAGTGTGTGCAGTTATTGCGCGAGCGTTTGCCTGCATACCAACAACTACCTGATGTACCAAATCTGAGTTCCAAGAAAGACCGAACAATTCCTCAGGAAGAGTAACTGAACCTGCCTTTGTTCCCTTTGTGTTCCAAATAGTCGCCTCCATAGATACTGCAGAAGCAGTCTTCTTTGCTGGTGCCTTCTTGGCGACGGTTTTCTTTGTAGGAGTAGCCATAGTACGTAAATTACATTGAGCGGATCTCAACGAGTGCGCCAGGGGCGCCAGGAAGTGCTCCAGAGATAATCATTTCTCCAGTAGCTGCATCTACCTTAAGAACCTTAAGGTTCTTAACAGTGACGCGATCATTTCCCATGCGTCCACCCATGCGCATTCCCTTGATAACACGGCCTCCAGCACGACCTCCTCCACCAATGGAGCCCGGCTCGCGCTCTGAGTGCTTCTGTCCGTGTGAGCGTCGTCCTCCATGGAATCCATGGCGCTTCACCACACCAGCAAACCCGTGTCCCTTAGAGGTTGAAGTTACCACCACGATATCACCCTCTGCGAAGGTGTCTGCAGTTATCTGGCTTCCAACCGTAAGGTCTCCAGCATCTGTACGGAACTCCTTAAGAACCTTGTATCCAACACCCTTAGTGTGTCCGAGAATGGACTTTCCAAGGCGCTGAACCTTCTGCTCTCCAAAAGCTACCTGCACTGCTGAATATCCGTCTGCGCCTTTTTCATCCTTTACCTGCGTAACCACAACAGGACCTGCAGTTACTTTCGTACCTGCAAATACTTCTCCAGCCTCGTTAAAGACTTGAGTCATGCGGCCTTTTCGGGCAAGGATGAATTTCATAGAAAAAATAAAGCGCGCTACCAATAGCGCGTTAGGCCCTTTCGGGCTTCCCGTCCATTGGACCAACCCGAGGGTTGTTCTTGCGACTTAGGGACTATACAGGGTATGGCCGGGGAATGCAACTTAGTAATAGGCGGGCTTGATTCCTAATTCAGGGATAGAAAGATGGTCTGGTGTATCTACTATAAACTCAACTGCCCGGACAACTTCCGATAACTCCATGAACTTGGAACTGTCCTTCTCCACTCCAGCGTTAGCAAAAAACTCCGTCTTCATAGAGCCTGGATAAAACCCACAAACCGTGACTGCGGTACCCGTTAGTTCCATTTGAAGAGACTTAGTAAAGCCAGCAATCGCCCATTTTGAAGCGGTGTACACACTTCGCTCCCCTTTTCCATAAAACCCTGATTGAGAAATTACGTTAATTATTCTTCCCTTCTGCGCCTTTTTCATGTACGGCAGACACGCACGGGTCAAAAGAATGGTCGCTGTTGCATTCACATTCATAGCAGCGCTTACCTGTTCTGGGTCATTGTCTTCCAGAGCCCCTTGTATCCAGAGACCAGCATTGTTTATCAAGCAGTCTATTGCGCCGTATTTCTGAATAACAGAATCAACTGCAGCCTGAATTTGAGTGTAATCTGAAACATCAGCAACGACTAAGTCACACCCCACCTCTTCAGCTGCTTGTCTGCCCTTGTCTTCGTTACGCGCAAGAATAACTACATTGTGCTCTCCTGCGAATTTCTCTGCCAGAGCTCTTCCGAGACCTTGGTTCCCCCCGGAGATAAAAATCGTTTTCATACAAGTAAGTATACGACTGAACTAACCTCTAAAGAAATAATAAAACTACCCTTTGGGCAGGCACTATTCAGATCGCGCCAAAAGCCAGAGGCTGAAACCGACCAACATTAAACCGACAAAGCCGAGCCCTCCTAAAAGCAACACATGTCCGGATAGCGGAACTGGAGTATTTGAGTTGAGAACTGAATGTAGACGTTGGACGAACAGCAACCCCCCAATACTTGATACAAATAAGACTATTCCTGACATGAGTAACTTGAAGGCGTTTCTCTTTGAGAAGCGCGCGCGCACTCCGGAGTTCTGGGCCTTCCATGTACGTGCGTTCTTAAAATGCGCATACGCAACGAGAAGAACAGTACAGCCAATTATGATTGCAAACCCTTCAGATGATGTGCCCCATTCACCCACGGTGTTCCAGAGAGAATTGAGGGAGTCCTGCATACAGTCTAATTATATGCCGGTCTGGATACTCGTCTTAGAGAGTATGATCGGTTTCAGTGTCTCAGTTATGTGGGTCGCTTGATCCTTAGCAAGACCAACAAGCTTTATGTTCGCATTAGAAAGGCGGCCTTTAGTCATGGCGACCTGCGCTGCGTTCTCAATTACGACATTATAGAGACCAAATATGCGATCAAAGAACGACTGGGAGATACTTACGTCCTGGATTGTGCGGTATGGAAGATGGCGCTCTGACTTACTAAGTATACCGGTGCGGTAGAGCACATAGTCAGGAGTAAGCTGGAAACTATAGTTACTCTTCCAAAGAAGTATCCCGATGAAGTGGAACACGAAGTATCCTGCGGTAAAAACGAGAAATGTGCCGAGGAACGGAAGGCCATCGCCATCATCCGACGTCTTCGCTACTGCGTAGCCTGCCGTAAAGAGACCTATGATCAAACTCATAAATATTGTACCGAGCACGCTTACCACCATCCACATAGGACGGATTGGATACGCCGCGCTTGATATCTCTTCAGAGAGCTGAACTGGGGCAGCGGCCTGATTCTGCTCCGCCATAGCTGGCGCTGCAGGGTCTACATAGCCCACGGTTGCACGTTGGACCTTATTGAGAAAGAACTCCCGTAGTCCGTCCGCTACATCTTTATTCACACCATCAATGTGCGCTTCCATTCCTGAAGACATAGTCGCACTTGAGATATGTACGTCATAAATACCCAAAATACGATCTAGAATATCCTGATCCACATAGACGTCCTGAATCTTTTGGTACTGCACATGGATTTCACGTGGTGCGAATACGCCCTTCTTTATTCGAATGAAGTTATCTCCTCCTTCATACGAATAAGTGCGAATGTACACCTTAAAGTACCAAGCATAGAGGGCCAACACTAAAATAGAGAGCCCGACGGTAAGAAGTATACTCGTCCTAATCATGCTTTCAGCAGAGAGCTCTAGATTTCCATGAAAGAATGGCAAAAAGAATGCGAAAAATACGCCCACAAACGCACTGAAAAGAATGCTGGGAATTATGACCGGAAGAAATTTTTTCCAGAACTTCCTAGGGCTCAACGGGAACTGTGCTTGGAATGGATTCATGAAGACATCATAGGAGTATGTCCGTCATAATAGCAGAAGAAAAAAGCAATTCTTGCAGGTGCTAGCACAACACAAAACCGCCCTCTCGGGCGGTTTTGCTTCTATCCCTCTCGGGACTAGACCATCTTTACATCAATCGTCACTCCAGAAGGAAGGGTGAGATTCGTGAGAGCCTCAATAACCTTTGGGTTTGGCGAAAGGATGTCTATAAGACGCTTGTGGATGCGCATTTCAAACTGCTCACGTGCATCCTTATGCACGAAGGTTGAGCGGTTAACGGTCCAACGCTTAATTTCAGTTGGAAGCGGAACTGGTCCAACAGTCTTCGCTTCAAAGCGAGCTGCTGTGTCCATGATCTGCTTCACTGAGAGATCCAGGATTTTGTGCTCGTAGGCACGTACCCGGATCCGGAGCTTTGGCTCGCCTGCTGGCGCAGCCTCTTTCTTTACGGTCTTCTTTGTGGTGGTTGCCATACGAGTAAGATAATCCAGGAAACTTACGCGATGATCTTCGTGACCACGCCAGCACCTACAGTGCGTCCTCCCTCACGTACTGAGAAACGGAAGTTGTCCTCAAGTGCGATTGGTGCAGTGAGCTTTACCTTGAAGGTAACAGTGTCACCCGGCATAACCATCTCCTTTCCGTCTGGAAGGGTTACCTCTCCAGTTACGTCCGTTGTACGAACATAGAACTGAGGCTTGTAGCCTGAGAAGAATGGAGTATGACGTCCACCCTCGTCCTTAGAAAGAACGTATACCTCAGCCTCAAACTCAGTGTGCGGCTTTACAGAACCTACCTTCGCAAGAACCTGTCCGCGATGTACGTCCTCCTTCTTAGTTCCGCGAAGAAGGATACCAGCGTTGTCGCCAGCCTGTCCCTCCTGGAGCTGCTTGTTGAACATCTCAATACCGGTAACGGTGGTCTTAACGGTGTCCTTGAGACCAACGATCTCAATTTCCTCACCAACCTTAACCACACCGCGCTCAATGCGACCAGTGATAACGGTTCCACGTCCTTCAATTGAGAAGATGTCCTCAATTGGCATAAGGAATGGCTTATCAAGCTCGCGCTCTGGCTGCGGGAAGTAGCTGTCCATAGTGTCAACAAGCTCCTTCACTTTGAGTGCGTACTCATCATCTGCGCTGGTTGCCTCAAGAGCCTTGAGTCCAGAACCGCGGATAATTGGAGTCTCTGCACCGTCGTATCCCTGCTTCGTAAGAAGTTCACGGATCTCTTCCTCCACGAGGTCTAGCATGTCTGCATCATCAACCATATCAACCTTGTTGAGGAAGATGATGAGACGAGGCACACCAACCTGCTTAGCTAGGAGAATGTGCTCGCGGGTCTGCGGCATCGCGCCGTCGGTCGCGGCGACTACGAGCACAGCGCCGTCCATCTGAGCGGCTCCTGTGATCATGTTCTTGATGTAGTCGGCGTGGCCTGGAGCGTCAATGTGTGCGTAGTGACGGTTTGGGCTCTCGTACTCCGAGTGGTGAAGAGCAATGGTAATACCACGCGCCTTCTCTTCAGGAGCGTTGTCGATGTTCTCAACCTTCTCTGCACGAGCCTTGTAGCCCTTGTCAGCGTTTAGGTTAAGCACATTAAGGATTGACGCCGTTAGGGTCGTCTTGCCGTGGTCAACGTGGCCAATAGTACCCACGTTCATGTGCGGCTTGCTGCGATCAAATACATCTGCCATACGTTCTAAAATTACTGGTAGCTAGTTGAATAACATGCTGCCGCGCCTGCCTGAAACCAGGCGACCAAGGCGTTGGGCATAACCCGCGCAACGTCTTTCAGCCATCCCAGGCTCCGTATGGAGAGGAATATTGAAAAGAGCGCCGTATTTCGCGTTACTTCTTAAGGTACCGGAGCGAGTAACAAAGGTCAAGAAAATATCTGCCTAAAATGGGAACAGGCAGGCACTGCTGCCTGCCTGTTCCGAAATGTTGGGTTTACTGGAATCTAAAGGACTCAGTTGCCCGATCAAATACAGTTTCCTGTCCTTCAAGGGCTGAAACAGTGTAGACACGTCCTTCGTGACTGAATACCACCACACGACTCACTGTTGGTTCTCCTGAAATACGGAGCAATCGTCCCATCTCTCCGCCAACAGCGCGCTCAAGCTCAGTAAGCTTGCCAGCGCGGTACTCAGCCTTAAGCGCAATATAAGTCTTCTCCTCGCTCACATTCACACCCTCTGCTTCGCTCTCAACGGTAAGCATGCAAGGGCCCGTTGCTTCAGTATCAGTGATACAGAGCGTCATAACACCGTCTATGTTCGTAACGGTTGGAATCCAAGTGTCCGGATAGTCCAAGCTGAACTTCTGCGTAGTGTTCTCATATGTCTTATAGGTCTGTGTATCAACAGGAACACTCTCCTCTTCTTCTACTACTGCCTCTTCCTCAACAACTGGAGTACGCACTACTCCCTTTGAAAGAGAGTCCGACACCTCACGCACGATAGGGATAGAATCAAAGACTCCGTGCTCTGGAGTATTTGCCCACCAATACAAATATCCGTACGCACCAAGGGCAACTACTACAAAAACAGCAAGGAAAGCTTTAGTTCGTTTGGTCATATAGGTACACCGTAGCACAAAACCGCCCCTTACTGAGGCGGTTTTGTGTACAAACCTTTATCTTTTTACTTGCGGCTCGCGATAATATCCTGCGCTACGTTGCTTGGCACTACTTCGTAGTGATCAAACTCCATAGTCATAGATCCACGTCCTTCAGTCATTGAGCGAAGGGTTGTGGTATATCCGAACATTTCTGAAAGCGGCACCTTCGCGTGTACAGCTTTATTCATTCCACGATCCTCCATACCCTCAATAGCCCCGCGCTTTCCTGAAAGTGAGCCCGTGATGTCACCCATGAACTGCTCAGGGATAACCACTTCAACATTCATAATTGGCTCAAGGATAACTGGCTTTGCTTTCTGTGCTGCTTCCTGGAATGCCTGAGAAGCGGCAATCTTGAAAGCGATTTCAGACGAGTCCACTTCGTGGAATGATCCGTCATAGAGATCAACAGACACATCTACCATCTGATACCCCGCAAGCACTCCGCGATTCATTGCTTCGCGAATACCCTTTTCAATAGGGTTGATGTACTCCTGAGGAATAACACCTCCCTTGATGTTGTTGATGAACTCAAAGTGATCTTCACGAGTAACGTTCTTCGCAACCTTTGCTTCAGGATCAACTGGCTCAAGATGCTTGATCTTAATCTTCACGTGTCCGTACTGACCCTTACCTCCCGTCTGCTTGATGTACTTGTTGTCCACGTCAGCAGCACCAAGGATGGTTTCGCGGTATGCCACCTGTGGCTTACCGACATTCGCTTCCACATTAAACTCGCGCTTCATACGATCAACGAGAATCTCAAGATGCAGCTCACCCATACCTGCCATAATTGTCTCAGCAGTCTCGTCATCAGTCGTTACCTTGAAGGTAGGATCTTCATCAGCAAGCTTGCGAAGCGCCATACCCATCTTCTCCTGGTCCGCCTTTGTCTTTGGCTCAATACGAAGGGATACCACTGGCTCAGGGAACTTAATCTCTTCAAGCACAATTGGATTTGCTTCATCGCAGAGAGTGTGTGACGTCTTTGTGTCCTTAAGACCCACCATAGCGGCAATCTCTCCGGTGAACACCTTATCTACTTCCTCACGCTTGTCTGCCTGCAGACGTACAATACGTCCAACACGCTCCTTTGTTCCTGTGCTTGAGTTGTATACATAGGAGCCTGCAGCTACTGTTCCCGCATACACACGGAAGAACGTGAGTGCTCCCACGAATGGGTCAGTCTGAAGCTTGAACGCAAGCGCTGTAAACGGTTCAGCGTCATCTGCCTTTCGTTCAATCTCTTCACCTGTCTTTGGGTTCAATCCCTTAACAGGAGGAAGGTCTAGCGGGCTTGGAAGATAATCAACAACTGCATCAAGTACGAGCTGTACTCCCTTGTTCTTAAGGGCAGACCCGGTGTACACAGGGAAAATCTCGTTTGCGATAACTGCCTTGCGAAGCGTTTTCTTAAGATCTTCTAGAGATGGCTCGTTTCCTTCAAAAAAGGCATTCATTTGCTCTTCGTCGTGCTCAACGATGCGCTCAATAAACTCAGCGCGATACTTCTTTGCCTCCTCTACGTACTTCTCTGGCACCTCTCCTTCAGTAACCTCCTCTCCCATGTTTCCAGAGAACGTGAAGGCCTTCATAGAAAGAAGGTCCACTACTCCCTCAAAGTCTCCCTCAGCTCCCATAGGGATCTGAGCACGCACAGCCTTCTTTGAAAGACGATCAAGAATAGACTTGTATGAGTCTTCAAAAGACGCTCCGGTGCGGTCTAGCTTGTTGATGAAACAAACACGAGGTACTCCCGCTTCGTCAGCGTAGCGCCAGTTAGTCTCAGACTGTGGCTCAACACCAGCCACGCCGTCAAACACCACAATAGCTCCATCAAGCACGCGCATAGAGCGCTTTACCTCAGCAGTGAAGTCAATGTGTCCTGGCGTATCAATCACATTGAAACGGTACTTCTTAGCAAGGTCCTTCTTGTCTGGTTCATTTGTACGAGTCCAGAAACAGGTAATAGCCGCTGCGGTAATAGTGATTCCGCGCTCACGCTCTTGTTCCATCCAGTCAGTGGTGGTCTCTCCTTCGTGCACCTCACCAATTTTGTGCTGGGAACCTGTGTAGTAGAGCACGCGTTCAGACGTAGTCGTCTTTCCTGCGTCCACGTGGGCCACAATTCCGAAGTTGCGCACTTTCTCTAGGGGATAATCGCGATTCATAGTAGGTATAAATAAAATAAAAGCCGCCAGGGCGTTAGCTATAAGATACGTTTAGGAGCAGGAAAAGGCAAGAAAAAGGCCCGGGCGCTTTGCGCTCGGGCTTGAATGTTCTGTGTTGGTCAGGGCTGCTGAGGATTCTTCGGCCAGGCGGCCAGAAAACCAGCACCGAAAAGGATACAGATCCCGACGCCGAGACCGAAGGCGATCACCAGCTGGTCTTCGGGCGTCTTCGCGCCACCTGCATGTGCGATCGTATTGGTGGCAGCGATGATGAGCGCGAGCCCGGCCGAAATCAGCACCGGAACACCAAGCATCTTCTTAAGCGACATCTCTCTTCCCTCCTTGAACTTCCAACTGAAAGGACTTCAGTTGAACTGAAAAAGTACTCCCAGAACCCATATATGTAAAGAGAAAGAGCCCGGACCACGCATATCGCTGCGGTCCGAGCCCTTTTGTGTTCGTTCAGCTCACGACTGAAACCAACCATCCCTGGAACAGAGGGTGCGACACCACGGCGATGATGATCACGGCGCCGAGGATGTCCAGAGCTCTTCCGAGTTCTGTGTCTTTGAAGAAAGACACGTGGTCAGTGCCAGCCGAAGCGGGTGACCCAGGCGATGCCCTTGAGGGCCAGCCCGACGGCCAGCGTAGCGCCGCCACCCAGGTAGGAACCGAAGATGAGGGCGCCGGTGACGGCCGGGTCCGCGACGCCGAAGAAGGCGACGTGGAGGGTCAGATAGGCGCCGGGCACCATCACCAGAACACCCGTGATGGCGATGATCAGGCCCAGACGGTTCATGAAGTTGAAGACCTCTTCTTTGGTCTGTGTCTTGGTCATTGTCGTGTCCCTCCTCAGGACTTTGTTGAACGAATGGAAACAGCAAGCACTTCCTTACCAACATAGCACAATACACCATATTTGTCAATAGTACATAGGGCATCAAAAAACCGCCTCGTTGGGCGGTCTCTTGTTAGTTTGTTACCAGGCGAAGTGTGCGAAGGCCTTGTTGGCATCTGCCATGCGGTGCATGTCGTCCTTCTTTTTAATTGCAGTTCCCTCGTTCTTAACGGCAAGGAGAATCTCATTTGCAAGCTTCTGTGCCATTGGCTTTCCCTTCTGAGAGCGCGCTGCGTTAATGAGCCAGCGGTATGCGAGAGATACGCGGCGCTGCTGAGGTACTTCACGAGGAACCTGGTAGTTTGCACCTCCGACGCGTCGTGAACGAACTTCCATGAGCGGAGAGACGTTGCGGATAGCAGTCTCAAATGTCTCTAGGGGGTCCATCTCCTGTGCCTTGATGAGGTCTAGTGCGTCGTATACGAGCTTAGTGGCTGTATCTTTCTTTCCGTCCCACATAACAGTGTTAATGAAACGTGAAATAGCTTCGGACTGGTATACGAGGTCCGGACGGCGTGGGTACTTGTTCTTTACTGGGTGTCGCATGATGTTTTAAAACTATGCCTTAGGCTTTTTAGCTCCGTACTTAGAGCGACCACGGCGGCGCTTATCAAGACCAGCAGTATCAAGGCGTCCGCGAACGATAGTGTACTGAACACCAATGTCCTTCACGCGTCCACCGCGAAGCATAACTACTGAGTGCTCTTGGAGGTTGTGTCCCTCTCCAGGGATATATGCCGTTACTTCCATACCGTTTGTAAGGCGCACACGAGCGATCTTACGAATAGCAGAGTTAGGCTTACGAGGGGTTTTTGTCGTTACTTTTACACATACACCGCGCTTAAACGGAGCAGGGTAAAACGTAGGACGGTTCTTAAGTGCATTAAATCCACGACCAAGAGCCACAACCTTAGTTTTCTTGGTTGTATTCTTACGAGCTTTCTTGGTGAGTTGATTTATTGTAGCCATGCAGCAAATGAAAACTCCCCCGTGGGAGCTAAAAGCACTATATAAGAGCTGCTCTGGAAATGCAACCATTTCCTACACATGGGGTATAGCGCCTATCATGGAGTGAATCCTATCAATCGCTAGTGCCGGGCAACTGAGGCAGTACCCTAGCTTATAAGTTAGGGTACTTAAATTTCGTTGCTGCAAAATTATTACTATAGTGCTAGGATTCTTATTATGAAAAAGAAGGTAGAATTCCGTTTTGCCGAGCTGTTCTGTGGCCCAGGCGGTCTAAGTCTTGGCGCCTCCATGGCAGAGGTGAAAAAAGGCAATGCTGTGTATAAGGTAGTTCCAGTTTGGGCCAATGATATTGATGAGGACACCTGCCAAACATACGCGTTAAACATACATCATGGTAACCAGAAAAGAGTCTTCTGTGGCCCTGTTGAAAAAGTTGATTTCAAAAAAATCCCTAAATTTGATGCCTTGGCTTTTGGTTTTCCATGCAACGATTTCAGTTTAGTTGGCAAGCAGAAAGGATTTAACGGCAAATATGGTCCCCTTTATACATATGGTGTAAAAGCAATAAATGAACATAACCCTCTATGGTTTTTTGCTGAAAATGTTGGCGGTCTACAGAGCGCAAACGGAGGTGAGGCCTTTAAGAAAATTCTTACCGATCTTCAGGCTGCAGGTAAGGGATACAATCTATACCCTCATCTATATAAATTCGAGGAATATGGCGTTCCTCAACAAAGGCACCGCGTTGTAATTATTGGGATAAGAAAAGACCAAGGACTTGAGTTCAGAATTCCTGCTCCAACCACAAAGAATAAACCTGTCACAGCAAAGATGGCCCTTGAGAAGCCGCCAATACCCAAAGAAGTGTCCAATAATGAACACACTAAGCAAGCTACTCACGTAATTGAACGTCTTTTGCATATTCCTGCCGGCGAAAACGCGTGGTATGAAGGTCTCCCTAAACATCTTCGACTTAATGTCAAAGGAGCTAAGATGAGCCAAATTTATAAGCGTCTTGATCCCAATAAGCCATCTTACACAATCACAGGAAGCGGAGGTGGTGGCACACATGTGTATCACTGGATAGAACCACGTGCACTTACAAACCGCGAAAGGGCCCGAATACAGAGCTTCCCTGACAATTTTATTTTTAAAGGCCCAAAGGAGAGTGTAAGAAAGCAAATAGGCATGGCGGTACCTCCGCTTGGTGCAAAAATAATTGTAGAAGCTGTTCTTAAGACTTTTGCAGGGATCCCTTACCCGTCGGTAGATTCTAAATTCTCTATTGAAGAAATTAAAAACGATATTTTTTAATTTGGCTTTACGGAAAAATCCAATAGGAAGTTCTCATCGTCAATTTTAGACAAAGTATAGTCGGTTCTTCCGTATCGCTCCAAGTCTTCAACTGTAACAAAAGCTCCTGGCTCAAGCCCTAGTCTTTTACGAAAATACCTACCTAGTTCACTGTTGTCATTTGTAGAATGAATTGCTTTCCTGCCCTCCTGTGCAACTACGCAATCAAAGGAAGCGTTGTCATCGGTTAGTAAAGTGAAGTTATATGCCATCTTAGGAAGGAAACCTTCTTCTCTAACATCACCCTTTAAACTCAAGTACGCTTGGTTCTTTTCTCGTAGCACATATTTTACTTCACCCGTTCCTTTGTTTATTCTCTTCTCTTTCCTCTGTCCCCAGTTCAGTCCTGAAACTGGAGGCAACATACCCTTTTTATCTAGGAAACTAATTCTCACTGTTTTCCCTAACTCTATCCACTCTACGCCTCCTGCCGGTACACTTCCATGAACTTTCTGTACCCTGTAGAAGACTGCTGAGTTATCTATCTCAGCATGCGGCATAAATATGGATGAACTCAGCAGATCATCAAAGAAATTTTTTATTTCTATAGAGTTGTCACTAACCATCTGGTTTCTTTGCTTGTCCTCAAAAAAGCCATACTGACTATAGTTGGCAGAACCGCTGTATGCCTCTTGAGGTTTGCCTGAATTAAACCAAGTGAACACTTTACTATGGACTGGTGGCGTTGACTTCAGGTAGTAGCCACGAAACCTGTTGCCAAATTCAGTGTGCAGTTGTAAATAGGCATTATGGTCCACCGTATTCTTTGGCATCCCAATAATTAGGTTTATTTTTGTGTCTTCTTTGCGTTCAGACAAATCTTTTAAGTGACGTCTTGCAAATGTGGCAGACGCATATCCGCTGACAATAAACAATTCATCGCCTCCCCTTTCGGCGGGTTCTAGGAGAATTTTGGAGTACAGATCATTCGTTATCATGTCTTTGGTGCTCGTTTCGGACCGAGTGTTCCCATTCGGATAATTATACACTCACTTCAATGTGCGATGCTAAGCCCAGATTTGTAAATCTTATTGTGTAAAGCGAACCATGCAAATACAAATCTAGATCATGTTCCAAATCCAATTTAGTTGCGTGGGCATTATTAAAGTAGGATTAACTCATCAAGCATTCACTCCGCCTCTAGTACACTGCTAAAATGAAACTAACCAGTCCTGCATTTGAAGACGGAGAACTCATCCCAACTAAGTACACTTGCGATGGAGATAGGTTTTTGTCCCCTCCTC
Organism: Patescibacteria group bacterium; assembly: GCA_018826905.1. Classification (GTDB taxonomy): domain Bacteria; phylum Patescibacteriota; class Minisyncoccia; order Phycocordibacterales; family Phycocordibacteraceae; genus C7867-001. The sequence goes on along the minus strand of JAHJYC010000003.1, from coordinate 65,716 downwards.
TATATATAGAAGATGCTCCCGAGGATACCAAATCCTTTGTGCTTATTGCAGACGATCCAGATGTGCCTGCTGAGATACTCCCCGACAAGCTTTTTACGCACTGGGTACTTTTTAATATTCCCGCCGACACTGAAGAGATTCCCGAGGGCACGCATCCAGGACACCTTGGTATGAACACGAGAGGAGACGCACAGTACACAGGGCCATGTCCGCCTCCTGAATACGATCCGGCAGAACATCGGTACTTCTTTAAACTTTTCGCTCTAGATACGATGCTTGATCTGCCCCCCGGCTCCTCAAGAGAGCACGTTGAAGATGCATTAGACGGACACGTGCTTGAACGCGTAGAACTAATTGGCCGGTATCGGAGAACTTAGAACACAAAGCGTGCCTGAAATTGTTTTAGCCAAGATCGCAAAGATTGCTGAACTCTTTCTCTCGCACTAATTGGTTTCCTTTCTTCAACTGCGTATAGCTCAATCGCATTCGTAGAAGAGATAGAGAATGCAGGAACGAGTACAGTCTCTTCAGTTGAAGACGCCACAACAGCAGTACTCGTTGCTTCAGCTATAGGGACTAAAATCGGAGACAGAGCATCCTCTACTTTTTCAGCAAGTGCGGGAAGCGGTGCAGGTTTTACTTCTTCCTTTTTAGGAGTAGCTATCTTTTCTTCTATGGAAACAATTTTCTTCGGTACTGACTTAGGTGCCTCTGCCCTCGGAGCAGCAAAAATCTGCACAACAAACACCGCCTCCTTTCCTTTATAGGTACCATTCGCAACCCCCACCCCAATATCTGTAAACTCAGAACGGAGTATATTTGTACGGTGTCCGGGAGACCCCATAAATGCACTAATCACTTCTTGCGCAGAATCTCGGTTTACAACCAGGTTCTCTCCCACCATCAAATAGCTGTACCCTGCCCGATCCACAAAATGCATTGGCGTAAGACCCTCTGGAGAAACATGTGCATAGTACGACTTGTTCGCCATGTCCTCAGCTTTCATCTGCGCAGCCCGATCAAGCTTAGTATTCCGAATTAAAGCCTGTACTCCTTCGCTCGCGCGCTCTTGATTCGTAAGGGAGAACACTGATCCTGAAACTACAGCAGCAGGAAGCCCGCCCACAGGAAGCTGTGGAGCAGTTGCAATGGCCAGCAGTGCAGCAACAAGCACTACGGCCCCAAAACCAGCCGGGGCGTAGGAAATGAGCCGCCGTATACGATCCTCTTGCATATATCAAGATTTATAACATAATTTACTCAGACCCATAAGGGCGCCAGACGCAATAAGTCTACTTCCTGAAAGGAGGCACAACTTATGGCACCACTTTCGCCACACGAGGAATCCCTCGTAAAAAATCTCGTCAAAAAGCTGAGCCGTCTGTATGAGCATCAGGCAGACCTGCTGCTCACACTTGCGGAAGGAGGCTCTTTCAGCAGCAGAGAGGCTCAAAAAGTCGCTCACACCAAATACAAGGAGCTAGATCTTCCCTTTGCACACGATTCGCCTGAGGGGAGGAGAATCCTGGAACGAGCCCTTATGCTTGAATATGATGAGCGCCATCCATCACGCACCCCGCAACGATAGGGGTGTTTTTTATGTAACTTCCCCCAGATACGGAATATTTATCCGCTTCTTGTGCTGCGGTCCTGCACGAAGAAAAGTGTCTCTGGCCTCAACTCCAAGGGCGCGCATGCTAGACGCAAGAAAAACCGTATGTCTTCCAAACTTTTTGTTGAGCGCATCAAGAGTTGAAAATGTTTCCTGCTTTTCAGAGATCTGTTTAAACTCTCCAAACAAATCAGGCGTAACAGCAACAGATGGTACGAGCGAGCGCAGCGTTACCCCGCTCGCCCGATACAAAATCTCTGTTGCGTATACTTCATTAAATCTCTTCTCTATATGCGCGAGTAGCTGCGAAGGTTCAGACAAGGCAACAGGAAAATCTATCTGCACACCATGGTATGTAAACTCCTGAGTCTTTAAATAAAAACTTAACGCATGTGCTCTGAGCCCCTCCTTCCGCAACTTCACACACGCAGCTTCCACATTCTTTGAGAGTTGAGAAAAGACATACTCCCTATCCATAGATGGCGGAGAGAACGTGCGTGTCTTCATAACTGAGTGCGGGAGTGCACGAACACCGCTCCCCAGCGAAAGCACTGAGTGTCCTTGCAACTCAAGCCAAGTAGCTCGCTGCGGCTTTACGATGCCGTGATCTTTAAGCCATCCTTCATCCTTCTGAATATATTCAAGCGCCGTACTAACTCCAGACTTTCTTAGGTGCCCTCCAGAGGCGCCACCCAATCCCCAAATATCATAAATTTCAGTCTGCCCTAAATACTCCTCAATTTTCTCCACCGGGATTGTTGTAAAGCCTGCAGGTTTTCTGTGCTTAGATGCTACTTTTGCAAGTGTCTTTGTAACGGAAAGTCCCACACCAAACGTAATACCGAGACTCGTTTCTAACTTCGCTTTAATTGTTTTGCCGATTTCTTCGTAAGACATGTCGAGACTCTGCTCAAGTCCCGTTATGTCAGCAAAACATTCATCAATGCTGTACTCCTCAACTGCATCGGTATACTCCCGCACAATGGCATACATCCGTCGCGCAAAAAGCGAGTACGAAGTGTAGTCAGAAGACACGATAACTACGTCCGGGCAGATTCTCCTGATCTCGTGCATCGGCATACTTCGGTGAATACCGCGAGCCTTCGCCTCGTACGAAAGCGACGTGGCAGCGCCTCGTTCGCCTCCTGTAACAACAGGCTTTCCTCTTAGTCGCCAGTCTTTCGCTTGCTCAACTGATGCAAAAAATGCATCACCATCAAAATGCAGTATCGCTCGTGGGTAAGAGCGCTCCATACGTTATGTGTACTTCCTAAAGGTAGAGGTAACTCTCCCCACAATCTCCCCTTCTCTTGGGTGAATATCAGGGTACGCGCTGTTTGCTGCTTCAAGATAAAAGACCTTTCCTTTCTTTCGTAAATATTTAAGCGTGTACCCGTCTTCCGTTAAGGCAACGACAATATCTCCCGGCTTCACATTCTGTGTACGCTCAAAGACAACCATGTCTCCCTCGCGAATTCCTGCGTCTTCCATAGAGTCCCCAGAGACCTGCAGTAAGTAACTTGCATTTGGATTGTCCAAAAGAAAATCTCCTATTGAAATAGTATCGGCTAATTCTTCTTCTGCGGGCGCCGCGAAACCCGCACGTATATGTCCCACAAGTGGGACTGAAAAAAGTCCTGCAGCAGGGAGTAGCTTCCCAGAGGAATCCTTTTCAAGAATTCCCTCCTCAATTAGTTTATTTGCCGCATAGAAGGCAGCGCTGCGGGACTCTAAACTAAAAAGCTTCATAAGCTCCGTTATAGAAGGCATGCGCTTCTGGGCGCGATAGAACGCAAGTACCTTCCTTTTACGATCCTGTGTCATTCACACAGTATATAGAACAATTGTTCTATATACTAGGCTCCCACCAAGAATTTGAATACCGTTCTTATCAAGGCTCCGAATGGTGCGGAAAGGAAATAGGAAAACAGGAACAATATAAGTATGAGCGAAAAGATGCCCCCTTGAAGAATTCGCTCCTCAAATTCACGAAATGCCATAGACATTTTATAGGGAAGAAGTCCGCGCAGTACCGTGTAGCCATCAAGCGGAGGAATAGGGAGCAAGTTAAAGATACCGAGCGAAAGATTCACTGAAACAACGATGGCTGCCAAAAGTGCGAACTCAATCATTCCGGCTCCTGCCGCAGCCCGTGTAATCACCGCAAAAATAACTGCTAAAAGCAGGTTTGTAAGAACTCCAGCAGACCCAACAATTGCTTCGCCCCAGCGCTGATTCTTTAGGTTATACGGATTGTACGGAACTGGCTTCGCCCAACCAAACAGAAAGCTTGATTGCGTAATAACTAGTACAGCTGGAATGAGGATAGATCCTATTGGATCTATGTGACGGACAGGATTAAGCGACAAACGGCCCTGCAATTTGGCTGTTGGGTCTCCAAGGGCGTTCGCCGCCCACCCATGAGCCACCTCGTGAATAATCACGGAAATAATAAGGATTGCGATTGTAAGGAAAATCATGGACATGGGTCAGGTTGCTCAAATACGTCTCTGTATGCTAGCATGCGTGAACTATGGCACGCGAATGCGCAGTAACCGGAAAGAGTACGCAAATTGGCGGACGGTATTCAAACCGCACCCGTGCGACTCAATTCAACCCAACAGGAAAGGTCCGTCGTAAGGCGAATCTTCAGAAGCGTCGTATCTTTGTTCTTGAACTTGGGAAAGCAGTCCTTGTGGACATAAGCGCCAAGGGCATGCGTCACATCAAGAAGAACGGCGCACACGCCACTCTCAAGAAAGCAGGAGTTATATAAAGGAAAAACCGCCGCTGGCGGTTTTGTTCTTAGTGCCGAGTGTCTTTTTTCGGTGGGAAAATCTGGACGTTGTTGTCGTCCAGGATCTTCTTGCCGTGCACGCGCACGAAGTCTTCTTCGGTGAGCGGATGTGGCAAGTGCAGCTTGAAAGCCACCAGAGTCCGCGCTTCCTCGTCGTCCTCTGCCTTGACGCGCTGTTTCGGCTTGCCGTGGAAGATGATGCGGTACCACCGCTTCTCCTTGTACCTCCCGGCACCTTTCCGAAGTCCGCCCCTAGCGGGGACTTCTTGATTCTCTCGCATGGCCTTCTCTCCCAATGAACTGTGTAGCTACTTAACGCCACCAACCTACCCCTGTCAATCTTTTACGCTCATACGTGATTCCATCCGACACATACGTAATAGTTCCTTCGGAAACCGTAGAGAGAAGAGTGGCACCACTCTTCTCTACATTCTCCAAGACTTCAGGGTGCGGGTGTCCATAACTATTATTTTCTCCAGCAGAAACAACGACCACCTCAGGCTGCACTATGGCAAGCCAGAGCTTACTTGTTGATGAGCGCGACCCATGATGTCCTGCTTTAAGAACATCGCTTTGGAGACTAGCTCCATACTGGGAGACAAGCCGCTCCTCCACCCACGAAGGAGCATCTCCTGTAAGAAGAAATTCTGTATCACCATACACGACACGTAGTATCACAGACGCATCATTTGGTTCTCGCAGTTGCGCAACATTGTCTCCTGGATACAGGACGTCAGCGTACGATCCCCCACCTAAATTGATTCTCATTCCTGCCCGGGCAACCAGCTCTTTTGCTCCGCTTTCATTTTTTATGCTCTCTTCAAACGAACTGAATACTTCACTCTCTCCCTCGCGGCCCGGAGTAAGAACATAGGACACACGATACCGGCTCAGAACATCTGGGAGTCCGCCAATATGGTCTGCATCTGGATGCGTTGCTAAGACCATCTCAATACGCCTATCTAAAAGATTCATTACCTTCGGGAGCTCGCGCACCGCAGACCTATCTCTCCCTCCATCTACAAGCAACTGGATCCCTGTTGGTCCTGTTATGAGAATTGCGTCTCCTTGGCCTACGTCAAGAAAAGAAACCTCCATTGTCCCCGAAGGCGCGGGTAAGCGAGTAGCAACAAAGACAAGTAGATTAATGGAACACACTACAATCAGAAGAAGCCACAGAATTGCGCGTCGTTGCATGATCTAAGAATACTCATAGAACGCTCATTGGCCGAGACGGTATACTAGTACTACTTAACGATATATATCTATGATTTACAGTACCCGCACTTTTGACCTCCCTGAGCTAAAGGGACTTTCCAAGAAACAAATTGATGTACACCTCGCACTATACGAAGGGTACGTAAAGCACGTGAATCTTATTCTTGAAACTATCCAACGGCTTCGATCTGAGAATGCTGAATCAAATGCATTCGTCATTGCAGAGCTCCGTCGCCGTCTTGGATTTGAATTTGATGGCATGCGTATGCACGAGTATTATTTTGACCAATTCGTTGGAGGGCCCCAGGCAGCAAATAGCGAAGGAAACCTCCTAAAAGTAGCGACGGAGAAATATGGAGGGTGGGGCGAGTTTATTGCACACATGAAAGAGGTTGCGGGGACTCGTGGCATCGGCTGGGTGGTTGTGTACTTTGATGCTGTTGCAGAAACGCTTCATACAGCATTTGTGAATGACCATGAGATCGGGCAACTTTCAGGACTGCCTATCGTCCTCGCCATAGATCTTTGGGAGCATGCTTTTATGGTTGATTACGTTCCTGCAGAAAAGAAAACATACGTTGAGGCGTTTCTAGAGAACGTTAATTGGTCTGTTGCAGAAGCACGCATTAACAAGGCCTTGCTATAAGACTCTTCTTTGAGAGAAAGTGCGCGCCAATACCGAGAGCCCCATACGCGATTAGAACTATCCAGAATGGAAACACTGGGAGTGACACCCCTGCAAATGGCAGGCTAGCTGTTTTTTCTGTTACGGCAATAATGTAAGAAAGTACTGCGAAGGCAGGTAATCCAAATATTGGAGCAAGTGTGGTACTTAATAGACCCGCAACCCCAGCAACAGCAGAGAGCAACATCGCCAACGGAACTGCAGGGAGAACTGCTAAGTTTGCCGGAAGGGATACAAGAGAGAGAACCCCTGTTTGATACAAAAGTAGAGGGAGAACTGCTATTTGCGCTGCGAGCGTAGATGCAAGCAATTCTTTCACAAAGGTATTCTTGATCATTCTAAGTTTTTCAGACAATAATGGCGCTCCGACAATAAGCCCAAACGTAGCAACAAATGAAAGCTGGAAACCTGGATCAAGCATAAGGAGGTGCGGGTTTAGAAGAAGCATCAAAAAAGCAGCGACAAGCAGTGCTCGTATAACTGCGTACGTTCTTCCTGTGGCGCGGGCTACGAGTGCAAGCCCCGCCATAATGCCCGCACGGATACTGGCGGCGCCAGCGCCAGCAGCAAGGACAAACGCCCCGATAACAATTAAGGCCAGTACTGCACCCGTGCGCTTTGGAAGGAACGCAAAGAACCTGAGCACTGCCTCAGCAACAATCATTACGTTATAGCCCGACAGCACAACTATGTGCACTAATCCTGACAATACGAATGCAGCGAGTAACGTAGTACCCAAACCCTGCTTACCGCCTGCAATCAGCCCTCCAGCAAGTGCAGAATGCGGTTCTGGAAGTGCGTACGAAAGTGCGGAGAGAAAAGAATGTCTCAGCCCAAACAGAAAGGCCATTCCTGCGTCTAAGCCCTCAGCTTCGTGCACTCTACTTATGTGAGCCCTCTGCATAAGCACAAATATCTCGTCTTTTTGCAAAAACTTGTCGTACTGAAATGTTCTTCCTCCGGTAGTATCAAACGGCTCGGGCTCTACGAGCACACCCTCAATACGGACCGTTTCTCCATACATAACTTTTGGATACAAGGGTGCGACAACAAGTATCTTTCCTCCTTCCACCGCAACTGTTACGCGCTGAGTTGTTTCTCGTATATCTGGATCGGTTATTACCTTCCCTTCGTATGCTGTCCGTTGCCCTATCTGTTCCTTAAATGCATCCGCCATGCCTTGTGTTGCGAGATCGGTTCTATATGCCCCAAGCAATGCCATACATAAAAATATTCCGCAGAACGCGTATGCTGCCCCACGATTAACTACCCACGCAAAAATAAAAATACTTACAAGAAGCAACCCTAATACGAATATTTCAGAGGGAATATCATAAAAAGAGCGGCAAATGATGCCACTTACAAAACCTAGAAACACTGCAAGAAGAAGTGTCTTGTCCATGAAAACAATTACCTCCCCCGATCCATCGCTCTATTTGCGAGCCTGTCTGCGTCAGTGTTGTCTTCTCTGTATACATGCTCAAAAGAGACAGAATTAAAATTCTGCATAAGCTCCTCTACTCGTGCAGCAAGCGGCTTTAGCCCTTCGTTTTTTAACTTCCATTGCTTCATCATCTGACGCACAACGAGCATGCTGTCCAAGCGAACATGGACTGTTGCCTTTACGGCCTCTGGTCCAAGTTTTTCAGAAAGTACTTCAAGAGCACGAAGTACTGCAGTGTACTCAGCAATATTGTTCGTTGCATGTCCTAAAAACTCAGAGACTTCAACAACAGTCTCTCCTGTCTCATCTCTTACAATTGCGCCGGCGCCGGCAGGTCCTGGATTTCCTCTGGAGCCCCCGTCTGCGTAAAGAGTAAATTGCATGCAAGTCAGTATAGCAATAGCGATAAAGGAAACAGCGACTAGCGCAGTGAAATAATGCGAAGCCGTACCGGTTGCCCTCGCTTAAACTGGTCTTTCTCAAGATGCGCTAAAAGATGCACGCTTGCCCCTGCGGTTAACGTATCGCATTTCTCTCCAAATTCCCTTCTCGCATAAAATGTAATTGCCTCAAGTGGGGTATCCGGGAACTCTTCGTGCCCTCTTCCAATATGTAAACGTAAATGCTCCTCTGCCTTTCCAAACCAAGACACTGATTCAACACGAACATCATGCAGTGCAAAAGTTGGTTTTGGGTTACCCATGCCGAAAGGCGCAAACCGCTCTAAAGATTTCAATAGTTTATGCGTAGCATCTTCTGGAGCAATATGTTTGTCTGCGTCTTCTGCTTCAATTTCTTTTTCAGGGAGCGAGGCAAGCGCCGCAGACAACTGCTCCTCAAGTGTGAACACTGATTCTGCTGCGACTGAAAATCCCCCAGACGCCGCATGTCCTCCAAATTCAATGAAAGCGTCTTTTGCTTCTGTCATAAGCGAAAGCAAATGTACTTTTCCCGGACCGCTCCTACATGATCCTTTTATAGTATCGTTTCCCTCTCTTCCCCAGAGGAAGGTTGGTCTCCCATATTCCTCTGCAATGCCATTCGCAACAAGACCAAGGAGTCCCGGTCTCCAGTCCGGGTCACCAAGCGCAATAACTGCAGGAAGCGTGCCGAGAACTTTTCGTTCTTCCAACCGCTCATGCACTGCACGAGTAATAGCTCCAGCAGTTGCTCTACGTGAGCGATTCAAAGACTCCAGTTTCTTTGCAAGAAGATCTGCTTCAGACTCATCCGTTGTTGAGAGCAAAAGAAATGCATCTCGGGGGTCTCCCATGCGTGACGCTGCATTGATGCGCGGACCAATCATAAACCCAACATCATCCTCGGTTATTTTTGATTGCTGTACTCTCGCTATCTTACACAGTTTCTGTAATCCAATACGCGGGGATTTTCGCATAACCAAGAGTCCGTAAGAAGCGATAACCCTGTTCTCTCCTGTAAGGGGAACCATATCTGCAATTGTTGAAAGACCTGCCATGTCTAGAAGCCACTTCTCCCATCCCTCTGGAATTTCTTCTCTTCCAGGGAATCCAATGGCAAGCGTGGCGCACACGAGTTTCCACGCTACCCCTGCCCCACACAAACTCTTGTACGGATACGTTTCATCAGGGTGTGCATTCGGATTCAATACTGCATAAGCTTCAGGCAAACCTTCTTGAGGAAGGTGGTGATCTGTCACGATGACATCCATACCTAACGTACGTGCGTGCGCTACAGGGATATTGTCTACGATTCCCGAGTCAACAGTCACCACAAGAGTAACGCCATCACGAGCGAGCGATTCTAGCCCAGGGATATTCACCCCGTACCCCTCGTTATGTCTGTGAGGAATGTAATTCACAAAGTTTGCCCCTGCCTTTTTAAGAAAGTCATGGAGCAACACTCCTCCCGGAATACCGTCGCAATCGTAATCACTCCAAACTGCAATCTTTTCTTTCTTTGCTATTGCATCCGCCAGTCTTGCTGCAGCCTTCGGCATATCCTTCATGAGCATAGGGTCGTGGATATGCTCATCATAGGAAGGACTGAGAAACGCTTCTGCTGCTTCTTTTGTTATAAGTCCTCTGCGGGCAAGCAGTGACGCCGTGAAATCATCGTACGCACTGAGTTCCTTGCGTATGCCTTCGTCTAGTTCTTTGGAGAGTGGGAACATGTGAGCGCATTGTACCAAATAGCCCTTCTACGGTATCGTTTCCTTATATGGAAGACACAGTATTTGGGAAAATCATACGGAGAGAGTTGCCTGCGGAAATCGTATACGAAGACGATGAAACGCTCGCATTCATGAACATTGAACCGGTTACTCCAGGACATACTCTTGTTATCCCAAAGAAACCCTTCCGCAACATCTTTGATATAGACGATGAAACGCTCGCTGCAGTAATGCGTACGGTGCGAAAAATAAGTCCTGCCGTCCGCGATAGCGTTAACGCTAAGGGAGTACACATAAACTCAAACCATGAGGCCGAGGCCGGGCAAACGGTATTCCATCTACACGTCCATATCATCCCCCGTGTAGAAAGAGGTACCTACGCATTCTGGCCGAAGCTCCCCCATGACCCTGTTGAAGCGAGTGAAATTGCTTCCCGTATCCGTAAAGAAATCGCCTAACGAAGTGCTTCAATTCCTGGAAGGGTGCCTTTGGAAAGAAAGTCCAACATCGCCCCGCCACCCGTAGAAATAAAAGAAAACTTTCCTGAGACGCCAACCTTTTCAATTGCCGCAACAGTGTCCCCACCCCCAACAATTGAATGTGCGCGAGAATTTGCAATAAGCCTTGCCAAATCTTCAGTTGCCGTTGTGAATCCGTTCTCATAGTTCCCCAAAGGACCGTTCCATACGATGGTCTTTGCCTTCTCAACTCGCTCCGCAAGCATGGCAATTGTCTTCGGTCCATTATCTAGGATTGCCTCGCTATCCTTTACATCGCGGACAGTAGCTACTCTCCCTTGTTCACGCTTCCCCCCATGTGGCGCAACGACATAATCAAGCGGCAAACTTAATCTGCGATTCCCAAGTAGCACTCGTATCTCAGCTTTGCTTGCTCCCCCAACAAGTGACTTTCCTACAGGCAACCCTTCAGCAACTGCAAAATCATTTGCGAGTGCCCCTCCTACGTACACCCGCTCATAGACAGCAAGAAGCTTCTTTAAGACTGGTTGCTTTGTTGCAAACTTCGCTCCTCCAATTACAGCGAGAGAAGGATTCTTTGGCTTCAATGCCTTCTTAAGTTCTCGCACTTCTTCTTCAACAAGAAGTCCCGCATACGAAGGGAGGAACTCTGGTACACCAACAACTGATGCGTGTGGACGATGACATACATCAAAAGAGTCCTGAACAAACACGTCTGCCAAATCAGCGAGTGCTGCTGCAAATGCCTTTGTGTTTTTCTTCTCCCCCACATCTCTTCGGACGTTCTCAAGCATGAGCACCTCTCCTGGCGCGAGTGCGCGCACCGCCGCTCGTGCTACTGGTCCTGTTGTTACCGGACAGAACTTAAGTCCTGGCACCATGGTCTTCATAGTTTCATACACAGGTTGCAAAGATTCTGTTCCTCGGTCTCCAATGTGTCCGAGAAGTATCACTTTCGCATGACGCTCTCGCAGGTATTCAATGGTAGGGAGTGCACGCCGTAGCCGAAAACTTCCTGAAACCTTTCCATCAACAATAGGAACATTTAATGCTGCACGGACGAGTACAGGAAGGCCTTCTAGTCTTTTTATTCCACGTACTGTTCTCATACGTCTAGTGTATACGAATTTTTAAAGCTCAGGACGAATGTCTTCAAACCATAACTTGTACCCCGCTGAAGAAGGATGCAAACCATCTGCCGCTAAATATGTTTTTGGGTCTTCATTAATAGTCTTCGTTGCTGGGGAGTTTCCAAAGTTTACGTAAGTATATCCCGCTTCGCTAACCACATGTTCAAAGACTTCGTGATATTCGTTGTTGAGCCGCGTGTAGAAAGGACGAATAGGAAACGGGAAGAGCGGTGCTCCCCCCACGTCTCCCGCACTTATAACAATTACCTTTTCGCTTCCGGGAAGTGTTTTCAATACTTGAGCAAGTTCTTTACCTACCTTCTGCGCATTATGGAATCTGATGATATCGTTCCCTCCAATTTGAATGAGTATCAATCGATAGTCACCTTTCTTTGCTTGTGCAATCTGTCCTGACAAATCGTTAACTTCAGCACCAGACTTCGCATAGTTCTCAACTGACCCCACCTCAATCTCCTTTGCTACCTGGCCCGCGACGCTTTCTTCAGGCGCTGCTGCTCCAATACCAACTGCAGTACTGTCTCCGAGCACGAGAACTGCGTCTCCCTCCCCTTCCTTTGTGTACGGAGTGGTATTCTCAATAATCTTTTTGGATGTCTGCACTGTAAGATAAAAAGTAGTTGCCCAGTAACAAATCAGTACTATAAGGAAAGCTAAAAGGAGAAGTAAAAAGATACGCATGAAGATACACTAGGAAAGCGCCTTAACCAATCCAGAAAAAGCGGCCACGTCTGCACTGGCTCGTCCTACTAAAAATCCTTCCACTCCCGTCCCACTCGCGAGCATACGAATATTTTCTGCATCAACAGACCCGCCGTACAAAATCTTCACTTTTGTAGTTGCTCTCCCTGGAATGTAGTCCCCGAGAATCTTTCTGATATACAACACCATCTCAGCCAGGTCTCCTGCAGTGATTGCGTCAGCCCCGGTTTTTCCAATTGCCCAGACCGGCTCATATGCAAGAACTACCTGTAAACGCTCCTTTTGAGACAACGCCTCCATAACAACACTTATCTGCTGGCGTACTTCCTTCAAATACTGCGCATCTGAATCTCGCTCTCGCTCTCCAACGCAAAGTACAGGGACCATGCCGTGCGCGAATATGTGCCGGACTTTTTCAGTAACAACTTCGTCAGTCTCTCCACGCGCTCTACGCTCCGAATGTCCTGCAATAACATACGACACTCCCAGATCAGCCAGCTGCCCAGCCGCAACTTCGCCTGTTTGTGCGCCCCCGGTCGTTTCCGATACATCCTGCGCACCAAGAATAAGTCCTTTAATTCCTGCCCCCATACCTATATAGGGATATGCTGGTGCAACTACTACCTCATGTACTCCCTTTGCAGAAAGTCGTTTTGCAGAAGCAAAGAGAGCCTTTGCCTTCGTTGTAGATTCAATGTAGGCCTTCCAATTTCCGATGATAAGCATACATGAATCCTAGCACGTGCCTGTTATTCCTCTCTCCAGTCTACGAACTCGTAGTCTGTTGAAGTCGTTGGAGTGAAAGGAGGAGGGTCTGTTGAGAGATTTCTATCAAACGCATCTACACGCGATTGATACCCTGCATCGCCATACCCGCTCCACCACGAGTAACAGCCATTTTGCCACTGTGTTCCTGTACGCAAATTAGATACTGTAGTTCCAAGAATGGTGAGCGTTCCTTTGGGTTCATAGGAGCCCGGGCAAGAATAGAGGTTTCTCCCGAATGCTCCTCCCTGCGCGACGAAAATTCCATTCAGTGTCATGTTGTGTGGAGAGTCGGGAGCTATAAGAACATTGTTTTCAGCAATAAGCGTAAGTCCGTCTGAGCCGTCAGTTGCTGCATAGGTGATGTCTTCCTTAAGTACGGCGCTAGGAGCAATACCTGTCGTGGTGATGTTTGCAGCAACGAGTGTTACCTTGCGATCAACTACTCCCTCTACCCACACGTTGTCTTCAACAAAAATAAGTCCGCAGTCCGCAGGAAGTGTGTACGTACTATAAAAACTTTCTGATGAGATAAGTGTACGATCTACTGTATCTTCAGCATTTATTCCAACAAATGAGAGGGAGGTAGTTCCCGTTACGCGACGAATGGTAACTGTTCCGTTTCCATTAAAAATAAGATGGTACCCGCGCCAGTAATTTGCATTGTTTTTGTTAGATCCTGAACTGTACCGGGCAAGATACAGCCCACTCGTATTCGCAGTATTCTTCAGCGTACTGAAGTCTGCAGCAATACCAGCAAAATCTACTTGAGGCACCGGATACTCCCACAAACTTTGTATTCCTCCACTTCCCCACACTCCTGTCTTTGTTTGATTCGGAGAGCAACCAAACGAAGAAGTGCAGAGCCAGCTAGAAAGCGAACTTGTTACGGGAGCGTTTGCAGTACCATCCATGCGGATACCTCCGTTGCTATGATACGGACCATTTATTATGCGATCGTCTCCTGCCCATACGCTGTCATTCAAAACATACGAAAAGCGTGCAACTGTCGGACGTGCGTACCTCGCAACAATTGTTTGCTCTGCACTCTCTTGCTCAGTAGGAATTCCAGTTGAACGAATATCAATTGAGGTAGTTTGCCCACAGGAAATGTTTCCTGAAATATCTAGCGAGATGGTCCCAGTCTCTCCTCCTTCTGGATCATTGTAAGGAATAGTATATGGTCCCCCTCCCCCCGTTCCGTTTGTAAGATCGTTTGGGTAGTGTGCGAGAAACCAGCGGTAGTACTCTAGTCCCGCTTCTGCAATTGCAAATCCTCTACTTCCCGCAGTAGCAGTAGACTGTGCACGATTTTGTGTGAGCACATAACCAGACAACGCACCGAGCACTGTTATAAACACCGCTCCAAATACAATTGCGAGAAGCATGAGATATCCGCGAACTGGTGTGTGTCCTTTCATAGATATTAGTATCGCAAGTTTCTGAGCGTTGCGCTCTGTTCAATCGTGAGAATATTTGGTGCACGGAGTGGATTTAAGTCCACGTCTAGACGCAACTTCACGGACGCTACGTCAGCAAGGTTTATCGTCCCAGTAAGCTCAGTGCCTACCGTATTGTAGTACCTAAAGATTGGTGTTGATGTCGCATTCTTTACATACGTTGCGATCGTATACGTTGTCTCAGGTTGCCCCACATACGAAGGAGGATTCCCTGCTGCATTTGTAACTCCCTGGTACATCGTCCCATTTGAAAGGTACAGATGGACACGCTCAACGGGAGTATCAATATCTATGTCGCTGTAAAACATGATGCTTGAGGTAGCAGCGGCAGCAAGAGGAAACGCACCGTCTTCTCCATACGAAGCTTCACGCAAAATTCCAAACGCTTCATCAATACCTCTGTGCGCAGAATCTAGAGCAGTAGTCTGCTCTAGCACATAGGCATTTGAGCGATAGAAGTACGCAATCATCGTCAGAAGCCCGACTCCAACAGTAGCCAGGATGGCCACCACTACAATTGTCTCAACAAGAGTGAACGCGCGTTTCATATCATTCTAAGAAAAGTGACACATCAAACGGCACTCCCGGTGTAAGCGTGTACGGTGACGCGACCGAAGAACTTGAGACCGTATACCCAGTTACCTCCGAGAGAGTGTACACATCCCATTCAATTGGAATGTAACGAGCACCTGTTGCATCCGTTGTTGTTGAAACAATGGTTTTATAAATTGCTGCACCCTCTCCTGTTGTCCCCTTCTTCTTTGCGCCGGTAAGAGTGAAGGGTACATCTGGAACAGGAATTGGTCCTTCATCATATACAAATCCCCATTCAAGAATTTCTGGCGTTGAGGAGGCATTGTTTGTAGTGAGTTCTGTTACAAGTGTAAGACTCGGATATGTTGACGTTGAGACTGTAGAAAGTGAAATGGGAAACGCAGAAAACCCAGTCGCATTTCCTGAAAGCACCGCGTCTGGTATGAGAACTCCATCAGCATCTCCGACATGGACGCGTACAGTAGTACCAGTATCAGCAGTTAGAGCCCCTGAAACGTTTGTCCACGCAGAAAGGTACGCCGGTGTAGTTGTTGTGGAACGCGCGCTTCCTGATGCAGCATAACTTCCAACGCTTCCCGCAAGCTGCAGTGCTCCTCCAGACACTTGCGTGTTTGTCATAGACAACAACCCTGCACTCCCTGAAAAGGTGTCGGACTGACTTGCTGAGCGAATTGGATACAGAGTACGCAACGTAAACGGTACTAACGCATCAATGCTGAATGTTCCTGATGTTGTCTGGTCCCCAACAACAGTGAGATACCCCGGAGTAGGATTCTGATTTGTTGCATCACGTACATACGTCTCCGCACTTGAATAGCCAGACTTTGTTACAGAAATCTGATACTCAGTTGATGTTGGCGCTCCGGGAAACGTTGCCGCCCCTGAAACATCAGAGAAAGTAGTTACATCAACTGTTGGTGCGAGCGACGTATTTTGAATACGCACTGAAGCACCAGATACTGGGACACCGACTGCGTCTACAACATTCACACGAAGAGTTCCTCCCCCTGCCGTTGTTTCAATAGAAGGAGGCGCGATATTTGAAATAAGTGCAACCTCCCGCACGGTCTCTCTAAAAACATACGTCACCGCAACCTTCGCCTTTTTATAGTCTGTGGTGATCCCGTTTGAATCACTCACCCCTGTCCCATCTTTCACATCGTCCACATACGCAACGAACGTGCGAATAGTGTAGGGAATGCCGTTCATAGTTGTTGTCGCAGTTTGTGGAATATTTCCTGCAGGTATACCTCCTACTGTTCCTACAGATGCATACGGAAGAGAACGCAAGTACTCCATCTGCGTAGTTGCAACAGCAGTTGCTCCAGCCTTTGCTTTTGAAGAAGAGGAAATAAGTAACGACGCACGCAAGAGTCCAAGGAGTGTGAGGAATACAATAAGCACGAGTGCTGATCCCACGAGTACGTCAATAAGCGTCATGCCACGCTGTACGGTCATATGCTACGTATGATAACGCACTCGCTCACCTCTATTTAAATCTTGTCCGAGAGAGAGTAGATCGGAGAAATCATAGACATCGCAAAGATACCTACAACCGTTCCGATAACAAGCATGAGCACTGGCTCAATAATTGTTGAGAGGTCTTTCGTACGATCTTCTACATCAGTCTCGTAGTACTGCGCAACTTGTCCCAACATGTCTGCAACCTTTCCTGTCTCTTCTCCAACAGCAATCATGTCTGCAACAAAAATAGGATACAGCTTTGGATGATCGGTGAACGCAGCGGAAAGTGCTTCTCCCTTTCGTACTCGCTCAGATGCTTCATCAACCACTTTTCCAAACACATTATCTCCCACTACCTCACTTGTGATTTTAAGTGCAGATAACATTTCTACCCCTGAAGAAAGGAGGGATGAGAGTGCACGAGCACCACGCGCACTCATAGTTTCTCTTACAAGCTCCCCAATTATAGGAAGACGTAAAGACACGAACAGAAGTGTCTTTCCCCCCACCTTGGATTTAAGGAAGAAATAGAGCCCTCCAAAGAAGCCAATAAGGAGTCCGAACACCAAGGCAACATTGTTTGCCATAAAGTCTGAGGTATTCACAATTGCTTTCGTGGCAGCTGGTAACTCCACTCCAAGTTCCTTAAATGTATTTGAAAGTGTTGGCACTACATAAATAAGCATAAGAATACCAATCACCACCACGGCAGACAGAATGATAGACGGGTAAATCATCGCACCCTTCACTTTCTTCTGAAGCGAATTGGCCTTATCCATCTGACTAGCCACAACCGTAAGCGACTCCGCAAGCGTTCCAGACTCTTCCCCCGCCTTAGTCATCGCAATAAAGAGTTCAGAGAAGACCTTTGAGTGCCCGGCCAGTGCTTCATGGAATGCATCTCCCTTCTTCACTCGCTCCTCAAGGTCTATAACAATTTTCTTCAGTGCCTTGTTTGTTGATTGGCGTTCAATAACAGAGAGTGCACGCGAGAGTGTGAGTCCAGCAGAGATCATTGCTGCCAAGTTTTTGGTAAACGTAATCCGCTCATCCATCTTCACTCCTGTTCCGATAGTTATCTCACTCCACTTCGGCATCTTTGTCCCCGCACCGTCTTCAACAGAGAGCACTGTTGCTCCTTCTTTTTCTATTTCAGAGTACACACCAAAGCGAGACGCTGCTTCAACGACTCGCTTCTCCTCGCTCCCCTCTGCGGTCTTAACGGTGACACGAAATTTCATGTACATAATCGTAGCATGCAAAAGAAAAGAGCTGAGACGTTCCGAAGAAGAGTCTCAGCTCGATATGCGCCGCGTCCCGTCACAAATGCGGCAGTGCAAGCGCGACTACTGGGCGCTCACGGTCCCGCGCTGAACCGGAACGAACAGGTTGCCGAGCGTGGCGCCGATGGCGGCAGCGACAGCAGCCCAGAGCCAGGACTCCCAGCCGACCTGCAGCGTCCCGCCCACAACGAGGGCGACGACGAACAGGATGATGGCGAGCACGCCCGAAGCGACCACGTCGGCCGCCATGTAGATGGCGACCGCTCCCACCGCGGCGACCAGCCACTGCAGCGTCGGCGCGAACAGACTCGGCTGTTCACCGCCCGGCATGATCGCGGTGCCGAAGTAGTGGGCGCCGAGCGAATAGACGATGACGCCCAAAAACGCGGACACCAGGATTCCAACAAACACCTTACTCATTGGTACCTCCCTGTCGCGAGAAGCCCGGTGCTTCTTTCGTGCGACCAGCGCACAATAGCATGAAAATGTAGCTTGGCTAGCTACTCCGTAACAGCACGCAATACCTCTTCAATTGAGGTAACTCCTCTTGTTGCCTTATAGATTCCATCCTCAAGCATAGTAAGCATGCCCTCTTTGCGTGCCTGTTCCTCTATAGCGTCAGTTGTTCCATTATGCAAAATCAAATCACGAATGGTTGGAGTGACTGAGAGTACTTCATGAATACCAATACGTCCTGAATATCCATCCTCACACTGAGCTGAAGGAGTTGGTTTATAGAACGGCACGTCATCAAGTCCGCTTCCTGCCTTTACAAGCTTCTCGTCTGTGAGTGCCTTGAGTACTGCATCAAACTTGTCAGTACCTGCAACCTTTGCGCGCTCTTCAGCATCTAGCGAATACTGCTCCTTTCCATCGCACAGTCTACGCACAAGTCGTTGACCCACAATAACGCGAAGTGTAGACACGAGAAGAAAGGGCTCAACCCCCATATCCATAAGACGAGGGATTGCACCTGCTGCTGAGTTAGTGTGAATGGTTGAGAGCACTAAGTGTCCCGTAAGTGCAGCGTTAATCGCAAGTGACGCAGTCTCACCGTCACGAATCTCTCCTACCATAATAACGTCTGGGTCCTGACGAACGAGAGAACGGAGTCCATTTGCGAAGGTAAACCCAATCGCAGGGTTCACCTGTGTCTGATTTACTCGCTTCATCTGGTACTCAATTGGATCCTCAACGGTACTTATGTTCACATCAGGAGTATTTAAAATATCCAGAATGGTATAGAGGGTTGTTGTCTTTCCTGATCCTGTTGGTCCTGAAATAAGAATGAGTCCCGTTGATGCTTTTGTTGCCTTATGGATACGCTCCATGGAATCTCCATGAAACCCGAGCACATCAAGGGTAAAGCCCTCTCCCGTTTCGCGAAGCAAACGCATAACGATCTTCTCTCCAAAATACGTAGGGAGCATAGACACACGGAACGAGACCTTATCCGTCTCCGTTTCCATCTTGAATCGTCCGTCTTGTGGAAGACGCTTCTCGTCTAGCTTCAAGTTCGCAAGCACTTTAATACGAGCGGTAATACCAGCTGCAGCAGTGCGTGGCAGGGTCATAGCATCATGCAACACACCGTCAATACGATACCGCACCAACACCTCGTGCTCCATTGGCTCAATATGAATGTCAGATGCCTTCTGAATAATGGCGTGTCGGAGCAAAGTATCAACAATACGTACAATAGGAAGATCCTCAGCCATCTTCTTAAGATCCTCTCCAGAGGTCTCGTCTCCCTCAACTGCATCCTTTATAAGGTTAATCTTCCCTGCTTCAGTTGAAATGAGGTCGCCGAACTCTTCCTTCAAAGACTTCTGGTACTGCAAAAGAACATTCTTCAGAGAGTCTTCGTCTGTAAGCCTCGCCTGAATCTTAAGTCCTGTTGTCTTACGCACGGAATCAATCGCAGGCAAATCTTCTGTATCTAGCATTGCCACCTCAAGTTCTCCTTCTCCTTTGCGGAAGGCAACGATGGAGTGCGTGCGAGCAATTGGTTCAGGAATAAGAGAGAGTACTTCCAAAGGAATCTTCCTATCCTTCAAATTAACGAACGGAATACCGAGCACATATGCTTTAATGCGTCGCAAAGAATCAGTGGAGAGCGCACCTTGGGCAATAAGAATATCTCCAAGAGATTGTTTCTTCTTCTTTGCCTCCTCGTCTGCAGCCTCAACATCCTTCCGAGGAACAAGTCCGGAATCAAGAATGAATTCTTTGAGTTCGCTTTCAGATACCTGCATGCTTTAGAAAGTATAACGCAGCACCCTCAATTCACTCGTACCTATATATGTGTATGAAAAAGGAAAACGCCCACACAACCGGAGTTGCGGGGCGCTTTTTCTTGTAGCAGTCAGTCGCAGATCAGCCTTCGCCGACCACGGTGCCGTCGGGGCAGGTGATGGTCGAGCCGACGATCTGGAACCTGGCGTCCGGATGGACGCCGACCGTGATCTGGACGATGTCGGTGAAGTTCCGAGTAACGGCCATGTGGCCACGGGCCTCCTGCGCCGTGATCTCATGGTTGCGGATCTGCTGTTGACCCAGATAGATCGGGAGCTTGCAGGCATCGCCCAGGGCGATGGCCGTCATGTTCCCGACGTATTTGGCCGGACTCTCGCCGGGACCGACGCGGAACTCGACGGGCAGCGGGGCGGCGATGACCGGCTCGGGCGTGATGATCGCATGGCCGACGGCGCCGAGGATCAGGCTACAGGCGGCCACGGCGGCCGTCTGGACCTTCTTGTTCTGCATCCAGGTGTTGAAACCGGTGGTACGCATGTGTTTTGCCCCTCCTTGAGGCGATGTGACTGCAAAGAACAATGCTCTACAAGTCACTGGTGTGAGTTGTAAGGAAACTAGGTTCCATATACGCGGACCTGGACACAGTAGTACATATATTAATATATGTGTCAAGTCCCTTATTGACCCTTCCCTCCTAAAATGGTACCTTTTGCCTATCTGAATTGTCCGCTCCCGCGGGCATTTCTTTTTAAGAAAGCCCTGTGCGATTACAATCATCTATAGTGCGAACAACTAAATACAGAGAAGTATGTTGGATCTAAAAACAATCAACTCAGTGCTCGGAGAATTTGAAGAGCGTGGCATCACCAAGGAAACTATGGTGGATGCTATTGAGCAGGCCATGGCTACTGCCTACAAGAAGGAGTACGGGAAGCGCGGACAGGTAGTACGCGGCATGCTTGATATGGACACAGGAACTGTGTCATTTGAACAAGTAAAAACTATTGTGGACGACACGATGGTGCGTTTCCCTGAAGAGGGAGAAGAGGAGCTTCCTGAAGCACACCCTCACTACGAACGAGAGGAGGTTGTCGCTGAGGGAGAACTTCCTCGTTATGATGCTGAGAAGCACATCCTTATTGAAGACGCGAAGCGTATTAAGCGCGACGCTGAAGTGGGACAAGAACTTATCTTCCCTCTTGAGCCACAGGATGATTTTGGACGTATTGCAGCACAGACAGCAAAGCAGGTGGTTATTCAAAAGATCCGCGAAGCTGAGAAGCTTTCTATCCTGGACGAGTTCGGTCACAAGAAGGGTGAAATCGTTACCGGTATTGTGCAGCGCGCTGAGCGCGGCGCTATCTTTGTGGACCTTGGACGCGCGACAGGAATCATTCCCTACGAGGAGCAGATCCCAGGAGAGCGCTACCGCACCGGAGAGCGCATCAGTGCTTACCTCTATGCAGTAGACGAGGGATTCCGCGGTGTGTACCTGCGTCTTTCACGCAGTCACCCTCGCTTCCTCACTCGCCTGTTTGAGATGGAAGTGCCTGAACTAGCTTCTGGCGCAATTGAAGTAAAGGGTCTCGCGCGCGAACCAGGAAGCCGTACAAAGATTGCGATTGCTTCTCTTGATCCACATGTTGATCCGGTTGGATCACTCGTCGGACAGCGTGGAGTTCGTGTGTCTACCGTTATGGCCGCCCTTGGCGGAGAGCGCATTGATATTATTGAGTGGTCTGAAGACCAGGCAGCCTTTATTAAAGAATCTCTCTCCCCTGCAACAGTGCTTGATGTTGAGATAGACGAGGAAGGACACCGTGCAACAGTGACCGTATCTGAAGATCAGCAGTCACTTGCTATCGGACGAGGCGGACAAAATGTACGACTCGCCGCAAAGCTTACTGGCTGGAACATTGATATCGCAGCAGTAGGTGGCGAAAGCGTTGCTGACTCAGGAAATGCCGCTGCAGTTGAGGGTGCGTCTGACGAATCTGTTGCCGCTACTGAAGCAGCTGAGGATATGGACCCTGCTGTTGCAGCTGGTATTGACCCAACAGAATCTGAGTCTGTAGTTACAGAAGAAGCTCCTGCGAACAACACCCTGTCTATGGAAGAGGAGACAACACAGACAGATGATGGCAATGAAAGCGTGTCTGACGCTGAGGAAGCAAGAGACGAAGCGTAACCTACTTAATCTATGAATCTTCTTCACGACATAGCACCGGGAACGAAAGATGAAATGAACGTCATCATTGAGATTCCAAATGGATCGCGGAACAAGTACGAGATAGACAAGGAGACCGGCATGATTGCGCTTGATCGTGTGTTACACACTGCTCAGGCGTACCCATTTGACTATGGCTTTGTGCCACAGACACTCTGGGATGACGGAGATGCGCTTGATGTTGTTCTTCTTACAACGCAGCCTCTACTCCCAGGAATTCTCGTGCATGCGCGCCCTATCGGTGTCCTGCCTATGGTGGACGGAGGCGAGCCAGACGAGAAAGTACTTGCAGTGCCAGCAAACGATCCACGCTTTGCAGACATTAAAGATCTCTCGGATGTAAACAAGCACACACTTAAAGAGATTTCGCATTTCTTTGAGACGTACAAGAAGATACAGAACAAGGAAGTGTCTTTGGGAGAGTGGCAAGATAAGGAAGCAGCACAGTCAGCTTTCACGCGTGCGTGTGAGTTGTATACGGCGAAGAAATAAAGAAGCGAGAAGGAAATCCCCGGGAATATACCCGGGGATTTCTCTATCCCCAACCACAAGGCCTCTGCTAGATATTCCTTATATACTTAAGTACATAGCCTAATCACGTACCTATGAATCCAGACGAGAACATGAACCCTGTTGAGACCACCCCTGAGCCTGCTCCTGCACCAGAACCTAAGAAGGCACCTGCATACGGAGCTATTCTCGGTATCATTCTTATTGTGGTTATTCTCGTTGCAGGTGCGTTCTACGTCTGGGGCGAGCGTATTAACGAAGAGATGCCGCAGAATGAAGCTCTCGGAGAAGTGCTTCCTGATGTTGACGGGTCTGCTGACGTTGAGTCAGGAGACATGGAGCCGCAGCCTCGCTAACTTCACAAGTGATACTACAAAGTACTCTGTTCACGCAGGGTACTTTTGTGTAATACAGAAGCGGTATACTACACATACATTGCCTTTCAGCAGTGTCTGTTAGTACTAGAACAATTTCCCCATGAAGATATCTGTATTCGTTATGTTTGTGGCCACGTTCCTCCTTGCTGCTCCTGCAGTATTTGGACAGGACACAAACACTGAACCAAAACCTGAACCTACTTTCCTTGATAGAGCAGTTCAAGTGAAAGAACGTGCCTTAGAAAAGAAAGACGCACTTCTTGAGCGCCAACAAGAGGCTCGCAAAACAGCAGCTGAGCTTGCTGCTGAACGCGATCTACGCAAAGAGCAACTGACACCAGAAGCTCGTCAAGAAGAGAGAGCCGCAGCTATTGAGGAAAAAAAAGAAATCCAAGCTGAGCGAAAGGAAGCGGTGCGCGTACATGTAGAGGAGCGCAAGCAACTCATGCGTGTAAATCTTGAAGAACGTAAAGAGCAGGTTATGGAAAAGCGCGCTGCGTTTGCCTCAAGTACTGCTGAGAGAAAAGAACTATTTAAGGAGCGCGTGACTGAAGCAGTGAGCAAGCGCTTTGATCATGCGATGCAGGTATTGAGCGCAATGAGCCTGCGACTAACAGGTCTTGCAGATCGCATTGAGGCAAGAATCTCAGAACTTAGCGAAGGAGGGGCCGACACGAGTGCTGCTGAAAGCGCCTTAGGTACAGCACGCACAAAGATTGCTGCAGCTGAAGACGCAATTACCGCTGTAGCAGACGCAACTGCATCTGCACTCGCCTCAGAGAACCCAAGAGAGTTACTGGGTTCAATACAGCCAAGTATTACTCGCGCTAAGGAGGCACTCAGGTCCGCACATGAAGCCCTCCGCGCTACCGTTTCGGCATTACCAAAGCGCGAGGATACACCTGCGCAGTAATCTCACTTGTATGGCATATTCCCCATCAACTCCAGCTCGTAAGATCTCCTGGATCACACTCGGTATTGCAGTTCTCGTCATGCTCCTTGTTGCAATAGGTATCTTTTATTTGAGAGATACGTTCCCCGCAAACGAGGACTCAGTTGTTGAGGCACTCAGTACTCAGAGTGACTCAACCGAACAAGCTGCAATTGAGGGAGATCTTGAAGCTCAATCCCCTGAGCAGTTTGACCAAGAGATTGACGCAGCCTTTGCAGAGCTTGAGGCCTCGCTTGCAGAATAGCGATACCTCTTTCGCACAAAGCGCTCCTTACAGGGAGCGCTTTTGCGTACCCCTCCTCTCGTCTGGTACCATACTCTTCACTATGGAACACCAACACAAAAATCCTCGCGCCATGCTCGTCCCAATGGTTGTTGAGAAATCTCAATTCGGGGAGCGTGGGTATGATATCTATTCACGTCTTCTAAAAGACCGCATCGTCTTTCTTGGAGGCGGTATTGATGATGATATGGCCAATCTCATTATCGCCCAGCTCCTCTTTCTTGAGTCTGAGGATCCAAAGAAAGATATTTCTTTGTACGTAAACTCTCCTGGCGGTTCTGTTACAGCTGGTCTTGCGATTCTGGATACCATGAATCATGTGAAGCCAGACGTATCTACGGTATGTGTTGGTATGGCAGCGTCTGCTGCTGCAGTTATCTTAGCGTCTGGTGCTAAAGGTAAGCGCTACGCACTTCCAAACGCTGAGGTGATGATCCACCAGCCATGGGGAGGCGCGCAGGGACAGGCAGCTGACATTGAAATCACCGCAAAGCACATTCTTGCAACACGCGATCGCTTGAATAAGATTCTTGCGAAAGCCACCGGACAAGAGCTGTCTAAAATTGAAAAGGATGTGGACCGCGACTACTTCATGATGGCAGACGAGGCCAAGAAGTATGGGCTTGTAGACCAGGTGTACAAGACAAAATAGAGGACGCGAGGGTAAGAAGGGCTCCCCTAAAGGGAGCCCTTCTTAATTTTACGAACCCTAAAAAACGTGTTATTTTGCTGATGTTCTGAGGATCTGCACAACTGACCTGATTGCTTATCTGTCCTCACTTACATTTGTTTATATTCTTTTATTCCCTGTCGTAAGGGCGTAAAAGCTCCCCCTGTATGTCCATAAAAATAGTATTGAGCCTTTTGGCCCTTTCGGGTCTTGCCGGCATTGCCCTTGGGTATGTGCTGCGCCTTTTGATTGCACTTGGGCAGCGTGGCTCGCTTGAGCTTGAGGTAAAGCAGAAAATGCTTGAGGCAAAGGAGCGCGCCAGCCGTCTTATTGAAGACGCTGAGCACCGCGCAAAAAAGCTGGAGAGCGAGCGTTCTGAACCTATTAGGGAACGTGAGGAAAAAGTAGCTAAATATGCAGAGCGCCTGTCAAAGCGTGAGGAATTTCTTGATGATCGTGAGCGCGGCCTCTCAATTGAGGCAGAGGACATAAAGAATCGTGAGAACGAAGTGGCTAACCTTAAGCGTGAATTTGATAAGTTGCTTACCGAACGCAGACAAGAGCTCGTACGGCTCGCGCACCTCTCTGAGAATGAAGCGCGCGCGCTTCTCATGAAGGACCTTGAGGAGAGCCAGCAAGAGAGTGTGCTTGTGCGTCTTCAGAAGCTTGAGGCACACGGAAAAGCACAGCTTGAGGAGAAGGCCCGCTCCATCCTTCTTTCTATTATTCACCGCATGAGTGCGAGCGTGAACAACGAAGTGATGACACTCTCTGTTCAGATTCCGTCTGAGGAGATCAAGGGGAAAGTTATTGGAAAGGAAGGAAGAAATATTAAGGCATTTGAACGCGCTACTGGTGTTGATGTGATTATTGACGACGCTCCGGACAAAATAACCCTTTCTTCCTTTGATCCGTTGCGCCGCCACACTGCAAAGCTTGCTCTTGAGCGCCTTATTAGCGACGGCCGTATTCAGCCCGCTAAGATTGAGGAAAGTGTTGAGAAGGCTCGCGAAGAGATAACAGAGATGGTGCGACAAAAGGGTGAGGAGGCTGCGTACGAGGTTGGCGTTGTAGGACTTGATCCTCGCCTGGTTGCGCTCCTGGGCCGCCTCCATTTCCGTACGAGCTACGGACAAAACGTACTTCAGCACTCAATTGAAATGGCACACCTCGCTACCATGCTTGCTACAGAGCTCGGTGCAGATATAGATGTTGCTAAGGCAGGTGCTCTTCTTCATGACATTGGAAAAGCGGTAGATCATGAAGTTGAAGGAACACACGTGGAGATCGGGCGCAGGATCCTTGAGAAGTTTGGTGTTGCAAAACCAGTGATTCAGGCAATGCAATCGCACCATGAAGAGTATCCGTACGAAACTCCTGAATCAGTAATCGTGCAGGTGGCAGACGCAATATCAGCAGGACGTCCAGGCGCTCGCAGAGACACTGTAGAGCGGTACCTAGACCGTCTTGGAGACCTTGAGCGCATCGCTTCTGCCTTCCCTGGCGTAGAAAAGGTATACGCAATATCAGCAGGACGCGAGATTCGCATATTCGTAAACCCTGGAAAGGTCTCAGACCTTGCCATGCACCGACTTGCTCGCGATATTTCAGACCGTGTACAGGCAGAGCTAAAATACCCAGGAGAAATCAAGGTAAATGTGATCCGCGAGAACAGAGTCGTTGAATTTGCTCGCTAAATTAGGCAACTAAAATCCGCTTCGTTCAATAGACGAAGCGGATTTTGCATTATCCCCGCGCTTTTTCAACCCCTATTGCGTAAAATGGCGCATTTCCTATACTTTCCACGTAGCCCTGTCTTAGGGCTTTACCAAGCCCTACACGGGATTAATCCTCATTACGTACCATGAACAAAGCAGACATCGCAGCAAAGGTGCAGGAAGTACTCGGCGGAACAAAGGCCGATGCAGAGCGCGCAGTTGAGTGTGTTATTGAAAGCATCAGCACCGGTATCAGCAGCGGAGACGAAGTTTCCATCGCTGGACTTGGTATCTTCAGTGCAAAGGCACGCCCAGCTCGCACTGGCCGCAACCCACGCACTGGCGAGACTATCAAGATCGCTGCTACACGCACTCCTAAGTTCCGTGCAGCTAAGGCACTTAAGGACGCAGTTAAGTAATTCAACGTTACTTATAGAAAAAGCCCCGCATAGAGCGGGGCTTTTTCTTTTCTATTCTTCTAGAGTGCCTTTAACGCTTTCTTTATAAGTGCACTTGCGTCCTTTGCGTACTCCAGAGCACTGTTGTAGTCTCCGTCGTCATATTCATCTTCTGCATCCTTTAATGCTTCCTTAGCGTCAGCAAGAATATTTCTTGCCTTGTCTACATCGTCTCCGTCATCGTCTGCGTCGTTGATCTCGTCTTTTGCATCGTCATACGCTTCATCTGCGTCTTCAATTGCTTCCTTTGCATCCTCTTTATCGCCCTTGCTTCCACCAAGCTCATCCTGTGCGTCATCAACCAAAGATTCTGCGTTCTTAGCATGACTTACTGCCTTTGCGTAATCCTGGTCAATAAATGCATAAAGTCCCTTTAGGAGGTCTTCTAGAGCCTCTGCGAGGTATGTCTTAGACTTCCCAAGACTGTCTCCATCATCTTTCGCGTCTTCATAATCTTCTTGAGCATCTTCATAGTTGTCACGAACGTTCTGAAGGGCTGTGCGTGCACTCTTCTCCTGCGTGTTCACTACAGGTGTCGTAGGGACTGTTGGAGTTGTTGGGACAGGTGTCGTAGGGACTGAAGCAGTTAAAGAAAGATACTTAGCACGAGAAAGCGGTCCCCAGGTTCCCGTGAAAGGACTGACGCCGTTGGCTACTTGCCACCTCTTTACGGCATCAAGTGTCTTACTCTGAAATTGATTCGTTTCACTTCCAGGAGACCCGACTCCACTTGTTGAAACGGTGAACCCGGCTCCGTTTAGATACTTCTGCAAGCAGCGCACATCTTCTCCGACAGATCCCATCTCTAGATTTGTTGTGCTAAAGACGCAGGTTGCTGCCTCTGCCTTTGGTGCATAGAGGAGTACTGCTGCAAGAGCGAGAAACGCTATTAAACTAATTTCAATCGTGTGCTTGTAAACAAGAGTGTTCATATAAAAAGTGCTGTTACGAATACAATTTCACTGCGCAAAGCGCGTGTGCTGTGTACACGATACCATGCGCCTTTTTGGTACAGAAAGTAAAACTACAGTTTTCCGCTCACGACATACACAAGACAAATGACTCCAAAGAGTGACGCCCACACTACTGCAGCAGCTGCCAAGTCTTTACTGCGTCCGATTTCTTCGCTGTGTTCTGGATGCACTTTAGTGAGTGCTACTTCAATTGCAGAGTTTTGTAGCTCAGCAACCATAACAAAAAACCAACAGAACGTGAGCAACAGTAACTCGCTCGTTGAGAGGTTGAATACGAAATAAACAGTAGGAAGCCCTACAGCAGCCAACAGTGTTTCTATACGAATAGCACTGTCGTGTGTAAATGCGTACCGAAGTCCACGAAACGGGTGAGAGAGACGGCGAATCCAGTACTTCATAGGGGAAACTGCTATGTGCTGTGCCTGGAGGCATCAAATAATCCAGTAAATATATGTACGTTCTCAAATAGATCCAATTCTCGTGCTTCGGCAGCGTCTACAAACCTTATTTCCACACATTCATCTGAAGGCGTGAAGTCTAGCGAAGTGACTCTTACCTCATAAATAACATTTGCGCGTGGTCTGTCTGGTAGATGAGAAAGATCGGTGAGGAAATAGGAGGGGTGTTCGGCAACCCAAGAAACTTCCAGCCCCATTTCTTCCTTTACTTCACGCTTCACATCCTCCTGCGGACTCATCCCCCAATCCAGCCCCCCACCGGGAAGCTCCCACTTATTGTTGCCCTCTTCTTTAACTAAAAGAAACTTGTCCCTCTCCTCATTGAGGATGAGCGCTTTAACGCTTATGCGGTAAAAGCATTCTGGTAATTCCATTACTCAATTATAACGTGAAGAGACACTCAAGATAGTTTATGAATGAGCATGGAGCAGTGCAGTCTCCCATAATCAAACCTCCTCGGTAGCCGTTGTAGATAGAGCGTTTGGAGCGGTATCCGAACAAATCTACTAACCTTCTAACGATTCAAGATAGCTTCTAATCTCCTTCCTGTTCTTCAGGACAATCACCTTGATCTGGTAACTCTCAATTAGTTTTTCTATCTTTGTCTTCTTTCTTAAATCGCGACTAACAATTTCCGCAAAGAAACTTACATCATTCCAGAAGGTCATCTCGCCCTGTCTATGCTTACGGTGAATTGTTCGTTCTGCATGGTTGAGGAGTCTCCGCCAGAGCGGAATGTCCAAGAAGACAGCCACGTCTGCCCTATCGGCTATCTGTGGTTGAACGAGCCGGTACACACCATCAGATACCCATGACTCTGCTTTTATGGCTTCGAGCACTTTCTCCCTCACATACGCATGGGCTTGTTCAGCATTAGGCGTAGTTCGACTATTGTGTCCACCTCCTGCTTCTAGCCAGAAGCGATCAATATTAATACGAGGAATATTCAACTTGGCTGCGATGTTTCTCGCCAATGTAGACTTTCCGCTTCCAGGTAGCCCAAGGATCGTTATGCGCATGGAGCTTTCTTATTACACAGTAATAACCGGTAGATTGGAGACATCAATTGAGCCTTTATGCAGTATATGTGGCACGCCCACGAACATGAGTGGTCGCTCGCCTTTGGCAAACATTTCTTTGTAGTATTCTTTTGTCTCTACTGGAAGAACAGCATGCTCGTCCAGTTTTTCCGGGTCATACTCTCTAAAACTTTCAGGACTCATCTTACTTTCGCTTGATTTGTCTTGGTAGAGATAGACTGTTGTGCTTTTAGGGTCGAGCAGAGACGGATCAACCTGATAAAACCTCATTTCCTTTGGCTCCATACCTGCTTCAACCAGAGCAGCCTTTAATTCTTTAGGATCTATCGCCGTAAAGTGCAACACGTCATTCCACGCCGCTTCAAGAGTTGGCAAGAACTGCTCCATGATATGGAGCCTATCTTCGTATTTCGCTGATTTTGCGACATACAGATCTGGGTGCACATCTTTAAGTGAGTTCAGTGGGTGCAGAGAATCGCCCCGCATATCCTCGGGTACCATGTGATACAGGAAGGCCGGGGCTTTTGTTGCCTCTTCGGTTTCCTTGCGGGAGTCTGACACCCTTTCCATTGGTTCTATTCTAACGCATGGATGGCGGTCACAGATTTGAAGTATCTCAGTCTCTTGAACTAGCACTACAGTGTGCGGGATAGGAGAATCGGACTCCTGCTCTCAGTTTGGAAAACTGATGTTCTACCATTAAACTAATCCCGCTTCGGTTAGGAGAATAGCATATTTGAGGGCCCTTTGCCTACTCCCTCGCTCCCTCTTTTACACGGCCTGGTGTACCCTACTACCATGACCACCCACGGCCGCCTGGCTATTGGAGGCGCCTTCCTTATCTTCATATTGATTGTGCTCTTTGGCAGTCATGACACAACTGTTGAACCACAAGCGAATCCTTTCCTGGATCTTGCTGCCCCAACAACTACACAGCCAGCTGCAGTTGTTGAAGCACCAGCTCCAGAGGTTATTGAAGAAGAAGTCTTAACACCTCCAGTAGATAACTCAAAAGCACTCGCACTTGCGTTAGGGCGCCTCCGTACCTCTATTGTTAATATCATCTGCGTCTCAGAGAACCCAAGACTTCGTTCTGTCTCTGGAACCGGAACACTTTTTGATTCCCGTGGACTCATTCTTACAAATGCGCATATTGCACAACTCTTTGTCCTTAAGGACGCACTTCCAAAGGACAAGATTGAATGCGTGATCCGCACAGGAAGCCCTGCGCGCGCGTCCTATACTGCTTCTTTGGCATATATTTCATCAAACTGGCTTGCCAAGCACCCTGACACCCTTATCCTTGAAAGACCCCGAGGAACTGGAGAGGATGATATAGCAGTGCTCGCTATAACAGGGACCGTATCAGGCGGGACCTTCCCCTTCTCGTTCTCACATGTCCCTCTCTCAGACTCTGAACCATTCTTGGATCAAGAAGTATCTGTTGGAGGATATCCAGCGCAAACACTAACGAATGCGCAAATATCAACGTCTCTGTATCCAACACTTGTCTTTGCTTCTATTGAAGATCGCTATACCTTTACGGACACTTCCTTTGACCTTATGTCCTTAGGAGGAAGTGCTGCTGCACAAAGCGGATCTTCTGGAGGAGGCGTGGTTAACACAGACGCAGAGCTTATAGGCCTTATCACCACTTCAAGTACACAGGGAGAACTCTTCTCTAGAGACCTTCGCGCTATAACAAACGGACATATTAGACGTAGCTTTAGTGCTGATACCGGACGCTCTTTTGATGCGTACTTCGCATCAAAAAGCCCTCAACAACTCGTTGCTGATTTCAAAGCACAATCTGAAATACTTGGCGCACAACTGGCAGAGACACTGGATTTGTAGTCGGGGTGCGGAGAATTGAACTCCGTCTACCTGCTCCCAAAGCAGGCGTACTACCGGTATACGACACCCCGGTACAGCCATCCTAGCAGGTGTGGCGTCAGATGAACATATCCTCACAAAGACACAGACACTCGCCCAAAGAGGTTCTAGAGATAATCGTTTATTTTACTAGCTATTTTTCGGACGTTCATCATTTGTTCATATTTGTCCTATGTCCTTTATCCCCACTACACACAGGTTTGTCCCCAGTTGTCCTCAACACAAAAGACGGCCACGAGAGC
Source organism: Patescibacteria group bacterium (assembly GCA_018826905.1). Taxonomy (GTDB): domain Bacteria; phylum Patescibacteriota; class Minisyncoccia; order Phycocordibacterales; family Phycocordibacteraceae; genus C7867-001. The sequence continues at coordinate 33,894 of JAHJYC010000003.1, read as the reverse complement.
CGTCTTTTGTGTTTTTCAGTTAGTGCGGATAGGGAGAATCGAACTCCCGACTCGTCCTTGGCAAGGACGCGTTTTACCACTAAACCATATCCGCTCGGGACGCATCATAGCACGAAGTACGATGCTCTATCCAGAGGACTAGCGCGCAAACTCTCTCGGATCAAAGGAGATATCTTTAAGTGTATTCGCTTTTGTAACGAGCACTTCCTTTGGAAGCACACGCAAGTTATACATGCTAGCCATGGTGAACCCATACGCTCCTGCATGAGTAATCGCAAGCAGGTCTCCAATCTCTGGCGTGTACATTGTGCGCTGCGCAGCAAACACATCTCCTGATTCGCACACATTCCCAGCAATCGTTACGTGTGCCTTCTTCCCTCTTGTGCGCACCACATTCTCCACGGGATGATACGAGTCATACAATGCTGGGCGCAGTAAGTGATTGAAGCCAGAGTTCACGCCAACAAAGCAATGCTTCTCCGTATGCTTTATATCTGTTACGGACACTAAAAGTAATCCGGCTTGAGCAACAAGAAAACGCCCTGGCTCCATAGCAAATTCTATGTGTGCACCGTGCTTCTTTCTGAAGTCTTTAATAAGCATTGAAAACTTCTTTCCAAGAGAAACGAGGTTCAATTCTGTTTCTTGTGGCTTGTACGGCACACCAAGTCCTCCGCCGAAATCAATGTGCGTAATTCCCTCAAATGTTTCAGCCGTCTTAAGCAGTACGCCCGCAGCCTTAAGCAGCACTGCTTCGTCTAGTGCATTAGATCCAATATGTTGCTGTACGCCGGTAATTTCAAGGCCGTACTGTTTAGCAATCCTCTTTGCTTCAGGAATATCTGAAAGGCTAATGCCAAACTTGCTGTCTGGTCCCCCAGTTATGACGTGCTTATGATGCCCTGCTCCAATTCCCTGATTCAATCTAAGAGATACCTGCGAACCTAATTTGTGTCTTCCCCACTGCTCAAGCTGTGTAAGAGAATCTAAATGCACGCGCGCTCCTGTGGCGACAGCTGCTGCAAGTTCTTCCTCAGTTAAGTTAGAGCAGGTGAAGCTGAGGTCCTTTTTCTTAAACCCCGCACTCATCGCGGCAACAAGCTCTCCCCCACTCACTCCTTCAGCACCTATTCCCTGTTTTCGTATGATGCGTAAAAGCTCCGGATTCGCATTTGCTTTCACTGCATAGTGAAAAGTTATTTCAGGAAAATGCTTCTGCAGTTTCTTGCACTGCGCTTCTACTCTGTCTTGATTGTAGACATATACGGGAGTACCAAACTTACGCGCGGCTTGTACCAGCGTCTTACACTGTATTCCCGATATGCTACTCATGTGCTCCCGCCAGGACTCGAACCTGGAACGACAGTTCCGAAGACTGTTGTGATATCCATTTCACTACAGGAGCGTACTAGGATAGTACGCCAGAGCTAGGAGATTGGCCACTACCATACTAGTATTTTTGTATGCAATTCAGAATACCCGAGGAAGTAACCGCTGTTACAGATATTCTCCGCACCGCAGGCCATGAAGCGTATCTAGTAGGTGGTTGTGTGCGAGATCTGCTCATCGGGCGTACTCCGAAAGACTGGGACGTCACAACAAACGCGAAGCCTGAGGATATTCAGGGCTTATTCCCAGATTCTTTCTACGAAAACGACTTTGGGACCGTTGGCATAAAGACTGGGAGCGAGAATCCCCTTCTTGCTGTTATTGAGGTTACTCCCTATCGCACCGAATCCGGGTACTCAGACAAGCGTCGTCCAGATGCTGTCAGTTTTGGGGACAACCTTGAAGAAGATCTCGCGCGGCGCGATTTCACCATAAACGCCATTGCCCTTGATGATTCTAAAGGACAGATTGTTGACCCTTATAAAGGACAAAAGGACATTGAATCGCGTGTTCTACGCACCGTAGGAACTGCTTCTGAGCGCTTTGAGGAGGATGCGCTTCGCCTTATGCGAGCCGTTCGCCTTGTGGCAGAGCTGGAGTTTGCTCTAGATACCGACACGGCGGCTGCCATTAAGGAGAAAGGGCCTAATCTGGAGCACATTTCACGTGAAAGGATCCGCGACGAGTTCGTAAAGATCATTCTATCTCCCCAACCAATGATGGCCCTTGTGCTGTGTCAGCAACTAGGTCTTCTTCAGTACATTGCTCCGGAACTCACTAAGGGTATTGGCATAGATCAGAACCAAGCCCATAGCTACGACGTGTTTGGGCACCTTATGCGTGCCCTGCAGCACGCAGCAGACAAAGAATGGGACCTAGATCTCCGTCTTGCTGCCCTTTATCATGACGTATCTAAGCCAGAAACTAGGCGCTGGTCTGACGAAAAGAAGGACTGGACCTTCCACGGCCATGAGGTTGTGGGTGCGCGCGTTACCAAAAAGGCCCTTGAGGAGTTACGGTTTTCACGCGAAACGATTGAGAAAGTAACAAAACTGGTCCGTTGGCACATGTTCTTCTCTGACCCTGACCAGATTACCCTCTCAGCAGTACGCAGGATGATTAGAAATGTCGGCCAAGAGAACATTTGGGAACTTCTTAATCTCCGTATTTGCGATCGCATTGGAACAGGGAGACCGAAGGAACAACCTTTTAGATTCCGCAGATATAAAGCAATGGTGGAAGAGGCACTACGAGACCCTATATCAGTAGGAATGCTTAAAACTGATGGCGAGCACATTATGGATGTGTTCCATGTGAAACCGGGACGCCAAATTGGATATGTATTGCACGCGCTTCTTGAAGAAGTCCTTGAGGACCCCAAAAGGAACACGGTTGAGTACCTAGACAGCAGAACAAAGGAACTGCTTCAACTGCCAGAGGAAGACCTTAAGAAGTTAGGCGAATCAGGCAAAAAGAGCCGGGAAGTAGCAGAGGAGCAGGAAATAAGGGATATATTGTCCAAACACCACGTAGGGTAGTTCCACATGAAACACACAAAACCCCGCAAATACGGGGTTTTGTGTGTTTCATGTGGAACATGGTGCTCTATAGAAATACAAAAGGCCGTCCTTGCGAGAATCCCAAAATGGAGCGGGGGCTTTGGAATGGGAGGATTCCCTGAGTAGGCGGACGGCCTTAATAACTGTGCTTTCACGCGAAACGTCTGTTTAGCCAGGCTTTCTTAAATATGACGGAGATCGCTCCGAAGACGTAAGCTGGGTAACTGCTTCGCGCTCTGCACCTGATCGGAAAGAGCTCGCAAAGAACATCTGCATCCCCGTAAGGGACAGCAGAGACTCGTCACGAGCTTGGCTGACCCCCAGGTCCTTTATAACTATATCCTTATAAAGGACACAGTAAAGGACACTCATGTGGATATCGTGTCCTTTAGAGTGTTATTGAAAGAGGGCAGTGGTCTGACCCGAAAATAGTACTGTGGATATCTGCCTTTTTTACTCTAGGCAGAAACTCTTGTGAGACGAAGAAATAATCAATTCTCCATCCAACATTTCTATCGCGCGCACGAGTGAACTGATCCCAGTACGTATATACCTCAGTCCTATTAGGGTTCTTTTGACGCCAGACATCTACATAGCCAAGGTTTATAACCTCATCTACCCATGCCCGTTCCTCAGGCAGGAATCCCGTAGTGTTTTTGTTTGCGTCTGGACGGGCCAAATCTATGGCCTCATGAGCAGTATTCACATCACCACAAAAAATAACTGGCTTATCCTTCCTAAGTTTTTCAGCGAATGCTAAAAATTCATCGTAATACCGAAGCTTAAAATCTAAACGCTCTGGGCCTTTCCCTCCGTTAGGGAAATAAATATTCAAAAGCCAAAAATCCTCATATTCTGCGCCAATTAATCGGCCTTCTTGATCAAATTCAGGTATTCCCATACCGTAAATAACTGAGAGGGGCTCTATCTTTGAATACAATGCGACACCGCTATACCCCTTCTTAATCTGGCATGGGGCGAAGAATGATGAATACCCTGCAGGCTCACGCACTTCATCAGGAAGCTGATCTGGTTCTGCCTTCACCTCCTGCAGACAGAATATGTCTGGCTTTACACCCTTTAGAAAGGGGAGCCAGTCTCCATTTCTATGTACTGAGCGCAAACCATTTACGTTCCAAGAGACGATTTTCATGAGCACAGTTTACCAAATAAAAGATCCTCATTGCTGAGGATCGGGGTCTTGGAGTAGTCGTCTTGTGAGCTGAGTGGCTTCTCGCTGCTTGAACTTGCGAGAGGGCCGCTCTACGACGCACTCAACGTCTGTTGCGCGCTGCATCTCCTCAGAAAGAGGCGGTGCAGGCGTTTCTGGACTGACCATGAACTTTCTCCCAAATGGTCCGAGAAGACCATACCACACTCAACGCCCTTTTGAATGAAACTTCTTATGTACGTCCCTAAGATGTGCATCTGTAACGTGTGTGTAGATCTGCGTCGTTGTAATGCTTGAGTGTCCTAAGAGAGCCTGGACGCTACGTAAATCAGCACCGTTAGTAAGTAAATCAGTAGCAAATACGTGCCGGAGGGTGTGCGGACTGACTTTATTCGTAATCCCTGCCATGGTGGCGTATTTCTTTATGTGTCTTTGTATATCACGTGGAGTAATACGGTGTAGCTTATTGGGCCGTCCATCAACAAAAAGGGCAGGGTCCATGTCTTTACGGGCTTTTATATAGGTGCGGACAGCTTCCTTTGCGGCAGGGGACAGAAACACAACACGGACCTTCTCTCCCTTCCCGCGCACAGACACATCATCTCTAGAAAGATCTAAATCGGTATTGAGTGCGCACAACTCTGAAACACGAAGCCCCGTAGAAAAGAGGAGCTCCAATATTGCAGTGTCTCGTAGATAGGGGAGTTGCTTTTCAGGATCGGATTCCTTTTTGAGTGCGTCAGCTGGGGCTTGTATGAGCCTTTCCAGTTCAGCGCTTGAAATAAGGCCAATATGACGCTCCGGGAGCTTTGCGAGCTCAATCTTCTCTGGCGCCAAGCTCTCTATGCCTCGCTTCCTCAGATATTTAAGGAAGGCACGCAATGCGATGAGGTAGTAGTTCTGCGTACGACGCTTCATTGAGTCACTATTTGTGCCAGGCTGACGGTTCAGCCAAAGCCTAAACTCACGAATTCGCTCTTCAGTTATCTCAGAGGTGTCCGTGATATTCGCATGATCAAAGAAACGATTCAGGTAATGGTCGTAATTCTCAACAGTCTTCACTGCACGACCGCGCTCAATCTCAATATATTCAAGAAATTCTCGCTTCATTCCTCGTGCGTCCATAGACAGAGTGTAGCACCACAATATTGTGCGCAGTTCACCTGTGCCACAGGCGCATGCGCTATACTAATCCTCTATGGATACACTCTTTGCTCTCTTGGTTCTCTCACCCGTCTTTATCGCTATCCTTGCTGCGCTTATTAAGCAGGTTAACCAATATGAGCGGGGGGTTCGCTTCACCATGGGTCGTTTCTCAGGAATTATGGAGCCCGGTTGGCGCATAATTATTCCTGTATTTCAGGGCTTCCAAAAAGTTGATATGCGCACAAAAGCAGTTGATGTGCCTGACCAAAACGCAATCACGCGTGACAATGTGCCTGTTCGTGTAAATGCAGTTATTTACTACAACGTGGCAGACGCTGAAAAGGCCATTATCGTTGTGGAAGACTTCCGTTACGCCATTTCGCAGTACGCACAGACCACTATGCGCAATATCGTTGGAGAAGTGACTCTAGATGAGCTTCTCTCAAGTAGAGACAGCATTGCAGATCGCATCCGGGCAATTGTTGACGAAGAAACTGATAATTGGGGACTTAAAGTACAAAATGTGGAGCTTAAGGACGTTAGTCTTCCTGGAGACATGGAGCGCACAATAGCAAAACAAGCTGAGGCAGAGCGCGAGAAGCGTGCCGTTATCATTAATTCAGAAGGGGAGGTGGCCGCAGCTCAAAATGTCGCTACTGCAGCACAAATCCTTAGTGCAGTTCCCGGCGCACTTCATCTGCGCACCCTGCAGTCCATGAACGATATCTCCTCAGACCAGTCAAATACTGTTGTATTCGCCATTCCTCTTGAGATCCTGAAGGCATTTGACGGGTTCACCAAGCGATAGAGCACGCATAAGAAAACACTTGCGCTTTTAATCAAGGTGTGGTAAGGTGCATCCAATGCTTACGAAACGCGTAAAGACCGCAGTTATCAAAGATGCGGCTCATCACGACACAGACACTGGCTCAGTCAGCGTCCAGGTTGCCGTGCTTAGCCGCAAAATTGAGGAGCTTACGGCACACCTGAAGAAGAATAAGAAAGATTTTCATTCACGCCGTGGTCTCCTCCAGATGGTTGCAGATCGTCGTGCGCACCTTCGTTATCTTGAGCGCAATGACAAGCGTCGCTACACGACCCTCGTCAAGAAGCTCGGACTAAAGAAGTAGGGAATCGCGAGCACATGCTCGCGATTTTCCTTTTAAGCAGATGTTAGAATAGAACCGACTCCTCTGAGTCACCATTACTTTTAATACACAAAATTGTATGCCGGTTATTAAACACCCGGCGCAGCGCGTAGGAGTTTTCATAGATACACAGAACCTCTACCACAGCGCCAAACACCTTTATAAGTCTCGCGTAAACTTCGCCAAAGTGCTTGAAGAAGCAGTGGGGGACCGTATTCTTGTGCGCGCTATCGCCTACGTTATCTCAACGGACTCTGGAGAAGAAAGTGCTTTCTTTGAAGCGCTTACCAAAATTGGTATTGAAACAAAAGTAAAAGGGCTTCAGGTCTTCTCAGACGGCGCAAAAAAGGCAGATTGGGACGTTGGTCTTGCGATTGATGCAGTAAAGCTTGCACCAAAGCTAGACACCGTTATCCTCGCCACCGGCGACGGAGACTTCGTTCCTCTTATTGAGTATCTTGATATGAATCAAGGATGTCAGGTGGAAGTTATCTCTTTTGGAAAGTCTTCTTCACAAAAACTAAAAGAAGCTGCACATGCATTTACTGATATGTGTGACGACCCAAAGAAATTCATGATCGGACATCGCGGATAAAGAAGTTACAAAATCCCCGCAGCCCTTATGCTGCGGGGATTTTGTGTATAGAGATCAAATGTTTTCTCCTAAAGCAGGTATACTTTATAAAAGTATATGGCCACCACTGACCCAAAAGACCAGCAGCCAACCTCTTCTGTAGACAAATCTCAGTTTATTCGCACCATGGCAAAGGACATGGCGCAGGCAGGGAACACTCCTTCGTCACCTCAAACAAAAGAACCCACTCCAAAAGTTGTTCTTCCTGAACCCGGAGAATCTTTCTGGAGCAAACCAATGCCGAAAGAAGTCCCGCAAGAAACTGTTGAACTCCCCACAATAGAAGAGGCTGCAGCAATAACTGAAGCGAAGCCAGTTACTCCTGAGGAGCCAGCACCGCCTGTACAAACAGACGTTGAGCGAGAAGAAGTACTTGCGCGTCTACGCAAAAAAGTAAGCGAGAACGCCGAGATGAATGTTCAGAAGTACCCAGCGCCCGCACCGCTTCCTTCGGAAGCGAAGTCAGAATGGCCAGATATCCCTGCACCAACTCCCGCATTCGCTCCACTAGCTGAGCCTACCCCTGAAAGGATTCCTCCAGTTACCAAGGAGCAAGTGCCTGAAGCTTCACCGAAAGCTGTAGAAAATATCCATACATTTAAGAGTGACTTCGCAGATCGCATAGATACGAAACAGGCGAATACATTTTCTGTTCTTGCTGCTCAACAGGATGCTGCACCACTCCCTGTTCCAAAAGCACTCGCGCCTGAAAAGACCGGGAAGCGGATGGTGGTTGTCATTGCCTCAGGCGTACTTCTTCTTATGCTTGCCGGGGGAGGCATATACGCCACCTACCACTTTGTAATGACTGCGCGTAACACTCCCGTCGCTGCACTTGTTGTGCCGTCTATAGTTTTTGCTGACGAGTACAAACAACTTTCAGGATCTGGACCAGAACTTATGAGCGCACTCGCTGAAACTGCAAACAGCACTCTCGTCCCGGGAAATGTACTGGTTACCTATGTGAGGGAAAGCGCCGTAAACACAGAAGGGGAGACAGAGACACGGCCCGCTTCGGGAAGTGTGTTCATCCGTGCCCTTGAACTCGGCGCGCCCGACATATTACTTAGAAACATTGGAGGAGAGAGCACCGTAGGAGTAGTCCACGCAGGATCTGAGACACGTGCCTTCTTTGCACTTCGTGTTGATTCATACGAGCGCACGTATGCAGGAATGCTTACCTGGGAGCCGCTCTTACAAAAAGAACTTTCACTACTGTACCCGCTCTATCCTGTTGAAATAGGTGCTGCAGCTCCAGTTGCAACTACCACTGCCTCAAGCACTCCAACGACCGCCACCAGCACAGCTACCGTAATAGAGCAGGGTATTCCTCTCACACGTTTCAGTGACGCTATTATCGCAAACTATGATGTGCGTGTTCTTAAAGACACAAACGGAAAGACGCTTGTATTGTACGGATACGTAAACAAACAAACCCTTATTATTGCGAGAGACGAAGCAGCATTCCAAATACTTCTTGAGCGACTAAAGCCTGCTTCCTAGAAGCCACAAAACTGTGCTACAGTACGCGCCATGAATACCGATCATTTCCTCGCCCGCCTTACTGAAGAGAAGGCAACACTTGAAGCAGAGCTTCAGACTATTGGCCGTCGTAACCCAGAGAACCCAAACGACTGGGAAGCACTTCCTCAAGAAACAGGGCAGGAGGCTGATCGCAATGACGCTGCTGACCTTATCTCACATTACGAGGACAACACAGCAATACTTAAAGACCTTGAGATTCGCTATAACGAAGTACTCGCTGCGCTCACTCGTATTGAGAACGGTACCTATGGCACCTGTGCTGTTACTGGAGAGCCTATTGAGGAAGCACGTCTTGAAGCTGATCCTGCAGCACGCACGTGTAAGACACACATAAACGCATAAGCTATCTCGTACTAAAGAAAAGCCCCGCATGATGCGGGGCTTTTCTTTATGAACCGAAGGGATTCTTCGCTCCGCGTACCTCAAAGTGGAGGTGGTACCCGGTTGCTTGTCCGGTCTTTCCAACGGTACCAATAGGTTCACCGCGAGAGACCGACTGCCCAACAGATACAGTATCTGTGCTCATGTGTGAGTAGAGAGTCTGCACACCGTTGCCATGGTCAATAACAACATAGTTTCCGTAACCTCCGTTCCATCCGCTCGCACGAGACACAATAACCGTTCCTGCAGCAGCAGCGTAAATAGGGCTTCCAGCAGGGGCAGCGAGGTCTACACCGTTCCAACCGTGCACTCCCTGTGAAAGTCGGCCTCCAGGGACAGGGTTTGCAAACCCAGAAGAAGCAGCACGAGTTGTGTCTCCGGTAGGAAGCACTGCGCCCATACTTCCTCCTGTTTTAATGCTTGCAGTTGTGGTTTTCTTCGCAACAGCCTTCGCCTTTGGCGCCGGTGCCGCAGCAAGTTCTCCTCCAGGAATAATAACCACAGCTCCTACGGTAAGTCCTGCACCACTGTCTAGGCCGTTATACGTAGCAATCTCGTCGCTGTCTGATCCATATTTCTTAGCAAGAGAAGCGAGTGTTTCTCCCTTAGAAACAGTGTGACGAACTCCTGACACCGGAAGTATGATGAGGTTCATTCCTGGCTTAAGCCCATTCTTTGAAATGTTATTCGCCCACATAATAGTATTTATGGAGACGTCAAACATATCTGCGATACCAGAAAGGGAATCTCCCTCACGAACAATATAGGTAGAAATACGTCCCCCTGAGCCGCTACGGTCTACATCGGCGATAGTTCCTGCTGGGCCAGCGTATGCGATAAGTGCTGATCCCTCAGTTGTTGCAATACCACCCTTGCCCTTGGCAGGGTTAGGATCTGAGTTTGTTGCAGCCTGCAAAAGGCGGATACTGCTGTCGTGCACTATGGAGTCAGACACTCCCTGAGCGTTAGTTATTGAAAATGGCCAGAATGCTTCCGCAATGCGGGGCATCAGCATGATTCCTATCCCCAGAAGGAGGCTTGCGGCGATTACAGCGCCAGGAATCCAGTATGTAGTCTTGTCCGAAAGCACAGGTGCGGACGAAGAGTGATCAGGGTAGTACGTTATAGGGGGGGGAACAGGGATCTTCAGTCGTTCTTCAGAATACAAAATGGCTTACATAAGCCATTCTTGCGTATCAGTCATTCGCTCTATGAAGCTAGTATAAACGGTCTACAGCAGGGGTCAACTCCCAAAAAAGACGGGTGTTGAGAGCGATATTCCGGTATAGTTGGCAAAGCATGCAGCACCTGGACGGACTTAATCACGCACAAAAAGAAGCCGTTCTGGCTACTGAAGGTCCTATTTCAGTACTTGCAGGTGCAGGGTCCGGAAAAACTCGCGTTCTTACCACCCGGATCTATCATTTAATTAAAAGTGGCGTGCCTGCCGATCGCATTCTCGCCGTTACGTTCACTAATAAGGCAGCGAGGGAAATGCGAGAGCGTCTCTCTCATCAATTGTCTGGCGGAACCCTCCCTCTTGTTGTTACCTTTCATGGGCTCGGACGAGAGTTGCTTGAACGATACGGCACCCGCATTGGAGTTCCAAGATACTTTAGTATTTTTGATCGGGACGATTCAAAAGCAGCGATTAAACGCGTGCTTAAGGAAATGGACATAGACTCTAAAGAGCTTTCTCCCGGATATGTGCTCTCTCGCATCTCAAAAGAAAAAGGGGAGGGGAGAACAGCAGACATGTTTCGTGAGAAGCATGGGCGCACGAGTTTTCAAGCACGCGTTGTCGCTGATGTGTGGCCACGATATGAAGAAATTGTACGGAAAGAAAAGGCATTGGACTTTGACGATTTAATTTCTCTTCCGGTACGTCTGCTCACTGAGCACGACGATATCCGCACGCAGGCAGAACAACTCTTTTCCTATATCCATGTTGACGAGTATCAAGACACAAACAAACTTCAGGGGCGTCTTGCAGGATATTTGTCTGCAATACACCAGAATCTATTTGTAGTGGGTGATATTGATCAGACTATCTATACCTGGCGTGGCGCTACCATTGAAAACCTTTTGGAATTTGAAGAGCGCTATCCTACTGCGCAAACAATAGTGCTCGCACATAACTATCGCTCTACGAAAACAATCGTTACGGCGGCAAACCAGATTATTGAGAAGAACCAGAACCGAAAAGACAAACATGCCGTTACAGACAATGCAGACGGGGAACAAATACGACTGCATCTTGCACGTAACGCTGAAGCAGAAGCCAGGTGGGTGGCGCGCGAGGTGCGCACAGCAATACGGGCGGGCACTTCACCCGAAGAGATTGCTGTCTTGTTCCGCACTAACTTCCAGTCCCGCACACTAGAAGAAGCGTTTCTTTCAGAAGGTATTCCATATAAGGTGCTCGGCACGCGCTTCCTAGATCGCAAGGAAGTAAAGGATGTATTGGCATGGGTGAGACTTTCTCTAGAACCATCTCGCGAAGCTGATTTCATGCGCGCAGTGCAGGTTCCTTCACGAGGAATAGGGAAAGTGACGATAGGAAAGTTGTTGTCTGGCAACAGAGAAGCACTTCGTCCTGGAGAACGTGCAAAAGTAGAAGCGTTTGAGGCAGTTGTGCAAAGTCTCCATGAAGCGGCGAAAACCGCTATTCCTTCTGCCTTTGTAAAACTTGTTATAGAAAAGTCAGGAATGGAAACAGCGCTAGCGCAGGGAGGGGAAGAAGACCAGGAGCGACTTGAAAATGCTAAAGAGCTCGCCTCTCTCGCAAGTAGGTTTGACAGCTTGTCTGGAGAAGAGGGTCTCTCTGCATTTCTTGCAGAGAGTGCGCTTGCGGGGGACCAGGACGAAATAGATCGAGATCCTGCAAAGACAGGGGTAACACTCATGACCGTGCACGCAGCTAAAGGTCTTGAGTTTGATACGGTCTTCGTTACAGGACTTGAAGAAGGACTCTTTCCGCACCAAGGATACGACGAAGAGAAGCGCGATGAAGAAGAGGAGCGTAGATTGTTTTACGTTGCTGTTACGCGCGCGAAGCGCAGACTCTCTTTAACAATGGCACACGTTCGTCGCATTTATGGAACTGACTTTGCTTCTGAACCTTCTTCCTTTATTGGAGATATAGACGAAGGGCTTATCGCCTTCTCAGAGGGGGAAGACTTTTATGGTGAGCGCATAATACATATCTAGTATGTTTGCTAAGAAATCGTTGGGACAAAACTTCCTCATGCATCGCCAAACAGGGGAGCGCATTGTGTTGGCAGCAGACCTTCCCAAAGAGGCAGTTGTCCTTGAGATAGGACCCGGGACGGGCATGCTCACACGGGAACTACTAAAACGCACAGCGCGTGTTGTTGCAGTTGAGGCAGACTACTCGCTCATACCGCAGTTAGAAGAAACATTCGCGGAGGAGATTGCAGAAGGGAAGCTACAGCTTATATCTGCAGATATTCGCGCTTTTAGCGCTGAAATCATTGGAAGCGACTACCACGTCGTTGCCAATATTCCGTACTACATAACAGGGGAACTCATACGTCAGTTCCTTACGGAGAAACATCAGCCAAAATCCATGACACTTCTTGTACAGAAGGAAGTAGCAGTGCGCATTGCAAGATCCAAGAAGGAGAGTCTCCTGTCTTTGTCCGTAAAGGTATACGGTACGCCGTCCTATTGCTTTACCGTTCCACGAGGAGCATTCATGCCTGCCCCAAACGTAGATTCTGCTGTTCTCTCTATTAAAGGTATCTCTCGTTCTTCATTTACGAATCCTACGCAGGAACAGCAGTTTTTTGCCTGTATCCGTGCTGCATTTGCACACAAACGAAAGCGTTTAGCGAAGAACCTAGAGGAGCTATGGGGAAGGGAGGAAATTCTGTCATCTCTCACGAAATGTGGGATTCCTATAGATGCGCGCGCCGAAGATCTCTCTCTTTCTGACTGGCTCTCTGTTTCAAAGACACTCAGTTAATACACAGGTACGCAGTTGCGTAGGTGAAGGGTTGATGAGTAGTGCGTGGTATTCTTTGTATAAGAAATATGGCTCATTCTGCCCGCTCACTTCGTCTCATAGGTGCTTCAGTTGTCGCGCTTCTTTTAGTTGGCGGAGCATACGTTGCATCTGGTCCGATTCCTTTCTTTAGCACTTCAATTGTAGGCGCTCAGAGTTCTGCAGAGCTTTTGCGCGAGTACGCAGTAAAAGACAGCGACAGCGATGGGCTGCCAGATTGGCAGGAAGCGCTGTACGGAACTGACCCGTATGTTGCGCAGTCTTTTCAGCCGGGAATCAATGACGGAGAAGCTGTTGCTCAGGGGCTTATACAGCCGAAGGTTGCCGTTGCGCCTGGACCAGACCCTATTGATGTCTCAAGAATTCCAGGAAAGAGCACCGCTCCAAATTCAATTACCGATCGCTTTGCTCAAGCCCTCTTTAAGCAATACATAAGCACTCGCGGACAGGCAGCTCCAGACACTGAAGAAATTGCTCTCTTTGTTGAAGAGGGAGTTGTGGAGCTCACAAAGACAAGCGCTACTCCAGACAAGTATGCTGCATCTTCTGTAAAAGTGTCTGCGCTCACTGGAGCAGCAGCACTTCGCGCATACGCCGCACAAACAGAAGCAGTGTTTGCAGAGCACACAGTGGCCGCAGACAAGAACGAGCTTTCATACTTTGCTGATGCGGTGCGTGACGACAAAGCAGCACTCGCTAAGATTTCTGAGATTAGTGGTGCATACAAGAATATTGCCAACGGACTCATGCAGCTTTCTGTACCACCTGAGGCGAAGCTTGCACATCTTCGTATTGCGAACTCTCTCGTACATATGAGTGAGGTATCTGCTGACATGGCTTCAATGGAGTCGGATCCGCTTCGTGCACTTCTCGGTATTGGACTTTACAGCAACTACGCAGAAAGTATGGCAGCTGCATTCTCAGCGCTTAACAATGTATTTGCGAGTGCTGGCGTGTCTCTCACAGAAGGGGAGCCTGGGTACTACGTATTTAAAGCAGCGCGAGATGGAGCGTCCATTCAAAACAATAATTAGCGTATGAAAAACACTTCTCCAACATTTCTAAAGAAAGTGGCAGCGGTGTTCCTTGGAATTGCACTTATAGTTCCAGCAAGTGTTTCAGTTATGCCGCAGAGAGTTGAGGCGTCGGGCATGCCAACCTTGGATGTACTCAACCTCGTCCAGAACACCTTTGTTGCCATTAAGGAAAGCGCACTTTCAACAAAGGAATATATTCTGGACGGACTTGCCAATGAGCTCGCTACTATTGCAATCCAGTCCATGACGAAGAGTCTTGTTAACTGGATTAACTCTGGATTCCAAGGATCTCCAGCCTTTGTGACAGACCTTGAGACAAACCTACGAGGGGTGGGGGATGCAGCGGCGCGCCACTTCTTTAACGACCTGGCTTCTCGCGACATCACCGACTCTCCATTCCAGGACAAAATACTAAGCACTGTTCGCCTTGGCTATTATCTTTCAACAAGCCCTGAGTCTTTCTATACAAGATACCCATACACCCTATACCAGGTAAGTCCTGATGCACGAGCATTCATTGATGGAGACTTCTCACAAGGAGGTTTCAACGCTTGGTTCTCCGCATTCATGAATCCTGCAAACAATCCGTACGGAGCGGAAGAGCTTGCCAGACAAGAACTTTCTCGTGTCGTTTCTGACGCGACCGGCAACCGTATTCAGGAACTGAGTTGGGCCGATGGCTTTATGTCGTGGAGAGGAGAGTGTAGAGAGTACACTCCGCAAGGAGAAGAGGGGTGGTTGCCTGGAGACGAGTTGCCTGCTGACTTAAGCATTGATATTACCGGCGAGGATGCGTGTGCCGATTACGAAATTGAAACACCTGGATCTGTTATTGTTGAGCAGCTCAACGAAACACTTAAAGCACCTAATCAGAAGCTCATTACAGCAGACGAAATTAACGAAGTTATCGGAGCACTTTTGAATCAACTTGTTGGGCATGTACTTGGTGCGAACGGGGGAGGACTGCGAAGCGTGTCACGCCCATCATCAGGCGGAGGCTCTTCTGTTCTTGATCAGGCGACAAACCCTAATCAAGCAAGTAGCAACAATTCTCTAAGCAGAAACTTTACAGCTGCAATTGCGAGCCAGAAAAACTATGTTAACGGGTACAGCGCAGCGTGGCAGAAAATTAAAACAGCAGCAGAAGGGGCACTTGCTCGTTGCACCAACGGAGCCGTTCCTGACCCGCAGGAGATTATAGACCGCGCGGACCTTGCTCTTGCAAAGGCAGCGGAGGCAATTGCAGCCCTTGAAGATATTGAGGCTGATATCGCAGCGGTGAACGAAGCTCAAGGAGAGCAACCAACACGTGTTCTCAACCTCTCTACAAAGTACCAGGAGCTTATGAGTTCAGATATTTTGCCAAGCGCAGAGGAAATTGCTGAGGCACAGGCCGAGTCTCAAGATACAGGGGAAGCGCGTCCCGGTTCCCTCTATTCACAACTATCTCGTCTGAGTATTTCTAATGGCTGCGACGCAAGCCAGGAATAATACTATGGCGAAGTTCTTCTCTTTCGCACGCGTTGGAACACTGCTCGGGATAGCTGTTTTTCTAGTAATTCTTTTCGCACCTACGCAAACACTTGCCTTTGGGCTTGAGGATCTTCCGAAGGCAATTGGTGATGCGCTACTCAAAATTGTAGCGGGCTTTGTTCTTACCTTCTCTGGGTGGATTCTTGGAATCGTCGGTGTTCTCTTTAACTGGGTAGTCATCAAGACTGTCTTTCAGTTCGGAACCTACTTTGGTACGACGGACGGCATGCTTATTGCGTGGGGAGTCATGCGCGACATCGCGAACATAGGACTTTTGTTCAGCTTTATATTCATGGGCGTGCTTCTTATTTTGAATGTTGAAGGGGGCGGAGGACACGGACACGGAGGAGGAATTAGTGCAAAGCGTGCGATTCCGCGGCTCATTATTTTTGCCGTTCTTCTCAACTTTAGCCTCTTCGCTACGCAGGGAATCATTGATGTGGCGAATGCTTTTGGTTCTCAGTTTGCAGGGCTTGCGGGTATGGAGTGTACGGGAGCAAGTACTACCGACCAATGTGCGAATCTCGGAATGTCTGCAAAAGTCTTGCAGATGGCAGGAATTCAGACGGTGTGGGAAGAGGGGGTAAGTACAAGTGGTGTAGTACTGCTCGGGCTTGCTCTCTTTGTGATTATTACTGCCATGGTGCTCCTTGCGGCAAGTATCATGCTCATCATTCGCGTGGTGATTCTCACACTTCTCATGGTGACGTCGCCCATAGGGTTTGCTGGCATGGTTATCCCTGGGCTGAGTGGCATTGCGGCTAAGTGGTGGCATGCGCTTTTGTCTCAGTCATTCTTCGCCCCAGCGATGCTTCTTCTCATGTTTATAAGTCTTAAGATGGCCGAGTCTTTGAACCCAAATAAGATTGCGCTTGTTAACGCATTTGCGAACACAGGACCTGGCAACACTGGAGCGGCAGGGAACTTGGAAATCCTAGTTGTCTTTGCTGTTGTTATTGGACTTATGCTTGCGTCTCTTGCTGTTGCTTCAAAGATGGGTGCAATGGGAGCAAAGTTTGCCACCAATACTGCAGCAGGCCTAACTGTTGGCGGCGTTGCCTTTGCAGGACGCCACACTGTGGGACGCGCCGCATACGCATCTGGACAAGCTCTTCGTTCAACAAAGTTTGCACGGAGCACCGTTGGTCGCTACACAGTGGGAGGACTTGATGCAGTAGGGAAGGGTAATTTTGATATGCGCAGCACTGCGGCAGGAGGTGCACTTAAGGGTATGGGAATTGACGCGGGCAAAGGCCAGCACGGCGGATATGATCACATTGTTCACGAAGAAGGGGACAAGCTTGTTAAGTACGGTAAGTCTCTAAAGCAAACTAAGGAAGAGAAGGCCGAAGAAGCGCGAAGGGCAAGTATGCTTGCGGGTGGCCAAGAAGCAACGACTGCTGCTGGCCGCGCCTCTGCCGAAAAACTGGGATCAGAGGTACAGGAGGCTGAGCAGGCACACCAGGAGCAAGAACAGCTCCGCACCCAGAAGCGGACAACTCAACAGAAGCGCGTAGAGAACGCGCTTGCTGAAGAGGCAAAAGCTAACTCATCGCCAACTGCGACACCTAAAGCAAAGCAAGCCGCCGCCCAAGCTGTTGCTGCCGCTGAAAAGGAGCTTGAGGAGATGACACGAGGACACCAAGAACTTGCCCGAAAGGAGCAGGAAATCATTCGTGAGAAGAAGAAAGCAATGCAACAAGAGCAAGAATTCTATACTGGCGCCTCAGCGCAGTACACAGAGGATATTAAGGCCAATAAAGCTAACTTCAAGAATATTGCACAGAAGGACTTCTCACACCGCCTTGCACAGAAGGACTTCCTTTCTGTGGCAGGCGATCGTGTACATGTTAATGAGCACGCTTCTCACGAATTGCATGAAT
The DNA here is from genome assembly GCA_018826905.1 of Patescibacteria group bacterium. Taxonomy (GTDB): domain Bacteria; phylum Patescibacteriota; class Minisyncoccia; order Phycocordibacterales; family Phycocordibacteraceae; genus C7867-001. Next base: position 16,441 of record JAHJYC010000003.1, on the reverse strand, counting down.
GGGCGGATAAGTCAGGGACTGAGCGCGCGCTTGATAAACTGAACGAAACTCTTAAGAAGAGTGGAAACGAGGCACACAAGGACACAAAGCACGTAGCAGATGCAGTTGCTGGTCATGACGACCACGCAGGAAGTGAGCGCCACTAAAATTATGGATGAAGACCAAAAAATTGAAGAAGATATTCTTACACTAATGAGCGGGTTGCCTGAACCTGTTCAGGAATTTCTACGTGGAGACGAGAGGAGTGCTATCGTTAGAAATCTTTCTCAAAAGCACAGTCTCCATGTAGACCAGGCGGGGGAGTTTGAGAAAGCCCTTCTCTTCATGCTACTCGGAACTTATTCACCTGATCAGTTCATTCAAGCATTAGGAAAGGCTGGTTTAACAGACGATGTTGTAAACGCTCTTGTTTCAGACGTAAATTCGCAAATATTCATGCGCCTGCGAGACGCTGAACAAAAGCCCGCCCCTAAACCAGAAGCTAAGCCTGCACCGCTACCTCCGCCTGCAATTGAGTACACTCCAAAAAGGGCCCCTGAGTCCGTACTTCCTGGGACCTCTGAGCCTGTTCCGGCACCACAACCACCTCCCGCCGTAGAACCAACACCAATGGCACCAGCTGCTACGCAGATACTGCACGAAGCGCCTCCGGTAACACATCCTGCTGGCTGGCACCCAGCCGCTGCTGTTCACGTATACATTCCATCAGCACATCCTGCCGCACATCAGCCAGTTCCAGAATCTGTGCCGGTCGCTCCTACTCAGCCAGTACGTACACAGGAACCTATTCCGCAGCCGATAAAGAAAGTGCTTCCTCCTGCGCCAACTCCAATTGAAAAAACATACTCAGCAGATCCGTACAGAGAGCCAGTTGAGTAGGGAAGAGTGGATATGCTCCAGCGACTATCAGGTATACTGATACGTAATGGAGTACCAAGTACCACAGTTCATTGAGGTTGAAGATAAAATATTTGGTCCATTCACTCTAAAGCAATTTATTTACGTTGCGGGAGGTGTTGGTCTGTGTGCAATGCTTCTCCTCTACCTTCCCCTTATTATCGGAATTATATTGGCGCTTCCAGTAGGAGCCTTTACTGCGGCACTCGCGTTCTACAAAATAAACAACAAGCCTTTTGTTGAGATTATGGAAGCCGCTTTTAAATACTATGTGGGAGACCGTTTGTATCTATGGAAAAAGGAAAAGGTGGAGAATAATGCACCCGCTGCACCAACCCCTGTAGCAGAAGAACGAGCGAAACTTGGCCTTTCAAGCACGAAGTTAAAGGAGCTCGCATGGTCGCTTGATATTAAAGATAAGCAGGAGAGAAGCTAGTTCTATGGCATCAACGAAAGCAACCCAATCATTTGTTCCAGTAAAGGAAGTACGCAATGGTGTCGTTATTCTTAAGAACGACGGATATAGAGGCATTCTCATGTGTTCCTCCATCAACTTCGCTCTCAAGGGAGAGGACGAACAGCGTGCAATTATTGGAGGCTTCCAAAGTCTTTTGAATACCTTGGACTTTTCTATTGAAATTGTGGTGCACTCAAGGAAAACCGATATCCGTCCGTACCTCGCGCTCCTAGAGGAACGTATGGCAACACAGACCACAGAACTTATGCGCCTGCAGTTACGTGAGTACATTGCATTCATTAGAAACTTTATTGATTCAAGCGACATCATGACGAAGATGTTCTATGTCGTAGTACCGTATTCTCCTGCTGTGGGCAGCGCCGTATCTTCTGCAGTACCGTTTCTTTCAAAGAAAGGTCCAGCATCTCATTCAAGTGGCTCTACTGGAGACACGTTTGACGAGCATCGCGTGCAACTAGAGCAACGCATGGCTCTCGTTGTATCTGGTCTTGCCTCAAGTGGCGTACGAGCGATTCCGCTTGGCACAGAGGAGATTATTGAACTTCTGTACCGTTCGTTTAACTTGAACGAACAAGATCATCCAATTCATCTTTCTAACACCTAATCTATGGCACTTCTTGATTTCCTCGGCAACAACAAGAAAGATGAGAATGCACCTCAGATTACTCCGGTGCTTCCTAAGGACATCTACGCAGAAGGCGAACTACGTCTTGCAGATGCCATTGCGCCTGCCGCGCTTAAGGTTGGAGCAAAGGAGATTGAGCTTGGAGAGAAGGTGTCTCGTTCTTTCTACACTATTTCCTATCCTCGTTTCTTAGTTGATAGCTGGTTCACCCCCATCATTAACCTAGACAAGGTGTTTGATATTGGTATCTTCATACACCCTGTAGAAACAGGGTCTGCGCTCCGCGGCTTCCAAAAGAAGGTGGCTGAAATTGAAAGCCAGATTGCTGATAGGGAAGAGAAGGGGTTAGTGCGAGATCCAATGCTTGACACTGCATATCGGGACCTAGAAGCACTTCGCGACCAACTCCAACAAGCAGAGGAGCACATCTTTGAAGTTGGTCTGTACCTTACACTTTACGCAAATACAAAAGAGGAATTGGACAAAATTGAAGGGGACGTGCGCGGTATTCTAGACGCGAAGTTGGTCTATACAAAGCCAGCTCTTTTCCAGCAAGAACAAGGATTCCGCTCAACACTCCCACTTGCTCTAGACGAGCTTGAGGTACACAGCAAACTAAACTCTTCTCCGCTTTCATCTATCTTCCCGTTTGTTTCCTTTGATCTTACGAGTGATCGCGGAATCCTATACGGCATCAATAGACACAACGCATCTCTCATTCTTTTTGACAGATTCTCACTTGAAAACTACAACTCTGTTGTTTTCGCAAAGTCAGGATCTGGAAAGTCTTACGCTGTGAAGTTGGAAATACTTCGTTCACTCATGTTTGGTGCTGATGTCATTGTGATAGACCCGGAGCGTGAGTATGAGTACCTTGCCCAAGCAACGGGAGGGCGCACGTTCAACATCTCACTCTCTTCTGAGCACCACATCAACCCATTTGATCTTCCTCCTGTTAAAGAAGATGAGGAGCCAGCAGATATTCTGCGATCAAACATCATTAACTTGGTGGGGCTGTTCCGCATTATGCTCGGAGGCCTTACTCCTGAAGAGGACGCTATTGTTGACCGTGCCATAACTGAAACCTATGCACTAAAAGACATAACAGGGGATAGTGACTTCACCGGTATTGAGCCGCCACTCCTCTCTGATTTTGAAAACGTACTATCTGGAATGGAGGGGTCAGCTTCTTTGGTTACTCGTCTTTCTAAATATACGCATGGTACGTGGTCTGGATTCATCAACCAGCCAACGAACATAGACATCAACAAGCAGTTTATTGTCTTCTCTGTGCGGGATATGGAGGACGAGCTGAAGCCAGTGGCGATGTACATCATTACGCATTACATCTGGAATGCGGTGCGACACGAGCTGAAGAAACGTCTTCTTGTTATTGATGAGGCATGGTGGATGATGAAGTCAGAAGATACCGCTTCCTTCCTCTACAGTGTTGCCAAACGAGGCCGCAAATACTATCTCGGTGTCGCTACCATTACGCAGGACGTGGAAGATTTCTTGAAGAGCCCATACGGAAGGCCAATTCTTACAAACTCTTCAATGCAGCTTTTGTTGAAGCAGTCTCCAACTACTATTAATGTCCTTAAAGAAACCTTTAACCTTACGGATGAAGAGAAATTCTTGCTCCTTGAGTCTGGGGTGGGGGAGGGGTTGTTCTTCGCTGGCCTTAAGCACGTCGCGATTAAGATAGTTGCCTCCTATACAGAGGACCAGATTATTACTTCAGACCCCTCTCAGTTGCTTGCAATTAAAAAGGAAAAAGACCGACAGGAGGGCGGTGTCTAGCCCATGGATGACAACAAGCAGAGCATAGGCAATATCACTGCAGGCAGCATGATTACTGTTGCGCTCCTTGTTGATGGATTGCAGTTCCTGCTTACTCTTTCAGTACTCCTTCTTCCGCTCTCTCTTCTTCTCACTTTTCTCGCAGCTGCTGGATTTGGAGTCTGGTTTTTTCTCCTTGGCGCGTACAGCGGGAAAGGCGCAGAAAAGAAGGCCCTGGTCTCTCTTGTATCGGCCATCGCTGAGTTTATCCCTGTAGTGAATGCGCTTCCTGCCGTTACGGCTGGTGTAGTTATAAACATCGCCCTCAGCAAGGTTAAGGATGTGGAGAAAAAGATTGGGAAAAATCCTGCAAGAGCTCGGTCTCTTGCTCAGGCGCGCCTTGCAGGCATGCAGGCATCACGCGCACGCAGAGCGAATGCTGCAAGGGAACAGAGAGAAGACGCGGCGGCGCAAAAGCACGCACCAGCCAGCAAAGAGCGAGAGGTCGCGTAGTCTTACCCACGTAAAAGGAAGTGCGCACAGTGTATACGGTATATACTGTGCATATGATTCGTGTCGCACTCCTTACGCTGTTTTTTCTCGGGTTTGGTGTTGTTCCAGCTCTTGCTCAGGAATTTCCTGGGGCAGATCCGCTCTCGGCTGTTATTTCCCCTCAATATCCACGCCCATTCCAACTTATTTCAATCTCTCCGAGAAGCTCTCTCATTAATTTATCCGCAAGCACCGTTGAAGTATTAGTTGATGGCGTAGTGGTGTATACAGGGAGCGGCACCAGGGCGGTAACTGCGCAGGTGGGAGACCTCGGGTCTCGCACCAATGTCGTGGTACGCGTTACAGACCCGTCAGGCTTTACCTACTCAAAGCAATATTCAGTACGTCCAGCAGAGGTGTCTTTAATACTTGAACCCAGATCAACAACGCACCCGTTCTATACTGGAGGGAGTCTAGTTGCCTCTGAGGCCCCTGTCCGTCTTCTTGCAGTAGCTGACTTACGTACAGATGCGGGCACTAAAATTCCTGCTAATAGCCTTGTGTACACCTGGCGTGTTGGAAACCGTATTCTTACAGATGCCTCTGGAACAGGGAGGTCATCGCTTGTAGCAAATGCCCCTGTTCGGTACAGAAATGCTGATATCACGGTTACGGTGACAAGCGCAGACAACAGTTTAGTAGGCGAGGCAAAGACCACTATCTCTGCAGTTGATCCTATAACGCGTATATATAGGAGCGATCCGTTGCTTGGGCCTAATTATGACGTAGCCTTAACAGGAAAATACACCATGATAGACACCGAGGCCACTTTTAGAGCGGTGGGCTATTTCTTTGCAGGAAACCCGTCATTAGAGTGGCGAGTCAATTCCTCTGCAGGGGGAAACGATAAAGATATAACCGTGCGCTCAACAGGGGGCGGTGCGGGAACAGCACAACTTATCCTTTCAGCCAGAGATGAAAAACATTATCAGTCCGCTGAAAGCAGGCTTTCAGTATTGTTCGGAAGTTCTCGTGGGAGCTTTGGTATATTTGGACTATAGACATGAAACTTTTTTCCCAACTTTTTAGCCTTCTTGTACTCTTCCTTCTTCCTACGCTTGCGTTTGGTCTAGAGACTGATTTCGTTCCTCTCACTAACATTCCGGTGTTGTTTGACACAGGCAACTCCATAAACACCCCGGAAGGACTTAGTGTCTTCCTTAACAACATATATAAGGTATGTATTGGTGTTGCTGCAGTCATTGCTGTGCTCCAGATCATGCGTGCCGGCATCATGTACATGGGAGGGGATTCTGTAACTGAAAAGAAGGACGCAAAGAACCTTATTGCCATGTCAATTGGCGGACTTATTTTAGTACTCTCTCCAGTTGTTGTGTTCTCAATTATCAACCCAGAGATTCTTACCCTAAAAATTTCTGGAATTGATGCGCTTGAAGTAAAGGACAGACCACTAGATGTAACACCGACTCCGGGCGGGGGTGGTGTCACTGGTGACGGAACTGGCAATGAGGAAGACCCTGCTGAAGAAGACCCAGTGACACGCGTGGCAAATGCAGGGCAATTCTGGGGTAAGCTTGTCACAACTGACGAAGCAGCCGTGACAGCATTCCGTGCAGACTGCAACACGGATAAGATTCTAGAGACTGCTAAGAACCTTGTGGAGAGAAGACACTTGTTTGAAGCAAGAGAAACCTTGGACGCAAACAATAGGGCCGTGAAAACTCTCTATTGCGAATCATACGGACAAAAGTTCTTTGTATACCAATTAAAAAAGAAGGAGGGAGGAGCAGAGGGTCGTGTATTCTTTGTTCCTGGTGAAGAACAGAAGAGTAGGGCATACAAGCAAGGTTGCCAGACTGATGGGGGTGCCTACCAAGGCCCGAGATATGGTGCATGGTCAGCATGGGGCGTTTGCAACATGCTTTTTGATGGGGGGACAAATGTTGAAGAGCGAGTATTTAATGCACTTGCTTCAACTGGCATAAAGAAAGAAGAATATTCTCTTAGGTGCCGCGCGGAACGTCCTCGCTGTATTAAATATTAGTATATGAACCGCCGACTACTAATTCTAATCTCAAGTATTATTGTCTTTGCGGGAATCCTTTTTGCCGTTTACTTTTTTGTATTCGCTCCTGGCGCCTCTCTTACTGTTGGTGTGCCCGGCAACCCGTTTGGTTCAAGTACGGACCGTACGGGTGGGGATCTACCCGTTCCGGATGGAGCGCCTATCCAGGGCGCAGGGAGAGTAGTTGCTCCAAAACTACTTCGTATTACAGAGGGTCCTGTTGCCAAGGGAGTAGCGGTGCTTAGCCTGCCTGAAGTAATAGACGAGAGCGCCTCAACAGCAACAACAACAGTCGCGACGGTAGCAGCAGAAACAGAGATCCGCTTCGTGGAGCGTCAAAGCGGAAACATCTATACCTTCCGCGTTCACGACCGTGTCCTTTCGCGAATCTCAAACAGAACACTTCCGGGAGTTCAAGAGGCAAGTTGGACGAATGACGGGGCGCGCGCCTTTGTTAGATATCTTACGCGTGCCGCCGATGGTATTGAACACGTGGATACCTACTCACTTCCTGCTGAGGGAGGGGAGGGGTATTTCTTGGAACAAGATCTTGAGCAGGTAGTAGTTGGGAGCGACAATACTGTATTCTCTCTTCTCCCAACAAGCACTGGTTCTGTGGGAAGCCTATCTGCCGCTGATGGAACAAACATTCGCACACTCTTTACTTCAGTAATTTCTCGTTTACGTACTGAATTCTCAGGAGAGAACCTTATCGCAACCACCAAAGCCTCTTCGGGGCTTGATGGGTACTCTTTCCTCGTAAGCCGGGCTAGCGGCAGCCTCACCCGTATTCTGGGCCCTATGCGTGGCCTTGCAACGCTTCCAAGCCCTGATGGGTCACACGTCTTATATAGTTTCAGTGACCGAGGGAAGCTCGCAACGCAAGTCCTTAATTTGACCACACGGACCGCAACTCCGCTTCCGCTCGCAACCCTTGCTGAGAAATGTGCATGGGCACCAGAGGGGGACGCTTTGTACTGCGCAGTGCCCACTACAATAACAGGAAACCTTCCAGACAATTGGTACCAGGGCGCACAATCATTTACCGATCGTATTTGGTACATAAACCTAGACACACGCCTCGCGACCCTTGTCGTTGACCCTAAACAAGTAGGGGAGGTGGACATAGATGCTGTCGCTCTTACTCTTGATTCAGAAGCAGATGTACTCGTTTTTACTAACAAAAGAGACGGCTCACTTTGGGTATACGATCTTTAAAGAAAAGGCCCGCATGTGCGGGCCTTTTCTTTACACCTCCAGCTTTTTAATATCTTGTTTTCGTACAATATACTCCTGAGCAATACTCACCACGTTACTTGTTATAAAGTACAGCGCGATTGCTACTGAAGTGAAGTAGGCAGCAAAGGCAATGAAAATAGGGAGGAGGAAGCGCATTTGTAGTGCCATTGCGCGCCCAAAGTCTGCCTGCATATCTCCTCCTTTCTTAGTTGATTTCTCAGGAACGGGAATTGCATACCAAGCTTGTATAAGCTGAGTAATCCCTGCAAGAATAGCGAGAGTGATGCTGGCACCAACAACAGAGAATATTCCGAGAAACAGCGGAGAAACAGCGGTCGGCATTCCAACAAACGGGTACAGGAGAGATGGATCTACTGTGAGTAATTCTTTGCTATTGAAGACCCAGTACAGAGAGATAACGATTGGAAGCTGAATGAGAAGCGTTAGGAAGCCAGCAAGAGGATTTACTCCATACGCTTTATAGAGCGCAAACATTTCCTTTGCTTGCTTCTCTTTATCGTCTTTGTATTTTTCTCTTAGTTCCTTCAATTCTGGCTCAATAACCTTCACTGCCCGTGCCGTGCGTAAAGCAGCAAAGGAAAGAGGCATAATTATGAACTTCACTATAAGTGTCGCCACGATCACCGCGATACCAATGTCTTGCCCAGGGATAATGTCCGTAAGGAAAACGAGCAGGTTGTAGATCGGAGTGTAGAGAACCGTGTGAAAGAAAGAGATCATGCGCTTCAGTCTACCTCAATTACCCAAGCGCGCGAGCGAGAAGGGAAGAGAGTTCTTCTTGTAAGACACCGAATGGGAGCGTGGGTGCTCCGGGACGAGCGTAGACAACGAGAGCAACAGACCTTTTACACCATGGCCGCACCACAACAAGCACCCGACGCTTCAACAGATGTCTACTAACTGCAAAACGAGCTACCTTTTTAGATACCACAACGGCACAGCCCCCGGGGCCGCTGGTGTCTCGTATAGATACGGAAAAATGGGGGCTCGCAAGCCTTTTTTCAGGTCCTGAGGGCGCAAAATGCGCCCGAGAGAGGCGCATGTTACGTGGCAGCATTATACAGTGAGCTTTGCGCGACCCTTACGGCGGCGGCGCAAAAGGACCTTGCGACCTGTTGAGGTAGCGGTGCGGGCGCGGAATCCGTGTGTGCGGGCTCGCTTCCTCTTTTTTGGTTGGTAGGTGCGCTTAGGCATGTCCACAGGATAGTACCAGGTTGACAGCCAGAGAGCAAGGAAGTTTCTCATTTCTTCCAAAAGGTCGCGCGTTGTGGATAACGTGGGTATACTCAAGGGACCATGAATCGTCTGGACGCTCGTGAACTCTGGGAATATGTTCTTACACAAGTAGAGCTCTCTATTTCTCCCGCTAACTTTAATACCTGGTTCCGTGATAGTTCCATTGTGAAAATAGAGGATGGAATTGTGTATATTGGCGTTCCTAGCCAGTTCTTCCGTGACTGGTACTTGAAGAAGTTCAACATGCTTCTTCTTAAGATCATCCGTTCTGTGTCTCACGAGTACCGCAATATTGAGTACACGATTGTGAAAGACGATCGTCGCCGACAACCAAAAGAGCCTCGCAGAACGCCCCAGCAGACAACAGAGATGCCGCTGGATGAGTTTTACATTAATAAGAGCGACAACCTTAACCCGCGCTACACGTTTGATAACTTCGTTATTGGCGCGTTTAACGAGCTCGCACACACAGCGGCGCAAACAGCCATAAAACGCCCCGGAGTAACCTATAACCCTCTCTTCATATATGGAGAGACCGGAAGAGGAAAAACACACCTTATCCAGGCAATAGGGAACCAGTTTAAGAAGCTGTACCCAACCCGTAAGGTCTTTTATCTCACCTCTGAGAAGTTTGGGACCGACTACACTGACTCTCTCCAGGCCGGGACAGCAAACCGTTTTAAAGAGAAGTACCGCCAGTTTGACCTCATTATCATGGATGATGTTCAATTCCTTTCAAAGAAAGAAAAGATGCAGGAGGAGCTTTTCCACCTCTTCAACGCCTTCCACGACAACAACAAGCAGGTTATTTTCTCCTCAGATCGTGCACCGGTAGCGATACCAGACATTGCAGATCGTCTTCGCGGACGCTTTGCGAGCGGTATGACAGTTGATATTGGAGAGCCTGACTCAGAAAGTCGTATGGCTATTGTGCGAAAGAAGGCTGCTATTCATGGTGTCACCCTCTCAGACGAGGTGGTGGAGCACATTGCAACCTCTGTTGCAGGGTCAATACGTGAGCTTGAGGGTGTGATCAACAGCGTGGTGTGTCACACACAAGTAAAAGGGGTGCCGCCAGACTTAGCTGAAGTACGGCAGTCTCTTCGTTCTTTTGCTCGCCCGCAGAAAACTGTTTCAGTAAAGCATGTAGTATCTAAAGTTGCTGAGTTTTATGGTATTGATGAGGAAAGTATTTATGAAAAGACTCGGAGGAGGGAGGTGGTGCGCCCTCGTCAGGTGATTATGTACATTTTGCGAGAAGATTTTAGTGTTTCTTACCCAACAATTGGCTCAAAACTTGGGGGAAGAGACCACACAACAGTGATTCACTCTTGTGAGAAGGTGAAGCGTGAGGTGATAGACGACACTGAACTTGCAAAAGAGATTCAAGACATTAGGACACTGTTGGTATAATGGGGATAGCTATGCAACATCCTGTGCACAACCGAAGACATGGTGGGGAAAACAGGGAGCGCTGTGTGCGGTCTCCCCACACTATCCCCGGAAATCTCGTCTCAACGAGGTTGTATTCAACAGCTTGTCAGAGAGGGAGTTCACAGAAGGGGGCACAGCTACGGGCCGAAAAGGGTTGTCCCCGCTATCAACACCCCTAATAATAGGCATTAATCATGATTATTACTTTAGATAAAAAAGAATTCATGGAGGGTGTGGGTAGTGTGTCTCGTTTTGCTGAAAGGCGAACAGGGACACTCCCTGTTCTTGCGGGAATTGCCATAATCGCAGGGGATGATGGTATTAAGTTGCGTGCAACAAACCTAGAGACGGGCATTGATTTAAAGGTAAATGGAAAGATTCAAGAAACGGGGGTGGTGGCACTTCCAGCAAATACTTTGAGAGAGATCGCTGCTTCGTTTTCAGGAGGGGGCACCATAACACTAGAACACGCTGGCGAGACAGTCGTTGTTTCAACAGGAGGAGCCCGTAGTACTCTCAAAACACTCCCCTTTGAGGATTTCCCCACACTCCCTCTACCAGAAGCACCACAGGCCAAATTCACGCTCTCTGGAGCGACTCTCAAGTCTTTGGTGACGTCAGTTATGAACTACGCATCAACCTCAAGTGTGCGTCCTGAACTTGCGAGTGTGTTACTGGCAGCAGAGGGAGGGTCTATCAAAGCAGTAGCCACAGACTCCTTTAGGCTTGCTGAGAAAAAGATTTCTCTAAAAGCAACCATTCCGCCGTTTACAATGCTCATTCCTGCAAAGAATGCGGCAGATATTATGCAAACTCTTCCTGACGAAGATATTGAAATTCAGGTGGACGACCATCAGGGAGCGTTTTTTTGGAGTACGGGAGTTCTTACCACCAGACTTGTGTCTGCGAACTATCCTGACTACACACAGATTATTCCAAAGAGTTTTATTGCAGACGCAACCTTGTTAAAGAAGGACTTTGAGGCAGCACTTAAACGAACTGCAATATTCTCCGACTCGTTTTTAAAAGTACGCCTGGAATTTGATGCTTCAGGAAAGAAGGTTTCATTGTCGGCTCAAAACGCAGACGTGGGAGATTCTAGCGAGACAGTTTCTGGATCTGTTTCTGGAGAATCAGTACAGCTTTCTTTTAATCACCGATACCTCTCAGCGCCGCTCTCAGGGCTTGCTTCAGACAGCATAACGCTCTCAGCAAGCGGCATAGGAAGGGCAATGGTGCTCAGGGGCTCAGGAGACACGTCATTTCTGTATCTTGTGATGCCAATGAACCAGTAGGGCACTGATACACTTAAGGAATGTTTTCTCTCGCAGACCTTCTTAAAAATCATCCAATCCCAGGCCTAAAAGAAGCCGCTATTCGTGGCGAGTGTGCAGAGGCTGTGTCACTTGTTTTAGGAGTTTCTATTCCAACTAAAAAAATAGCGTACGACGCGGGAGTGCTCACGCTTTCTCTTGCCCCAGTTGTTAAGTCCGCCGCGCTCCTTAAGCAGGACAAAATCAAAACCGCGCTTCAGGAGCGCGGCATTGATTTAAAAGAGATTCGCTAATCTGCCTCTTCCTCCTCGGGGAGTATTTCTTGAGTAGTTGTTGCTACTACTGTTTCTGGTCCAGCAACGGTAAACCCAGAGGCAGCCCATAACTGTATGGGGAATTCCCAATAAGCGAGTTGAGGATCGCTGTACGGATTTGCCGGAGGAGGACCTTGAGGATTGTCCTTGTTGGTTTGGAATAGGATGCTGTGACTTGAAACAACTCCACGAAGTGCAGGAGGGGCGCTTTCTGGAATGCCTGGCGGCTCAGCAAAAAGCTCAACTGGCTTGTCACGGAGCGCTGCCTCCATAACAGCTCGCCACATTGGGGCAACGATGTATCCTGCAATTTCTTTTACCATAGGGCTGTTGTCGTTGTTTCCAGCCCAAATAGCAAGAGAAACAGAAGGAGAGAACCCAACGGTCCATGCGTCTCTTGATTCGTTTGTAGTACCAGTCTTTGCGGCCACATCGCGGTCAGGGAAGTTGAGTGGGTTGTTTGGTGCGTATGAAGGGATGCGCGCATCGTTGTCCGACATCATCGCTGCTATTTGCCGTGCAACCCCTGAATCAATTGCTTGCTCTGGTTTTTCTGTAAACTTCTCAAGCACTCGGCCCTTCATGTCGCGAATCTCAAGAATGCCTGTGGGAGGGTTTCGTATTCCGTCGTTTGCAAAGACTCCCATGGCGCTCGCCATTTGAAGAGGAGAGACCTCAGCCGCACCAAGAGCAAACGAAAGACCGTATTCCTTCGGGTCCCCAAAGCCGGTTATACCCATACGAGTTGCAAGATCAATAACGTTCTTTGTGCCTGCAAGATACAGGGTCTTTACTGCAGGAATGTTTATAGATTGTGCGAGCGCAGAGCGCATTGTCATGGGACCCCTAAACTTAAAATCGTAGTTCTGCGGAGCGTAACAAGGAGGCTCGCTGTTGCCGGTGTCTGTTTGCAAACAGGCAGTAGAGAATTGTGTCGGCAAGTCAAAAATGATTGTCTCTGGCGTGTACCCTTTTTCTAGGGCTGCTGCGTATACGAATGGTTTAAAGGAAGATCCTGGCTGACGCTTTGCGAGCGCAACATTAAAGTTTCCGTCTATAGCTTCATCAAAATAATCACGAGACCCAACCATAGAAAGTATCTGCCCGGTCTTTGGGTCTAGCGCAACAAGAGCAGCGTTTGACGCGTTGAATTTTGCTGTGTTTGCGAGTGCATACTCTTTAACAATTGCCTGTGCCTCGTTCTGTAGATCAGCGTCAAGGGTGGTTATAACAGACAATCCTTGTGTCACTACTTCAGGTCCATATGTCTGCTCCAACTGCTGCTCTATATAAAATACAAAGTGAGGCGCGATGATGGAATTGTTTTGTTGCCTACTGAACACCACCTCCTCGTTTGCTGCTGCGCGCTCCTCCTCCTCTGTTATGAATCCAAGTATGCGCATACGTTCCAGTACGTAGTTCTTTCGAATATCTAGATCCTCGCGGTTGTTTCCATATGGAGAGTAGTACGTGGGGAGCTGTGGGATTGCGGCAAGATAGGCAGCCTCAGCAAGGGTAAGGTCGTTTGCTGATTTTCCATAGAACGCCCGTGCAGCAACCTCAGCGCCGTAGAGAGTTCCGCCATAAGGAGTCACGTTGAAATAAAACTCTAGAATTTGCTTCTTGCTGTACTTTTGCTCAAGCTTCCATGCAAGCACCCATTCTTGAAACTTTCGGATAGGACTTTTCTTCCCAGAGAGAATGGTGTTTTTCACCACCTGCTGAGTAATGGTAGATCCGCCTTGGGCGAAGGAGCGAGTTTTAATATCAACAATAATTGCACGAGCTGTTGCGGTGAACGATACTCCGCTGTGGCTATAGAAACTTGCGTCCTCAACAGCAATTGCTGCTTGCTGCAGGTTGGGAGAGATTTCTGAAAGCTCAACGATATTTCTTCGTACGTCATGGTTAAGGTCGTACAAGACCGTCTTTCCAGTGCGGTCATAAATCTTTGTAGACTGCGCAACCTTTCTGGAGTCAAAAGAGTTGAGATCAGGGATTGGGGTGAGGGCAGCCCAGAGGATTCCGGCACCTGCAACAAGCATTCCTGCTCCAGCAAGAACAAGAAACACACGCAGCAAAGGGTGCGGGTTTTCAAGGTGTGAACGAAGTGCACGTGCCTTCTTTTTCTTCGTCATGTTGAGCTCATGCTACCACGAAGAATGGCCCCGAGTGGGGCCATTCTTTTTAGTCTTCTGACTCTTCGTCTTCGTCGTCTGCTGCGAAGTCATCCATGTCCTCTTCGTCCATTGGATCCATCTCGTCTTCGTCCTCGGTGGACTCAGAATCAAGCATTTCGTCGTCAATCATATTTCAAAATTACCTCTAGTATCCTCGCTCAGGGCGCGAAGCTTCTCTATTTGAGCAAATAGTACGGGCTTTGCAAGTCTAGGAATGCAGGCGTGTGGATAATGCTGCGATCCCAAGAGCAATTGCATCAAGTTCATCATCAAGCCGCCGCTTCTCTGGAAGGGAAATGAGACGGGGAATCATTGCAGCAACGGCCTTCTTGTCCGCGTTTCCGTACCCAGTTACGGCCAGCTTCACTTGTTGAGGAGAATGTTCAGATACTGAGAGCCCTGCTTCAGCCGCGGCTGAAAGCGCTGCGCCTCGCGCCTCAGCAACACCAAGCGCACTTCTCTTATTGTTGGTGCTCCAAAATAAGCTTTCAATAGCAACACGATCTGGGGAGTGGGTTGTTATAGCAGCAGCAACAGCTTCATGAATGTGAGCGAGGCGCTGCTCAGTTGCTCCTTTGGGAGGAAGTATGCAATCACTCCAGATGTGTGTAGGGCGACTTGGGTCTCCTTCAAGAACTGCGAGGCCCATGCGATCGTACCCGGGATCAATCGCTAGTATTCTCATATCCCCGAGCATTTGTGAATATACGCTGCACATCTTCCTGCTCGTCTAGCTGGTCAAAGATCTTTGTAAGAGATTCCTCATCTTCCTCAGACAGATCCATAAGCGGCTCATTGGGTGTGAAATCTCCGGCAGGGGACTTCGTAAATGCCCAAAGGGCACTTCCTGGTGTGCCGAGTTCGTATCCTGACTTAGAGATAAGATGTTTTATTTCTTGAGTGGTGCGGTTTTTGTTGTCTGTGAGTGCGTCAATAATAAGCGCGGTTCCTCCCGGACCGTACCACTCGTACACCACCTGTTCTAGATCGCCCGCGTCCTTGCTTGTTCCTTTTGAAACAGCACGCTCAATACTGTCTTTTGGCATGTTTACTGCCTTTGCGCGCTCAATAGCGGTAGCAAGACCTGGAGAGGAAGTGTCTCCTCCGGCTTTCTTAGATTCAATGGCGATAAGACGAGCAAAACGGGAAAAGGTTTTTGACTTTGCCGCATCTGTGGCACCCTTCTGTCTTTTAATTTGTGACCATTTACTGTGACCTGACATGTATCTACTGTATCAAATTACACACCGAGATACTCTCTCCCTTTTTGAGTAAGAATACGTCCTCTGCTAGACCGCTCAACAAATCCTAAGCGAAGAAGATAAGGTTCGTATACATTCTCAACAGTATCGGGGTCCTCATGAAGCGCAGAGGCGAGTGCACGAATTCCTGCAGGGCCTCCTTTGAATGAGTCCCGAAGCGTTGAGAGATACCTGCGGTCGTCTTTTGTAAGCCCAAGAGTATCTATGCCAAAGAGTTCGCACGCAAGGTCTGCAACCTCAGCAGAAAGCGCGCGCTCTTCAACTTCAGCATAATCACGCACGCGTTTCAAAAGAGCGTTCGCTACACGGGGCGTTGCACGACTGCGTGCCGCTACCCGTTCAATAACTTCATCAGGGGCCTGAAGGCCAAGTACTTCTGCGGAGCGACGAATAATGCTTCGCAAATCCTCATCTGAATAAAAATCCAACTGATACACACCACCACCAAAACGAGAACGGAGAGGGGAAGAGAGGTGTGCAACACGTGTCGTGGCACCCACAAGAGTGAAGGGAGGAAGCGCGAGCTCTACGGTACGAGCAGAAGGCCCCTTTCCAAGCACAATGTCTAAAGATCCAGATTCAAGAGCGGGATAAAGGAGTTCTTCAACCTTGTTTGAAAGCTGGTGTATTTCATCTATAAAAAGCACGGTGCCCGGCTCAAGGTTGGTAAGAATTGAGGCGAGGTCAGCCGCACGCTCAATAGCGACACCGGAGGTTGATTTAAGTGGAGCGTCTAGAGAGGCCGCTACAAGATGTGCAAGTGTTGTCTTTCCGACGCCAGGGGGCCCATAAAAAAGAATATGCTCAGGCATGTCTCCGCGCTTCTTTGCGGCTGAAAGCACCACTGAAACGTTTGCTTTTACGTGGCCCTGGCCTACATACTCATCCCAGACAGAGGGACGAAGTGCCGCGTCCAGTGCCTGATCACGAAGTCGGGGAAGCTCAGGGGGGGTTGACATACAGTTGCGCTATGCTACCATTCTATCATACCGGCTCTTTCATATGGGCCGATTCTCTTTTCATCCCGCATAGAACCCTCTAGGCAAGGCTTGACGGCTTCAGGGCATTTTCCCAAGGACCTTCTGGTACCGCGCTTGTTCGCGGTGCGCTGGAATCATCCT
>JAHJYC010000002.1 GCA_018826905.1 Patescibacteria group bacterium | reverse complement strand
CATGAGTGGGCTATCTATACAAATCAAATGAAAGTACGCGCATCAATTAAAAAGCAACAGCCTGGTGATATTCTCGTCCGTCGTCGCGGACGTTTGTACCGTATTAACAAGCGCAATCCGCGTCGTAAGGCTCGCCAGGGCTAGTTCTTAATTTTACTATTTTACTTAGATTCCTATGCGTATAGCCGGTGTAACACTTCCTGACGACAAGCAGCTTGCGTACTCGCTGCCGCTTATCTACGGTATTGGTCCAACAAGAGCCCTCAAGATCCTTGAGGAGGCTGGTATTGCACCTACTCGCAAAGGAACAGACATCACTCCTGAAGAGGAGCAGCAAATCCGTGTTCTCGCTGAGGCGTACACTATTGAGGGAGAGCTCCGTCGCGAGATCGGGCAGAACATCAAGCGCCTGAAGGATATCCGTGCAGAGCGCGGTATTCGTCACGAGCGTCGTCTTCCAGTTCGTGCACAGCGAACAAAAACAAACTCTCGTACTGTGCGTGGAAACACCCGTAAGACTATGGGTTCTGGTCGCCGTTCTCTAGAGAAGACATAATCCTTAATTTTGGCTGCAACAAGTATTTCCTATGGGTAAGAAACGAATCATTAAAAAGTCAGGCAAAGGCCTTGATCAGGGACGCAAAGAACGCGCGCTCTCTAAGGCGGTTAAAAAGCGTCTTGAGCGCGGTGTACTTCACGTTGAAGCAACATTCAACAATACGAAAGCTGTTCTTACTGACGAGAAGGGGAACGCTATCATGTCTTCTTCAGCGGGAGCGCTTGGGTTCTCAGGAGCTCGCAAATCAACACCATACGCAGCCGCTAAGGTGGGAGAGCTTCTTGGAGAGAAGGCCATGTTTATCGGTGTAAAGGAGGCATCTGTGATTATCCGCGGTATTGGTGCTGGACGCGAGTCAACACTCCGTGCCTTTGCCGGAAAGGGTATTGCCATCCGCTCTATTAAGGACGCTACTCCAGTAGCACACAACGGGCCACGTGCACCTAAGCCTCGTCGCGTATAGTTTCTCTCAATCTTATCTATGAAAATCGGACCTAAGTACAAAATAGCAAAGCGACTCGGAGCATCTGTGTTTGAGAAGACACAGACGCAGAAGTTCGCTCTTGCAGAAGAGCGCGCGTCACGCACAAAGCGTGGACGTCGTGGAGGACAGACTGAATACGGAAAGCAGCTTCTTGAGAAGCAGAAGGTTCGTATGACGTATGGCCTATCTGAGCGCCAGTTCTCAAACTACGTGGCAACTGCTACTTCAACACACGGACAGGATCCTGCAGAGGTGCTTCACCGCCTCCTTGAGATGCGTCTAGACAATGTGCTCTATCGCCTCGGTCTTGCACCGACGCGTCGCGCAGCTCGCCAGATGGCCTCACACGGACACATCACTGTGAACGGAGTGAAGACAACTATTCCGTCTCGTGCAATGAAGATTGGAGATCGCATTGCAGTCCGTGAAGGATCTAAGAGCGCTCTCTTGTTTGAGAACTTTGCAGAGAAGTTTATGGAGCGCCCAACTCTTGCGTCTTGGCTTTCATGGAATCCAAAGACTATGGAGGGTGGCCTTCAGGAGCTTCCAACTGCAGAGGCCGCAAGTCCTGCAGGGGATTTGGTTGCAGTGCTTTCGTTCTACAGTCGCTAGTTTATTTATTCGTTGGTTAACTGATTGAGTTATGGAATACCACATTACACTTCCGTCTAAGCCCCGCGTTGTTTCAGAAGAAGGCGTGCTTGGCGTTTACGAAATTGATTCACTGTACCCAGGGTACGGACACACACTCGGCAACTCTCTTCGCCGCATTATTCATGCATCACTTCCTGGTGCGTCTGTTACTGCAGTACGTATTGAAGGCGTCTCACACGAGTTCGCTACTATTGAGGGAGTTCGCGAATCTGTTATGGAGATTCTCCTTAACCTAAAGCGAGTTCACTTCGCTCTTCACGGAGACGAGCCTCAGACCATTTCTCTTTCTGTAAAAGGATCTAAGCAGGTTACTGCTGCTGATTTCAAGCTTCCTACACAGGTAGAGATCGCAAACCCTGAAGTACACATTGCGGACATCTCAGGAAAGATTGATTTTGAGCTTGAGGCAACTATTGAACGTGGGCTTGGATACGTTCCTCGCGAAGTACTAACGAAAGAGAAAGTTGATATTGGTACTATTGCTCTAGACGCTACATTCACACCAATTCGTCGTGTTAACTACGAAGTAGAGAACATGCGTGTTGGAGATCGTACTGACTTCAACCGTCTTCGTATTCTTATTGAGACAAACGGAACTATTACTCCTCGTGAGGCACTTGAGCGCTCTGTTGAGGTTATGATTCACCAGCTTTCTGCGATTGTTGGATTCCAGGAGGAGCCTGTTGCTTCAGCAAAAGTGGCAGCTGACCCTGTAATGCTTGGCGAGAAGGCTGAGGGCAAAGATCCTGCAAAGACAAAGATTGAAGAGCTTGAGCTTGGTGCTCGCGTTACTTCAGCTCTAGACGATGCTGGTATTAAGTCTGTGGCAGGACTCGTTAAGAAGACCCCTTCAGCACTTAAGGAGCTTGACGGTATTGGAGACAAGGCCGTTACAGAAATAACAGAAGCACTTGATGCGCTCGGGCTAGAGCTCAAGGGCGAGTAATTTGGACTCGGACTGAAATTCGTGTTAAAACAAGTATTATGCGTCATCACCACAAAGGCCGCACGTTTGGACGTCCGCATGACCAGCGCACTGCGCTCATGCGTTCTTTGATGCGGTCTCTTATTATCCACGAGCGAATCTCAACAACTGAGGCGAAAGCAAAGGAGCTTCGCCCTATTATGGAGAAGCTTGTCTCACACGCTCGTGTAGACTCAGTTGCAAACCGCCGCCTAGTTGCTGCACGTCTCGGAAACGATGACGAGGCAACAGCAAAGCTTTTTGCAGCTATTGCCCCTCGCTATGTTGAGCGTCCTGGAGGATACACTCGCATCATCAAGCGTTCTGCTACCGCAAGTGACGGACGCAAACAGGCATACATTGCCTTCGTATAGAATCATGACTATGACTACCACTAAAGTACAAAAAGGAGATCGCACTCACTACACCGTAGATGCCGCTGGGCAATCTCTTGGACGTGTTGCTAGCGAAGCTGCGTCAATCCTTCTTGGAAAGAAGTCAGCAACATACATGCAGAACGAAGTTGTTGCTGCTGAGGTTGAAATTGTTAATGCATCTAAGCTCGTTATGAGCGAAAAGCGCATTGCAGGAAAGGACTACACACACTACACCGGATACCCTGGAGGTCTTCGCATCACTCCGCTTGCTCGCTTGCTTGAGCGCAAGGGTGTTGGAGAGGCACTTCGCAAGGCTGTTGACGGTATGATTCCTCGCAACAAGCTTCGCAAGGAGCGCATGAAGCGTCTTACAATAACTGATTAATATGCCAGAGAACACGAACAAGTACGTAGCCGCCGTTGGTCGCAGGAAGACTGCATCAGCTCGCGTAAAACTCACTCCCGCCGCTAAGACATCTGTCACAGTGAACGGTATTGATGCTAAGGAATATTTTGGTACAGCGACTCGTGAGTCAGTCACGACCGACGCCTTCCGTGTTGACGAGTGGAAGCAGAACTATGAGGTTCAGGCTCGCGTTACTGGAGGAGGCAAGAGTGCTCAGGCAGTTGCCGTGCGTCACGCTATCTCTCGCGCACTTACAGAGGCTGAGGAGGGAAGCCGTCCTGCACTTAAGGCAGCTGGATTCCTTAAGCGAGATCCTCGTTCAGTTGAGCGTAAGAAGCCAGGTCTTAGAAAGGCTCGCAAGGCTCCACAATGGTCTAAGCGTTAAGACACGAAAAACACCCGGGATTCCTCCTGGGTGTTTTTGTATGACTGCTATACTACATACCATATGACACTTCTCTTTCTATGGCTTGCGGGCATTCTGCTCGTGTATATGACACTTGCGTTTAGCGTCGCTGTTATTCGCAAAGACAACAGCACTGCAGATATCGCCTATGGGGGTGGGTTCTTATTGCTTTCTCTTTCCGCTCTTGTTGTAACAAGCATTAGCAGTGTCTTGCTGTTGCTTGTTCTGCTTGTTTTGATATGGTCCTTGCGACTTTCGTTACGCATCTATAATAGAAACAAGGGAAAGGAAGAAGATTTTAGATACAAGAAGTGGAGAGACGAGTGGGGAAAGTGGTTTCTGGTGAGAAGTTATTTTCAAATATATATCCTCCAAGGAATAATTCTGTACTGTATTTCATTGCCAGTACTTATTACAGCAGTCTATGCACCGACAGCAACACTTTCACTTCTAACATATATAGGTCTTGCTCTGTGGTGTGTAGGTTTTCTGTTTGAAGCTATTGGAGATGCGCAACTTGATTCCTTTATAAAAAAGCCAGAGAGCAAAGGACACATACTTCAAAGCGGTTTATGGAAGTACACTCGTCACCCAAACTATTTCGGAGAGGCGCTTATGTGGTGGGGAATTGCAGTGATGGCTGCAGGAACACTCTATGTGCAGGGTTCTGTTCTTCTTGCCGGAGTATGCTTCGTGAGTCCTGTGCTTATAACCTTTCTTCTTCTTAAGGTTTCGGGCGTGCCGTTACTAGAGGAACGATTCAAAGGCAACGCAGAGTGGGAAGCATACAAAAGTCGTACAAGTGTATTTATTCCGTGGTTTCCGAAGAAGCTTTGACTCGGGTAGCGATTTCCGGCATAGTCTACCTATATGGAGGATATTGATGATGTTGTACTAGAGCGAGATGGCTCTGAAGAGGGCATGAGCGAAGAGGAGGTGGATGTAATTGAAAACAAGATGGATGCTAAGGCCGCAAAGCTCAAGAAAGAGCTTGAGCTTTGCAAGACTGAACGCCAAGAACATCTAGATGGGTGGCAACGTGCTAAGGCGGATTACGTAAATGCCTTAAAGCGCTTTGATCTTGAAAAAGAGCAAGCCGCTAATCTCGGTGTTGCAAAGACCATACGAGCGCTGCTTCCAGCATATGATGCTCTTGAACGAGCAAAAGGCCAGGGAGAACTGCCTGAAGGGTTTGCGGGGATTGTTAAGCAGCTAGAAAGCGGATTTGAGAGTCTTCAAGTGACTGCAATAGACACTGTGGGTGAGGTATTTAACCCAGCACAACATGAGGCACTGGGCACAGATCCCGTTACAGAGGCAAGTCAGGACAACACCGTCACTGCCATTCTAGAGAAAGGGTATATGCTGGGAGAAACTGTACTTCGTCCTGCACGAGTACGAGTTGCTCAGTTTGAAGGCTAACCCCTTGAAGGAGAAAAGCAGGAGGCGTAAAATAGTAGGAACGGGGCACCGGGAATATTTTATGCGCATTAATCGCTAAGGACACACACTATGGGTAAAATTTTGGGTATTGATTTGGGAACAACAAACTCAGCCATGGCTATCATGGAGGGTGGCGAGGCACGCGTGCTAGAGAACGCTGAAGGAGCTCGCACTACTCCTTCTGTTGTTGCAATCGCAAAGAATGGGGAGCGACTCGTAGGAACACTTGCAAAGCGACAGGCGGTAACTAACCCGAAAAATACCGTATACGGTATTAAGCGCTTTATGGGACATCGTTTTGAAGACGATGTAGTTAAGAAGGACAAGGATGTGCTTCCGTATGAAATTAAAGCTGGAGCAGATGGTGGAGTGCAGGTAACCCTTGGCGAGAAAGAGTACCGCCCAGAGGAGGTGTCTGCGATGATTCTTTCAAAGCTTAAGGCAGACGCAGAGGCAAAGTTAGGAGAGAAGATTACAGAAGCTGTTATCACCGTTCCTGCATACTTTGATGACGCACAACGTGCAGCAACGAAAGCAGCCGGACAAGTTGCTGGTCTTGATGTAAAGCGCATCATTAACGAACCAACAGCAGCAGCTCTTGCATATGGGTTTAGTAAGAAGAAGGAAGAAAAGATTGTTGTCTTTGATTTTGGGGGAGGTACCTTTGATGTGTCTGTGCTTGAGGTTGGAGATGACGTTATTGAAGTAAAGTCTACTGATGGCGACAGCCACATGGGTGGACGTGATATTGATCAGAAGATTGTTCGCTTCATTGCGGACGAGTTCAAGAAGCAAAGCGGTATTGATGTAACTAAAGACGCCCTAGCGCTTCAGCGACTTGATGAGGGTGCTGAGAAGGCGAAGCACGAGCTTTCAACTGCAGCAGAGACCGAGGTTAACATTCCGTTTATCACTGTAGACGGAGAAGGAAATCCACAGCATCTACTAGTAAAACTTACTCGCGCAGCACTTGAATCATTGTCTGAAGAGTATGTGACTCGCTCACTAGATATTACTAAGCGTGCTCTTGAGGCAGCAGATATTTCTCCAAGCGAAGTAAACGAAGTGATTCTCGTAGGAGGACAAACACGCATGCCACTTATTCAGAGCGAGGTGGAGAAGCTGTTTGGTAAAAAACCACACCGCGATGTGAATCCCGATGAGGTAGTTGCTATCGGCGCCGCTATTCAAGCAGGTATCCTTCAGGGAGACGTGAAGGACATTCTCCTTGTTGATGTGATTCCTCTCTCACTTTCAATTGAGACTATGGGAGGTGTTGCAACAAAGCTTATTGAACGAAACACTTCAATTCCAACATCTCGTTCACAGGTATTCTCAACAGCTTCAGATAATCAGACATCTGTAGAGATCCACGTGGCACAAGGAGAGCGTGCCATGGCAGCAGATAACAAGTCTCTTGGACGATTTATGCTAGAGGGAATTCCTCCAGCACCAAGAGGTCTTCCTCAAGTTGAAGTTACCTTTGACGTGGACGCCTCCGGTATCCTTACCGTTAAGGCAAAGGAGAAGACAACTGGCAAAGAACAGTCTATACGCATTGAAGGATCAACAGGACTTTCTGAGGCTGATATTGAAAAGATGAAAGCAGATGCAGAGACTCATGCGGGAGAAGACGCAAAGCGAAAAGAACTTGTTGAAGCAAAGAACCTTGCAGAGCAGATGATCTATGCAGCAGAGAAAGCAATAAAGGATGCAGGAGATAAGGCTCCGGCAGATGTTGTTACTGAAGTAAATGAGAAAGTAACAGCGCTCCGTACTGCGCGCGACGGAGATTCTCTTGAGGCAATTAAAACAGCGTCTGAATCTCTTTCAACCAGTCTTTCAAAGATTGGTGAGGCAATGATGAAAGAACAGCCTACAGAAGAGAAGGGAACTGAGGAACAAACACCCACAGATGCGGAATTCTCTGAGGAGAAGCCGCCCGAGGAAGAGAGTAAATAACGAAGACTCAATGCCCGCCCATGCGGGCATTGACTTTATGTCTTTTATTGTATATAATACTAAGAACATCAATACGCCCTATGGCGACCGATTGAGGAGTTCTTCAATGCGTATCTTTCTTGCTGTCGCGGCTCTGTTCTTCTTCGCGTTGGCAGGAGAAGCCCACGCACAGTACAATCCGTACCGTCCCAGCCCGCAACAACGCTACCCAATATGTACAGATCTAGACGCAAATCGTCCGATCATCTGCACGGCCAATCCGGACCTGCAACACACTCGCCTGGAATGCGCACTGGATCAGTGTCCCGAGGACAATCCCATTGCGTATGACAGACAGCGGCTGGTTGCGTTCCAGCGCACCTGCGGCCCCACAGGCCGTCTGTGTGTTGGCGGGTTTGTGGAATCTGCTGACGGCTGGGGAGATCGGTGTATTCGTCGCATCGTCGCCAACGGCGGCAAGTCGCCGAATCCGGTCCTGGCTCAGTTTGAGGTTGACCTCACCTGGGTCCTGAACGGACACCGTCTTCAGTTCACGCTCTCAAACGAGCGGGACTACGCGAGGTACCAGCGCAACTACGAGCGCCAACTTCGCGACCAGTACAACGATTACTTCCGTGGAACCTGTCGCTGGGGGTAAAACGGATCAGGGCGGCTCCTTGCACTTTGTGCTCGGGCCGCCCTTTTTGATACCTTAGCTCATTTTGATATACTACGGACTCAATGACTAAAAACTACTACGACATTCTCGGCGTTGATAAGAAAGCAACGAAGGAGGACGTGAAGAAAGCGTTCCGCAAGCTTGCTCAAAAGCACCACCCTGATAAGGGAGGGGACGAGGCAAAATTTAAGGAGATCACTGAAGCCTATTCAGTGCTAAGCGATGACAAGCGTCGCCGTGAGTATGATTCCTATGGGCAGACTTTTGCTGGAGGAGGGGGCCAGGGATACGGAGGGTTTGATCCGTCTCAATTCTCAGGGTTCGGACAGGGTGGCGTTGAGTTTGATTTCTCTGATCTGTTTGAAGGCTTTGGAGACATTTTTGGAGGACGTGGAGGAGGGAGACGAGCTAAGCGTGGACGAGACATCTCAATGGATGTTGAAGTATCATTTAAAGAATCAATTCTTGGAGGGACTCGCTCGGTCCTTATCACTAAGGTAAGCAAGTGTGATACTTGTGAAGGAAATGGGGCAAAGCCGGGTACTGAGATGGAAAGCTGTAAGACCTGTAATGGTGCAGGGCGCATGCATGAGACCCGCAACTCCCCGTTAGGAGCCTTTACGAGTGTACGCACCTGCCCTTCTTGTGAAGGACAGGGAACTGTACCAAAAGAAGAGTGTGATGCGTGTAAGGGACGAGGAGTGATGCGAAAAGAGGAGGAGATTAAGATTTCTATCCCAGAAGGCATTGATGGTGGTGAAATGATTCGCATGCCAGGCATGGGAGAAGCTATAAAGGGAGGTGCCTCCGGAGATCTGTATGTGAAAGTGCATGTAAAACCGCATGCAGTCTATAAAAAGGAGGGTCTCAACCTCGTTATGCAAATGCCCGTCAAGCTCACTGACGCACTTCTTGGAACAACAACAACAATCGTTACTATTGATGAAAAGAAGTTGGAAGTTAAGATTCCTCCACTAACTGAAGCGCAACAGACTTTGCGACTTCGTGGCAAAGGAGTTTCTATAGATGGAACATCTGGAGATCTTCTCATTCGTCTTACCGCAACGCTTCCTAAAAAGATTTCAGGGAAAGCAAAGAAGGCAATTGAAGACCTCAAGAGCGAAGGTCTGTAGAGAAAGAGGATAAAGCGGTGTGCCCGCTATACTGTCTGCTACAGTATCCGTATATGGATAGTATTAATCTCGCAGCCACAGGCGGATTTGCAGATATAGTTACATTTATAGGAAACTTCTTGGTTCTTCTTATTGTTGCTGGCGCATTCTTTTTCTTTGCAATTAAAGTTGGCCGCGCAGCATTCATAACACTGGTTATGTCTTTGTATGCCGGTTTTGCATTGTTTACACTGTTTCCGTATACGAAGCTCATTACTGGGGATTCAGTAATGACCATTTTTGTCGCGAACGCTATTATTTTTGCTGTCCTAACTTATTTTCCATATGTATTGCTTCGTAGAATTTCTACTTCCGGAAGCATCCATATAAACACCCTTCTGTTATCTGGACTGTCTCTTCTTGCCGCTGGGTTGTTGCTTGCAATCGGATACCACGCCCTTGGACTTTCTGCTGCAGTGCCTCTCACACCGTCTTTAGCAGCGCTTTTTGCCCCAAGTAGCTATTTCTTCTGGTGGATGGCAGCTCCGTTAGTAGGAATCTTTCTTACGGCCCGCTAGCCTAAAAGCGTGCTAGGATAGCACTATTATGTCAGCGTTAGACGAGATTCGCGCAGAGCGCCTAAGAAAGCTGGCTCTCCTTGAAGAAAAGGGGATCAATCCGTACCCAAACAGGAGCGCGCGTACGCATGAGATTGGGTCTGTACTCCAAGATTTTGAGACACTTAGCGCCGAAGAGAGTGCTGTTATTGTGAACGGACGAATACGTGCAATACGCAAGCATGGGGGATCAGCGTTTCTTGATATTGAGGACGGAACAGGGCGTGTTCAGGTTTTCTTTAAAAAGGATGAGATAGGTGAAGAACTATTTTCGCTATTTGAGGAAACCGTAGATACCGGAGATTTTCTTGAGGTGAGCGGAACAGTATTTCGTACAAAGCATGGGCAGGAAAGTATCCAGGCAACGGCATGGCGCATGCTTGCAAAAACACTACGTCCAATACCAGATGAATGGTACGGCTTGCATAACGAGGACGAGCGATTCCGTAGACGATATTTAGATATGCTCCTCAATCCAGAAGTGGCGAGTATTGCACGAAAACGATCACTGTTTTGGAATGCAATGCGTTCTTATTTGCTACAGAAAGACTTTGTTGAGGTTGAGACACCCGTTCTTGAAAATACTACTGGGGGAGCCGAGGCACGTCCTTTTGAAACTCATCACAATGCCCTAGATATTGATGTGTATCTTCGTATTTCTGCAGGAGAGCTGTGGCAAAAGAAACTACTCGTTGGAGGACTTCCAAAGGTGTTTGAGATTGGTCGTATCTTTAGAAATGAAGGAATGTCTCGGGAGCATCTACAGGACTATACACAGATGGAGTTTTATCAAGCGTACTCAGACTACGAAGAAGGGAAGAACTTGATTGCTGATTTGTATCGCCATATTGCACAGGAGACGTTTGGTACTACTTCTTTTACTATTGGAGAACACACGGTTGATTTATCTAGCGATTGGGAGACATATGATTTCTGCCAAATTTTGCAGAAAGAATACAGCATAGATCCCTTAACTACTTCACTTGAAGAAGTTATCGCAGCTCTACGGAAAGCGGGAATAGAAAAGGAAGGTGAGAGTATGAGTGTTGAGCGAGGCGTTGATCTTTTATGGAAGAAGGTTCGCAAGACCATATCGGGACCCGGTTTCTTGGTTGGAGTGCCCGTGTATCTTGAGCCGCTCGCAAAGCGTTCAGAACAGAATTCTGC
The DNA here is from genome assembly GCA_018826905.1 of Patescibacteria group bacterium. Lineage (GTDB taxonomy): Bacteria > Patescibacteriota > Minisyncoccia > Phycocordibacterales > Phycocordibacteraceae > C7867-001. The sequence continues at coordinate 97,729 of JAHJYC010000002.1, read as the reverse complement.
AGTTGTTGAGCGCTTCCAGGTTATCCTTGCAGGAAGCGAAATGGGCAAAGGGTTTAGCGAGCTCAATAATCCTATAGACCAGCGTGAACGTTTTATAAAGCAACAGGCGCTCCGCGATGCTGGAGACGAGGAAGCACAAATGGCAGACATGGAGTTTGTTGAGGCACTTGAATATGGCATGCCGCCTGCGTTTGGGTTTGGGCTTTCAGAACGCTTGTTTAGTTTCCTCATGAATATGGATGTACGAGAGGCGCAACTATTTCCGCTGATGCGTCCAAGGGAGTAGGGTTCATCTGTATTTATTTTTTGTTTATACTATTTGTTATGAAGAATCTTATTACACTCACTAAAGGTACAGGCACAGGAGACACTAAGATGGCAGCGTTTGATGCGGCTCTATTTGATGCAGGGATAGCCAACTACAACCTTATTCGCCTTTCTTCAATTATTCCCCCTCATTCTGAAATTGTAGTTAACAAAGCTGAAATCCAGTCAGATGAGTTTGGGCACAAGCTCTATATTGTCTACGCTTCACAAATTGAGAACGAAGCTGGTATGGATGCATGGGCAGGAATTGGATGGGTATTGCAACAGGACGGAGATGGAAGGGGACTATTTACTGAACACGAGGGGCACAGCGAGCAGGAAGTATCAAACTTAATTACAGAAACTCTTTCTTCAATGGTTACCTATCGCCCCGAGACATACGGGGAGATTCAGAGCGTTACGACAGGTATTACGTGCACAGGAAAACCTGTGTGTGCACTCGTTGCAGCAGTGTATAAGGCAGAGGGGTGGAGTTAAAACGATTGCATGATTGCTGAATTCCCAAACTTTAAGAAAATAGAACTTACAGACAAAGAGGAAATTGATGGGCTCACAAAAAAGTACCCTCCGTACTCAGATTTTGAGTTTGGCAGTTTGTGGGCCTGGGATGTTAAGGAAGAGATGGCGATATCAGTCCTTAATGACAATCTAGTTGTTAAGTTTACTGACTACACAACAGGAAATCCTTTCCTGGCTTTCCTTGGAGAAAACGAGGTTGATGCAACAACAGAAAGCCTACTCTCATACTCAAGAGAGAACAATTTTGAGGAGACACTGCACCTTATTCCAGAAACCGTGGCAAAGGAATTGGATAGAGAACTATTTGTAGTAGAGGAGTCTAGAGATCATTTTGATTATGTATGTGATATTAATCGTCACATTGAATACCCGGGAAAGAAATTAAAATCGCAAAGGAATCTGCTAAGAACATTTACGGACACAAGTCCTGACTTTGAGATGGTGTCTCTCGCTATGGAGACAAAGGAAGCACAGCAGGAGGTTGCAGGAGTATTACGGCGATGGAGTACAGAAAAAGGATTTATAACAGACAGCGAAGCCTTTGCATATGACCGATTTGTTGCCGGAGCTGCATCGCTTTCATACTCAGCAGTTGGTATCCGCGTAGGGACCGATTTAGTTGCATTCCATATAGTGAGTCTTCCACCAGGAAACTGCGCAAACGCACTATTTGGAAAAGCTGACACTACGTACAGAGGCGTGTACGCCGCACTAGACCATGTTGTAGCGCGAGATCTTCTTTCTAGAAACTATACGCACATGAATATCCAGCAAGACCTAGGAATTGAAGGGTTACGGGCCGCAAAGCTCTCCTTACATCCTTCGCACCTACTTAAGAAGTATTCTGTGAAGAGTGCAAATAATCCGCAATAAATAGCGCATACTTAGTATATGACTTGGTTCCTCATTTCCCTCATCGGTCCGTTTTTGTACGCGATGACCAACTTTATAGATAAAACGTTGCTTGAAAAGTACTTCAAGCACGGGGGAGTAGGTACACTCCTTATTTTCTCCGCGCTTCTTTCTGCACTCGCGCTACCAATTCTTTTCTTATTTGATAACACGGTTTTTAGTGTTGGATTGCTGAATATCCTTGTCTTGGCCACCGTGGGAGTACTTAACGTTCTAGTCTTATTCTTTTATTTGAAAGCACTTGAAGATGAGGAAGCGTCAGTTACCGTTGTCTTTTATCAATTGGTTCCCGTATTCGCTTACGGTCTAGCATTTTTTATACTGGGAGAAACGCTCACCACGCTTCAGCTTATTGCTATGGCAATCGTTATCTTTGGTACTTCTATTATTTCTTTTGAGGTAGACACGGAAAATAATTTCAAGCTGCGTACCAAGACCATATTTTATATGGTTGGCGCGTCCTTCTGCTGGGCATTGGGATCGGTTATTTTCAAGGCCGTCGCTCTTGAAGAACAGGTTGTTAGGTCACTGTTCTGGGAACACCTTGTACTTACGGTTATTGGAATTGGGCTCTTCTTTTTTGTCCGCTCCTACAGAGAACACTTTATCGTTGCAGTTCGCGACAATTCAAAAGCAATCTTTTCACTTAATGTACTAAACGAGACGCTCTATATGCTCGGGAACGTCATCTTCTCGTTTGCCTACTTGCTTGGTCCAATTGCAGTTATATTGCTTGCAGAATCATTCCAACCTCTCTTTGCAATTCTCATTGGAGTGTTCATGACCGTATTCTTCCCAAGGATCATTACTGAGAAGATTCATATTAAGCACTTGTGGCAGAAGGGGATTGCTTTTGCTGTGACTTGTTTAGGTACCTACCTACTCTTGGCATTTTAGTTTATCTACACAACTTAAAAGTGTAGGTCTTTAGACTGGTATACTGCAGTAAACAAATACCTTATGGGATTCAAGAAGCACCCAATTCTTTACATTATTTTGCCGTTGTGTGTTCTTGCAATAGCAGCATCGTTTTACAGGTTTATGGTTCTTCAGGACTACATTGTTACTTATGAAGGAGCATGCGATCCAAGCGCTCAAAGCTGTTATCTAGCATGCGTAGACGACTCTTGTTCAGAGACTTACTACTATGCTCTAGTACAAAAGAGAAGCGGAGATGTACTGGCACAATGCGGACCTGATATCACTGACTGTGAGCAGGCGAGCGTATGTCTTGAGTCTGATAGAGATTGTTTTATTGAGTATTGTGATTCTTCTGTAGATAGTTGCGTAGGAACTACTAATTTGTCTCCCGTAGAAACAAGTAAGCCTGAAGAAATATGATCTGCCACTACTTTCCAGAGCCACTATACTTTTTCTATGTAGCTGACTTGCCCGGGATCTTGTACTACTCTCATGTCCCGGCGATTATCTTGGCCTTACTGACTGGAGCATTTGTACTTTGGAGCGACAGACATTCACTTCTTAACAAGCTGCTTTTCGGTCTCTGTCTTTCTTTCTCACTCTGGTCTTTGGGAACTTTGATTACATGGACAAACATACATAGCGACATTTTGCTCTTCGTATGGTCCTTCCTAGGCCCAATTGCAGCGTTTATATCAGTTCTTTCCATTTACTTCACGTATGTGTTCCTTCAAAAGAAGGATGTTGGCCTTAAGTTAAAGGCAGTGTTTATAGCACTGCTTGCTCCAATAATAGTATTTGCAGCAACTCCATATACCCTTGGAGGCTTTAACCTTTCTGTATGCGATGCCTTTGGGTTTGAGGGCCCAGCAAACACTATTTACTATCCAGCTCTTGGAGCACTTGCTCTTATCTGGATACTTATTCTTCTTATAAAGCATTACCACACTGCTTCTAAGAGTTTTAAATCACAGATTGTAATTATGGGAACAGGGATTGAACTCTTTCTCTTTTCCTTCTTTACTATTGGATTCCTTGGAACCTACCTTACGACAAGCGGATTCCTGCCTGACTCTCAAATTGAGACATACGGATACTTCGGAATGATTGTGTTTATGGTGTATATCGGAGTCCTCATTGTCCGCTTCAAAGCCTTTCATGCAGGACTTATTGCAGCGCAGGCTCTTGTTATTGCGCTCGTAATTCTTATAGGTTCTCAATTTACCTTTGCAAGAAGTACTACAAACCTTGTATTGAACGGCATTGCATTCTTCTTAACCATTGTCATTGGTTTTATTCTTATACGAAGTGTTAAGCGAGAAATAGAACAGAGACAGCGTATTGAACTTCTTGCAAAAGATCTGGAGAAATCCAATAGCCAGCAGATTATCCTTATTCACTTTATTACGCACCAGATTAAAGGCTTTGTTACGAAGTCACGAAATATCTTTGCGACCCTTCTTGAAGGTGACTACGGCAAAATCCCGGAGACTGCTCTCCCAATGCTTAATGAGGGACTTTCCTCGGACACAAAGGGTGTGGCAACTATTCAGGAGATCCTAAATGCTGCAAATATTAAGAGCGGAAAAGTAACCTATGAGAAGCAAGAGATTGATCTTAAGACACTAGTGGATGAGGTGACGAGGGATCTCCTTCCTTTTGCTACCAAGAAGGGTCTCGCACTCACTGTTGAAACTGGAGATGTTCCGCTCATGTATTCAGGAGATCGTCTTCAACTTACAAATGCCTTTAAAAACCTCATAGACAACTCAATCAAGTACACACCATCTGGAGAGGTGCATGTGTATTTGAGTGAGAAGGGGGACAGAATCCACTTCAGAATCACTGATACTGGTGTAGGAATTACTCCAGAGGATATGGAGCACCTCTTTACTGAAGGAGGACACGGCAAGGATTCAGTTAAGGTAAACGTAGAGTCTACTGGCTTTGGTCTCTACATTGTTAAAAACATCATTGAGGCGCATCACGGGAAAGTGTGGGCCACCTCAGACGGCGCCGGGAAGGGTTCAAGCTTTATCGTTGAGCTTCCTAAGTAGCCATCTGGTATACTCGTTTGCATGAGCCTTCAAGAAGAGCTTGTCGCACGAGGCCTAGTTGAGAACACCTCAGCTCCTCTTGAAACTATCCTAGGAGTACGACGTACTGTATATCTTGGGGTGGATCCTTCCGCAGACTCCATGCAGGCGGGGAACTTAGTCGTTGTTCTCCTTATGAAGCGTCTTGCTGAAGCAGGGCACAATATTGTGCTTCTCGTTGGCGGAGGCACCGGTATGATTGGAGATCCACGCGAATCAGGGGAGCGGGCACTTTCAGACACTAAAACTGTTGAAAATAACAAGAAAGCGATTCGTGCACAGATGCAGCAAATTATCGGAAAGAAGGTAACTCTTGTTGACAATGCTGATTGGCTTCTCAAGGTAAAGCTAGTTGATTTCTTGCGTGACATTGGAAAACATTTTTCAGTAAACGAACTAGTTAAAAGAGACATTATACGGAGGAGATTAGAAACTCCTGATGAGAGCATCTCCTATACAGAATTTGCCTACTCTCTTCTTCAGGGGTACGACTACCTTGTTCTTAACAAGGAGCGAGGTGTAGACCTCCAAATTGGGGCCTCAGATCAGTGGACAAATATCCTCTCAGGAGTAGACCTTATTCGTCGAAAGGAAGGGAAAGAGGCTTTTGCTCTGACTTGTCCTCTCGTTACAGACGCCAACGGAAAGAAGTTTGGGAAATCAGAGGGGAATGCAATTTGGCTAAACCCTGAGAAGACGTCTCCATTTGAGTTCTATCAATTTTGGCTTAACCAGCCTGATGAAATGGTAGAGAAGTATCTAAAGATGTATACCTTTATTCCTCTTGAACACATTGAGGAGATTCTTGCTATGCATAGAAGCAATCCTGGAGCACGTGAGGCACAGGAAACACTTGCAAGAAGCGTAACAGAACTCGTGCACGGGCCAGGAGCAACCGCGACAGCAGCAGCCGCGTCAAGCGCACTTTTTGGAAAGGACGGTCTCTCTTTACTTCCAAGAGAAGCGAGAACCATGCTCCTTAGCGAGGCTCCGAGCCTCCCTGTGCTTTTAAGTGATGTTAAAAAGGGACTTACTATTATTGATATTCTTGCAACAAGTCCGCTGGCCTCCTCAAAGTCTGATGCAAGAAGGCTTGTTGAAGCAAAGGGTATTTCTCTCAATGGGGTGCAGGTTTCAACCCTTGAGCAAACGCTTTCGCCAGAAGACTTTACCGGAGACCTTGCTCTTCTTAAGAAGGGGAAGCGGGAGGTGTTAGTACTCGTTTTGAAATAGCGGTTTCGTATCGTATACTCGCCGTATTGCGTCGGTGGCAGAGTGGTCAATTGCAATTGGCTGTAAACCAATCGGATTTATCCTACGTAGGTTCGAATCCTACCCGGCGCACCAGAGAAGCACCCTTCGGGGTGCTTTTTTGAATAATAAGGCTATACTTTGCGGTAGATCACTGCTGTTTATACGGCACTGGTCTTTTTTGCATTTGAGGAGGGAGACATGAGGCTACCATCACCGGTAATCATCACGAAAAGGGGCAGAATGAGTCTGAGCGAAGAACGCGACAGGCTGAAATCTGAACTTCGCAAGAGTCGCGAAGCACGCCCCTCCCTGGACGCTCGTTCAGCCGGGAACACGAGCAGCGGGGTGCGTATGGCTGGCGAAAGCGCCAGACAAGACGGACTCTATCTGGAGCGCATAGAGCGCATCCAGCATATCCTGAGCGCAGCGCAGGACGCTCCCGTACCGAGGGGCAGGGAGACTGTCCAAATTGGGCATTTGATCACCCTTACCTACGCGCTGTGGGAGAACAACACATCGCGTCGCGTTCGCGAGATGTATGAGATCGTCGGCTTTGAGGAAGGGGACTGCAACACCACTCCGATGCGCCTCTGCTACCAAGCGGATCTCGCCAAACACTTTCTGGGCGAACAGAAGGGCCACAAGGTCCTGGTCCGTATTGCGGGCCAAGCCCGCATGGTCACGCTCACGAACATCAAGCGCGCCAAACAGTAAGTCCTGCTCAGGCAGGAACACGCCATCTCGTAGAAAGCGAGGTGGCGTTTGTCTGTAATGTGGTATCGTACTATTTATGGAATCAGACAAGCCTATTCTCCTCTCTGGAATTAAACCAACAGGCACTCCACATATTGGGAACTATTTTGGTGCGCTGAGACAATTCGTAGAGTTTCAGACTATTGGAACACACCAATGCTATTTCATGATTGCCGATTATCATGCATTGAACTCAGTACAGAATGCGGGTCAAATGAGAGAGCTTACCAAAGAGCTCGTTCTTACTTTCCTTGCTATAGGGCTTAACTCAGACAAGGTTGTTATCTTCAAGCAATCTGACGTTCCAGCACACACGGAGCTTGCATGGATTTTTGACACTATAACTACCATGCCGTATCTGATGCGCGCACATGCATTTAAAGATGCAGAGGCAAAAAAGCACGAGATTTCAGTAGGAACCTTCAACTATCCAATGCTCATGGCTGCGGATATTCTTTTGTATGACGCAGCACGAGTACCCGTTGGCCAGGATCAAAAGCAGCACATTGAGTATGCGCGAGATGCTGCAGAAAAGTTTAACCGTATCTTTGGCGATACCTTTACGCTCCCTGAAGAATATATAGTGCCAGACGTTGCTGTTGTTCCTGGCATTGATGGACAAAAGATGAGTAAGAGTTATCAGAACACCATTCCATTGTTTGCGAGCAGGTCTGAGATTGAGGAGTTGGTTATGAGCATTGTCACGGACTCTTCTGGAGATCGTCCGGAAAATGTATACCAGATACACCGACTCTTAAAATCTGAGCATGATCTTGCTCCTCTATACGAAGAGCACAAAGGAAAGTACAAGGCGTTGAAGGAGGCGTTGATTGAAGACTTGGATGCTTTTATAGCGCCACTGCGGGAAAGGTATGCAGAATTGGCAGCAAACCCAAGTATAGTTTCAGAGACTTTAGAGAAGGGAGCTGAGTCAGCAAGAGCACGAGCCTCACAGAAGATTGAAGAGGTCCGAAGAGCAGTTGGGGTCTCGTAAAAGTACTCCCCAGAGCACATATTTACAGATATATTTGTAGTGGTATAGTCATTCCGTGACGCACTTGAGTCACGTAGGACCTTAGGGAGGTTCGCCATGCCTGCGCTACACATTGATCGTCAGGAGCACTTTGTTGGAGACGACTGCGTCGACAAACAAATGGCTTTCGCTGAACAAGTGGTTCAGCGCAACATCCGGACGGAGATCACCGGCTTTCATTTCAACGGAGCGGCCAACCCGCCCTACGCCGATGTCTTCTACCGCGAATGCCCGACGCAGCACTGAACAGTCGCCAGTCAGCTTGCCCCTTCACGTTCCCGGACCCACCGCTTCTTCTTGTAAGCGAAAGGGTCCGGGACGTGCTATTTTATAGACATTATGGAACGAATACTAATTGGAGAGCTCTCCGCGCACAAAGGTGCTGAGATTCTGATACAGGGGTGGGTTGATGTACGCAGAGACCAGGGCAAGCTCGTCTTTTTTGATTTTAGGGACCGTTCAGGAATCGTGCAGGGAGTAGTACTTCCTGGAGACGAATCTCTTATGGAGGTCGCCAAAACAGTTCGTACAGAGGCAGTAGTATCAATACGAGGAATGGTCAATGAGCGTCCTGAGCGCAACGTTCAAGCAGATAAAATTAACGGAGACATAGAATTGGAGATTAAAGAGATATCTGTTCTTGCTCTTCCACATACTCTTCCATTTGAATTAGACGCTGAGCTTAATCTTGATACCTATCTGGATTATCTTCCACTGACCCTACGTAGCGAACGCAGTCGCGCAATTTTTACAGTACAGGCAGAGATAGTCCGTGCATATAGAGCATTTCTCAACCAAGAGGGCTTTACTGAATTCCAAGCACCAAAGCTTATTGGAGATGATGCAGAAGGAAGCGGGGAAGTATTTGAAGTCCCGTACTTCTATGGAAAGACGGCACACCTTGCCACCTCTCCACAGCTCTACAAGCAGATTATGGTAGGGGCGCTAGAAAGAGTCTTTTCTATAGGCATTGTGTTCAGAGCAGAAAAGCACAGCACCACTCGTCACCTGAATGAGTACACCTCTATGGATATGGAGATGGGCTTTATTAAAGACCACACTGATGTCATGAGGGTGGAGACGAGACTCATGCGCTTTATTGCCGAGGAACTAAAGAAGAATTGTGCCCCTCAGTTTGCACTTCTAAAAGCGGAGGTTCCTGAAGTTCCTGAGACAATTCCAAGTCTAAAACTTCGCGAGGCACAGGAACTTATATTTAAGGAGACCGGCAAGGACAAGCGTACAGAGCCTGACCTTGAGCCTGAAGACGAGCGATGGCTGTGTGAGTGGTCAAAGAAAGAGCACAATTCTGATTTTGTATTTGTTACACACTACCCAGTGTCCAAGCGTCCGATGTATACATTTGAAGATCCAAATGACCTTGGGTATACCAACGGTTTTGACCTATTGTTCCGCGGAGTTGAAATAACTACGGGAGGACAGCGCAGGCACGATTATGAAAATCTTATAGAGGGAATCAAGATGAAGGGTCTTGATCCTGAGAAGTTCTCGTACTATCTACAGGCCTTTAAGTACGGCATACCACCTCATGGCGGATGGGGAATGGGACTAGAACGTCTCACTGCTAAATTCCTAAACCTCTCTAACCTAAAGGAGGCAACTCTTTTCCCTCGCGATATCAATCGTATTGATACTCGTCTTACTGACACTGAACCTACAGATGTATGAAACTAGTATTTAAAACAGGATCAATTGATACGGCACCGAAGGGGTACACTCGTATCCGTCTCGTAGAGGAGGCTAGAGGAACAAAGCGTATTGTTCGTGAGAATGGCACTGAATGGCTTGAGATTGGGACAGGTAAGGCATCAGACATGTCACGCAGAAAGTTCGTGCTTCTTTCTAGGGCAATCATTAAGACTGCTAAAGAGAATAAATGTAAGAAGATAGCACTACAGTTTGATGCAACTCCGAAGCTATTTAAGGCACTGCAAAAGGAAGTTACACCTGAAGAAGTCTCACGTATTGCAGCTGAGAACTTTGAGATGGCCAACTTTGAGTTCACTACGTACAAAGCAAAACCAAAAGAGGGATGGATGTCAGTTGAAGAGATTCTTTTATATGGAGAGTCTTCACCAGCGATACAGAAATCAACGAAAGAAGGACAGATAGTAGGCCAACACGTGAACATGTGTCGCGATCTTGCGAACACGCCTTCAAGCGACATGCCTCCGCAGCAACTAGGGAAGACTGCAAAAAAACTGGTTACTGGCCTTCCTGTTACCGTTACCACTCTCACCAAGACACAAATGCAGAAGCTTGGTATGGGCGGAGTGCTTGGTGTTGGTAAGGGATCAAGCCAAGATCCTGCTTTTATTGTTATGGAATACAAGGGAGGAACTGGAGCTCCCGTTGTGCTTGTTGGAAAGGGAGTCACCTTTGATTCAGGAGGCATCAATCTAAAAACTGATGGCGGACATGAGATGCACATGGATATGTCTGGAGGAGCTGCAGTTATTAGTACGGTTGCGCTCGCAGCGAAACTAAAGCTAAAGAAAAATGTTATTGGCCTTATTCCGGCCGTTGAAAACATGCCTGGTCCTGGTGCATACCGCATCCATGACGTACTGAAAACTCTCTCAGGAAAAACTATTGAGGTTATGCACACGGATGCCGAAGGAAGAGTTATTCTTGCTGACGCACTTACGTATGCAAAGCGATATAAGCCGTCTGTTGTTATTGATGTAGCGACGCTTACTGGCGCATGCCATGTTGCACTGGGAGACTTTGCAAGCGGTTTGTTTACCAGAGACGATGCATTGGCACGCACGCTTGAAGAGACAGGCGAGCAAAGCGGAGACTATGTATGGAGACTGCCACTTTGGGACGAATACGAACCTGCTGTACGAGGCACTATCGGGGACGTTGTGAATTCGGTGGCGGGCTCCTCAAGCAGGTATGGAGGCGCTACAAATGCAGCCATGTTCCTCTGGCAGTTTGCGAAAGAGCTTAACTGTCCATGGGCACACCTTGATATTGCACCGCGTATGACTGCAGCCAGTAGCGAAGAACTTTCAAAGGGCGCCGCTGGAGCTCCAGTGCGTCTGCTTATTTCCTTTATTCAATCATGGAAGTAGAGAAGACACAGGGATTTACGATACGTGCAGGATCCTTTGAGGGACCCTTTGAACTCATCATTGAGCTAATTGATAGAAGGAAGCTGTCTGTAAGCGAACTCTCCCTTACCCAGATTACAGACGACTACATCGCCTTTGTAAGAGGGCACGAAGCGTTTCCTATGGAAGATGCTGCACAGTTTATTGGTGTAGCAGCGACGCTTCTTCTCATAAAATCAAAGTCTCTCATTCCCGAACTTGAGCTCTCAACTGAAGAAGAGGAAGACGTGGACGATCTAAAAAGACGATTGCTTCAATACGAGAAAGTACGAGAAGCAATGAAGGAACTGTCTCGCATTTTTGGCACAACAGTTCTTGTTTCAGCAGGGGAGCGTGCGCCAGAACCGTTCTTTTCCCCAGCGCGTGATTTCACTCCTGCAAAGCTTTCAGAAGCACTGTTTACTGCTCTTCAGACACTAGAGAAGGCTGAGGAAAAACTCCCAGAGGCGAGAGTACGTCCGCTCGTTACTATTGAGGAAATGATGGACACGCTCCTAAGGCGCGTACAGACTGCAATGACACTTTCGTTTAAAGACTTTTCAAAGGGTACCGTTGAGAAAGTGGAAGTTATAGTTTCGTTCCTTGCACTTCTTGAGCTTGTTAAGCAGGGCGCAGTTGATGCACTGCAACATGACGCATTTGATGACATCCGTATAACAAATACAAGCACAGGAGTACCTCGGTACTAAAGTACGAAGACAAAGAAAAGCAAGGCAACAACAATACGATATATACCAAAAGAAATGAACGTGTGCTTGCGCACGTAATGAAGAAGGAATCGTATTGCAAAAAGAGCAACTACAAAGGAGACAAGGAAGCCAACACTCAAGTTTCCAAAGTCTGTATTTGAAAAGGTACTTGCATTCTTATACAGATCTAGCGTTGTTGCCGCTGCCATGACTGGCACTGCAAGCAAGAAAGAGAATTCAACGATAGCAACACGCTTCACTCCCATCACAAGTCCTCCGATTATTGTGGCTGCTGAGCGAGAGACGCCAGGGACAATGGCACATGCCTGAAATACTCCTACAACAACCGCTTGTTTATAGGAAATAGCCGAGACAGTCTCTGCTCCTGCCTCTTTTTCTTTGTGAAGGAGTTCAAAAACAATAAGTGCCACTCCGCCAATACCAAGTGCCCACACAACAACTTCTACGTTGCCGAGCAAGTAGGTCTTTGCAAGATCGTGAACAAGAAGACCGATAATTGCCGTTGGGATAAATGCAGTTGCAATCTTCTTTAGGATTGAGAAGTCAAGAAAAGAGCGCCAGAATAAAAACACAACGGCAAGGATGGCTCCTAGTTGTATTGCTATCTCAAAACTTTTTAGAAACTCTGTTGCCGGAAGCCCCAAAAGAGTACTTGTTAGAATGAGGTGTCCTGTTGAGGATATAGGAAGAAACTCTGTAATACCCTCAACAACTCCGAGTATTGCGCTGTCTAGCAAAGTCATTAGCGCCTAGTATACCAGCCCATCCCCACCTCCTATGGGTTGCCGATAGCTGAAGAGGCGGTATTCTGACTAGCATATGGCGCTTGCGCTCTCATCCAGGCTAGAAGCCCTCCTCTTTGCCTCTGGCGAACCAATGGCGAAAACTCGCCTCGCGACGCTTTTAAACGCATCTCCAGAAAGTATTGATGACGCATTACGTGCGCTTACACTAGCGCTCGCAGACCGGGGGCTTACCCTTGTGCAAACTGGCCGCGATGTTGAGCTCAGAACTGCTGCGGATGCTGCTGAGGACATTAAGCAGTTGAGGGAGAGTGAGCTCTCTCGCGATCTCGGAAAAGCCAGTCTAGAGACGCTCGCATTTATTTTGTATAGAGGAACAGCAACTAGGGGAGAGATTGATTGGGTACGAGGAGTTAACTCAAGCGCCGCAGTTCGTTCACTCCTCCTACGTGGGCTCATAGAGCGAACTGAGGACCCTGAGGACAAGCGTCGTGCGCGATACCAGCCAACTATTGATGCACTCGCTCATTTGGGAGTACAGGCAAAAGAAGAGCTTCCGCGGTATGCTGAGCTAAGTCGTGCGCTCGCTGAGCACCAAGCAAAGACAGAAGAAACTGAACTATGACCACCGAGAATCCCGATCTTAAGACTCTTATCCGTAAATTGGAGAAGCGACACCAGAAGAAGCAGGCAACCACAGCACTCGCTGCGGGGACCGGTGTGCTTGCGCTCACAGTGCTTGTAGCACCGTTATTTATGCAGCCAGTTGCTTCTCAAGTTGTAGAGGCTCCACAGCCATTCACTCCTGTTGCTTCACCTGATGCTTTTGCTGATGTGCGTCTTGAGGGAAAGGCAGCAATTGTGTTTGATCTTACGACCCAAGAAACTCTGTATGAGCGCAATGCACGTTCTCAACTTCCGCTTGCGTCTCTTACAAAGCTACTCACTGTCTACGCAGCGGCAAATACACTCGCACCTGAATCTCAGGTTGTTATAAGTAGTAGCGCTCTTGCTGCTGAAGGTGAGAGCGGGTTTACGGAAGGAGAGACCTTTACTTTTACCGACCTTGCTCGCTTTGTACTTATCTCTTCATCAAATGACGGGGCAGCAGCGATCGCAGAGGCTGCTGCAACAAAGCAGGCATTGTCTGGAAAGAACCTTCTTGCAGGTGCTGCAGCAGCTGCAGGGCTCTCTCAGACCTATGCACTAAACGGGACAGGTCTAGACGAAAGTACCTCAGTATCAGGAGGATACGGATCAGCATATGATGTTGCGCGTCTCTCTGGCGCACTCTTAGAGAAGGCACCAGAGATTGCTCACGCAACTGTTGCGAGCAGAGGAACTGTCCGCTCTACAACAGGCGTTGTTCATACGCTTCCTAACACCAACCCTAATGTTGTAAGCATCCCTAATCTTCTTCTTTCTAAGACTGGCTTTACGGATCTTGCAGGAGGAAATCTTGCCGTTGTGTATGATGCGGGAATTGGTCACCCTGTAGCTATCGTGGTGCTCGGCTCTACCAGAGAAGGTAGATTTAATGACGTAGAGCGTCTTATCGCGCGTACACACGAATACTTTATTGGTAGCGCTCCATAGTATTCATGATTCTGGCAGCAGCAAGCGTTCTTATTCCTTCAGTTATCTCCTTCATTATCGGGATAGCGCTTTCGCCAGTCCTTACGCACTATCTCTATAAGTTTAAGGCATGGAAGAAAAAGCCAGGGAAGGGAACAGGGATGGGAGACCTCAAAGGAACTCCTTTGTTTGATGAGCTTCACAGGGAACGCGAAGTATCCACTCCTCGTATGGGTGGCATTATTGTATGGGGATCTACACTCATCACTGCACTATCAATTGCGGGATTTGCATTCTTCTTTGGAGAGCCGTTTGAGACGTTCAACTTTGTTAATAGAGGACAGACATGGATTCCGCTGTTTGCACTTGCCATAGGTGCTCTTGCGGGACTTATTGACGACATTCTTGAGGTTACAAAATCAACAGGAGGACTTCGTCTTCGCTGGAGATTGTTTGTTGTTGCGTCGCTAAGCGCCTTTGTGGGATGGTGGTTTTATTACAAACTCGGTGTGTCCTCAATAGGCATTCCTTTCTTTGGGGAATTCCAACTTGGTATCTTCTTCATCGCCTTCTTTGTTTTTGTGACACTTGCATTGTATGCGGGAGGAATCATAGATGGCATAGATGGCCTTGCTGGAGGAGTCTTTGCAATTATTTTCATGACCTACGCAGGGATTGCATTTGCTCAGGAACAAATTTCTCTCGCAGCCTTTGCAGCAACAGTTTCAGGGGCACTGGTTGCCTTTTTGTGGTTCAACATTCCGCCCGCCCGCTTTTACTTATCTGAAACTGGGACCATGGCACTCACCGTTGCTCTTGCGGTTGTTGCGTTCTCCACAGACGTCCTTGGAGAGGGAGTTGGTGTGTCTGTTCTTCCAATTATTGCGCTTCCGCTAACCATTACGGTTTTTACAAGCATGCTACAAGTGCTTTCAAAGAAGCTATTTAAAAAGAAGCTTTTCCAGATAGCTCCCATCCATCACCATTTTGAGGCGATTGGCTGGCCTGCCTACAAAGTAACGATGCGCTATTGGGTTATTACACTCATTGCAGGTATTTTTGGGCTCGCACTGGCATTGTTGAAGTAATTCTTCTATAGGAGCAGGTATACGCTAGAATAGAGAGACTATGCGTCTATCCGGGGATCGTATCTTTGCATTTATTATTGCCATCCTCGTTGTAGGCGGCGCAGCAATCTTTCTTTCAGCTGCACTGGGTCTTCTTGCGCGCGATGGAGCCTCAATAAGCAGGCTTGCAATGACACAGCTTGCTCTTGGACTTATACCAGGAGTAGTGGCGCTTGCTGCCATACGCTTTTCTCCGCCTGAGTGGATTATGAAAGCGGTAGTGCCGTTCTATATCTTTTCTCTAGCATTAACGGCACTTGTCTTTGTGCCAGGTCTTGGAGTGCATGCAGGAGGCGCTACGCGCTGGATTGATATAGGACCCGTAACGATTCAGCCTGCTGAGTTTCTGAAGCCCGCCGTAATTCTTATGTTGGCGTTATATCTGGGAAAGATGAAAGATAAGATCAAGAACTTTAAATACGGTCTGCTTCCGTTTTTCGCCATAGTTGGTCTTCCTGCACTCCTGCTTCTTGCACAGCCTAATACTTCTACGACACTCATTATCGGCGCCACTGCCGCAGCACTCTACTTTCTTGCGGGAGCACGATTGCGTGATTTTGCTGTACTCGCATTGATTTCTGTTATTGCACTCAGTGCGCTTTTGTTTACGAGGCCGTATCTCATGAACAGAGTTATGACATTTGTGAATCCAGCAGAGGATTCGCTTGGGAGTGGGTACCAGATTCAGCAGTCCCTTATTGCCATCGGCTCGGGCGGGATGATTGGCAGAGGGTTTGGGCAGAGTGCTCAAAAGTATAAATATCTTCCTGAACCTGTAGGGGACTCAGTCTTTGCGGTATACGGGGAAGAATTTGGATTTGTAGGGACCGTACTTCTTGTACTTCTGTTTGCTGCCTTTGCAATGCGTGGTTTTGCTATAGCTGCACAAGCCGGGACTTCTTTCGGTGCTTTTGCTGCAACAGGACTTACACTTCTCATCTCGTTAAGTGCGTTTATGAACATAGGAGCGATGCTCGGCATTGTTCCGCTCACAGGGCTCCCGCTTCCGTTCGTGTCTCATGGGGGAACTGCGCTTCTCGCAGCACTTGCATCAGTTGGTATCATCCTGAACGTTGCAGCGCATAGGAGTAAGAGGAAGACGCTGGCATAACTATGCCAAATGCAATTCTATTAATTGGAGTGCTGGTAGCGAGCATAGGAATATTTTCCTACATTCGCGACACTGTTCGTGGGAAGGTTAAACCAAACAGAGTTACTTGGTTATTGTGGGCCATAGCTCCGCTTATAGCGACAGCGGCAGCTATAAGTGACGGAGTGGGATGGGCTGTGCTCCCCGTCTTTCTTTCAGGATTTGGTCCATTGCTTGTTTTTATCTTTTCCTTTGTAAACAAAGATTCTTACTGGAAACTCGGTCGTCTTGACTACATTTGCGGGCTGTTCTCCGTATTGGCACTTATCTTATGGGCTATCACCAATGAGCCAGTTATAGCAATCGTGTTTGCCATCGTAAGCGATGCTGTTGCTGCACTTCCAACGGTTATAAAGGCATGGAAGTATCCTGAGACTGAGAATGCAGGCCCCTTCCTCTCAGGTCTTTTCACTTCCTCAACAGCCTTTACTGCTATTAGCGCCTTTCGTATTTCTGAGATTGCGTTTCCGATCTATTTGATAAGCATTAACTGTGTTCTTATTTTCTCAATACTCCGGAACCGGTTTAGAAGGCAACCAAAGGAGGCTCTGCTATAATCCAACTATTCAGGTATGAAAATACTATTTACAGCAGGAGGGACTGGGGGCCATTTCTACCCACTTATCGCAATAGCAGAAGCTATTCGCGATGTAGTTACAGAGCAGAAGATTCTTCCTCCTACACTCTACTATTTGGCAGACAAGCCGTATGACGAGGAGGCATTATTTGCAAACGATATTATCTTCTTACAAGCACCTGCTGGAAAGATTCGTCGGTACGCTTCGTTTTCAAACGTTACTGATCTCTTTGTTACTGTTGCGGGCGTGGTAAAAGCATTCTTTATCCTTCTTAAGGTGTACCCGGATGTAATCATCTCAAAAGGAGGGTACGCAAGTGTTCCAACAGTTATAGCAGCATCACTACTTAGGATTCCGCTTATTGCACACGAGTCAGATGCTCGTCCCGGAAGAGCAAACCTACTTGCTGCAAAGTCTGCAGTTCGTATTGGGGTAGCATTTGAAAGTGCGCGTGAGGCATTTCCAAAAAAGTACCAATACAAGATAGCGAAGACAGGAATTCCTGTCAGAAAGACACTTCTGCAAAAGGTATCTCGTGCAGAAGGCATTCAAAAGCTTGGGCTTGATCCTCTTATCCCAACTGTCTTTATCGTAGGGGGATCTTCAGGATCTCTTCGTATTAATGAAACAGTGCTCGACGCACTTCCAGATCTTGTCTCTTTCGCAAACGTAGTGCACCAAACAGGAAAAACACATTTTGAGAGCACGAGGCAAACTGCGAGTGTAATTCTTGGAAAGAATCCACATAAGGACCGATACCATCCATACCCTTACTTAAATGCTGACACGCTTACTCATGCTGCAGGAGCTGCTGACGTTGTTATTGCACGAGCGGGATCAACATCTATTACTGAAATATCTCTCTGGGGGAAGCCATCGGTTCTCATTCCTATTCCAGAAAGCATTAGTCATGACCAGCGTATGAATGCATACACCTATGCGCACACCGGGGCTGCTGTGGTGCTTGAGGAAGGAAATCTCACACCGCACGTACTTGCAAGTGAGGCAAAGAGAATCAGTACTGATACTGGTGTTGCAGGACGCATGAGTGCGCTTGCTGCCGGCTTTGCCAATCCAGACGCTGCAAGAATTCTTGCAGAGGAGGCGCTCCGCATCGCCCTTAGTCACGAAAAGAATTAGTATGTCTGTCCGCACACGTTTCGCCCCAAGTCCCACAGGATTCTTGCACGTAGGAAGTGCGCGCACTGCTTTGTATGCATGGCTCTTTGCCAGAAAGCACGGCGGACAATTTGTGCTTCGCATTGAAGACACTGACAAAGAAAGAGAAGTTGAGGGATCTATTGGACACCTTATGGAATCTCTCAAGTGGCTAGGAATTCAATGGG
This sequence comes from Patescibacteria group bacterium, assembly GCA_018826905.1. GTDB lineage: Bacteria > Patescibacteriota > Minisyncoccia > Phycocordibacterales > Phycocordibacteraceae > C7867-001. The sequence goes on along the minus strand of JAHJYC010000002.1, from coordinate 79,548 downwards.
ACGAGAGTATTGATGTGGGCGGACCTTATGAACCGTACCTCCAATCTGCTCGTGTTGCTTCACACCAAGACTATGCCCGTAGACTTATTGATGCGGGGTATGCATATCCAGACCCATACACCCCAGAGGAGGTTGATGGATTTAGAAAGAAAGCCGAGGAAGAGAAACGTCCCTTCTTGTTTAGAGACCACCGCCCAGAACAGTTTGAGGAGTGGGACGGAACAAAGCCACTTCGTTTTTGTGTTCCTGTAGTAAAGCGCTACGAATGGGAGGATGTGGTGTTTGGAAAACTTTCAGCCGGTGAAGAAGCTCTGGATGATTTCATTCTCATAAAGGGCGACGGTTATCCTACTTATAACTTTGCGCATGTCATAGACGATATTGAAATGCGTATAACACACGTTATGCGTGGACAGGAGTTTATCTCCTCAACACCAAAGTTTCTTTCTCTGTATGAGGCGCTAGGAGAGACGCCACCTGTTTTTGCGACACTCCCTCCAATTCTTGGAGATGCGGGTACAAAAAAACTTTCAAAGAGAGATGGGGCAAAAGACATTCTTGAGTACCGAGAGGAAGGGTATCTGCCGGAGGCCATGTGTAATTTCTTGGCATTCCTTGGATGGAACCCAGGGGGGGAGAAGGAGATTTATACAAGAAATGAACTCATCGCTTCATTCTCTCTTGAACGTATTCAGCGTTCTGGTGCGCAGTTTAACGAGGATAAATTGCTATTCATGAATCGGGAGCATATGCGCACACTGTCTGATGAAGCATTCATAGAACGTGGTTTGCTTGTTGCACCTGATTCCGAGAAGCTTCGCAAAGCAGTCCCGCTTTTGCGAGAACGCACCCATACCTTTGGAGAGGCGAGAGAGATGCTCAAAGGAGAGCTTTCATGCATGTGGGAAGCTCCCACACCCCAAAAAGACCTATTGGTTGCCAAGGAGCCAGCAGAGCGCGCAAACCTTACAAAACAGGCCCTGGAGAGCATTTTAGGGGCTCTGGAGGCTGCTCCAGACACACTTTCAGCTGATGAAGCGAAGGCACTTCTTATGCCAATTGCTGACGCGGAGGAAGAGAAAGGGAAGGGCGGAAGAGGCGGTGTGCTATGGCCAACGCGATACGCTCTTTCTGGTCTTGAGAAGTCTCCGGACCCCTTCACGCTTATATCCATACTTGGCGTTCCTGAGTCCTCTTCACGACTTCGCTCTGCACTTGCTATACTGTAGCGGATGTTGAAGTTCCGTCTTTTCTTTCTTTCAATCTGCGTACTCGGGCTTGCGCTTTCTGGCGTTGCGAACGATGTCTTTGCACAGAGTGTGGACGAGATTAAATCCCAAATTGAAGAACACAACGGAAAGATTCAGGAACTAGAAAAAGAAATTAACGAATACCAGAAGCAACTTAATGTTGTGTCTGGACAGAAGCAGACACTACAGTCTGCAATTAAGACGTTGGACATTTCTCGTCAACAAACCTCCACCCAAATTAATCTTACGCAGAACAAGATCTCTTCAACAAACCTGAAGTTAGACAAACTTTCATACGATATTGAGGACACCGAACAACTTATTGCCCTAGACAAGAGAACTCTAGAGAAATCTATTCGTACTATGGCAGAGACGGGTGATATCTCACTAGTTGAGCAGGTGTTCGCAGCTGACAACCTAACAGCAGCATGGATTGCCATGGACGACGCGGCTGCCATTAACGATGCACTTCGTGCAAATGTGGCGAACCTCTCTCAAGCAAAAGAAGAGCTCACCGGGCAGAAGCAAGATGTAAGCGCAAAGAAAAATGAACTTACTTCGCTTCAGGGAGAACTTTCAAACCAGAAGAAGTCTTTAGACGTTGCAAAAAGCGAGAAGGATAAGCTTCTAACGCAGACAAAAAATCAGGAAAGCACCTACCAGGCACTTATTACAAAAAAGCGTGCAGAGCAGAAGTTGTTTGAGTCCGCGCTCTCAAGTCTTGAAAATAGTCTTGCGTCTATTGGAAAGGGCGCCGCTCCCTCAGCACAAACAGGAGTTCTTGCGTGGCCATACTCTTCTACTTTTGCAGCATCGTGCGCAGGGAAGGCAAGTGCACTCGGCAATACTCGCTGCATCACGCAGTACTTTGGGAACACTGCCTTCGCAACAGCAAATGCCCAGATCTATAACGGCTCAGGACACAACGCAATTGACATTGGTATGCCGACGGGAACTCCAGTGCTCTCGGCACTTTCAGGAACAGTTACCGCAACAGGGAACACAGACGCAGTACCCGGCTGTTATTCATTCGGAAAGTGGGTTGTTGTGAAGCACCCGAATGGACTTTCAACGTTGTATTCACATCTTTCCTCCATTGCAGTGTCTTCAGGGCAAAGTGTAACGACAGGTCAGTTCTTAGGGAACTCTGGTATGACTGGCTACGCAACAGGACCACACCTTCACTTTGGAGTATACGCGTCGGCAGGTATTCAGATTATGACACTCGCACAATACAGAGGTGCTACTACAGGATGTGCAAATGCAACAATGCCTGTTGCGCCTAAGGACGCGTACTTGAATCCAATGTCATATCTGTAGTTCCATCAGAACTGCTGCTACAGATCATCCCGCACCCTCCACAGCACTCTAGACGCAAACGTCCTATGTGGAGACCACAGTACTGAGATAGCTTCTAGCTCTTTTTGATGCACATCTTTCTCCAGACCATATAGTTGTTCTATAGACCTCCTAAGACCGAGATCTCCAGGAGAAAAGACGTCCTCTCTGTGGAGCGCGAACATGAGAAACATCTCAGCGGTCCATCTTCCAATACCCCATACTGAAGAGAGTTGAATAATTGCTTCCTCTTCTGGAAGCTTCTTTAATAGAGACAAGTCAAGTTCCTTTGCTTGTACTGCTTTAGCCAACTCTTTTAGAGTCTTACCCTTTGCTGCAGAGAGTCCTGCCTTGCGGAGCGTGGGGACGCGTAGCTTAGAGATCGCTTCTGGAGTTACTTCACCTTTGCAGGCGAGTACGAGTCTTTGCCATATAGTATCTGCAGCTTTTGTGGAGAGTTGCTGTCCTGTTACAGAGCTTGCGAGCTCAGCAAAGAGTGCGTTATCCGTCTTCCATCTTCGTACCGCTTTGCCACGAAGGTGGGCGACATGGGGGAGTGCGGCAGCGTACAACACTGGGTCTACTTGCTTCAGATGGAGCATGGCAGCATCCACTGCGTTCACCTTTTTGACAGACATTGCCATAGTATACTGAAATCTATGGTTAGGTTCATCATCCTGCTCATTATTCTCGTCTTGGCACTCTCATATTTTGGGATTTCAATACGTAATATCGTTGAGTCTCCAACAGGCCAGGACAACTTTAGTTTTGTCTGGGCACACATCAAGGACGGATGGGAGATACTCGTTGTCTGGATAGCAGGACTTATTCAGTCTATTAAGAATATATTCTAAGTATGGAAGGAGAAGTAAAACAAAAACAAATATCTATTGTTCTTCCGACAGATGCGAAGGCAGAGTTCGTAAACGCAACACAGGTGACGGTATCGGACGATGCAGTATTAATTCAATTTGCCTACGTACGCCCCAACTCAGAAACAGGGCAATTGGTATCTGAGATAGCACTGTCGCCGAAGCACGCCATTGAATTCAGTCGCGCACTAGACGCCACTATTAAGCAGCATTTTACTCGTCATCTGGCTGATCAGGCGTAATCTGGAGTTATTGAGGATGAACGCTTCATCTTACGTTCATGGGGTCTTCTATATAGTGACAGAGGATTATTAATCCCTAAGACACTACACATGAAAACAACTTTCCTCGGAATGGCAGCACTTGCCGCAATTATCGCAGTACCAAGCCTCTCGCTAGCTGCAACATTCGCATATGTTAATCAGGCTGGTGAAGTTATGACCACTGAGGCAGCAACACCCTCAGCAGCAATCATGACTGCTCCAAATATTGGTACACACAGTGGCGTTATGTTGATCAACAGTTCAACAGACTCAGAAGTAGTAGGAGACCGTGTGAACGGAGTGTAATCACTTTGTTTACATTTTAGAGCTTCAGGCCTTCTGCACATGTGCAGAAGGCCTGTCTCGTTAGCATCTTCATCTTCATGAAGATTACGCGACATTTATTACTATACGTAAAGAGCATTACTTGTTAGACTACTTACATATGACTACGATCTTTTCGCGCGCACTAAGCGCCCCCCTCATTCTCTTATTTATTGTAGGGCTTTTACTAACTCCGACGGCTGCACAGGCAGCTGATGACGATCTTGGATGTTTGCTTATAACAAGCACACCTCGTGGATACCAGGTGTTTGAAGGATCTAAGGAAGTTGAGATTCGTACAGGAGAGCGAGTTATCCTTGCGTGGATCGGTATCAATGCTGAATCTGGTAAAGATCGGGAAGGGAAAGCTATAGCAACCATCGGACTTCGCATCCTAAATGCAGAGGGAAGTGGTTCGTACGACTTTACCTTTGAGAAGGGCTCTGATGAAGTGACGTGTACTGCAGAGTTACAAATTGCTGGGCAACAAACAAGCACCGTAGATGTCTCAGACATTGATGAGGATGCTGGGGTACTTTCAGTTAGTTCAATACCACTCCTCACTGGAGGTGTTGCAGCAAGAGGCGCATCTGTCCCTGTTGCCTACATTAAAGTTGAGAACACGAGTTCAGAGGCTGCTCTCATAAATGGATTTACTCTTGTACAAAACGGGTCCGCTGACACAGACGTAATAACCAGCTTCGCAACGAATGATGACAAGGGCGGTTCACGCACAACTGTTACTTCTGATTTTGATGGCAACGAAGTGTACGTTCCACTGAGTGCGGTTATGAGCCCGCGTTCATTCCGTATCTTTACACTTAAGAGCAACCTGAGCTCTAGTGCTAGCGGGGAAGCGGGGCAGACGCTTATGTTAGACGTTGATTCTATAGACACTGGAGCAGACGTATACGGAGCCTTCCCTATACGTGGCACCACCTGGAGACTCGGCTTCTAGCCAGAAAGCTCTAGTCTAGTGTAGAATCAGGGCCATATGACGCATCAAGTGCTTCTGTTCTACAAATACGTATCTATTCAAGATCCCGAGCTTCTTAAGGAGCAGCTACGGGATCTTGCTGTTGCACATTCCCTAGTTGGTCGCATTCTTATCGCTGAGGAGGGAATTAACGGCACTGTAGAAGGGGAAGTAGAACAAACAGAGCAGTTTGCCTCTGCCCTCCTTTCCTATTCCTTATTTAAAGACATGAACGTAAAGCGAAGTGTGGGTACCGGAGACTCGTTCCCAAAGCTTTCCGTTAAGGTTCGTGAAGAGATTGTTGGAACAAAGTTTGATAAGAAGATTGACCCTACAAAAAGAACTGGAAAGCGTCTCTCTGCTGAAGAGCTCCGCACCTGGTACGAAGAACAACGAGATTTTGTTGTCGTTGATATGCGTAACGACTATGAGTATCAGTCTGGGCACTTCAAGGATTCTATAAATCCAGGTCTTGAGAATTCTCGTGATCTCCCTAAGGCACTCCCAAAACTTGAGTCTCTTAAGGACAAGACGGTCCTTACGGTATGTACGGGAGGCATTCGTTGCGAAAAGATGTCTGCCTTTTTGCTTGAACACGGGTTTGAGGATGTGTACCAATTGGAGAATGGGATCCATTCCTACATGGAAAAGTTCCCAGGCAAAGACTTTGAAGGTGCTCTCTATACCTTTGATAGACGAAAAACAATGGACTTTGGTGGGGACCGCACTGTCGTTGGTGTCTGCCATCTATGCTCTGAAACAACAGAGCTCTATGTGAACTGTAAAAATGATTTATGCCATCTCCATTTTCTTGCTTGCGAGAGCTGTCAGTCTGAAGAAGGAACGTACTGCTCTGAGAGTTGTAAAACAAAAGTAGCGACTGCATAGGTTTCATGAAAGCTTCACTCTACTCACGGTAGACTGTGAGCATGATTCTTTCTCTAATACTCGGATTCGTTATCGGTGCTGGTGCGATTATCTTTATTCTTCAAAACACCGCTACTGTTGCACTCTCATTTATTGGCTGGCAGTTTGAGAGTTCACTCGCAATTGTCGTTATGCTCTCAATGCTTGTTGGTATTGTATTCAGTCTCCTAGCTTCAATTCCAAGTGCTGTAAGGAGCAGCATGGCTATATCAAGACTTAAGAAGCAGAACAAATCGCTTCAAGAAGAGACTCAGGAATACTTGCACACTGCCCAGGAAGCAACTGCACGTCTTAATGCAACAACACCTCCACCAACTCACCCTTCAGCAATGTAGAAAAGAATAGGGAAGTACCACTCCCCCGATACCCAAACTCAGATTTGGGACGTATCGGGGGAGTGTCTTTTTATAGAGAAAATAGCCGGCACGCATAGAAAGGGAGAGATCACCATCTCCTGCCAGCCTCAGGAGCCCGTACGCAAGCGTAGATGCATCCAAAGAAGGAAAGAAGAGCGAACTAAATAGCTCGCAGCCCAGGCGCGTTGTATATAAAGGTTTGTTTGTTTATCGTAAAAGGTATATTGTGCGCACATTAAGAATCTAGGCTTCTGCACGGTTATTACTTAATCTGCCTTGAGTCCTTATCCAGACTTCTCTATCCCCTATTGAGACGTATATCTGTTTTCTATCAGGCGACCTGTGTCTCGCTTCAAGGCTTGTAAATAATATTTGCGCTTAATAAAACAAAAAGAGACCCCTTCCCCGATTTGGGATTTTGGATGCTAGGGGAGTGGTTTTTGGATTGTGGCCATAGCAGGCTAGTTTGCATTCAATTCCCTTTCCACTTTAGACTTGAATTGACACGGTCTGTACATCTGGCAAACTTTAATTGAGCTGTTTTAGCAATCAAGCTATAGAAGAAAGGTTCTTTGTCATGTCTAAGAACGGATGGATCTGTGCCGGCTCGTTTGTGGTAGCCATCGTGCTCATGAACCTGTCGGTCAATTCTGGCGACAAGGAACGTGCGGGGTGGTTTTTTATAGCCAGCCTGGTGTTCTTTGTCATCGCGTTTATTACCCTGTACAAACCCAGCGATGCCAGCCCTCAAAAAATTCTTCCGCCCTTTACAAATGGTCAGGCATGAAAATGCCCTACCCTGTCGCGCTTAATAATTCCTCGTTTAAGCGCGGCTTTCTTTTATTTTTGTGAGCTTGAGATAATCTCATATCTCTGACATCCTAAGGACATACCCGACACGGCACCCTGCGCCACGTAGAGGGAGGAGGTCTTTGTCATGAAGAAGTTTCTTATACTGTGTGAGATCTTGCTCATTGCTGCCTCTGCTTCTTTTATCCTGTTTGGATTTCTCGGCCTCTTTAACCTCGCGTACATCTATGAACACGGGGAGGCACATTGCAGTGCGGAAGTTCTGTACCTTGCACTCGCCCCCTTTCTAATTGGCGGGGGTCTGTACATGGACTGGCTTGTTCCAAAGGTGATTGAACACCGGAGGGAAAAATACCATTAGACCGTCGCTCTCGCGACGGTCTTTACTTTTCCCTTCCCTATTTGCTTGCCAGAATCAAAACCTGAACGAGACTAATCATCGTACTCGCAAACCCAGTCCAAAATGCATAGACCTCAAGACCTGGCTGGTCTTTTGCTTTTCTTTTCTTGTGGGCGCGTGCCATATACCAAAAAGAATATCACAGCTATTTAATAGCAGTAACGATAAGGTGCACAAGAGAAATAAGCATACTCATAACTCCAGTAAGGAACGCATACTTTTGCAATCTCTTGTTCTTCTTGTTGTGAAGTGCACCTCCGAGAAGTCGCTTCTGGCTGTAATCCATAACTAGCAGGTTACATTCTTCGTGATGTATTCATGCGCTTCCTCCACAGAATCAACAACATGGAAAAGATTTAGGTCTGCCTCATCAATGTTATGGAACTTTGCATAAAGATGATTCTTGAAGAGATCAACGATTGGATCCCAATAGTCCTTTCCATACAAAAGAATAGGAACTTCCTTAATCTTTTTTGTCTGAACGAGTGTAAGAATCTCAGTGAACTCATCTAGCGTTCCGTATCCTCCCGGGAAGTACACATACACCTGAGACGCAAATGCCAGCATCACCTTGCGCACAAAGAAGTGATCAAAAGTGAACGAGTTATTTATGTACTTGTTAAGAGACTGATCATCCGAGAGTCTGATATTAAGACCAACGGAAGAGCCTCCTGCATCGTACGCGCCTTTGTTCCCTGCCTCCATAATCCCTGCAGAACCGCCTGTAACAATAGCGAATCCTGATTTTGCGAGTCTCGCCCCAAGGTCAACAGCCGCTTCGTAATAAGGATCTCCAGGTTGCGTGCGAACACTTCCGAAGAAAGTTGCAGTAAGTCCGTAATCTTTAAGGAGATCAAAGCCGTCTACAAACTCAGCCATGATCTTAAACACCCTCCAGCTCTCAAGTTTCTTTGGTTTACAGACAAGCGGTGCAGGGTTTTGTGGCACATCATGTCTCCCCTCTTCAATAGCTCTTGCAAGTACTGATCCCATCTCACGATGACGTTCTGGTGTGTCTGCTGGATCAGGAATAGTGAGGTCTTCTGTTGGTGTTGAAATTATTGGTTCGTCTCCCATGGAATATCGTAAACATTAAAATCGGGCAATGTCTTTTTATTATACGCTATGCGTGAGATAACCTCTGCGTGACAAAACGCTCCGGTGAGTGCGTTATGTGGTTTTGGTTCTTCAGGAATACCGCAATACTGAAGTGCGAAGTCCAAATTAATTGCAGAATGTGCATGCTTTTGTGGTGGCTCCACCCCCCTTTCTGTCATATGCATCCATACGAGCGTATGGACATCAATGGTGCGCTTTGCAAACGGACACTCAATACCTGCACGCTTGCATGCTGCTTGAACAAATTCTAGATCAAAAGATGGGTTCTGTGCTGCGAGTGTTCTATCTTTGGGGCGATCTGTTGCCCACGCAACAAATGCTCGTATAAGTCCTTCCTCTGTCTGTCTGCTCGGTGAGGTTATCTCCTCTTCTGTGAAGCCATTTATACGAAGCGCATCCTCGTCAACAGCTGCCCCCTCCCAAATACGGCATTCCTCATAAAACTGGTTGGTTGGGTCGCCCAGATCCAACGCTCCAATAGAGAGAATGGAGTGCGATTCTGGAACAAGACCGGTTGATTCAACGTCTAGAACAATCATGCGTGCATTGTACCCTAGAGACCCGGACAATTTGCAGCAGGCCCATACCCGGCTGCCTCAGCTTCAGCCTTTGTCTTAAACCACACCCTATTCTCTGGCTTTATCCTGTTTGAAGAACTGCAGGTTGGCAGATAGTACTTAGTACCATTCTTAGAGGCCATATAAGTACCTGTAGTTGCTTTTGGGGCTGCTGCAGCAGCGGCAGGACCTCCTCCAGAAGGAACCTCAGGAACAAGAAATTGCTCAATAGACATGTCTGATTTACCCTCCTCAGAGATTTGATCCTTCCCTGCCTGAAATCCAAGTCCAAAGGCAGCTGAAACAGCCCCAAGGAGTACCAGAACCAACAATACATCTGTAGGAATACGACTTAAAAGGGCCTTGCTCCTCTGTATAAGGCCTGGTATAGTCATATACATATCAGTATATAGTCTTCAACAGGCGTGAAGGGATCTAATCCCCTCCCCTGATTTACTACGTGTATGGCACATACAAAAGCCGGGGGTTCAACAAAAAACGGGCGCGATTCAGGACCGAAGTATCTCGGAGTTAAGGTTGCTGATGGTCAGGCTGCACGCCCAGGCATGGTTATCGTTCGCCAACGCGGTACGAAGATTGAGGCCGGAAAGGGCGTAAAGGTTGGTCATGACCACACCCTTTACTCTGTAGTTACGGGAATCGTATCTTTCCGTAACCGACGCAAGACCAACTTTGATGGTCGTGTTGTCAGCAAGAAAGTTGTTGACGTTGTTGCTGCATAAGCAACTCTCCTACTAAAAAGAAAAGACCCGCTTTGTGCGGGTCTTTTCTTTTTGAACTTCCTCTTATTCAGCTTCAACAATAACTGAGATCTTTCCAAATACTTCGTTAATAGCAACTGGTACTTCAATAGTGCCGAGCTCTTTAACAGGCTTCTCGAGCTTGATTGCCTCAACAGGTAGGTCTGTTGCCTCAGCAATCTCAGCAGCATCAACAGCGTCGTACAAATGTCCTTTCTCGTTTGCCTTCTTTTTGATAACAATGCGCTCTTCAGCAAGTGCTGCAATACGGTCTGCAACAAGCTTTGCGTCTAGCTCCTTACGGTCCTTTGACTGCTGCCCACGAAGCTCAGCCTGCTTTACATTAGCGGGGGTTGCTGGAGCTGCCATGCCACGAGGAATAAGGAAATTAAGGGCATGACCACTCGCACACTCAATAATGCTTCCTGCGCGCCCAGTGTTCTTCACGTCTTTAAGTAGTACGACTTTCATATAGAGCTATCCTACAGAGAAAGCAGATTCAGCGCAAATTAAACACCCCGCCCTTCCGAAGAAGAGAGGGGTGCTGGCAGGGACGACGTAGTCCCTAATGTCGCCGCTCGATGACGATCACGCGGGCCTCGGCCCACTTGCCGTCGCGGCCATTCAGCCTGACCATGTCCACGTCCCAGTAGGGCTTGGTGCCCCGGGAGTGGCCGATGTAGCAGAGGTCGATGGCCTGCTCGTCACTGACCAGAAGCAGGTTCGGCTGGCCGTTGTCCTGCAGGATGACCTCGGGCTGTTGCATGTCGTGCAGCAGCAGCCGCACGAACAGATCCGGGTCGCCGGCCGTACCAGGCGAGCTGCAGAGCGCTTTCACGCGACTCAGCAGATCGTCACCGGTCAGGCACTGCTGCTGGGGAACCGAGGCGCACGGCATGATCGCCGTCACCGTCAGGGGGTCCGGCTGGAGCAGTGATTTCTGCGCCGACTTGAGCCAGTGCACCACCGCCGGGGAAATCCGCACGGGTGCGCCGATCAAGGCGTGCGGACCATCCCCTTCGGAAAAGCCCGGGTGTTTCAGAAACGCCCGTTGTGTTTGGCGCTTCTTCTCCACCAATGCCAGATGAGTCATGATATTCCTCCTCAATACACTGCAGACGATTGAGTTCGTCACAGCAGAAAAGAGCCGGGAGCTTCTTTCTGCTGTGACGAACGATTAAGAAGAACAGCTCCCCGCATTATACCATGCAAGGAGCTGTCCGTCCAAGTTTTATTTACTTCCCTGTTCTAAGAAACTCAACCGCTCTCGCTTTCTGAGGATCCTTCTTAGCAGCAATATCCTCTTTCACTACCTCCACTTTAATGTCTGGAGTAAGTCCTCCCTCAGAGATAGAGCGACCCGAAGGAGTTACCCAGCGAGCTACAGTGACTTTTAGTGCTCCCCCGTTGATATCAACGAGTTCCTGGACTGAACCTTTTCCAAAGGAACGAGTTCCTATGAGTGTAGCTACACCTGCGTCCTGGAGCGCCCCCGCAAGGATCTCTGAGGCAGACGCTGAACCTTGGTCCATTAGGACAACTATCTTTGTGCCCTCTGGAACACCTCCCTTTCCGTTACTCCTATGGACAACATTCTCTTGCTTTCCTTTATAGTCCTCCGTTACAACAACTGCTCCTCGTGGAAGGAAATTGCCTGCCATAGACACAGCTGCTTCAAGGTATCCTCCTGGGTTTCCACGAAGGTCAATTATCAGATTCTTTGATCCTGTTGTCTTAAACTCAGCAAGTGCTTTAGAAAACAGCTGAGAGGAATTCGCCGTAAAGCTGTAGAGAGCAATCGTATAGATTCCTGTCTCCTGGTCATATGTATTCTCTATGGTTGGTACAGCAATGGTGTCGCGCACTACAGCTATTTCAACTGCTTCTCCATCACGAAGCATAGTGAAAATAACGGTTGTTCCCTTCTCTCCACGAATTTTCTTAACTGCCTCGTCTGTTGAGAGTCCTTCAGTTGAGGCTCCGTCAATTGCAAGAATACCGTCACCCGAACGGATGCCTGCACGTTCAGCTGGTGTGCCCTTTAGTGGGGCTATAACAGTAAGCAATCCTTCCTTTATTCCAATCTCCATTCCCACGCCTTCAAAGTTTCCCTTTATGTCATCCTGAAATACCTTAGCTTCTGCCGGCGGGAGGAAAACAGTATAAGGGTCGCCATAGGAGGCAGTGAGTCCTTGAATAGCACCCCAAAGCTTCTCCTTTGCTGTTGGACTTGTTGAAGAGGCATGTGTCTCAACGAATCGTCCATTAAGTGCATTCCATGCTTTCCAGAAAGGGTCTAAGTTAACAGACTCGTCTGGAGTTGCATCAAGTCCGTCTCCTAGAAGCGGGAGATTTGAAAAGATAGTATTCCCTCCTGCAGCACCAACTGAAACGCCTCCCGCAAAACCAATTGCAAGCACAAGCGCAAATGCAATTCCTAGCTTTGCAAACCTCCCTAGTGGCTTTGGTTGGGTATCTTTTTCTTCTTGTTCCAGTGTCATGGATGTAGTGTAGCACGCACTCTTATGCCCATGTATCGCGTAAACACTGTGGATGGCCGGGTATACTAAAGACAAGATGATAACGCGACACACCCGCGGGAAAACCACGTGGATAGATCTGGAATACCCTACTGAGGAGGAGCTCCTCTCAGTAATGAGTGAGTTTCAGATTGATGAGCGTGTACGAGAAGAAATTCTCACTCCTACCCCTTATCCCTTTACTGTTGCATTCCCTGGCTACTGTTACCTCGTTCTTCACTTCCCTACTGCTGACGCTGTTGCAGGCGCCAAAGTGCAGGAAGTGGATTTCATTGTTGGAAAAAACTTCGTAATCACTGCCCGCTACGAAGTTATTGACCAGATACACACCCTGCACAAAGTACTTGAGGCTGAAGAATTGCTCTCAACAAAACAAAAACCATTTAAGATTGAGGAGCTCCTCTCTCGCATCATGGATCGTATGTATGTGGGTATCAGTAGCGAGATTGAGCAAGTCGGCTATCGTCTTGACCGTATTGAGCGAGATATCTTCTCAGGGAAAGAAAGAGAAGCAGTGCGCACCATTTCAGACACTGCACGAGTACTTCTTAGATTTGAAACAGCACTAGCACGACACAGTGCACCGCTTTCAGACTTTCTCACCTTCCTCGGGTCCCCTGCATTCTTTGGAACAAAGTTTGATGAATACGCTGCGCACATTGAAGGAGGAAGAGATCATGCGGCAGCTATGGTGAGTGCGTACCGCTCTACTGCAACCGAACTACGCATTACGAACGATTCTCTTTTGACTTCCTCTCAGGACCGCATCATACGAAGACTTATGGTGTTTACTTTTGTGAGTTACCCACCGCCACTCCTTGCCGTTATCTTTGCGATGCGTACTGACCTTCCTATTGTAGGAGCTCAGAATGATTTCCTTTGGGTAGTTGCTATTATGCTCGGTTCTTCCTTCTTCCTCTTCTTAATTGCTCGCTTTAACCGCTGGGTATAAGTGCGATAGTATAGACGTATGTCTTGGTTTTCTCGTCTCTTTACTCGCGCTCCACAACCACTCACGAGTGATGCACCTCTTTTCTTCACCAACACGCTCTCTGGAAAGAAGGAGCTTTTTTCTCCTATTACTGCAGGACAAGCAACGATGTATTCCTGTGGACCAACCGTCTATAGCAAGGCGCAGATTGGAAACTTGCGCGCATATGTATTTTCAGACCTCATAGCACGTGTCCTTACTGAGAATGGGTACCGTGTACGCAGGGTCATAAATATAACTGATGTTGGACACCTTCAGGGAGACGGAGATGAGGGCGAAGACAAAATGGAAGCAGGGGCGAAAAAGGAAGGACTTCATGCAGATGCTATTGCCTCAAAGTACACAAAGCTCTTTATTGATGACCTGACAAAACTCAATATTGATGTGAAGAGTATTCAATTCCCGCGTGCTACTGAATATATAAAAGAGCAGATTTCTATAATTAAACTTCTTGAGGAGAAAGGGTTCACCTACAAAACAAGTGACGGTATTTATTTTGATACACAGAAGTATCCGAACTATGGAGTCCTAGACCATGGCGGACCAAAGCTAAAGGAGGAAGCATTTGCGGAGATTGGAAGAAGAATCAAAACAAACAAGGACAAGCACCATCCTGCAGACTTTGCATTGTGGAAGTTCTCTCCACTTGGTGCACGTAGGCAACAAGAGTGGAGCTCTCCTTGGGGTATTGGGTTCCCTGGGTGGCATATTGAATGCTCTGCAATGGCGAGAGCGCTGCTTGGACAACCCATTGATATTCATACGGGGGGCATGGATCACATTCCTGTACACCATACGAATGAGATTGCGCAGTCTGAGTGTGCGTTTGGAAAGCCTCTTGCGCGCTTTTGGATACACGAAGCCTTCCTCACACTTCAAGGAGAGAAGATTTCAAAGTCCCTAGGCAACGATGTGTACGTTTCTGACATAAGCGAACGAGGATACCTTCCGCTTGCCCTTCGCTACTTCTTCCTGCAAGCGCACTACCGGACTCCCCTTTCGTTCTCGTGGGAGGCACTTGCTGCTGCGAACGAAGCACTTGAGCGACTCACTCGTCTCTCTCGTCGTATTGCTGAGGAGGCGAAGTACAAGGCTGTTCCTACAGACACCAGCAGACGTATCATTGCGCTTTTGCGAGACGACCTCGCAACACCTGCCGCACTTGGACTCCTTTGGGAAGCAGTACGAGACGAGGATATGGAGCGTGCCGAACAGTTGGGTGTTATACAGGCGGCTGATGCAGTACTCGGATTATCCTTGCTCACACCTAGAGTACAGATTGAAGTTCCTGAACAAATACAAAGATTGATAGAAAAGCGCGAAGAAGCAAGACGGAATCGTGATTTTGCTACTGCAGACGCATTACGTATCCACATAGCAAACAGTGGATATCATGTTGAAGACGGCCCTTCTGGCCCCATAGTCACCACCCGTCCTGGTTGATAGAATAGAGGGAATGGCTTCCTCAAGCGTGACGCGCATCCCTCCCCAGAGTCTTGATTCAGAGCGTGCGCTTTTAGGAGCACTTCTCCTTAAGCCTGATGCCCTGCATGATATCGCGGACCTTGTCCGTCCCGATTCCTTCTATGCAGAGAAGCATCGCCTCATCTTTGAAAGCATGCGTGAGCTTGCCGAGCGCGGAGAACCTATTGATATTCTTTCGCTTGGAGAGCACCTTCAATCCAAAGGCAAACTTGAGCGAACAGGAGGACGTGCCTATCTTGCAGAACTTGCAGGAAGCGCCCCTACCCCTGGCAACTACAACCATTACGCCGATCTTGTCGTACGAAAGCATCTCATGCGTTCTTTGATTGATGCAGCGCACGACATAACAGAAGCTGCGTATGACGAATCAACTGATACTGCTGTTCTTTTAGATCAGGCGGAGAAATCTATTTACGCTATTGGAAATGCCTCTGCCGTACACAAGTTCGTTGCAATTGCAGACAAAGTAGACGATGCCTGGGAGCGTATTGAACAGCTTTCCAAGAACAAAGATGCCATTCGTGGTGTCTCAACCGGTTTTCCTGATTTGGATGGGCTTCTTTCGGGACTCCATAAATCAGACCTCATTATCCTTGCAGCTCGTCCTTCCATGGGAAAGACCTCGCTTGCACTTGATATCGCTCGCAATGCAGCAGTGAGGCACGACGTTCCGGTTGGTATCTTCTCTCTTGAAATGAGCTCGGAACAGCTTGTAGACCGTATGCTTTCTGCAGAGTCCTTTGTTAACTCATGGAAGATGCGCACAGGGGCTATCCACGCAGAGGAAGACTTTGGAAAGATTAGAGATGCGTTGGAAAGTTTGTCCAAGGCCCCTATTTATATTGATGACAAGCCTGCCCAGAATATTCTTTCCATGCGTGCTGTTGCTCGCAGATTAAAGCGAGAGCGTGGTATTGGACTCATTGTCGTTGATTACCTCCAGCTTATGGCACCCACAAACACCAAGGCGTCAGATTCTATGGTGCAGCAGGTTACAGAGATCTCTCGCTCCCTTAAGTCTCTTGCTCGCGAGCTTGAAGTACCCGTGATAGCCCTTTCACAGCTTTCTCGTGCCGTTGAGCAACGTGGAGGAAAGCCAAGGCTTTCTGATCTTCGTGACTCAGGATCTATTGAGCAGGATGCGGACGTTGTTATGTTTATCCATCGTGAGGACAAACAGAATAAAGACAGTGATCGTCCAAATATCGCAGAGATTCTTGTAGAGAAGCATCGTAACGGCCCTACAGGAAAAATTGAACTGTACTTTGATGAGAAGCGCACCAGCTTCATGCCGATGGATAAATCAGGATATGGGGATCTAGCCTCTGAGTTCTAGTATGCGAGACCGTATTGAAGAACTTTCTGCTGCGTTCACGAAGTTCCCTGGCATAGGACCCCGCCAGGCGAAGCGCTTTGTATATCATCTTTTGTCTGCTGCTCCTCAAGAGCGGGCACGCCTTGCTGATCTTGTACTTAACCTCTCTAACGATATTAGGCAGTGCACACTTTGCATGCGCTTTGCACAGACCAATAGCGAAACCCTGTGTCTGTATTGTGCAGATACCTCAAGAGACAACAGTCTTCTTATGATTGTTGAGAAGGACCAAGACCTTGCAGCTGTTGAGCGAGCTGGAGCATACAAGGGCAGATACTTTGTGCTTGGGGGTGTTCTTACCCTTTCAGGCAAGGGAGCTATTCGCGAGCGAGATCTTGTACGCGTTGTTGAGCGTAGAGCAGCAGCAGGGCTCTCTGAGATTGTCCTCGCGCTTTCAGCAACCTCTGAAGGCGAACATACTGCAGATCGCGTACGTGAGATACTCACCCCACTACGCGGTCCCATGACACTCACGGAACTTGGAAGAGGGCTGTCTACAGGCTCTGAACTTGAATACGCAGACTCTCCTACCCTTTCAGCAGCACTAAGAAACAGGAAGGAAACATAAACAAAAAGACCCTTTCAGAGAAAGGGTCTTTTTGTTTATGCGATTGAATCAATCTTTACCTTAACGTACGGCTGGCGGTGTCCGCGACGCTTTAGATAGTTACTCTTCGCCTTGTACTTAACTACCTCAACCTTCTTAGCGCGTCCAACAGACTGCACTGTTCCAGTAACGGTCTTTCCAGAAACAACAGGAGTCCCAATGGTGAGAGTTCCGTTATCGGTCATAAGCACCTGATCAAAGGTGACCGTATCTCCCTTCTTCACATCCTGAGTAGCAGCACCCCGACCGAGTTTCTCAATCGTAACGGTTGCGCCGGGAGCAACCACGTACTGCTTTCCACCGGTCTTTATAACTGCGAGTTCCATAGTAGGGCCATTCTAGCCTGTTTAAAGTAAAAAGCAAGGGAGCCTTTCTAGTCCTCGTCCCCTGTTCCAGGCTTGTCCAAAAGCTCCAACTCAATCCCTACCCTCTCTTTTGCAATACGGTATACATCCTTGTCTATTTTGCCCAATTCCTTCATTCCGCTGTTGTAATGGGAAACAGAGGTTCCAAGGGCTGTCCCAAGCTTCCTGTAGTACTCCTGATAGGCTCCTAGGTGCTTTCCGAGCTCTCCCACACGCTTTTGTATCTCCTCTGCCTGCTTCTCAATCTGAAGGGCTTTTAGGCCCTGCATAACAGTCTGGAGGTAGGCTAGGAATGAGGTTGGCGAAACGATAATAACCTTGCTTTTAGAGGCCGCTCGCTGGATTAGGTTCTCGTCCTCCCCCGCCCCCACCTGATTCGTAAGGAGATCATAATAAATACCCTCTGAAGGGATAAACATGAAGGCAAAATCCATAGTCCCTTCTTCAGGACGAATGTACTTAGCGGTCTCAGTGATTCTTAGCTTCAGGTCATTAACAAATGTCTTCTCAAGGGCGATACGCTCAGCTCCCTCTGCGTGTATATACCGATTGTAGTTATCCAAAGAGAACTTGGAATCAATAGGGACAATCTTGTCGTTTACATAGACTGCAGCGTCTACAATCTCTCCGTTCTCAAACGGATGCTGCATACGATACATGCCAGGAGGAAGGACGTTCTTCAACACTGTTTCTAGGTAGTACTCTCCAAGAATTCCGCGTTGTTTTGGATTCTTTAAAATGTCCTGCAGGTTCTTAAGTTGCTCTGCAAACTTCCCTGTTTCCCTTCCGATCTCTTTCACACTTGTTATCTCTTCCGTTATTTCACGGATAAGACGAGAAGACTCTCCTAACTGGCTCCGCATTGTTTCGTTCACCTGTTTAGAAGACTCGTGCATGCGGGAGTCTAGAGAGCGTTCTAGATTCTCTATCTGCTTCTGGAGGAGCAACATTCCTCCTGATTCAGGAGAGGGGTCCTTCTGATTCTCTTTACGCCTCAAGATAAGCCAAAGTCCTACTCCCTGAAGGAAGACGAGGCCGAGCACTATGAGTGCAATAGTGAGCGTGTTCATGCAGTAAGTATACGTGATTCCTTAGGCTCACGAATAAAGAAGATCCACTTCGCAATCTCAATCGTAGCGAGGTTTATGAGTCCAAACCCAAAGAGAATAGCGAGCTGGAGCATGCTTGGTTCTGTTACATGTACCAGTACCTGTAGGAATGGAATGTAGAGGGCACCAAACAAGAAGGCAACGCTTCCAATTAACGAGACTAGCAAGAAGCGGTTAGAGAATAATGGCAGTCTCCATAGCGGAGTTCCAAGACTCTTCATTGAGAATGCCATGAAGATACAGTTCACCGATACTGCAACGAACATGAGTGTCTGAATCTCATCAAGCGGCAACTCAAGAGAAAGGAGGAAGAGGTAGATACCAATGAGTATTGTCGCTGTTACGGAACCAACGAGCACAATAAGTTTAATGAGCTTCGGAGACAGCACGCGTGCGATTTCAGGATCCTTTGGACTTCGCTTCATTGCAGACGGGTACAGCGGCTCAAAAGCAAACGCAAAGTTCATAAATCCTCCCTCAATTAGGTTAGACCAGAGTACCTGCGTAGGAAGAATCGGAAGCGGGAGTCCAACAACAAGCGCAAACCCAATGAGGATAACTTCGCTGAAGTTCGTGGAGAGCATGTACGCAAAGATCTTCTTGAAGTTCTCTCTAAGCCTTCTGCCTTCCCGAATGGCTGAAGTTATAACTGAGAATCCGTTATCAAGAAGCACCAGATCAGATGCTTCCTTTGCTACATCTGTTCCAGACCCGACAGCAACACCAATAGCGGCTGCTCTTAGGGCGGGTGCGTCATTCACTCCGTCTCCTGTCATCGCCACCACCTCTCCTGCATCCCGGAGCACGTTCGCTATACGAAGCTTCTCAGCAGGAGCAACACGAGAAAATACTGTATGTGTAGTAAGTACCTCTAGAAGCTCAGCATCGGTGAGGACAGAGAGTTCTGCTCCCGTGTACGCTCGTTCTCCCTCTTCTGCAATCCCTACAATTTTTGCTATGGCGAGTGCTGTTTCGGGGTTGTCTCCCGTAAGCATGAGGACGCGAGCCCCTGCATCTTGCATGTCCTTAATAGCACTCTTTGCTTCCTCACGAATAACATCAGAGAAGATAAGGAATCCAACGAGGGCGCCGGCACCAAGGTATCCAAGCAACTCTTTTTCAGGAGGAAATGCCTTTAAGTCTTTCTCAACACGAGCAACTCCAATAACACGCTTCCCGTCCCTCGCTGCTGTTTCAAGCGACCGCAAGAAGTGCGTGCGCATACTGTCGGTCAAGGTCTCTGCGTCGCCATTTGCTCCAACAACTAAAGACATACTGCCGAGAAGAAACTCAGGGGCGCCAGTGATATAGGCAACGGGATTCTTCTCGTTTTGTACGAGCATACCCCCGAAGCGGCGTGCTGAGTCAAAATGCAACTCGTCTAGACGTGGGTACGCACTCAGGCACGCTTGCTGAGAGATACCTGTCTTAAGACCAGCAAGTACAATAGCTTGTTCAATAGGTCTGCCATGTACCACAAGTTTCTCGTCTCCTTCTGCTTCTGGGCGTTCCTCTACGTATGCATTAGACGCAAGCACTGCAGCAGTTAAGAGAGTTCTCGCTTCTCCTTTGTCTGCATTGTCATGTACTTCGTTCAAACTTACGTATGACTCAAGTGTCATTCTGCCCTCCGTAAGGGTGCCGGTCTTATCAGTCAAAATGATACTGGTGGTGCCAAGTGTTTCTGCAGCAAGCAGGTTTCGTACGAGGCCGCCAGATTTTAGAATGCGCTCCATCCCGAGTGCGAGCACTACGGTAACTGCTGCAGGAAGTCCTTCAGGCACACTCGCAACAGCAAGTGCGATAGCCGTAAAGAGTGTTTCATCAAATGGGAGCCCTCGCGCTGTGCCGAGTGCGAAAATACCTACCATAATGAAAGCAACGGCGATCAGGATGAGTTTCGCTACCTGCCGTATATCTTTCATGAGCGGCGTTACAGACTCATCTTTCTTCCCAAGCTCAACAGCAATACGCCCGATCTCAGTGTCTCCCCCTATAGCAACAACAACTCCCCTCCCTGCTCCAGACGCAACCAGTGTTCCTGCATATGCCATCCCACTTCGCTCAACAAGCGGAGATTCCTCTCCTGCTTTTTCAGTATTCTTTTCAACGGCAAGCCATTCTCCTGAGAGTGCTGACTCGTTAATCGTGAGTCCATGCACTTCAATAAGACGCATGTCTGCTGGAATAGCGTTTCCTGCAGACAGAACAACAACATCGCCAACAACAAGCTCATTCGCAGAGATCTTTAATGGCTCTCCGCCTCTAAAAACAACTGCATACTGTGCTTCTCCTTTCTTAAGTGCTTCAAAAGCTTTTGAAGCTCTCCCTTCCTGCACCAGGCCCATAACAATATTCAGCAAGAGTGCTGCAGAGATAACGAGCGCATCCGTATAGTGCGCGAGAGAAGAGGTTGCGATAACCGCAAGCACAAGCACAAACGTGATGGGGCTCTTGAACTGATTTAGAAGCTTCATAAATAGCCCGTCTCTCTCGGGAGCAGGCATGCTATTTGCTCCCTTCTCTTCTAGACGGTCTGCGGCTTCCTTTCTTGTTAATCCTTTAGTAAGACTTGTGTGGAGGTGTTCCTCCACTTCTTTGATAGTACGGGCGTGCCAATGTTCTGAAATAAGCATAGATACTTGGAGTATACCAAGCGATTACTCGTGTGGTAGGATTTTTCCATGACCCTACATGAAACTATAAAGGCAGGTATTCCTGACGCCCTTCGCGCTAAAGACGCAGTGCGACTCCGCACCCTTCGCTCGCTTGCAAGTGCTATGACAAACGAGGTGGTAGCGAAAAAACGTAAGCCAGATGAGTTTTTAACTGATGAAGAGGCATTGGTTGTCGTTAAAAGAGCTGCCAACCAAAGAAAAGACTCCATTGAGCAATTTACTGCAGCAGGACGCACTGAACTTGCCGAGCCTGAGATTGAAGAGCTAGCGGTTATTGAATCATTCATGCCCGAGCTTATGAGCAAGGAAGAGATACATGCAATTGCTTCACAGAAGATGCAGGATATGAATATTACTGAAAAGAAAGATACTGGCAGATTTATTGGTGCCCTTATGCAAGACCTAAAGGGAAAAGCAGACGGCGCAGATGTGAAGGAAGTGGTGGACTCATTGCTTCGCTAGTGCTAAGTTTCTCCTGACCCAGACAACAGATCTGGGATGGTGATGGTGTCCTCTCCTCTTTCCTATGTGGAGTAACACTGTTGACTGATGCCTATGTTATTTACCCTGAGGTGTTTGACGTAGCTAAAGGAGCACAGCTCGTCATTCGCGTCTTTCCAAGTGGACTGCAGAAGATCCGCAAGGATCCTATGTCGTTTGCGTACGGCCTTCTGAGGGCCCAGGAACAATTGGAACAACAACTCTCGCTTTCGTATCATGACCAGATTCTTCTCATTGAAGGATACGTCTGCTCCGCGATTCGTGGTCCTGATATGTGGAGCGAGATGAATGACTTTCTTTGTCTTTTGGATATGTGTACGGGGCTGGAGCTTGCTCCAATCCCCGAACGCAGATTTAGACGACGGAAGGTTGCCTGACACACCACTTGTTGGTGTGTTTTCCTTTTCTTCTATAGGATGAACATATGAAAAAGTATGTGGTTTTGGAAAAGCCGGTAGGACAAACTCCCCTTGAAGCACTTCGGTTGTTTCAGGAGAGATCTCCTATATATAAGGATGTTCCTTTAAGTTATGCAGGCAGACTTGATCCTATGGCCTCAGGAAAACTCCTTGTTCTTATTGGAGAGGAGTGCAAAAAGCAAAAGAAGTACCATGGACTAGATAAGGAGTATGTTATTGAAGTACTCCTTGATATAGGAACTGATACCGGAGATGTGCTTGGTGTAAGTTCCGGAGCAGATACAGTATCTGCTTTCTCTAAGGAAGAAATAAAAAGAGCACTTACGTCTGTTACAGGAAAGGCAGATGTCCCCTACCCTGTCTTTTCTTCTAAGACAGTTAATGGAAAGCCGTTGTTTATGTATGCGCTTGAAGGGACCCTGGATTCAATAGAGATTCCTACACATACGGAAGAAGTGTACTCCATTACGCATTTGAATACAGAGACGGTGTCTTTGCCTCAGCTTAAGGAAAGAGTATTCAAAACGCTTTCTTTAGTTCCCCGCACAGAAGAAGCATCAAAGCAGTTGGGCGCAGACTTTAGACAGGATGCAGTACGAGAATGTTGGGAGAAATTGTTTACAGCTCAAGGAGAAAGAACCTACCAAATTCATACGCTACGAGTATCGTGTGCATCGGGGACGTATATGCGGACACTTGCAGGGCGTATTGGAGAGGTCTTAGGAACAAAAGGTGTTGCCCTTTCTATTCATAGGACGAGGATTGGAAGTGTGTTTGGGCTTTGGTTGTCTAGAAAGAACTAGTTGCTCGCAACATACTCTTCTATTTTTGAGACAAGATCAGCACTGTCTGTATACTCAGTCTGCTTCCCTTTGCAGAACTTAAGTGCTGAAGACGGAGTTGTTCCCTTCTTGTACAGAAAGAGTGTTGGGACGTTTGCGGCTTGAACGAGACCTATTTCAATACCAGCTCCCGTTGAAGGATACGAAACTTCTGCAAGCAAAAGATCAGTGTCTGGAATATGAGAGTTTGTTTCAATCTCAACGTTTTCTACATCATGCGGGAATATGAAGGTATGCTTCTCAGCAAGAGCTGATTGCTTAAGTGGCTCGTACAGCTCAGTTTCGTAATCGTAACTGCTGGAGTGAGAGACAAGGATTTTCATACAAATATGCTAGCACATCCAGTTGAGACTCCTTTTGGGTGCTGGTTGCACTAGAACAACTTTGTGACCTCACGGGGAATCGAACCCCGATTTGATCCGTGAGAGGGATCTGTCCTAACCGTTAGACGATGAGGCCGTCGTAGGCCATTTATACCAGAATCAAGCCTGGCGCGCTAGACCTATCTACGCTTCCATTCACGCTCCTGACGTACTAAACGCTGGCTATCCTCTGGATTCCTCAACAGAGCCTCAGACACCCGCTCCATGCGCATAGACTGAGATCCCTTAACGAGAACAACATCCCCTTCCTGAACAAGTTCTTGGAGTATTTCAGCTGCATCGGTTGCTGTATCAACCGCAAACGCAGTGTCCTCTGAAAGTCCTGCCTTTCTAGCGGCTTCGTATGTAGCACGAGAGCGAAGACCAACAGCAATAAGCATGTCTGCCTTCTCCTCTACCAATGTCCCTATACGAGCGTGTTCTTCCTGCGAATACCGCCCAAGTTCCAACATGTCTCCAAGTACTGCTATACGTCTTCCCTTCTTAGGAATTAAGGAGAGTGCGTTAAGTCCCTCCTCTGCTGCTGCAGGAGATGCGTTGTATGAGTCATCAATAATATAGGAGTTGCGAACACCAAGAAGCACCCGCGCACGTCCTGGCGGAGCTACGTATGTCTTAAGTCCTGCTCGCACTGCCTTTTCAGATATGTTCAGTGCCTTTGCAACAGCAAGTGCCGCGGCTGGCGCATACAATTGAGGACGCCCAAGTGCCCCCTCAACACACACCTTCTTCCCTCCAACGTCAGCACGCATACCGCTCTTCTCTCCATCTACATAAAATTCTTCATTTGCTATTGAAACATCTGCATCGTCTGAAAATCCAAACGTTGTTATGGAAACCGGAAGTCTCGCTGCCATAGTGCGAGCGTACACATCCTCAGCGCAGATTATAAGAGGAGCTTGTGGCAAGAGTGCGTAGGCAGGAGCAAACTCTTCATCTCTAACTGCCTGTGGTCCCTCATACGCTTCCACATGCACTGGCACATCAGGAAGTCTTGTAACAACAACAGCATCAGGATGCGCAATGCGTAAAATTCGCGCCAAGTCTCCTGGCCTATCAGCTCCTACTTCAAGAATAAGAAGTTTTGGATAGTGGCTCGGCAACATAATAAGTGCGAGAGCTTCTTGGAAGACACCGAACCATGCAGCAGGATTCTCCCACGGATTCCTTGCACCAATAACCGTAAGGGGGAGACCGAACTCGCTGTTGTAACTCTTCTCACTCGCACGAAGGAAATGTGTCTCTGCGAACGCAGCTGCAAGCGCATCCTTTGTTGAAGTCTTTCCCACACTTCCCGTAA
Organism: Patescibacteria group bacterium; assembly: GCA_018826905.1. Taxonomy (GTDB): domain Bacteria; phylum Patescibacteriota; class Minisyncoccia; order Phycocordibacterales; family Phycocordibacteraceae; genus C7867-001. The sequence goes on along the minus strand of JAHJYC010000002.1, from coordinate 55,000 downwards.
CCATAATGATCTGAGGCGCATATTTCTTAAGAATCGCCCTCGCAAGAACTGCGAGAACCATGGCTACAGGTGCTTTGAGGAGACGCTTCATATAGTAGAAGGATATTCTGCCCTATCTGGCGGAATAGCATAATAGTTAATTAAAAAGTGTGTCAGATCCATGAAGGGGTGTGTAAGAGTCTCTGAGGCATACTTTACGTTCTGTGGCTCTCTTGTATAGAGGAGAATAATAAACTGTGGATCATACGCAGGGAAATACCCAAAGAATGAGTGGAAGTATCTATCCTCAGAGTACTTGCCCCCGGGGCCCGCAATCTGTGCTGTTCCCGTCTTTGCAGCAACACTCATTTCAGGAATGCGCACCTTGCCTTCTGCAAGTTTAAGATCAACAACATTCACCAGCATGCGCGTAGTTTCTTCAGTAGCTACGGCACTAAATACTCGCTTAGGAGCTCCCCAAGAGAGTTTCTTTTCAATACCAGACTCCAGACGCACCGAACGCACGAGGTGAGGGGTAACAATCTGTCCTTGGTTTGCGAGTGCTCCCAGAGCTCGCACCATTTCAACAGGTGTCTGTGCAATTCCCTGTCCATAGGAAGCGGTTGCATACTCAATATCGCGAGGACTGGTTTCAATATTTGAAAGACTTCCTGAAATCTCACTCGGCAGATCTATCCCTGTCTCAGTTCCCATGCCGAGATCCTTAAAATAGTGTCGCATCCTCTCATGCCCCACCTTAAGTGCAATGAAGGCAGCACCCATGTTAAGAGACTGGGACAACACCTCCTGCATTGGCGTAACGCCACGTGCCTTAAGGTCATAGTTACAGAACTTTTTATTGTTGAGTGTCGTACACCCAGTATCGTTGTAGGTGGTGTTTGCGGTAACTGCACCAGAATCTAGACCCGCTGCCATGGTAAGGGCCTTAACAATGGATCCAAACTCGTATCGGTGTTCAACAAGTGGATTTCCAAAGTGTGTTGAATCCCCATTCGCAAAATCATTTGCGTTAAATGAAGGAGCAGTATCTAGAGCTATAATCTCTCCAGTCTTTGGATCCATAATAATTCCTCCTGTTTCTCTACTTCCATACTGAGTGTTCACACTAAGGAGTATTTGATCCAGCTTCTCTTGTACCACTGGCTCTATGCTGGTTATCAGATCTCCCTCGCGCGTCTCACGTGCGTCAACCACAACACTATCAATATTGGCAAACAACTCTGAAAAGAAGTTCCCAAACAATCCAACTGATCCTCTACTCAGTACGTCGTTGTAATAACGCTCAAGCCCAAACCTGCCCGCGAGCGTATCATCATCATCAAACGCAACGAACCCAATAGATTGCGCTGCACGAGTACTTCCTGGATAAGAGCGCCATCGTTCACGTTCCAGCTGTATCCCGTCTATATCAAGCGCCTCAATCGCCTTCCCTTGCTCTTCTGAAACTCGTCTAGCCACAACCTCATACGGATCGTCTAAGCGCGCTGCGGACTTCATAAAGTCTTCTTCGCTAAGCGTAAGGACAGTTGAAAGCGCAGCAAAGGCTGCGCTTGGATCAGTGAGTCTCTTTGGTGTCATGGCAATCGTGAAGCCATTTGAAAGTGTTGCCGCTGAAATAATGGTTCCATCCTTTCTAGTGAAATAAATACTTCCGCGATCATACAGCTCCTGACTAGCTGAAATATACTGACGCTCGGCACGAAGTGCGAAATCAGCACCGTGCACTACTTGTACAAAATAAAGACGAACAATAAGAAGCGCGGCAATTAGGAAAAGCGCGAGAGAAAGTATGCGTAATCGTCCACGTATCGCCCTACGCATAGAGTTAGCGAAGCGAAAGTGCTGGCGCTTGCGCCTTAACTGCGTAACTTACGGCAACAGGAGCGACAAGCCCAAGAGAACTTGGCTTTGCAGCATCAATCTCAGAGACCATTTGGTAGTACGTATTCTCAAGTAGTGCAATTTCCCCTTCAGTAACATGCACCTCAACAGCAAGATCAGTCTGCCAGGCAGCAAGAGACACAGTCACAATGATGAGACCCAGGTATGCCACAACAAGCACAGCACAAGAATATCCTAGAATTGAAATAGTTCGGTCAGGCATACACAGGGAAAGAATGAAGATTAATAGATTTCTTTGGAGCAGTGGTTCCTACTTCAAAGACACGCAACTTTGCACTACGCGCACGGGGATTTGCCTTAGTCTCTTCTGGAGAAGGCACCTGGGGCTTACGAGACACGAGTGTGCCCTGCCCAGCCTGTGCAGCATCACGGAACATATTTTTTACAATCCTGTCCTCAATACTGTGGAAGGTAATAACTGCAATACGGCCTCCCTCAGGGACTCGCTCCAGTGCAGCTCCTACTCCCTCACGAATCGCACCAAGCTCATCATTTGCTGCAATGCGAAGTGCCTGGAACGTCTTTGTAGCTGGGTGCAGGCGGCGATGGGTATACCAGGTAGGTACTCCTGCCTCAATGGCAGCCACCAACTCATGAGTTGTTGTAATCTCAGACTCCTCACGAATGTCCACAATGCTTTTAGCGATCTTGCGAGCAAACCGCTCTTCCCCTAGAGACCAAAGCAAATCTGCAAGAGATTCTTCAGAAAGATGATTTACGAGATCCCCAGCTGTTGTTGCCGTCTCTGGGTCTCCGTATGTCATATGGAGTGGCTCATCAGCACGAAATGAAAACCCACGGCCATTTGCGAGCTGGAACCCGCTCCACCCAAGGTCAAACAGTACTTTTGTGGGAGTGAGCTTCTGCTCATCCATAATTTCTGCAAGATCACGGAAGTTTCCATTCACCAGACGCACATCGGGTCGCTTCCCTTCTGGCACCTCATTCACCACTGCCTGTGCACGTACCAGTGCCTCAGCATCTGCATCAATACCAACAAGTGTTCCCTCTTTTCCTAGTGTTTCAAGCAAGAGACGGAAATGTCCCGCACCGCCGAGTGTTGCATCAACAACAACGTCGTCTGCGTGCAGTGAGAGTGCATCAACTGATTCTTGCAATAGGACGGTGTCGTGGCGGACTTCCATACGCTAGGTGAGGTTCTTCTGGCCAAGCGTCTCAGCGAACTGATCAGCATCTCGTTCAATATCAGTGGTGTACTGCTCCCATACCGGCTCGTCCCAGAGCTCAACACGATCTGAAACTCCTGCAACAACACACTTTCCTGAAAGACCTGCGTAGGTACGAAGGTAATCAGGAACAAGCACACGTCCCGCGCTATCTACATCAGCTTCATTTGCTCCCGCAAGCATCAAGCGAGCAAATGCTCGTCCTGCTGCACCTCCGGACGAGTGTTGTGCAAACTTTTGCGCCTCCTTCTTCCATGCTGCTTTTGGATACACAAAGAGACAGTGATCCAATCCGCGCGTCACAATGACAGACGAACCGAGCTCCTTCCGGAACTTTGCCGGAAGAGATACGCGGTTCTTTGCGTCTAAGGTGTGGCGGTATTCTCCGATGAACATAGAAAGTAGTGGCGTAGGAGAAAGATGAGTATTCCCACTTCATCCCACTAATAGCTAAGTATATGACACTTTGCCCCACATCCCTCACGTTTCCTTCAGATAACTGTGCATAACAAGCCTTTGACACGTTCTCACTTTGAGACTATCCTTCCTCTACATGCATCAAGCGATTCAGCAGATTATTACCGTCTACGTCCTCGGCCTTTTTACAAAGGTCGGGGTTTCGCTTGAGCTTTCTCCTCAGAAGATTTAAAGAAGAAAGTTGAAACGAGCCCCCGACCAAAAGTCTGGGGGCTCGTTTTCGTTTAGGCGACGAATACTGCTCTTTTCACCTGAGACACTGCCTACGTCTCACTATTCCTGGAGGATAGCTACCATGGTTGCGTCTGTTACTGTTTTTTCGGACCAGCAAGCTTCGCTGCAGATTGCCACAATCCTTCTCCGTTTTGGTGTTCACACACACCTGGCAAGAATGCCGGAACAATGGCCTTCTGACTCTCGCCTCCTTCTCCTGGTGCAGACCGGAAGACATACTGGCAGGTACTTGAAGAACCTGCCGGATAACCTGGAGGAGCGTGTAGTTCACGCAGAAAAGCGTGGATTCATCCTGCCGGGATTCGCGCTGAAGGCTCGCTCGCTCACACTGATCAATCCTGCTCGACTGGATAGCAATGGGTGCTATTCGGCCAGGGATCTGCCTGGGCTTGAAGACGCCATCAGGGGGTATCTGAGTATTCCAGCCGCTCGCAGAAAGCGAGTGCGCAAGGGAAGACATTCTGGCTACTTCTCCTCAAGCGTTTGTGCCGGAATGGTGCACGCTGGATGAAGATAAAGCAAAAGGCGATCCTTCGGGACCGCCTTTTTTCTTACGCTACCTTCTCAATCGTGTAGGTTTGCTTTCCGTTTGGAGTTTCAAAAGTAAAGCTGTCTCCTTTTTTCTTCCCCATGAGCGCCGCTCCGAGTGGAGAGACGTGTGAAAGTTTATGGACACGCATATCTGCTTCTTCACTTCCTACAATAGTGTACTCGTGTGCTTCTGTACTTCCCTCTTTCTTGATTGTTACTGTTGAAGTAAAACCAACAACATCTTTCTTCTTTCCATCAGTAACAATCTTCGCCTTCTTCACGAGCTCCTCTAGCTTGCGGATACGCTCCTCAGTTGCAGCCTGCAACTCTCGCGCTTCCTGGTATTCAGCATTCTCTGACAGATCTCCAAGAGAGCGGGCGTATTCCAGATTCTCTGCAATCTCTGTACGTCGTACGGTCTTAAGGGTTTCTAGCTCCTTAAGCATTTCGTCAAACTTCTCTTGGCTAACAACGGTTTCCTGATCGGTCATGTATGTAGTGAATGATGAGTGTGTGTACCTGTATTCTACGGGCTCCTTCTGAGCCGTCAAATCATGCTCTATTCAAAATATTCTGGAGCAGTCTGATACAGCTCTCTTAGTGCGTGATACGTAACATAGATACCACCCACAAGGTTTGCAGCAGGTCCTCGCTCCATAACGACAACGTACGCATACTTTGGATTGTCATAAGGGAAGTACCCTACTGCCCACGAACTATGGAATTCGTTGTTCACTCCAAGCTGTGCTGTTCCTGTCTTTCCTGCGACTTTAACAAAGGAAAGATCAGACAATCCCTTAGAAGTTCCTTCAGTTGCTCCAAGGCGCATTCCCTCTTGCGCAACTTGTAGTGCTGCTTGGTCTACGGGAATACTTTTTCCTTGTAGGGGAGCATCCTTCACCAAGGTTGGGCGCACTAGCTTCCCTCCGTTTGCAACAGCAGCAACAGCCCTCGCAGCCCCCAGAGGAGTTACCTGCATCGCGTACTGCCCAATAGCAGTGTTGTACGTGTCTCCTACACGCCACGGATCTCCATACCGCTCTTCCTTCCACGCAGGAGTAGGAACAAAACCTTCTGCTTCTCCTTCAAGCTCTATGCCTGTCTTTGAGGTAAATCCAAACAGGTCGTACCAATACTTAAGTCGCTCAATGCCAAGACCCCTAATACCGTTGAACCCGCCCCCAATCGTGTAGAAGTACACATCAGAAGACCATGCAACTGCACTTCGTGCGTTCATTGGCCCCAGTATCTTCCAATCCTTAAAGATTGTAGGACGTGACGGATCATACGCGTTTGGAATTGAAATAAATCCATTTGAAACAATAACTGTCTCAGGAGTTACGATCCCATCTGTTAGTGCACCTGCTATCTCCATCGGCTTTACGATTGATCCGGGTGTGTACAATCCTGAAACTGCTCTATCCAAATACACCTGCCGTGTATCCTTTTGATATCCCGCAATAACCTCGCTCGGTCCTCCTGAAGAAAGAACATTGGAGTCATATTCAGGATACGAGACAAGTGCGTGGACCTCTCCCGTGTTTACGTCCATCAAAATTGCAGACCCGCCCTTAAAAGGAACACTGTCTGCGAGCGATTTAACTGAACGAGCAAACGCGCGCTGTGCTCTCGCGTCTATGGAGAGTGTTACCGTCTGTCCCTTTTCTGCTGGCTTCACCGTTCCTGAAGACTGAATTTTTCCAAGCGCATCCTCCTCAACAAGAAGAGTTCCATTCTTTCCAGACAGCACATCATTCATTGCAGACTCAACACCACTTAGCCCAGTTATTTCTGTATCATAAAACTTGCCCGAAGAATCTCGTCTTGGGTATGAGACGTATCCAAGCAAGTGTGCAAATCCTGGAGACTCATACTTACGCGTTACAAATCCGTCGTCTCCTGCTTCGTTATAGACAAGAGCAAATCCATTCCTGTCCACAATAGCGCCACGCTCAGCAAATAATACTTGCGGGCGGAGGCGGTTCCGCTCGCTTTGTGCTGAGTAGCGTTCTCCTTGAATCATCTGGAGATTCGCTGCCTGTGCTACAAGTGCTGTTCCAATAATCAGTGCAACCACCCCTATTCCTGCAAAGGTGTTTCGTTCAATGGGCTTTTCTAGACGCCCCTCTAGCTGGCCAGTATCAAAATCCGATAGGTTAGACGAGTCCAGAAAAATCTCATCTGGATCAAGTTCTCGCTCCCTACGCCGTTTTCTTCGTCTCCCAAATAGCATTACTCTATGATACGCGTCTTCACGAAACGATGCACGAGGAGTGCCAAAAGGGTCGCTCCTGCCCCTACAATAGTCCACCAAGGAATTCCTGAACCTTGAGAGTAGTACAGCGCGTCAGCAAGGATACCAAAGGCAATACCTGAAAAAGGGAGCGTGAGTGCAGAGACGAGAATAAGTACTACAGAGACTACGTACGGAAAGAAAAAGAGAGAGAACAATGTTGCCAGCAAAACAAGTATACGAATCATGGCTCAATCGTTACCCAAGGAGTTGAGAATGGATTAAAGTAAGGCCGAATACCAACCCCTGCACGAGGCAAAGAAGGATCATTCTGAACAGATACCACTACCCCAATGGGTGCAAAAGAAGGTCCAGCAGTGTATACAAAATCTCCTTCCTTCACCCCCGCCTCACGTGCAGCTGTTGCAGTAAAGGCACCGCTCCCTTTTCCTATTAGTGAAAGAGCGAGACGCTCCTCCCCTACCCAACTCTCAGTTTCTCGTCCTGGTGCTGAATACAGCAGTACTCGTGCAGAAGAACCGGTAACACTCTCAACTGTTCCTAAAGGCACTCCTCCTGGACCAAAGACACGCATCTCAGGCTGTACTCCGACATCACTTCCCTGATCAAGGACAAATGTGTCGTACGGGGAAACAGGAGGACGCACTACCACCTGTGCCAGGATTCCCTCTCCTGGCTCTGTACGTGTTCCGATGAGCTTTGTTAGATCCTGTACCTGTGCATACAGACCCAGTTGCTCAGTACGAAGCGCTGCGTTCTCGCTAAGGAGCTGGTCTCGCTCCTTTGTAAGTGCTGCGGGATTCCCAAAGAAAGATCCAGCAGTATAGGCAGACGCCGAGAGCGTGGTCCCCACACTCCAAAGAGGAGTGGCAACGAACGCAATAACTCCTGGAGCAAAAACCCGCACTATAAAAAACAGCATAGCAATGCCAATCAAAGAGAGAGACAGTGGTCCCATCCAGGACCTGCCAATAACAAAATTACGTCTTCGGGAGAATTGCGTCTTCATGCATAAATGCGTCCGCCCACGGACGAGGGTCTTCAGTTACTATACCCGTACCACGAACTACAGCAGTAAGGGGATCGCTTGCAACATGTACGGGAACACCGAGCATTTTAGCTAGTAGCTCAGGAAGTCCACGGACTAAAGCTCCTCCACCAAAAACAGTAACTCCGCGCTCAAGTACGTCTGAGAGAAGCTCGGGAGGTGTGTGTTCAATAACATCTTTCATCGCTTCCATAAGCGAGTCCATTGAAGGAGCGAGCGCTTCTCGCACATGCGCATCCGTGAGAATAATCTCTCTTGGAAGACCTGTTGCAAGATCACGTCCACGAATCGCCCTTTCAAGACCAGTCTCAAGCGGGAGCACTGCCCCTATGGCAATCTTTGTATCCTCTGCAGTCTTCTCTCCAATAGCGAGCTGGAATTCGCTTCGTACGTAGTCAATGATGTTGTCATTAAAGCGGTCTCCCGCTACCTGAGAACTTTTTGAAGCAACGGTACCTCCGAGCGCGATAACCGCTATGTCAGTTGTTCCTGCTCCAATATCAAGCACCATGGTGCCAAGCGCCTCCATAACAGGAAGCTTTGCACCAATAGCACCTGCCATAGGCTCTTCTAGGATATACACCTCACGAGCACCAGCAGTGAGCGCAGCGTCTCTCACTGCACGACTCTCTACGTTAGTAACACCCGTAGGAACACCAACAACAACACGGGGACCAAACAAACGAGAGCGTCCCCCTTGTGCTTTGTTAATAAAGTACGCAAGCAACTCTTCCGTTACTTCAAAGTCTGAAATAACACCATGAGAAAGCGGACGAACTGCACGAATGTGCGGAGGTGTTTTCCCAAGCATCATCTTTGCATTTTGTCCTACAGCTACCATCTGCCCGGTCTTTTCGTTCACCGTAACAACAGACGGCTCTGCAATAACAATCCCTCGCCCACGCACGTATACGAGCGTGTTTCCTGTCCCCAGATCAATACCAATATCAGTTGAGAACAAAGAGTTCTTTGAAAATTTCTTAGCCATACTTAACGTGCGAGCAATTCAGAACGAGTAAGGTGTGTGGTTTCTCCTGTCTTCCTATGTACGAGTTCCAACTGTCCGCTAGAGAGAGTGTCTTTCCCAACAACAATGCGCCACGGCAGCCCCATAAGATCTGAGTCTGCAAACTTCTCTCCTGCACGTACGTCACGATCATCATAGAGAACCGACTTCCCTGCGTCTGTAAGCTCTTCATAGAGACTCTCTGCATACGCGGCAACGTCTCCATTGTTTCCAGCAAGTGAGACAAGATGATAGGCAAAAGGAGCAACTGCCTCTGGCCAGACAATTCCCTTCTCGTCTGCAAAGGACTCAACGATAGTACCCATGAGGCGAGTGATGCCGATACCATAGGAACCCAGGATAACTGGCTTTTCTGTCCCCTCTTCATCTTTGTACTTAAGTCCAAGCTGTTCAGACTTTATGGACCCGAAACTAAAAATGTTTCCTACTTCAATAGCTTTCTCTTCTACAAGTTCCTCTCTCTTAACATCAAGCTTCTCAAGTACCTCTGGAGTGAGTACCTCCTTGTTCACCGCAAGTCTCTTCTTCTTGTGTACGTAAATAGTATCCTCGCCAGCTTCTGAGACCGTCTGGAATTCATGACTGAACTGTGTAAATGCACCTCCTGATGCAAACGTCAGGTAGGTCAGCTCCCCAAGACCAACATGCATGAAGACATTGTGGTATGCCTGAATAGCTGCGTTATAAAACTTTAGATGTGCTTCCTCATCGGTAGTGTAGGAATACATGTCCTTCATAACAAACTCCCTTCCTCGCATGATTCCTGACTTGGCGCGTAGTTCGTTACGCAACTTTGTCTGAAATTGGTAGACATATGCAGGAAGATCGCGATAACTCGCAAGATACTCTGTCATGAGCTCAGTTATCGGCTCTTCATGAGACCAGCCGAACCCAACTTCAGACCCGTTCTTAAGAACAGACTTAAACCATACGTCCACATTCTTATCGTCCCAACGATCAGTCTTCTCCCACAACTCTTTGCTCTGAAGACTTGTCATGAGAAGCTCGTTCCCTCCAATAGCTTCCATCTCTTCCCTGACAATAGCTTTAATACGCTCCACCACCTTGAGGCCAAGCGGGAGGTACGCATACACTCCAGCCATCTCTTTGTGTACATATCCAGCACGAATGAGGAGTTGTGCGTTCTTGGCGAGCTCATCCTTAGGAGCTTCCCGACGAGTCTTCGTAAATAGGCTGGACTGACGCATAGTTCCTCCAGTATACGACTCTCCGTACGTGAGAGCAAAAGCTATTCTTTGACGATATATCCTCAGGGTGTAGGGTCTATTTGGAGAGGGAGAACCATCATGAGACTTTTGATTTCGCTCTCGGGTCGCACCGGGACACAGAAGGATGAAATCCTCTGCGAACTGCAACGGCTCACTGGAGTCACGCGCTTCGCTCGGGGAGAAACCACCAAGAGCATCCGCCACAGCGACGTACGGAACGTGAGTTGGTCGCACACGAAGGCTGCGTACGAAGCCATGAAAACGCGCGGGTCGTTCTTGTGGAGCACGCGCTACGCAGGTAACGACTACGGCATGAGTATAGACTCGCTTGAGTTCGCGCTCGCCAACGGGAGAGACGAACTCGTTATCGGCCTTACTTCTATCGTTCCGAGTGTTGCAGAGCAGCTGCAGGAAGCTGCTGAGTCAATGAAAGGAGGGCCGGTGTGGTATATGCCCTTCTATGTTCTGTCAGCACACGAGAGCCTGATGCGCCGCAGATGGTCAACTGGTCTTTTGTACAAGGACCGACGCACTCCGGAACGACTCTTTGAAGAAAAGAGCTGGTACCAGGAGGCCAGAAACAGTCCCGTCTGCTTCCAGTTCGTGCGGAACAACGTGAGCCCAGAACACACTGCCAGACGTATCCTGCATCGTCTCGGCATTCAACCGCTTTCCTAGGAAGGCGGTGTTTCTTTTATACTTTCTATAAGTTCTGGAAACTCCGGCTGCAAAAAATGCCCTCTGTCTGAAAATACTCTTGCTATGGCCCCTGGCAATTTGTCTGTATATTTCTGTAGTGCAGAGAATGGAACGATGGGATCGTCTTCGCTGTGATACACAAATATGTGCTGTACCTGTTTTGAAAACAGCTCAAGAGACTCTGGCAGAACGAAGTCTGCAAGTGAGTACTCTGAATCATCTGCATCAAAGGGTGCTGCAATGAGCCATACAGTATGAACAGAAACGGGAAGCGTGTGTTCGCTTAGATACTTCGCTAGGAAAATTCCTCCTAAGGAGTGCCCAACAAACGACACACCATCATTTAGATACGGAAGTACCTTTTCAAACCAAATAGACCACTCAATGTATTTAGCATTGTACTTTGACGGCATTGTTGGAGTGAACACTTCCCACTCTTCTCCCAGCTTGTCGCCAAGCGTTGCCTTCCATCTCTCTCCGAACTCTTTAAATGGTTCGTACGTCCAGTCTTTCAGAGCTTCTAGATATGCATCGTACGTATCAAAGGTTTCCCCTCCATGGATAAATACAAGCTGCTTCATGGCTAACTCACTATCCTAAAAATATCGTTTGCCGTAACAACAAGCATAAGGAGAATAAGAAGACCAAATCCAACAGTGTTAAAACCGTTTGCAACAATAGGAGGTATGGGGCGCCGTGTTATAGCCTCAATAATAACGAAGAGAAGCCTCCCTCCATCAAGTGCTGGCACCGGCAGCAAGTTAATGAGCGCCAGGTTAATTGAGATTAGTGCCGTAATAGCAAGGAGCGAGGCAAGTCCGCTAGATGAAGCGTTTCCAACAGCTCCCGCAATACCAACAGGGCCAGATACCTGCGAAAGATCAGCACTGAAGGTAAAGAGTGCAGCAAAGAAATGGAAGAGCGCTATCGCCGTCTGCTTTGTGAGTTCCCATGTAAGTACTGCTCCTTGTACAGGTGCTTCCCAAAGAGGGACCGTTACTGTTCCGATAGCCGCAAGTCCGACCCCGAGCGCACGACGCTCTGGCTGGCCGGCGATAACACCGGACTCAGGCGTCACCACAATCTGTTCAGTTTGATCAGCACGCAAAACAGAGAGGGTAACAGGGCCACCCTCTTCAGTTATAAGTGAGGTAAATACTTCAGGGTCTGCTCCTCTATACTCAGCATCTGCTGTCTTTGCTGAGAGAATGATATCTCCCTGCGCAAGTCCTCCCCTCGCTGCAGGCGAATCAGGAAGAACGCTCGCCACAGCAAGTTGCGCATCTGGAGCTGAAGCAATCTCCTCAGAACTAAGTGCACGAGTGGTGCCCATAGTAAGCGTCATGGAGATAAGAAGGTACGCGAAGAGAAGGTTCATACCAATACCCGCCACAAGAACAAGTGCCTGCAAAATACGAGGACGAGACGAGAATGCTCTTGGATCTCGCACCGCACCCGGCTCAGGATCTTCTCCAAAGATCTTAACGAATCCACCAAACGGCAGCCAATTGAGCGTGTACTCTGTCTCCCCTATCTTCTTTCCCAGAGCCTTTGGCGGATACCCAATACCAAACTCATCCACCCGCATCCCAGACAGTTTTGCAGCAACAAAATGCCCAAACTCATGGACAACAATGAGTGCAACGAGCACGAGGACGAAAATGGCAATAGTCATTATTGTGAGACTTCAGCTTCCTTGCGCTTTCCGAGCGCATCTAGCGCCTCGTTTGCTTTGTCTATTTTCTTCTGTACTTCCTCTTTGAACCGAGTAACGTCGTCCTTACCCATACCACCTTCTTTTTCAGCAGCATCAATTGCCTTAATTGCATCCGTGCGATGTCCACGAAGCGTAATGCGGGCCTGCTCTACCTTTTCCCCTGCAACCTTAAGAAGCATGGTGCGACGCTCGCTCGTAAGTTCCGGGAACGTAACGCGAAGTCCCTGGTCATCTGTCGCAAGACCTACTCCAAGATCAGCATCGGTAATTGCCTTTTCAATGCTCTTTGTGAGAGTTTTGTCCCACGGCACAATACGCAACGAACGTGCGTCCTCAATAGTGACTGATGCAACTTGGTGCACTGCTTGGCGAGAGCCATACACCTCTGGCTTTACGGTGTCTAAAATAGAAGGGGTTGCGCGCCCAGTGCGTACGCTAGAAAGCTCGCGGACGAGCCACTCTTCAGTCTCTTTAATGCTTGCGTCTAACTTAGAAAAATCAAATGATGCCATATAGTCATCAGTGTATCACTTCCCTACTTTCTCCGGCAAAACAAGTAGGAGGTGCTCAAAGATAAGTTTAAGAGCGGGAGAACGCTCATGCAGAATTGGCATAAAGGTATCAAGCTCCTGTAGAAGGATCTGGATGTCTTCCTTTTCCTTTCCTTGGAGATTTTTCTGGGCTTCGTAAAAGAAAGTGGTGAGTCCATGCACAAGTGCAATTGCCTCAAGTCGTGCACGTTGCTTATCTGTATCCTTCTCAGACTTAGCTGCGTTCACAATGCGAGTTACGATCTTTTCTCTCTCAGTCTTACTGGCGTTCAGAAACTCATTTACTAAAACTGATACCCCAGCCTCTACGGCGACCTCCCCTTCAAGGCGCATCAGGCGAGAACGGAGTGTTGGCACCAGCATTCCGTACGCAGGAACAACTAGTATGAGAGTTGTTCCCTGAGGAGGCTCCTCAAAAAGTTTCAAGAATGAATTCTGCGCCTCATGAAAAAGTCTTCCTGCTGCAATAATAATTGCCTTCTTGTCTCCTTGAACAGGGGCCTGGGCAGCAAAGGTGCCAATACGTCTCGCTTCTTCAACGGAGAGAAGCTCGTGATCAAAGAGAGTTATATCTGAGCCAGCGCTACGCGTGAGTCCAAGCTCTCGCTCGCAAAAGACGTACGAGGCTTCTATTCCCTCTTCTTTTGGGCCTGCATAGACATATGCATGGTGGGTCATTTCATTAGGATACCCTGGTGCTAGACTATCTGTATAGGAGGTAACGCACTCATATCTATGAATACAAAGGTAGTAACAGGAATAGTTGTCGTACTCGCACTTCTCGTCGTGGGCTGGTGGTACTGGGCAATGATGGCACCAATCCAAAATGAACAAGGACTTATCCCGCAAGAGAGCGTGAATGATGTGGCCCAATCAGATGCTGAGATTAACGCGGCACTTGTAGGCACGTGGGAGAGTACAGAGGATGCAAACTTCGTCCGTGCATTTAATGCTAACGGTACCGTTACAGATAGCTACGAAGGAATTGAAAATGCAACCGTTACCGGAGAGTGGAGTCTCGTCACTGATATGAGCCAAGCTCCTGCAGGACTTCCAGTAATACAAGATGCTCAGGTGCTGAGGATTCAGTTCCCAGAAGAAGCACTCTACTTTGCTATTACGAATCTTTCAGAGACTGAACTCAGCATGATCTATCTCTCAGGAAATGGTGTGTTGGAGTTTAGGAGAATTAACTAAAGGAATTGCTTACAGCAAGAAAGGCCCGCTACATGCGGGTCCTTTTTGCTTTGACACTGATGCCACTATTGTAGTATAATATTGATATCGTCCGCGCCTTCAGAGGAGAATTCCAATGCGCACCAGTGTCCTTTCCATTCTTGTTTTCGGTTCCGCAATCGGCATCGCGAGCGTCGCCTGCGCCCAGGATCGTCCGCCGGCCAATATCCAGTTCGTGCACGAGCCGACCGGCCAGGAGTTTTCTCCGCCGCCGGTTCGCTTCGTGCGCACCAATCTGGCCGAGCAGCGCATCGCCGAACGGCAGCGGGCCATGGACAACGTTACGTGCGCGTACGAACACGGCGTCGCCGGCTGCGAACAACAGCCGTTCACCAGCGACGATCGCATTCTGTTCGCCGAGCGTCTGTGCGCGGAACGCGTGCACCAGGTCTACTCCTATCGCAGCCAGATCTACCTGACCTGTCTGCGCGAGGAACTGGGTCCGCAGGGCTTCACCGTTCTGGAGCCCAGCCAGGTCGCCACCTACTACGGCATCGCGACCAACTGATCGCAAATCCGAAACCAAGAAAGGCCCCCGCAGCGATGCGTGGGGCCTTTTTAATTACTTCTTAGAAATAATGCTCTTCTTATACGTATCTAAATGTTTGAGTGCCACACCTGTGCCGCGCACAACACAATAATAGGCATCTTGAGCGAGCTTCGCTTCTACTCCTGTACGGCGATACACCAGTTCAGGAAGATTGCGGAGTTGAGAGGTGCCTCCCGTTAGCATAATGCCATTATCAATAATATCTGAGGCAAGCTCTGGAGGAGTATCCTGCAATACCTTTCGTACGGCATTCATCATCTCTCTGAGTTCTCTGTTCATTGCTTGCACAACTTCGTTTGTACGCAACTCAACTGTGCGAGGAAGGCCTGAAACAAGATCTCGTCCTTTAATAGACATGGTCATCTCCTCCGTTACAGGGACCGCAGACCCAATTTGAATCTTTATCTCCTCTGCAGTTTTGTCTCCAATAGCCAGGTTGTACTGCTTCTTCACGTAATCAATAACGGCGCGATCTAGTTTGTTGCCTGCTACTTTTACAGAAGTAGACGCAACAATGCCTCCCAAAGAAATCACCGCCACGTCAATGGTGCCTCCTCCAATGTCTGCAACCATTCTTCCGAGTGCTTCTTGGATAGGAATCCCTGCACCAATAGCAGCAAGAATAGGTTCCTTAACTACATACGCATCAGCGGCTCCAGCCTTTACTGCCGCTTCAATAACTGCGCGCTTCTCTGTTGACGTAACTCCTGCAGGAACAGAGATAAGAACTGTTGGCTTAAAAATATTCTTTCCAAGAGCCTTTTTAATGAAGTAGCGGAGCATTGCTTCAGTCACACGATAGTCTGCAATAACTCCATCCTTCATAGGGCGATACGCCTTGATTGAGTCGGGGGTCCTCCCCACCATTGCTTTCGCTTCAGTACCAATCGCCAGCACTTTATTGTTTTCAGTAGAGACTGCAACAACTGATGGCTCATTTAGAACTACTCCTTTTCCAGGAACGAAGACGAGGACATTCGTAGTGCCAAGATCAATACCGATGCGGGGCGAGAAAAGAGACATGTAAGAGGTACTATACCCCGTCCCCACGGGTACGCGCAAAACGTAGGAAAACCAAACGAAGCAGTATAGAATACGCCCCATGACCAAGACCGAAGAAAGCAGCTTCGTCGTAGACGGCGGACACACCCTCTCAGGCACTGTTGTTACTAATTGTTCTAAAAATGGCGCTGTTGCATTACTCGCTGCCTCCCTCCTAAATAAAGGGACGACAACACTTCGCCGTGTTCCTCGCATTGAGGAGGTACACCGCCTCATTGAAGTCCTTCGTTCTATTGGTGTTTCTATTGAGTGGCAAGAGAAGGATCTGAGTATCAAGACCCCAGAGACACTTTCTTTGGATACTATTGATAGTGCCGCTGCAGTCCGCACCCGCAGCATCCTCATGTTCATTGGCCCCCTACTGCACCAGTTCCCTTCCTTTGAACTTCCGCAGTCGGGAGGCTGTACGTTGGGCCAGCGCTCTGTACGTCCTCACCTTTGGGCACTTGAGAAGTTTGGTGTTGCAATTGAGACACTCACTGACCGTTTCCAGATCTCACACGATGACCTCTCTCCTGCTGAAGTAGTGCTGTATGAGTCTAGCGACACCGCAACCATCAACTCTCTTTTTGCAGCGGCAGGAATTGAGGGCACCAGCGTTATTCGCTACGCCTCAGCCAACTACCAAGTACAGGAAGTCTGTGGATTCCTACAAGCACTGGGAATTTCAATTGAGGGTATCGGAACAACCACCCTCACTATCACAGGGAAAAAGGATATCAGTACAGACGTTACCTACTCTGTTGGAGAAGATCCTATTGATTCAATGTTCTTTATCGCTGCAGCGATAACGACACGTTCTTCACTTCTTATACGAAACGCCCCTATTGAGTTCCTTGAAGTTGAACTTGCTGTGCTTGAGAAGATGGGACTTTCCTTCACTATTACTGATGCAGGCATTTCAGAGAATGGCATCACCAAACTCGCAGACATTCAGATTGAACCGTCTGACCTCGTTGCGTTCCCAGAGAAGATTCATGCACGCCCCTATCCTGGTCTTAATATAGACAATCTTCCTTTCTTTGCAGTTATTGCTACACAAGCAGAAGGAGACACGCTTATCCACGACTGGGTGTATGAGAAGCGTGCCATTTATTACACTGAGCTTGATCGCTTGGGTGCAGACACCCTGCTTCTAGACCCGCACCGTATTCAGATCTCAGGAATACACCGCTTGAAGGGCGCTGAGATTGTAGCGCCTCCAGCACTTCGCCCCGCCACCATTCTTCTTATTGGTATGCTTGGCGCCGAAGGACGCTCAACACTCCGCAACGTATACAACATCCATCGTGGATATGAGGACTTGGTTCCCCGCCTGAAGGCCATTGGTGCGCATATTGAGTCCATTTAAGGCTTCACTCCTTTGGGGTGTACAGTAGAGCTATGTACGTCATAGACGTTATTCCGTTTGCGCCTGGAGCACCTGCTGGAGCTCTTTCCTATAGGAGTACTGACTCTCTTACTCCGGGGACGCTTGTTACTGTCCCGCTTAGGAAGAAGCGGGTCCGAGGACTTGTTGTTGCATGCAATTCAGTTCGTGATGCGAAAGCACTTATTAAGCGCGCAGACTTCTCTCTTTCAGGAAATATTGAAGTTGCAGGGATGCTCCCCGAAGCGCTTCGGAAGGGCATTGAAGCAACTGCCCTCTATCACGCTGCCCCTCTTGGAGCTGTATATATGCAGTTGCTTGGAGCACTTATAGCGGAGGAGATTCCTGAACAACTACAAGAAGGAGCAGGCCATGAAATAGTTCTTGTTGAGGCTCCGTACGAGACTCGTATAGAGAGATATAGAGAATTGATCCAGGAGACCTCTGGTACCACTCTCATAATTGTTCCAACTCTTGCAGAACTTGCTCGTATGAAAGAGAGTCTCAGTTCTTTTAAGCCTGTCGTGCTGTCAGGAGCGAAAGCATCTGCAACTCGTGCGCACGCACTAAGAAAGGCGCTCGCGTCTCCTTCGCTAGTACTCGCTACCCCTGCATACATTGCAACACCAATCCCTGCACTTCAGAGAGTGATCCTAGACCGCGTAAGCGCAGGTGCATATCGTTTTCCAAAGCGTCCCTACGTACATGCTGTTGTTGCTGCGCAGTATGTTACAGAAGCAAGAAACATTCCTCTTACATATGGAGACTTCCCTCTTCCTCTAGAGTTTCGTTCTCTGCAACCGCTTTCAGACGAAGGACTGGGCACACTTTCAATTGTTGATGTGAAGGCAGAAGAAGAGAAACAAGGAGCAACGTTCAAGGCTATCCCCGATCCTCTTTTTGAATCCATAAAAGAAGCACTGGAAAAAGGAGGGCGTGTTGCTGTCCTGTCTGCACGTAAGGGGTATGCTCCTGCAGTTGTCTGCAGAACCTGCGGCGCTAGTGTGAGAGATGCTCAAGGACGAGCTCTCGCGCTTGCAACCTATAAAGGAGAGCGTGTACTGCGTTCAGCTGATGGGAACACTATAAAGGAAGCAGATGCAGTATGCGATGTCTGTGAGAGTTGGAACCTGCTTCCTCTTGGAATTGGTGTTGAGCGCGTTATGGAAGAACTCGCTGTGCTGTTTCCAAAGACTCAGCTGATTCGTTTTGATACCGATACCATTCGCACTCCTGCAATGGCACGAAAGACACTCGCGTTGTTTGAAGAATCTGGAGGGATTATTGTTGGCACAGAATTTATACTTCCGTGGCTTTCAACAAGCATGCCTCTTGCCTTGGCGGTTGTTGCCTCAGCAGACAGCTTGCTTGCACTTCCTTTTTGGAGGAGTCGGGAACGATTCCTTCGTTTGTTACTTACGCTCCGGGAGCGCGCAATACATACCATCGTTGCAACAAGACGTATGGATGAGAGTGCGCTCGTGGGAGCTGAGCATCCTGAAGAAGAAACTTTCTTTGAAGAGGAGCGAAGTCTTCGCAAGGCTCTTGAATACCCTCCCCATGGAGCTCTTATTACCATTGCAACTGTTGGGAACGCACAACATATGGAGGCTGCAGCTTCTTCCATTACAAAAATGGCAGAGCCATACAGTGTCTACGCACTTCCTGAGAAGCAAACAGGCACTCAGACAAGCCGTACATGGGTACTGCAGCTTCCTGAGGGTGCGTGGCCAGATCAGGCCCTTTCAAGAAAGCTCTCTGGACTTCCCCCCTCTTTTCGTGTCCTTATTGACCCAGATTCCCTGCAGTGATACAAGTAAGGGACATCGGGTGCTCAGCCTCATCCGGTGTTGGGGAATCCTCTGGTTTCACACTCCCGAGGATGTGCGGGTGAAGCTTCCTCCCACCAGCACATAGTGCCGCTGACTGCGATAGTCGCCCTCGTTCTGCGTTCGGCAACCCGGACAGGAATAGAGACAATGGTCCCTTCAGCGGCACCCCCTGCCCTTTCTACCGATCACGGCGTGGTCGGTTTTTTCTTTTTTGCTATAGTCCACATATGAGCTCAATCGTTCAGAACGGAGACCCGGTACTCAGACAAGTAGCCCCCCTGCTTCCTGAGGAGCTTTTTGGTACACCTGAGTTAAAGAAGATACTCCAATCAATGGAGGACGCACTGGACGTTCAGCCGGATGGTGTGGCGTTGGCTGCACCACAGATAGGTATCTCCTATCGCATATTTATCGTGCGGTACGACCGTATTGTTCCGAGAGATTCTGAGGACGATCCTGAACTTCCTCCCGATGTCGGTGTGTATATAAATCCTGAATTTGTGCGTACCTCTCAACGACGTATTGAGATGGATGAGGGGTGCTTATCTGTGCGTAAGATATACGGGAAGACACGCAGGCATGAGCGCGCTACTGTGCGTGCTCGCACAGAGAACGGCACTTCTTTTGAGCGTGGCGGGGGCGGGATACTTGCGCAGATATTCCAGCATGAGAATGATCACCTAGACGGTATTCTTTTCATTGATCATGCTACTGATCTTATTGAAATAGACCGCACGAAAGACAATGACACATAAATCATTTGTATTCTTTGGGACTCCAGCTGTTGCAAGAGACACTCTCGCACTGCTTGTTGAGGCGGGGTATGTTCCCTCTCTCGTGGTTACCTCCCCAGACGCGCCAAAGGGACGCGGACTCACCCTCACTCCTTCTGAGACAAACGTATGGGCATCTGAACGCGGGCTTCCTGTTTTAACACCAGAGAAGCTCACTGCTTCCGTACGGGAAGAGATTTCAAAGTATGGTGCTGAATACGCAATAGTTGTTGCCTACGGAAAGCTACTCACACAACCACTCATAGACTCCTTTCCTCAGGGCGTTCTTAACGTGCACTATTCCCTTCTTCCTGCGTACAGAGGAGCATCTCCAGTTGAAACGGCACTCCTGAACGGAGAAACAGAGACCGGAGTATCTGTACAGAAGATGGTACTAAAGCTGGATGCTGGAGAAGTACTTGGCACTGAGAAAGTAGCTATTCTTCCCACAGAGACAACAAAGGAACTACGTGCACGTCTTGTTATCATCGGCGCTCGTCTGCTTGTATCTCTTCTTCCTGATTTTGAATCTGGATCTTTAGTTGGCACAGTACAGGACGAGACACTCGCAACATTCTCAGGAAAGCTTCGCAAAGAAGACGGAAGACTTTCTCTCTTAGGAGATCCCAAGCAGAACTGGAATATATACCGTGCCTTCGCCGAGTCTCCCGGCACTCATTTCTTTATGTCCAAAGAAGACAAACAGCTTCGTGTGAAGCTGTTGTCTGCTGTCTTTGAGAACAATGTCTTTACTCCAGTGCGTGTTGTTCCTGAGGGCAAGAAGGAGATGGCGTATCAGGATCTCTTACACACAGGCTGGATACCGAACTAAGAGCCAAACCCACGTAGCAAGGATTTTATTGTCGCTCCTCCTTGCCGAGCGAGGTCTTGCTTCTTCTTTTGTGATCTTCTCAGTGTTGTTGAGAGTTCTTGTACTGTTGTATCTATTGCCTTCTCAATACTCTCTTCAAGTGCCTCAGCACGGAAGAGAGCTCCGTCTAGATCAAAGTTGATTTCAGCGCGCCAGGTTGGTCCTGAGGTGTGTGCTTCTTTCTCCAACTCTACATACACCTGAACTACTTCTTCGCTTTTCTTCACATACTTTTTAAGGGATCCTATCTTTCGTTGCGCATACTTACTTACTGATGCGGGGAGTTCATAATTGGTGCCTTTGAAATGTATCTCCATATTGTAGGGGGTGCGCTTAGGCGAGTAAGTCTTGCTGTTTCCTTATTCTACGTATTTGCAGTAAAGGTTCGGTGAAGGTACTCAATAATATCGTCTGATTCGTACAGGGCGGTGTTGTGCTCTTCATCAATCAGATAAGGGACCTGCCGTTTTCCGCCGTGTGCTACCAGCTCCTCTGCAATGCCAGGATCTGCAATATTACGTATATCCAATGAGAGGCCCATTTCCTCAACGGTTTGGAGTACTCGGGCGCAGAATGCGCATCCGTTTTTAACATAGAGTATTGGCATAAGAGGGTGCAGTTAGCTTGTATACACTCAGTATACCAAGACCCCAGGTTGCTGAATGGTGGATTTCGGCTAGAATGGCCTAGTTCGTATGTCCTCCGACATACGAGTGCATTCCGCGGTAGCTCAGCGGTAGAGCGGTCGACTGTTAATCGATTGGTCGCAGGTTCGAATCCTGCCCGCGGAGCTCAATAGGTTGAGTAGATACAGAAAGGATAGTGTCGAACGGAGAACGCAAGCTAAACGCTGGCGTTTTTCTGTTTACAATGTAGTTCTGAAGTAGGTAATTCAGAGGTGCTCGTTTCTCTGGCACTTCCGAACTTTCAAATAGATTGAAAGCGTTCTTTGCCAGATTAAACACTGCAGATGCGATCACGTAATAGGTTTCGTCTGCCTGGGTATGGTCCTCAATCTGAATGTTTATGTCGTACTGCTTTTCCTTCAATTTTCTGTCATAGACATCCTTAGTAATTCACCTGTAGAGAATTCAACTATCTCATTTTGCGTCGTATCACTTTACTTTAGTTTACACCGACGTACTATTCAATCATGGCTCACTACTCAGAGACTTTTCCACTCCCGGAAGTCGTTATTGATATGGAACCGGAAGATCTTGGGCCACTAGTCTTAAAACATTTAAGTCAGGCAGGGCGCGGTCAACTGAATCGCTACAACTTCCTGCTTGGTACGGACTCCGATTTCATAAGTTGGTCAGGCGGTAACAGAGACCGAATAATGGAACGTTTTGCGATGGCATGGATGTGGCTTGAGAAGGAGCTTTTCGTAGCTCCGCAACCAGGCGCAGGAGGCGAATGGGCTTTTATAACTCCGCGAGGTAAGAAAGTACTTGAGTCCGAAGATTTTGAGACCTACAAGAAAGGCTACCTTCTTCCGTCCGAGGGCTTGGACCCAATACTTGTAAGAAAGGTAAAACAATCCTTTATAAGTGGCGACTACGACACTGCTGTCTTCCAAGCATTTAAAGAGGTTGAGGTGCGTGTGCGAGCAAAGTCAGGTCTTTCGGATAAGGAGATTGGGGTTGATCTAATGAAAAAGGCATTTGGCCCTCCCTCAGCCCCACTCGTTGATAGGTTATCTCATCCCGGTGAACAGCAGGCTCGGATGGATCTTTTTTCAGGGGCAATCGGAACGTACAAAAATCCTTCAAGCCACCGCGACGTTACATTTGAAGACCCTAAAGAAGCGGCAGATATAATCCATATTGCTAATCAACTTCTGCGCATTGTGGAATCTATCAAATAAATAATGTTCAGAGAAATCGACCAATATAAGATCAAGGTTCGTGATGGTTCAAAGAATACCGTCATCTATGTTCCAAATATTATCTCTATGGATCCCTTAGAGAAACTCTTTGATGCCACAAATTGGTTATTTGGTGAGGCGCTTGAAGATTTCAACAAGACCCATACGGCAGTTAAATCCCGCAGAAATGAGCATGGATATTCTCAAGAGAACATAGACGATATAGACAGACTTGGAATTAGACTAGGATCGAGGACTCAGGGATATGTGAATCAGCTCTGTTTAATGGAGGATATTCTTATTTTTGAATACGATCGAATGTCTACTCTTTTGAAAGAAGCATCAGCCGGACAAGTGAACTTAACGGATGATGCATGCAAAACACTCAAGAAGAGGTTTAAACCCGTCCGAACCTTCCGAAATAAGGTAATTGCTCATACCGCATACACTTACTCTTTTAAAGACGACAACCCGGAGACTATAGTTAGATCAATTCTAAATCTTTTCCCAGGACCTACAAAAGTAACTCTCGGAGATAATTTCTTCAGCGGGTTTTCGCCACACGTATCACAATTACCTGTAATATCTATTTTTGAATGGGAGGAAATCATTAAGCCGATATTCCAAGACTGGAAGACACTCTTTATTAAAAAACTAGAAGAAGTACAAAAGATGTGTCCAATTGTTCAGGGAGAGTTTACGGTTGAGCCATAGGACCAAAGAATGGCTTATAAAAGCCAAGATCACTATTGATTTTCTCCAATCTAGAGTTCCAAACACGTCCCATCCGCGGAGCAAAGTAGGGCAAGAGGCGGCGGAAGCCGTCTCTTGCCCTTTGTTTGCAAAGATTTCTATGGTTCGAACTTGCATTGAGCGGAGGACATCTTACGAATCAAAGACACCTTCTCTTGTAACGCTATGTTGGTCTCGGCCAGTCCCTAAGAGCTGTCAGTAAGGTACTTCGTATATAGATCAAAAAGGAATTCCAATCTCTCTGGTTCGCTTTTTCTAGAATTGAATCCATAAGCGGCATCAACAGCTCGATTCAACCTGTCATGAGCCTTTGTAAGTTCAGGTGGCATTGTATTTGAATCGTATAGGTCGGCGAGTGATGAACTTGGGAACAAGCTGCGCGCATCCAGCACCTCTTGAGCAGCAGCCTCAATTCTCATCCTTGCCTGCTCATAGAGATGACCTAACTCTGTGCGAGGAGGCCATGGAAAATTATTGTAAACAATAAATATTGAGTACTGAAAGTCGCTCTTCAATCTTCCTGTTACCGCCCGCGTCCAAGCCATATGCATTTCTGAAGTAAGCACTCCGAAGTGGAATAAGGAAGCATCCCTGATAATACGCAACTTGTTATTCACAAGAGTACTAGGTGGCAACATGGACATTGGTATGTAGCGCCTATTCTCCGAAGACACTTCAGGGATAACCATATACGATTCTGTAGGAATGTTTTCTGTCTGAAATTTGGTTGGTGTAGAAGCCAGTTTCAGTGTCGCCTCTCTTTTGCTTTGTAACCTACTGTTCCTTACATTTTCAATTCTTTCTAATACAAATGGCAACTGTCTTAATTCGCTTGGATCGGCTTTACCTAGGTATAAACACCATTTTTCATAACCATTAATAAACTCGTAGGAGCTCAGCCATTTATAAAAGAATTTTTCTGCTCCAGGTTCCTTGGCAAGAAATTCATCTTTTTCTTTAGTTGTAAAAATATAGTTACCCTCATCAATAGGCTGGTTGCCCATGGCCATCAAAGGCGCGTCGCAAAGAGGCTTCCTTCTACCAGTAACCAGCACTTGTGCTGCATTTACTAGATATGCATTTATTGTCTCGACTTCTTTTTCGACAGGGTCGCCGCTTATTGATGGATATTCATAAAGGTATTTCTTCTCAGCATTTACGCAACTGAATCCAATCACCACACAATGTACGGCCGCTTTCCCTTTAGCGTCATTCGTCCATTTGAAGGTTCGGTGAGCAAAATTGATATGTATGTCAAACTTCTCGGTAAGATAGCCCCAAAGGGTTGCAACCTGTTCACCCTGGGTAATTGAGTTGGTTGACACTAGACCTACTCCAATTTGGGTACCTTGGATGTATTCTGAGGCCTTTGCATACCATCCTGTAACAAAATCTAGATCGCCAACCTTCTTCATTCCCTTTGGAAAGACTGCAGTTAAGTCTGCTTTTTGCGCTTTGTTCATGAATCTTGCGCCATAGAAAGGAGGGTTGCCGATTATGTAACTGAGGTTCTTTGGACTAACTATTTCTGACCAATCAACAGTAAGAGCATTATCATTAATTATGGTCGCAGGCTCCTCCAACGGGATGCGCGCAAAGATAACCCCAAACTCTTTGGAAAGCTCCTGATTTGCCTGATGATCGGCAAGGTACATTGCAGTACGTGCAATTAGTGCTGGAAACTCCTCAATCTCAATACCATAGAATTGATTTACATGAATTTTAGACAGCTCGTCTGCACCAAACATAGCCAGGCTCATTTCTTTAGGTTTCCGAAGTCTTTTTAGAATTTGCAGCTCTAATTTACGTAGTTCACGATAAGTGGTCACCAAAAAGTTTCCGCAGCCGCAGGCGGGATCAAGGAACTTCAGGTTGGTTAGCTTTTTATGGAATGTCTCTAGTCTTTGCTGGCTCCTTTTAGCTCTATCGAATTCATTGTATAGCTCGTCCAGAAATAGAGGCTCAATTACTCTACGAATGTTAATTTCTGAAGTGTAGTGCGCTCCCAATTGGCGACGCTCCTCATCATCCATCACACCCTGGAAGAGAGACCCAAAGATTGCAGCAGAAATTGCTGACCAATCAAACGCACAACACTTTAGTAACGTTTCTCGTGCAGCTCTATCGAGAGATATAGATGCAATTCTTTCACCAAAGACCGCTCCGTTGATGTACGGGAATGCGGCTAGTTGTTCATCAATGTTTGTCTGCCGCTGGTCTTCAGGTCTGTTAAGGATATCGAACAACTCTAACAACCTGCTTCCCAAGTCACTACCATCTTCATTCGTTCGCTGTTCAATGTATGTACGGAAGTGATTTCGTGGAAAAATTTCTGTGTCATCAGCAAAAAGACAGAATAGAATGCGCACCAAAAATACTTCGAGATCATGCCTTTGGTATCCAGTTTTGGCAATCTCGTTGTGGAATTCAGCCATGAGTTGAGCAGCTTTGATACTGGCGGCTTCTTCCTCTTCATAACGTTGCACTTCATATCCAGAAATAAAACCGAATTGTTCAACATGCTTATGCAGGTCATCTAACGGAAATTCATCTTGCGTACCTTCTTCGAGGTCATATAGCCGTATGCGTGCAAAGTCAGATACAACAACATAGCGAGGTAGTTCAGCATCTTTCAAGCCAGGAAAATAGTCTTTTGCCTGAGTATAGGCCTTGTCCAGGCTCATGCCCTTGGATTTATGCTCTGCGAGCATTACACCCTTCCATAGAACGTCAACGAAGCCCTGTGCGCCGTCTTGCTTATGCACAAAATATTCAAAAGAAGCGACACGACGACGAGATACACCAAATATATTAAAAAACTCATCCCAGAATGACTTTGCCTCGGCATCTTCTCGCTCCTCCTCCTTCCATTCAATCGTAAATGCTCGCGCTCGGGACCGTATCTCATTCAAACTGATCATAGGGAAAAGTGTAGCACCGAGCACACGAAATCAGCGATGTCAGACTCTGCATAGCCTGTAACATCCTCGGACTTCATTTAAGCGTTATGCGGGTCTCAAATACTCAGCGGGGCGCCAATCTCTTTAAGGGTGTAGTCAAGATCAGGATATATTTCTGCCCAATTCCAGGTTCGAAAACTGCCCTGCCCGCGGAGCAAAGTAGAACGGACCGACGTGAAAACGCCGGTTTCGTCTTTATCTACTAAATAGTTTTAAGATGCCAATCTAGAATCTTAGATTGGCAAAACCCTACGTAACCTGATTATTCTTCTTGAGAATCTTCCGTACTTCAGCTTCTTGGATCTCATCTTCTTCCTCTTCTGAAAACAGATCCAATATTTCAATTGGAGAAAGAGAGCAATAGTTCCCTACAATAGTCTTTGTTACCTTCTCCTTTATATCTATTGGGAGCGCTTCTAGAATTTCATTCTTTGTTTTTCCTGGTGCTGAGATATACACCTCATCAAAGGTTTGTTTTATTTCATCAAGATTGCTTGCTATCTCATTCTTAAACTTTACGATAATCTCGCGATCATCAGTCTCACGCACACTTCCGGAGCGCATTACCTTCCCTCCAGTGCGGACTTTAAAGTGTCCCTCATTATCAGAATACGTGGGGTTTTCTATTCTAAAATGCTTTCTCTCTTCTATTTCTGCATCCTTCAATGTGTAGATCAGCATCTCCTGCTTGCCAGACACAAGCAACAGCATTCTTTTGCTTTTATAGTGCGATAGTTTTTCAGGTAGTTTCATTTAAAAAGAATTTATAGCTACGATATACGTACAGAGTGACATGCCGCCCATGAAGCGAGCGTGAGTGTAGCCGCCCGATTAAACTCCCAGAGACAGATGCTATTCTTACCCGTATATGAATAGTATGGAAAAGCACGAACAGCCTACTCTCTCTACACGTAAAGCATCAGAGGCTGATATTGCAGTTCTTATTGATATTGAGAAAAGTGTGCAGAAGACAAGGATCTACTCCCCGATGGTTACTGAACATGCGTGGAAAAAAGAACTTGCTGAAAATATAGTAGAGATACTCAAACTCGGAGACACACCGGTTGGAAGTATTGCGTACGAAGAGAAGTCTCCTGATCATATTTATATAAGCGGTATTATTGTTCGGACTGAATACCAAGGAAGAGGTATTGCTACAAATGCAATTAAGGGAGTGCTTGCAAAGTACCCTGATGCAGAGCGCATAGATCTCGTAACGCACCCAGACAATCCGGCTCTTAAACTATATGAAGGCCTCGGGTTTACAGTGGAAGAACGTAAAGAAAACTATTGGGGTGACGGAGAGCCACGGCTCGTTCTTGCTAAGGTAAAAGAGAATCCAACACCGTGACCGCTTGTATACTACTCACGTAACCGTGTAGAAATTATGCGCTCTTTAGTACATACTATTGTAAAGTCATGCTGCTAGAACCTGTCGTTTTCATTGCAGAATATAAGTTCGTATTTGTTATTGCCCACGTGCTTGCGGTGGTCACTGGTATGGGTGCTGCTATTTCAGCTGATATCCTTGCCCTCCGCTTTGGCTTCAATCGTATTCTTTCACGATTTGAAATTACAACCTTGCGTTTCCTCTCGCGCGTCGTTACCTTCACCCTCCTCGTCATAATCACAACAGGGGCACTTATATTCCTTTCCAATCCAGAGGGTTATTTGGCATCTTCAAAATTCCTCACCAAGATGACCGTTGTTCTAGTACTTACTGGAAATGGTTGGCTCCTGCATCGCTATGTGTTCCCGCGCCTTGGAGACAAGAAGATACTCACCAACAAACGTGCCCGAGGCCTCAGACGACTTGGGTTCACCCTTGGAGCTATTTCCATCACCTCTTGGGCCTCAGCGATCTCACTCGCTATTCTTCCTCCTATTTCAATGTCTTACACTGAGGCAGTTAGTATCTACGCCATATTCCTTGTCTGTGCAGTTTGTGCGGCATTTCTCTTTGAACACATTGTCTTTACCAGGCGTCGTGCACGGGGGCACAAGTAAGCACCAACGTGCAGATTCATTGCCAACAGCATTATTTGTGTTATAAATTCACTGGACCCACACCGCAACTGTTGGGCTGGAGGAAATGATTTGACCCAAGAAGTTACCAAGTTTGGCGAAGATGCGCTCATCTCGCTCGCGGAGCAACTGAAGACGATCACGCCTGATCAATACACGCCGCCAAAGTCAAAGCCTCCTGAAGGAGGTCGTAAGGTCGGAGAATTATCCGACTATGAGCGGCAGTTGTACAGCCTGTTGGAGGCTGCGAACGGAGCACACAAGGCACTGCACGACGCGAGTGGCCTTCCCTTCGGAAGCAACGTCGGAATTGATGATTCGCATCGTCAGATCCACCTCCATCTGGCTATCGCCAAAATGATGCTCGGCGAAAGCCTTAGCCAAACCAATCCAGTCGCCCAGGCACCAGGAGCAATCCTTTGTGATGACTGGGGCATTTACCTGGACGAAGAAATGTTTTCTCGCCCCGGCATGGCCATCTTCATTCAAGTCTAGCCGCTCCTTGCTCTCATACCCCGCTCTCGTAGTGGGGTATTTTATTTTGCTATACTTTCCCCATCATGCGCTTCCTCGTGAACCATCTCAGCACTTACCTCTACACTCCTCGCACGTCTATTCAGGGAATCTTTCTCTTTCTCACCTATACAGCAGTTGCCGTTACGGCTTTCGCATTCTTACCCGCAAGTGCGTTTCTGTTCCCTGCTGCGGGCATTGCACTTGGAGGTCTTTTTATTAGTGGTATACGTCTTTGGCCGTTCATCTTCATAGGTACCCTGCTTGCCTGCCTCTACGCAGATCTCTCACTACTCATGGCAACAAGCATTGCTGTTATTCAAACGTTTCAAGCAATTGCAGGAGCCTTCTTGCTCCGCAAGATGCACATAGATCCTTTGTTCAGAAGGTACAGGGATACTTTTGGAACCATAACCACGCTTGCGTTGGTTTCTTTTATAGCCCCAACGGCTTTGCTTGCTTGGTATGTACTGAACGGCGTACCGGTCTCAGCTGCTGAATGGGGGCGTGGGTATGTAGCACTTTTGTTTGTACTGCTTGCAACAACCCCCTTTGTACTGCGCTGGTGTGCGAAACCTGCTTTTGGAAGACATCTTATTGAGCTCATTGAGACACTCGCTGTGTTTGCGATTCTTATAGTTATTAACTATTTCCTATTTATTGGAGGTACGGAGACTATTCTTGGTATCCCACTGTTATATTTCATCTTCATTCCCTTCTTCTGGATTGCTCTCCGCCTCCGTCCGCGTTTTGTAACACTCGCTGTTTTAATAACCTCAGCTTTTGCTATCCTAAGCACGCTCCTCTATACAGCAGACACTGAACTCCCTCAGGTACTTTTTGAGACAGAGACCTTCCTCATAACAATCTCCATTATCTTCTATGTAATTGTGTCTCTTGAGGAAGACCGCAGACTAAACACTAACCTCATGCGTTCGCAGTTAGCTACTCTTGAAAACGCCATTGCGCGCATTAGTACAGAATCAAAAGCAAAGAATGACTTCATCGCAATCCTCGCGCATGAACTACGCAACCCGCTCGCTCCTATCATGAGCGGCATTGACCTTCTCAAACTTAAAGGCACTGCAGACAAAGAAGATGAAGAACTTCTTGAGGTGATGCACAGTCGTATGGGAACAGTACGACGTCTACTAGATGACCTCTTAGATGTCTCTCGCATTTCAGAGGGAAAGATAAGCATCGCAAAAGAGCGAGTCTCCCTTACAGATACCCTGAAGCGCGCAATGGAAGCCACTGACCATTACATTAAAGAGCGGCACCAGACACTTGTCCTTAAGGGATTCTCTCAATCTCTGTTTGTTAATGGAGATGCTGTTCGTTTGGAACAGATATTCTCAAATCTTATAACTAATGCGTCTAAGTACTCAGACTCTGGAGACGCTATTACTATTACCCTTCTGAAAAAGAAGGGTACTGCCCGAATAACTATTAAAGATAATGGTATTGGTATCTCTCCCGAAGGTCTTGAGAATATCTTTACTCCCTTTCACCAGATTGGAGACACTGAGAGAACAAAGAAGGGCTTAGGTATAGGACTTGCACTCGTTAAAAGCTTCACAGAAGTACACGAAGGAACAATCCAAGCTGAGAGCAAAGGCCTAGGAAAAGGAAGTGAGTTCATCGTTGAGCTCCCTCTTGCAGAGAACACATAGAAGACAACATAAATTGCAAAAAGAAAGGGTTAGGAGTACCATATCCCCGGACCGCCATTAGAAAGAAAGGAGGACGGCCATGGGATATCTTATTCCAACGATTGACCACACGTCCTCCTACGAGGACTTTTTGCGTCTGATGAGCGCGGGAAAGACTAAAACTGGAAAGCTAATAAATCTTGAAGCGTTCGTGCGCAACAGCGCAAAGACACTCCGAGACCTGTACGAAGAAACCCAGCAACGGGACGTCATTGTGCAGCGCGATCCAGATACCTGTCGCATCCATCGCATCTCTCAGAACGTGACTATCCTGGTATCAAATCCGGAGATCTTCACGACCTGGCTTGAAGTTGAACGTGCATACCCAAGCGGCAAGCGTATCAAGAAGTTGCAAGAGTTCACGATTCGCGAGACACGCAAACGCGGGGAGACCCCCGAGGAATGTGCGCTTCGCGGGCTTCAAGAAGAACTTGGCTTTGTTCCCATCGGGGATGAATTCAAATTTTGGGAGGAAGGTGGTGGTGAGATCATTAGCACCTACGACTCCACGGTCTACAGGGACGTTGAGACACACGTCACGACACTCCGCGGAGAAGTCATAAGCACGCGATTCAGTCCCGGAGACCTCGTTGTTATGAAGGACTTCGGTAGCAAGAGTCCGGCAAATGATAACGAAGCGTGGGTGGAAACAACCATTCGTGCCTTCTCAACACAATAACAGACGCCTCATCCGCGTCTGTTTTTCTATACTTTTTTGTTTTGGTATACTTAGTCTAAATGCAACAGTATCTAGAGGTAGCTACTATAGTCGCCCGCGAAGCAGGCGCCATAATGAAAGAGGTGTTTGCACAGGGGGTAGCTCACACTGTTAAAAGTGATCACTCCCCTGTTACTGATGCAGATCGCCGAATAAATGAGCTTGTTATTACGCGCATCAAACAGGCTTTTCCTACGCACAGTGTACTTGGAGAAGAAGGACGAGAGATGCAGACAGGAGAACATACCTGGGTGTGTGACCCAATAGACGGCACCGCTGCATTCATGCGAGGGATCCCTATTAGCGTCTTCTCTCTCGCGCTTGTTGTTGAGGGAGAGCCGCAGGTTGGTGTGGTATACGACCCACACCTGGATCGGCTCTACACTGCAATTAAAGGCGGGGGCGCATTCATGAACGGAGCACCAATCTTAAGTGCTGAGAATACAGAGCTTGCACATAGCTATATTGAAACAGACGGACATAGCGGATTTAAGAATCTTTCTTTCTTTGAGCGAGCACTTGCAGCTAACGTACGTTTTCTCTCATTCAGTTCAACCGTGTACGCGCATATGCTTGTTGCGACCGGACAAATTCAAGGCGTGGTGTTCCCCCGCACAAGTCCGTGGGACGCAGCTGCTGCGAAGATTATTGTGGACGAGGCTGGAGGCACTACCTCAGACATTCATGGCAATACACAGCGATACGATGTAGATACAACAGGACTGGTGTCTTCCTGTACACCAGAATTTCATGAAAAATTGCTTACGCTTATAGCTCCTTCTGTATGAAGCATATACTCATCGTAGACGATAATCACGCTGCAGCAGACGGTATTGTCCGTCTTCTAAAGGTACTTGGATGGAGTGCTTCAGCTCAGTATTCAGGCAAGGAAGCACTTGAGTACGTAAAAGACAACTCAACTGCACTCGCATTCATTGATATTGGAATGCCTGATATGGACGGGCACGCAACGGTAGTAGCTCTTCGGGCAGCAGGACATGAGTTCCCTGCAATAGCGTTAACCGGATACGGACAAAAGGAAGATGTAGATAAAGCCCTCGCAGCAGGATTTACGGCACACATAACAAAGCCTGTGGGCGTGGAAGAATTGAAGAAATCACTAGAGACGCACCTATAGAACTAGGAGAGCTTTGCTCTTCGCAGTGTGAGCACAATCTCTTCCTCGGATTCTCCGACCTGTGCATCAATTCCTATCCATCCCTCTCTAAACAAAGCGTCTAGTTCGCTGTGCGAATCTTCTTTTACACTCATTACTACGTGCTCGTATATCGGTGTTGTATTTTTGATACTTTCTCCAAAGACCTCTGCCTCTACGAGTGGTTTTACTGCAACTAGAAGAGGCGCATCACTATATTCGTCACTTTGTATTCCAATAAATACAAACCCTTCTCGGGTTTTTGCATGCGCAGAGATAGGATTCACTGTTTCTATCTCTGAAAGAGCAAGAGTAGCTCCGTGTTCACGTGCCCATTGTAGGCGCTTTTCTGTAAGCTCTCTTGCAAGACCCTTGCGTCTATCCTCCTCCCTCACTACTTGGTATTCAAAAATAGCAATTTTTTCTTTTGTGAGATAAGACTGATTAAAAAGCTTTTCTAGCGCTTCCGCCTTTGAAAGGATGGTAACTAGCCCTCCGCCCTTTATTTCTTTATCTGATCCATACGCAACAAACAGTCCCACAGTATCAGTGTGTGTCGCAATGTACTCTGGAGTCCATCGCTCAAGCGTGGGATCAGATTCGTCCACACCAAATACAGAATCTGCGTACTTTGTGTATTCCCTTATCTCATCAATCCCTGTAACAAGAATGGGTACAGGAAGTGGCTCTGACTCAGCACTCTTCCACTTCTGTGAATGCTTCTCTGACATACGAATATCCTACCATCCACATATCTAAAGCGGGGTGCCTCACAAATCCGAGCAATTTATTCAAATGCGTAGTATCGTGTAGGTATCATTACTAGTACGCATCATATATGGCAGCAAACAGTCACGGCGTGAGTCCGAAGAAACCTCGGAAGCACCCACAAAAGACGGCAAAACGTCTTGCAATCAAGAAAGCGAGGAAGGAGGCAGGCAAATAGGCCAACACAACAGACGCCCACTGGGCGTCTGTTGTGTTTCTTGCGCTCAGCACCAATTTATGGTACTGTACGAAGTAATGAGGTCTCCTGACGTTGATCGTATTCGCTGTGAAAAACAGCTCAGCATGCCCGCTTTTCTTGAAGCATATAACGAGGATCTGCCAGAACAGTTCCCGAAGGCAACCGCTGAACTTCTTGTAGAATTCAAGAAGCAAAACACTGCCCTCTTTAAGCAGGTGCGTACCTGGTCCCTAGACCAGCATCGCAAGAAAGTGATGGACTGGCTTCCAGCGCACACTCGCGTTTCTTAAAGACGCACTGAGAGAAGTTTTGATGGACTTTGATGTCCATTTACAATCTGTACCTTTGACGGGGGAACTTTAAAATGGAGCGCAATACGCTCGCAGACTGCTCTATTTGCTTCGTTTCGTTCAGGTTTCTCTCGTACTGAGATAAGAAAGTGATCAGGAGAGACTTCTTCAAAGCTTTCCTTACGAACTCCAGCCGTTACTCGTGCGTGAATATACACTAGGAAGTTTTTTGTACTACTCGCGTTATCTCTCCCTCCTTTACCGTTACAACAAACACCGGATCACTTGAGAACAATAGCTTCTTGAGCGCAGCAAGTGTTGGCTCGTTAGGATCAAGGAGCGCATACGTTGTTTCAGGCTGCAGTGTTGCCTTGAATGAAGGAGCGCCACTTGGACGAACGTAATACCCCTCTTCAAGCGTAGGGACGCAAGTTTCAATAGCAGCACCACACTCAACCTCAGCTTCAGCGGAAGAAGCTGCTGCCTCTCCTTCAAAATAAGTTACGTGCTCCATAGAGAGCTGCGTCTCCCCAGTGCTTTCAATAACAGAGACAACCGTAACGAAGTACTCTCCATCCGCTATTTCAGTTGAAGGGACTACTTCCTCTACAGGCACTGCGACCTGCGCAGGGGCCATCACCACGAATGCGTAGTACAGGCCTGCCGCAAGGAATACGAGCGATATAGTAACAAGAATAAAGAAGTGACTGGAGCGGATCATCATATATCTTCAGTATACCGAGTTCCGCATTTCTAGGCGAATATGCTGATTATTCTGAAGCCTCTAGCTTTGCGGCTGCCTCTGGCGTTGATACTGACTTCCCCATAAGAAGAAGCTTCAGCAGACCAATAGCTATAAGCCAGTACACCACCATTGCAAGGAGTGTCGTCCACTCAAACACATTTCCTGCAACTTGTGAGACACCAAAGACTGTTGAGAATGGGAGCGTAAATGGATATGTCACTGAATAGATAAAGTCAGTGAATCCTGCTCCAGGGTTTGCACCGAGAAGTTTAAGCACAAAACGAAACGCTAGGAGTGCCTCAAGCAGCCCAAGGAGGTACCAGACTGCCTGTGTGCCTCTGTAAAGGGGTTTTGTGCTTCGTGCAGCGTATGAGTCCATAGATGTGAGATTAGTGCTATACGCAGACAATGACAGAAAAGTAGTGAAGACCTCATGAACGCTTGGTATGCTTTATTCATGACGCCACTTTCACTCTTTTATCCTGTCTCTCCACACACTGTTACAAGGGGATGGGGTGTTGAAGACGAACTGTATGCAGAGTTTGGATTCAAAAAGCACAATGGTGTAGATCTCGCACTTTCAGTTGGCCAGGAGATTCGTGCACCGTTTGATTGCACCGTTACTCTCGTTGGCAACCATCCCAAAGGATCTGGTCTGTTTGTATGTGTCCTATCAAACGCTCAATATGATTTCCCTGACGGTGCACGCACAAGAGTAGAGCTATCCTTTATGCATTTGTCTGGAACTCCTGTACGAAAAGGAATGCGCCTTGGTGTAGGGGCCGTGCTTGCGTATGGAGGCAGTACAGGAAAAAGCACTGGCCCTCATGTTCATATCGCACCTAAGCGCGTTAAAAAAGGACTTCTAGGATACAGAGACTATGATCGCAACGATGCAAATAATACATTTGATCCAACTGCGTATTGGAACGGAGCGTACGCTACGCTTTCTTAAGACAAGAATCGCACTTGCAACCGAAAGGTTTTATAAACTCATCTACATACTCTTTCCCGTAGTCATACGTTAGCTGCTCTCCTTCCTTGATGGCGCGAAGCGTGAGCACAAAGACTCGGCCTTTGTGTATTTCCGTCTCGCAGTTTGGTGTACATGCGTGATTTATGTACCCTGCCTTATTGTTTTTTGGCTTCCCATCAATCGTTTTTTTCTTACTTATTTCAAATAGGTACTTACTCTTGCTAGTGAGTGCCTCCTCGTTAGAGATGGTGCGCCCCACGTACTCAATAACACACGCTCCTTTAGGAATAGCCTCTCCGGCAAAAAGACCGAGTCCCGTTGAGGAACGTTTAACGAGAAGCTTCCAGTTTCCCGGAACAAATTTATTCTGTGGCATAGGTGCTCGTATCGTACTGTATTCCGGACTTCCATCAAGTCGCCTCATTTCTGGGGATATGTAACAATAGGGCTATGGGACGAACGGGAATACTTCTAGCAGTGACAGGTGTTCTCGTTCTTGGAGCGTCTGTATATGGCGCTTATGTGTACACCACGCTCTCCGCTGATTTAAGCGACTCTAAACAAGCTCTCCAAGAAGAGACGGCTCAGTCAGGCACTCTTTCTAAGCAACTCTCAGAAGCAAAAGAGTATATTGCGCGCCTAGAAGAAGCACTTTCAAACGAACGGAACAAAAACAGTGTATTTGAGAATCAGATAGCAAAAATCTCCGGAACTGTGGGAGTCCTGGAGAAACTCGCAAAAACAGACCCGGAACTCCTCGCAAAGTATTCCAAAGTATTTTTTCTTAACGAGAACTACTCTCCTCCAGCACTCTCCCCTATTCCAGAAGAGTACCTGTATCAAAAAGATCGTCTCCTCACACTCCATGCGGCTGTACAACCACACCTAGAAGAATTATTGGATGCCGCTAAGGAGGACGATATCTCTCTATTGATTATCTCTGCATACCGCTCTTTTGGAACACAGACAGCACTAAAGAATAGCTATCGCGTTACGTATGGATCAGGCGCGAACACATTCTCTGCAGACCAGGGGTATTCAGAACACCAGTTAGGTACAACGGTTGATATAACAACTCCAGCAGTTGGTGCTACCTTCACTGGATTTGACCAGACAGAGGCATTCAAGTGGCTTACTGAAAACGCTTGGAGATATGGGTTCGTACTCTCCTACCCTAAAGGAAACGCATACTACCAATACGAGCCGTGGCACTGGCGCTTTGTTGGAAAGGACCTCGCGCGACAACTGCACCGAGATGAGAAGTATTTCTATGACCTAGACCAGAGAGAAATTGATGAGTATTTGGCTGATATTTTTGATTAAACAGTGATGATATAGTATCCGTATATGTTTACAGAAGGACCTCCCCCAAAGGCAGCAAATGATAATGAAGCGCCAGATACTACGTCCCTCAAGCACGAGACAGGGCCAGTGTTACTTGATGTGGGTAAGGAGCGTACATTACGAAACACCATAGACGAGATTGCCCGCTCAGGTGATATGTCTCTTTTGAACGATCAGTCTATAAAGGAGGCAAAGATGCTTGTATCTAGTCATGCGCCGGGCCACGCCATACAAGCAATCAACAACAGTACTGAAGCCATGTGGCGAACCAACCCTGCTGTGTTTGTTGCCTATTTAGATCTCATTGATTCTTTCAAAGAAGAAAATATTGAGGGCAACTAAGAAAAGACCCGCTCTCGCGGGTCTTTTCTTTTACACTATTTCTTCTTTAAAACGTCCCACATCTTAGGATCAGAGCCTCCGTCAATCTTAAAGACGGCTACTCCTTTCACACCGAGCTTTCGTGCTAGATCTACTTTGTCTCCAATAGCGGAGGCATCACTCCACCACAGCATCTGTACTGGCGCTTGTCTTGCCTTTGATTTAGCTAGAGCGATTGCACCTGCTGCCGCAAGGTTTGCTGACGTTGTTCCACGAGGAGCGAGTGCAGCGAGTGCGCTTTGCGTTGGAAGCAATGCTGTTTGTTCCTTTGGCACGTAGGTGAAAGAAAGTTCTCCTGCACGGTTTCTTGTTGGCGTTATGCCGTATTGCTTCGCAAGTTCAACAGCGTAGCCCGGGTTAAAAGCTTCCAGCTTTGTATAGGTGTATCCTGAACCATCCGTGTGTGGCATGAGCTGGTAGATATAGCCATAGGTTGCTATACCAATGACCATCTTTTTCTTATCTATATCCTTAGCCATGTACTCAATAACCCACTCTACCCACTTCTTGTCTGCTACCGGTGCATAGAATTCTCCTGCAGCTCTCGCTTCTTTGTTAAGGCGAACATCTGCTGTTTGCTGATCATAGGTCATAATGCGCACGCGATCGCAGTACTTGTTTATCTCTGGGAGATCATTCGCATACTCAATACCTGGAGGTGGTGTACCTACGTAGCGAGATTCCAGCGGCATACGTGCCTCAATGGTACACATAAGCCACTTGTTAGCCTTCTTCTTACTCAGCTCTTCAGAAAGCTCCTTTAGGAAAAGAGTGTAGTAGGGGCGAGTCTCTGCAAGCTTGCCCTCGTAGTCAATATCAACTCCATCAAAGTTGTTGTCTTTGACCATCTTCACAATGCCAGCAACGTGAGTGGCACGCTTCTTGGGGTCTGAAAGTATTGAGTGGATTGAGTTAGTGTCGCTCCACATAATTGTAGGTACTACACGTACCCTTTTCTTCTTTGCCTCTTTTATAAGACTCTTCCAGTCGCTTCCTCCGATCCTCATGGCGTCGTGTAAGGAGCCGTCTAGTTTAACTGTGTAGCCAAACGGATTAACCTCCGTCAACTGAGAGAGATGTGCTTTCGCATCTTTTGTGCCTGCCTCTGTTCTCCAGTAGGGAATCCATCCAGAGATTTCAAGTGGCGTAGTGCTTGCCTTCTTTGCTGTTGCGGCGAGTGTTGTCGCTGGCAACACAGTACTTGATGCAAATACAGCAAGGAGTGTCGCAGAGATAAGAGTGTTTCTGTTCATATGTATGTAGCTACTATAACAAACGTACGAAGACCCGCGTCCTTACAGGAGTGCGGGTCTTCATGAAAACTGTGGAGAAATTCTATTTTATCTTAGAGCAAGTGAAGGAGCGCTGAACATAGCAGCAAGTTCTGCTTGAGTTGCAGGAACATCCTTAAGATCAAGGCGTCCGACTACTGTTGCTGTTACCTGACCACACACACCAAGTGCGATTGCAGGGTTCACCTCACGTCCGTTTACTGAGACAGTATCGTGCGTAGGGAACAACACATCAATCTTGTGTACCCATCGTTGGTGCATAGTATCTGCAACAACACGGTATCCAATAAGATGTTCAACTTCAGTGAACCTACACGAAGGAGTGTCCTTCGCTGAGCGTTCTAGGAGAATCACTGTACCGAACGGAAGTTCGGCAGCCATGTCGCGTGAACGAGCAACCACTACCTCTGGGTTAGAGGCTAAGCCGCTGGCGGTCACGAATGGGTTGGCATCCGTTTGCGCCGGGACGGCATTATAAGCGGTCATACTTACCGTGTAGGTCTGGGCAACCTCCAGAGAGGTTGCCAGGCGTTTAGAAGGCTCTTCAGCCTCCCCGCTAGCAACTACCGGCGCAGAAATCGTCTCTGCATGTGCCGGCGCGCCTGCGCTACCCGGTAAAAACAAGAAGCCCATAAGGGCTACTACTGCAATTACTGGCATAAATGAAAGCCGACCCGAAGGACGGCCTAACAGGGCCATAGTAGCAGACTTGACAAGGCTTGTCAAGAGCTGTGAAGCAATTTCTTCATGTTTAGGGTCCCCTCATTTTAGGAAGTCAAGAGACGAAAAGAGTGGAAATATGGCCTAAATACTGTATGATCAGACCATGAGCAAGGCAACAAGGAAAGAAAGAAAACTCTGGTTTCGTGCCAAAGATTATGGGTACGGTTGGTACCCTATTACCTGGCAAGGCTGGGTAATAACTGCCCTGTACGCGATTGCTTTCACCTCCACCGTCCTTATCTTCGGTGCATGGGCTGGGGCTGCTGTTGAGGCTAATGCAGACCTACGGGAAGCAGTATTTGGGGTCCTTGAGTTCCTTATCGTACTCGCACTCCTCTCCTATTCCCTCTTTAGGGTTTGTACCCGGTTTGGAGAGAAGCCAGAGTGGAGATGGGGGAAGAAATAGAAACTTGACATAATGCAATGTATATGCTATACATTGCATTAGTACAGTCCTTGCAGCACAGCTGCGAACAGCGAGAGAACACGATGACCGAATCAGTTACCAAATCCTCGTCGCATGATCCAATGAAGGCAGAGTTGTGGATCATTATGGGCGGGATAGTCGCTTGCGGCCTTCTTGTCGGCGAACTTTCCGGTTCGCTCTGGGCAGGCCTTCTGGGGATGATCGTCGCGATCTCCCTGGTGACCTTTGTTGAGAGACAGGTCGAGAGGTTTCTTCCCGACGCTGACTAGAGCCCGCAACCAACCCCGTGGAGAGCCCTGCTCTCTTGCGGGGTTTCTTCATATACAAAAAGGACTCTGCTGAATATGCAGAGTCCTTTTTGTATCAGCCCTTTTACCAACTCAACTGCCCTCCTGTCTTGTACTCTGTTACACGAGTCTCAAAGAAGTTCTTCTCTTTGTTGAGGTCCACTGCTTCTCCCATCCATGGGAATGGGTTCTCTACATTGTACTGAGCTGGGAGTCCTACCGATGCAAGTCTACGATCTGCAATGTGCTCAATATACTGCTTGAACCCAGCAGCATTCATACCGAAGATTCCCTTAGGGAACACTTCTGTAGCAAAGGTGTACTCAAGCACCACGGCACGCTTCACAAGGTCAACAATGCGCTGCTGGAACTCTGGAGTCCACAACTCAGGCTGCTCCTGCTTAATGGCATTAATCATGTTAATACCGAAATTCAAGTGCTGGCTCTCGTCTCGCATGATGTACTGAATCTGCTCAGCTGAACCGGTAAGCTTGTTCTGGCGCTGGAAGCCAAACATAACGGCGAATGAACTGTAGAAGAAAATTCCCTCAAGAATAAGTGAGAACACACAGAGGTTCTCCAAGAAGAGCTGGTCACTCTCAAGTGTTCCTGTCTTAAAGTTTGGGTCAAAGATTCCCTCATTAAGATTCAGTACCAGATTGTCTTTGTTGTAGATGGACTCAACTTCGCGGTACATGTTGAAGATCTTGCTCTCGTCCATTCCAAGAGACTCAACGATGTACTGGTACGCATGCGTGTGGATCGCCTCTTCGTATCCTTGGCGAAGCAAGTACATACGACACTCAGGACTGGTGATGTGCTTGTAGAGTGCGAGCACTACGTTGTTTGCAGCGATTGAGTCTGCAGTAGTGAAGAACCCGAGCACGGTCTCAAATGCTTGGCGTTCGTCGGCAGTGAGAGCAGTCGTGCTCTTCCACTGTTCAATATCGCGCTGCATGGAGATCTCTGTTGGCAACCAGTGGTTACTGTTCCCTACCATATACGCGTCCCATGCAAAGGTGTGGCGCATTGGATACAACTGCATCACGTCAGCATCACCTCCGTTAATAATCTTGCGGTTATTGATGTCTACTGGCTGAGCACCTTTGTTGATTGGCATAGGATGATAGTGGTTAGTTCCTCTAATTCGGACAAAGCCGTTTAACTCTCACACGATTCGCACACGCCTGCCTCTTCTCCTGCGGCAACGCGAGACATTTTTGCTTGCCACTCCTCTGGAGTAAATCCGCTTGGGACACTTGGCTCAGCAATAACCTCTACGGTTTCAACAGCAACTGCCTGAGCAGTTACAACGCCTGCTTTTCGGTTATGTGTTGATCCATACTCAGAGGTGGACACCGTTGCCTTCTCTACTTGAGAAGCGCCCAAAGTGCGGAGGTAGTAGGTTGTTTTGAGACCCATCTGCCACGCAAGGAAGTAGATATCAGAGAGATCACGTCCAGAAGTACCGTTGTAGAAGATGTTGAGTGACTGAGATTGGTCAATCCACTTTC
Organism: Patescibacteria group bacterium; assembly: GCA_018826905.1. Taxonomy (GTDB): domain Bacteria; phylum Patescibacteriota; class Minisyncoccia; order Phycocordibacterales; family Phycocordibacteraceae; genus C7867-001. The sequence goes on along the minus strand of JAHJYC010000002.1, from coordinate 13,801 downwards.
CACGGCGAGCTGCTGCTTCAACAAGCCACTTCCCATCAATCTCAAACACCTCCTTGTACTTCTCTTTGAGTGCGAGCGGCACCTCATCAATGTCTTGGATACTGCCGTCTGCATACTTAATGCGATTCAGCATGCCAGGACTCCAGAGTCCTGCCTTCTTCAAGTCTTCAACAAGATACTTGTTCACAACAACGAACTCTCCCTCTTTGTTGCTCTTTACGTAGATGTTCTTGTAGATAGGTTCTACACAAGGAATACATCCCACGAGGTTTGCGGTTGAAGCAGTTGGCGCAATAGCCATCGTGTTTGAGTTACGCATACCGTGCTCTTTCACGTGCTCACGCACTGGAGTCCAATCAAGTTTCCCTCCACGCTTCACTTTGATTTCCTCTCCACGCTCCTTTTCAAGAAGATCTACGGTGTCCTGAGGGAATAGTCCACGATCCCACTTAGATCCTTTATATGAAGAATACGTCCCCCGTTCCTTCGCAAGCTCTGAAGAGCCGAGAATTGCGTAGTACGCCACCACCTCCATACTCTCATCAGCAAAGGCAAGCGCCTCTGTTGAATCAAACTGAATGTTCAACATGTACAGAGCGTCATGGTATCCGCGTACTCCAAGTCCTACTGGACGATGTCGTGTGTTTCCGTTGTAGGAATCAACTGTAGGGTAGAAGTTAAGATCAATAACGTTATCTAGCATGCGGATTGCTACTCTCGTTACCTTTCCTACGAGCTCATGGTCAAAACGAAGTGTTCCGTTTTCGTCAGGAGTAACGAACTTAGCAAAGTTCAGTGAGCCAAGCGTACATACAGCGGTCTCATCATCTGAGGTGTTGAGGGTAATCTCAGTACAGAGGTTTGAGTTGTGTACCACTCCAGCATGATCCTGAGGAGAACGAATGTTTGAAGGATCCTTCCAGGTAATCCATGGGTGTCCGGTCTCAAAGAGCATACCGATCATTTTCTTCCAGAGGTCTGCTGCAGACACACGCTTGAAGAGTTCAATCTCTCCGTTGTCTACCTTTGCCTCGTACTCAATGTAGGCCTTCTCAAATGCAGCACCGTAAATCTCATGGAGATCAGGAACATCGTTTGGAGAAAAGAGTGTCCACTGTCCCCCATCGCGTACGCGCTTCATAAACAAATCTGGAATCCAGTTTGCTGTGTTGATGTCGTGCGTGCGACGTCGCTCATCTCCTGTGTTCTTACGAAGCTCAAAGAAATCTTCAACGTCTAGATGCCAGGTCTCAAGATACACGCACCCAGCGCCGCGTCGCTTTCCTGAGCGGTTAATTGCAATGTTTACATCGTTTGCAATCTTAAGGAATGGCACGATTCCCTGGGATCCTACGCCAGTTCCCTTAATAAAGGAGCCTGTGGCGCGAACCTTCGTCCAGTCAGTCCCAGTACCTCCAGACCATTTCAAGTACTGCGCGTTATCTGCGATTGACTTAAAGATGCCATCCAAAGAATCAGGAACACTGTTAAGGAAGCAGTTACTCATCTGCGCCTTTTTGAATCCAGACTGGAAGAGCGTACGACCTCCAGGAGTGTAGTAGAAGCCAGAAAGCACGTCATAAAACTCCAAGGCGACTCGCTCACGGTCTTCCGGCTTTTCGGCTATAGCGAGTCCCATAGCAATACGCATCCAGAGCATCTGCGGAGTCTCCAACTGTTTCTTAGTTTTCGTATCCTCCATGCAGTACCTGCTAGACATGATTTCAAGTCCCATGTACTCAAACAGGTAATCATTTTCAATCTTCATTGCGCGGGCAAGCTTTGGAAGATCAAATTCCGCCATACGCTCATCTAGATCCCCCTTCGCAACGAGGTCTGTCATGTTACGAACGAACACTCGTTCGTGTGCTGCAAGTGGATCCTTACTATCAAATTCAGAACCGAACACATCTCCATACATACGATTCAACAAGAGACGAGCAGCAAGTTTTGAATACGCAGGATCGCGCTCAATCATAGAACGCACCACCATGATAAGAGCCTTTCCTACTTCAGCAGTGCTCATGCCTTCGTACAACTCGTACTTGAGTTGAGTCATGATCCCCTCAACATCAATTGTCACTCCTTCCTCAGCAAAATGCGCCAGAGTCTGACGCAATTTTGTTTCATTAAACCGCTCCTGCTTTCCTGATGCAGTAGTGATCAAAAGACCCTCCTCTTCAATCTTCTCAAGAGTTTCTTGTTTCTTCTCTTCACGAATCTTTGTGTGCTCGTACCGATACACAATATAGTGCTTCGCAACAGTCATGTGCCCCGCCTCCATAAGGGCGAGTTCTACGAGGTCTTGAACGTTCTCAACGGATGGAGTGTGTTCTTCGCTGTATTTCTGGGAGAGGTCCTCCAGAACTCCAGCGGTAAGTGCCTCAAGGGCAGTTTCATCAATAGCGACGTCGCAACTTGCGAACGCCTTCCTCAATGCATCGGTAATCTTTACTTCTTCAAACTCAACAATGCTTCCGTTTCGTTTTTTGACCTGTTTCATCATAGGTAATCCCGTAGGTTACACAGCACAGTAATAATCAGCCTTGGCGTGACGCCAGCAGGGATTTCTCTCCACTAGAGAACGCACCGTGGTGCATCTGTCCTCTCTGCATTCGGCTGTCCTTGCCTATGAATAGTACCTCTCTTCATACAATATTGCGTGTGGATAGAGGAGCAGAAAACGTTCTTAAATTCTTTCAACCCACGTGCTCTAAGAGCCTGTAGGTACAGGCTCTAAAAACCTACCGATAACCGTTTTTGTACTGGTCCAGGAACCCCCAAAGAGAGAGAAGGATCATGAAGGAAAAAAGAAGCAAAAGAATCTCTCCCGGCACGCTTTTCTCAAGTATGAAATACAGGTACACAGCAACACCGGCACCCATCATTCCAAGCACAATATCTGTTGCAACATTTGCTGGTGTTTCTAGAATACCCAACATCCATTCATATACTTCCCAAAGAATAAGTGCGATGAGTGTGCACGCTACAGACAGCACGAGCGAGAGGCCGAGCGAGTAGCATAAGAGCCCTAGGAAAAATCCTGATAAAACATGCACAAGGGACCATGCGTCTAGAAAAGAACCGTGTTTCCAAATATCCATGTATATACTGTATCAGATTGCCCTTCATGAAGGCTTCATGCGATACCATGTATGGTACTGACATAGTTTTATCCCTAAATCCCTCACCTATGCGCATACTTATCGTTGAAGATGAAGCAAAACTTGCAGAGGCCCTGAAGCGAGGTCTTGAGTCCAAAGGATTCGCTGTTGACTGGATCGCGGAGAGCGAAAAGGCAAAAACTCGCATCATGTTGTATCGGGACGAGTATGACCTGATCCTCATGGATCTTATGCTTCCTGGGATTGATGGCGCTACCATCACCCGTGAGGCACGCGCAGCGGGGGTAACTACTCCTATCATCGTGCTCACTGCACGCGATGAAACTGAATACAAAGTAGAACTCCTCAACACGGGCGCAGATGATTATCTTGCAAAGCCGTTTTCTTTTGAAGAGCTTGTAGCGCGCATCAATGCAGTGCTCCGTAGACCAGAACAATCTATTCAGACCACCCTTGAAGCAAGAGACATCGTAATGGATCCTGGAAGCAGAACCGTAACAAAAGGAGGAGAGCCGGTTGCCCTTACACTAAAGGAATACTCCCTTCTTGAGTACTTCATGCGCCACCCAGACGAGGCGCTCACGCGCGAGAGTATACTAGATCATGTGTGGAGCTTTGACTTCCCTGGCTTCTCCAATGTTCTTGATGTGCATATGAAAAATCTTCGTAAGAAACTTGATACCTATGGAGACACCCCCCTCTTTGAAACCGTCCGTGGTGTGGGCTACCGACTTAATAGATAAGTACCGGTTTAACCCCTTTTACAAGACTGCAACGAATGTCGTGTTCTTGCAGGTCTTGTTGGCGATTATTTCTATTGTTCTTTTCCTTGTTGGGATTAAGTACGTCCAGGAGACGACACTACAATCAATCACCTTTCAAATTCAAACCGCTATTGTAAGCGGCGCAACAACAACAGATACTGCCCTTCCACAATCTATTGAAGATGTCCGCCAGCAGACATTCCTCTTTGCATTCATTGGAATCATTCTTGTGAATATATTCTTTGGATTCCTTATTGCACGATTTGCACTCTGGCCAACACGTAATTCACTCCAATTCCAGAAGCGCTTTATAGGTAACATTGCGCATGAGATTCGTACCCCGCTTGCCATTATTAAAACCAATACAGAAGTTGCTCTGTTTGATCCCACACTTCCCAAGGCAACAAGGGAGACCTTTGAGGAAACTATTGTTGAGCTAGACCGTATTTCAGAAACGATAAACAATCTTCTTTCCTTTGACACGCTGACGCGCCCGCGTCGTATGTTACGCGCTCCTGTTGATATTGCTCATATTGCTGAGACAGTTGCGGACAGACACCGTGCCTTTGCAGACTCTCGAGGTATTACACTCTCTGTTGTTTCAGGAGAGGCTCGCCACGCACACGGCAATGCAGTTGCACTAGATCAGGTAGTAACAAACTTGGTGAAGAATGCCGTGAACTACACGCCAGAGAATAAGAATGGGTCCGTAACCGTGCACATAGAACCTGAGTCTGGAAATAAGATTGTTATTCGCGTTATTGATACAGGTATTGGTATCAATCAAAAAGACCTCTTTCACATCTTTGAGCCGTTCTATAGAGGAGACACCTCACGTGCGCGAGGTATTGGTACGGGGACCTCAGGACTCGGCCTTGCTATCGTGAATGAGATAGTGCGTCTGCATAGAGGCGCTATTAGCATTCGGAGCACGCCAGGAACCGGCACTGAGATCCGTATTACTCTTCCTGCCGCAGGCAAACACTACATCCCGGATCCGCTTGAAGACGGAGAAACAAAAACTAACGAAGTGTCCGTAGACTTTTCATGAAGTCCTTCACGGCTGGTTCATAGCATCTTGCGTAGTATCGCTAGGAGTGAGGGCGGCGCGAGCCAGGACCTCATAAGTTCTTTCTTCCTTTTTCGCCGTAAACATCTCTAGGGAAAAGATGTGCGGCATACGGGCTAAAGAAAGACGCTTGCTAGCTAGAAAGCGCCTCTATGATACAAAAAATTAAGGACTAGTTGCCGGGGCCGCACCTGTTAAGCAGGGAGCGGCCCCGGCGCTTTATATAAAAAGCCACCCTCCTACGAGAGCGGCTTACTTGGACACGTGTTTCAGCAGAAGCCACTTAATATCGTCAGACCATTCAACGATATGGCTTTCAGGAACTATGAAGGTAGCCGTCGTCTCTTTAGAAAACCTCCGTATACCCTGGAGTTTCCGTGCGCCATAAAAGCGCTCAAGACTAACCTCCTTCACTCCCCTGTTCTTCCCCACGGCATGGACGACTGTTGTCTCAGACGTTGCGAGACCAACATGCCCCACGCCATGAGACGGATCCTGATCATACAGATTCAGAACTCCGCTTGTATACAACACGTCGCCAGCTTGAATCTGCTCTACGCAGATTGATTCTGTGTACATGTACTGCTGTACACAGAGTCGTGGAAGCCAGATACCCTTCTGGGCAAATAGCCATTTAATGAGTGAAGAGCAATCTACAACCCCAGGTGCTTCCAAAATAGAAACCCCTCGGTGGTAGATTGATTCCCCAATGCGTCCCCTTGCGAGGACAGAAAGGTCAACTTGAATTTGTATAAAGCCCAGTCTCTCCAATATTTCTGCAGCTTCTTGTTCTGAAACTCCTGTGTCTGAAAGATCAATCGCACATCTTTTTCCTACCGCACGGTATTGCACATTCTCTCTCCTTGTTTCGCAAAGAAGCGAAGTAACTATCTGTTTGAAAGTTAGATGAAGCTAGACCAAGAAAGCTTTTTTGAAGAATGAATCATAAAAGTTTATTGCTTTAGGCCCGCCCCTTTATGAAAGAGCCAGATAGTAGCGACAAAGGCAACGGCAGTGAGTCCTCCCATAACACTAAAGGCAAGTGAAAGAGGCACATCAGACACTCCAAGGAATCCATAACGGAACGCATTCACCATATAGAGAATTGGATTGAAATAGGAAAGGTTCCGGAAGAACTCAGGAAGTTGCTCAACGGAGTAGAAGACTCCTCCAAGATACGTAAGTGGAGTGAGAACGAAAGTAGGAACGATACTGATAGCATCAAAAGACTTCGCGAAGATACCGTTTATGAGACCCAAGAAGGAAAATAGGAGCGCTGTAAGGAAGGCGGCACCAAAGATGATCCCTATTGAAAAGAGGGTGAGTTTTGTAAAGAACAACGATACCGCAATGACAATCACCCCCACAAGTCCCGCACGAATAAGCCCTCCAGATACAAATCCTGCTATAACAACCCAACTTGGCATTGGAGAGACTAAAAGCTCGTCTATTGTACGTGTCCACTTAGCAAAATAAAAAGTAGACACACTATTCATGTACGCACTTGTAATAACGGACATCATAATGAGGCCCGGCACTATGAACTGGATGTAAGGAAATCCATGTATGTCTGCTACCTGACTCCCGATGAATGTCCCAAAGATCGCAAAGTACAACGCCATGGTAATAGCTGGCGGAAGCAAAGTCTGAGACCAAATACGCATAATGCGCATGAAGTCCTTGCGAACCATGGTGTAGTACCCAATGAGAATAGGTGCGCGATTCATAGGCTTAGTCTTTTTCAATAAGGTTAACAAACACCTCTTCAAGTCTACTGCCCGAGTTGCGCACGTTCGCAATCTGAATGCCTGTCGCACCAATCTTGCGAATCGCTTCGTTTACAGTCTGTCCTGGCTTTAGAGTTAGTTTAATAGTCGTCTCGTCTACTCGCTCAATAGCTAGCTCTCTCAGAAGTACGAGGGCCGCATCTGTAATCGGTTCAACTGAATCCAGAAGAAGCGTAACGATATTTAACTTCGTAAGAAGCTCCTTAACACTTCCTTGTTCAATAATCTGTCCCTTGTTGATAATTGCAACTCGTCTACAAAGCATCTCTGCTTCTTCTAGATAGTGTGTGGTAAGGATGATCGTTGTTCCCTTTTGATTCAATTCGCGAAGGAAGTCCCACATACCCCGACGAAGCTCCACATCAACCCCTGCCGTTGGCTCATCTAGGAGTAGAATCTCTGGCTCATGCACGAGTGCGCGGGCAATCATAAGCCTTCTCTTCATTCCTCCTGAAAGAGACTGTGCGCTTGCAGAGCGCTTCTCCCAAAGACCCAGATCCTTCAGGACCTTTTCAGTGCGAGGAATAGCTTCTGCTCGCGAGAGTCCGTAGTATCCGGCCTGATCAATGACGATATTTTCTACCTTCTCAAATATATTGAAATTAAACTCCTGAGGAACGAGCCCGATATGTGCTTTTGCTTGTGCTGGGTGGGTGCTGATATCAATTCCAGCTACTTCTGCAACTCCCGAAGACTTAAGAACAAGTCCTGAGAGGATACCAATAAGAGTAGACTTTCCTGCTCCGTTTGGCCCAAGGAGTGCGAAGAACTCACCTTTTTCTATTGAAAGCGATACTCCTTTAAGAGCTTCAGTGCCCTTTTGCTTTCCGTCTTTCCCGTACACCTTCTTAACGTTTTCAACTTTGAGTGCTGTAGTCGCCATAGTCAGGAGGAGTATAGCACTGAAGGCACTTTGGAGGCTATTATGGGGACATGCAGGCACTCTGGACTCCCGGAACAAGGCGTTTTATACGCTACGCCATTATTGGAGTGTCCACTCTTCTCTTTGATTTACTCCTTCTTGCAGGACTAACGGAGTTGGTTGGCGTGCAATATTACATCGCTACTCCTTTTGCATTTCTTATTGCTGTTTCCATAAACTACGCACTATCTCGCATGCATGTGTTTCGCGGAACAATGCGTCCGGTACACCACGGGTATGCGTACTTTATTGGTCTTGCTTGCCTCGGCGCATTTGTAACAACCTCTGGAGTTGCTCTCTTAGTTACATTCTTTGGTCTGTACTACCTTCTTGCTCGTGTACTCGTTGCTGGGTTTGTTGGCATGGCAAATTATCTTCTCAATCTACATTTCAACTTTAAAGTTGTAGGGCAACATCCATAGCTGACAAAAGTCTCTTTAAGTTGTATAGTCCGTCTGACAAGGTCTTTTTGTCAGCGCTCATGTGGGAGAGAATCTGATGAGCAAAATAACTCAGAAACCCCTGCCGACGTTCAGTCTGGATGTCGTCATGGCAAGGGTGCAGCGAGAGCACCCACGGTGGAGCCCCAAGCGGCTTCACAAGGCCAAGCACAGCTACCGCAGGTATCTGCGCCGGACTCGGTTCTCCAAAGCCTCTATCACGCCCGGCCGTGACGCCGACGTGGTCTGGCACTGGCACTTACTGCACAGTTCGCAATACGTCAGCGACTGCTTCAGCTACTTCGGCACCTATCTGCATCATGAGCCGAAGACCAAGGGATGCGGGTGCGACTGCGGGACCGAAGGTGTCTCAGTCGCCACACACAGCCAGAAGCCGCCGAAGTGCTGCAATGATGTGCGTCCAAAATGGTGCGACGGCCTTGCCGAGCAACACGGTCGACCATTCTTCGCGCTCGCCGCATAATACAAACCGTGATCCCTTCTGTGGGCCACGGTTTTTCTTTATGAGGTGCTACAATCCTTTCCTATGACAAGATTCTTTCTTCTGCCCGTGACGGTATCCGTTATTATTCTGTTTGGAATCTGGGCAGGACTTGGATTTGCTGCATTTGTAACAGCAGTGCTTCTCGTTATCCTTGAGATAACACTTTCTTTTGATAACGCTGTTGTGAATGCGCGCGTACTTTCTGGAATGAATGAGAAATGGCGCAACAGGTTCCTTACTTGGGGCATCCTCATCGCAGTCTTTGGTACCCGTCTCGTACTCCCGATACTCATCGTATCTGCGAGCGTGCTCATGTCGCCATGGGCAGTAACAATGCTTGCAGCCTTTAATCCAAGCGAATACGCTCATCTTCTTGAGGGTGCTCGCTACTCTATCTACAGCTTTGGTGCGGCATTTCTCCTCATGGTATCGCTCAAGTACTTCTTGAATGATGCGAAGGACGTGCACTGGTTTCAGGTTGTTGAGCGACACCTCGCAAGATGGGGACGCATAGAAGCTATTGAGATCGGCATAGCACTCTCCCTCATAGCCATTATTTCCTTCTTCGTGCCAGCAGTAGCTCAAGCAACCGTTCTTATGAGTGGACTACTTGGAGTTTTGCTCTTCATCCTGACTCAAGGCATTACGAGCGCGCTCTCTGTTGAAGTAGAGGGGGGTGCAGTTGCAAAGAGCGGACTTGCGCTCTTTCTCTACCTTGAGGTACTAGACGCAGCATTCTCACTTGATAGCGTGATTGGTGCATTCGCGCTCACAACTTCTTTGCCGATTATCATCGCAGGTCTTGGTATCGGTGCCTGGTTCGTTCGCTCCATAACTATCTACCTTGTTCAGCGAAAGACCCTAGAGACCCTTACCTATCTTGAACATGGCGCGCATTGGGCCATTCTTGGTCTTGCTGGCAGTATGTTTGCCGACCTCCTCTTCCCTGTTCCTGAAGTTGTAACAGGGACTATAGGACTTGCGTTTATTTTGGCTGCATACTGGTCTAGTCTTCGTGCGAGAAAGAATCTTTTAGCAGCAACCACATAAATGAAGTACCGCTCTGTTATTTTTGATCTAGACGAAACGCTTGCAGAGAGCAAGCAACCAATGTCTGAGAAAATGGCGGGTGTCTTTGCGCTTCTTCTTTCAAGAGTTCCTGTTGCGGTTATCTCTGGAGGCAAGTTTTCTATTATGCTCGCACACGTTGCAAACAGACTTCCGGAGGGCACAGCGACGGACAACTTATACATCCTCCCTACCTGCGGTGCTGCTCTTTACGAATACAAGAATGAATCATGGCATGCGGTATACGAAGAGACACTTTCTGATATAGACATGGAGGTTATAGAGCGCGGTATTGAACGGGCCGTTACAAAAACAGAACTTATTGATTTACGCACTCCTTCACACGGAGAGCGTATTGAACGAAGAGGCTCTCAGGTAACCCTTTCAGCACTCGGGCAGACCGCACCACTTTCTGAAAAGGTTCTATGGGATCCAGAGCGCACAAAGCGAACACTGCTACACGCCACCCTCTCTGAGGAGCTCCCTCAGTTCAGCGTTAAGACCGGTGGGACTACTTCGTTTGATATAACAAAGCCCGGTATAGATAAGGCATACGGTGTTACAAAATTCAGTGAACACGTTGGAATTCCTGTGTCAGAAATGCTGTATGTCGGAGATGCGCTTTTCCCTGGAGGCAACGACGCTGTTGTGATAGAGACCGGCATTTCTACGTACGCTGTTACACGTCCAGACGAGACGTACTCTCTTATTGAAGAGTTATTAACTACATAACGATGCATGCACGCTATACTAGAAAACAGTATGGCGGATGAAAGACTTAGAGAGCGCATTGCAGCGTCCGTAAAGGGCGACGTGAGTAACGACGCTGCAGTGAGAAAACTCTTCTCACGAGATACCAGCGTGTTTGAAAAAACACCTGAGCTCGTTGTGTATCCAAAAGATGCTTCCGATGTCTCGGCATTAGTACGCACCATCAACGGCGCTAGAAAGGATGGGATCTCAGCTTCTATAACCGCACGCTCAGCTGGCACTGATATGTCAGGAGGGCCACTTACTGACTCCGTTGTTGCGGTGTTCACAAAGTATATGAACCGGATTATTGAAGTTGGCGACGGGTATGCTGTTGCAGAACCTGGCGCGTATTATCGCGACTTTGAGAAGGCAACACTCGCGCACGGAAGACAGCTTATGCCTTCCTATCCTGCGTCTAAAGATATTGCTGCTATTGGAGGCATTGTGAATAACGACTCAGGTGGCGAGCGAACTCTTGAATACGGAAAGACACGAGACTACGTAGAGGAAATTGATGTTGTTCTTTCAGATGGCACCCTCATGACGTGCAAACAGCAGTCTAAAGAAGAAGTAGATCGTCTTGCCTCCTTTGATACGTTAGAAGGAAGAATATACAGAGACCTTCGCACTCTCATAACAGAAAACAAAGAGCGTATAGACAAGGCACGTCCTCATGTCTCTAAGAACTCTGCAGGATACGCTCTCTGGGAAGTTATGGACGAAGACGGAGGTATGAATCTTGCAAAGCTTGTGTGTGGCGCACAAGGAACACTTGCCCTTATGACGCGCACGAAACTGCGACTCGTTAAGGAACAGCCATACCGGTCTATGCTGGTTGTGTTCCTAAACGATATTGAGATTCTCCCTGAAATTGTACGCCGAGTGCTTCCTTTCAATCCTGAATCATTTGAATCCTATGACGACCACACCTTTGGTCTTGCGATAAAGTTCTTGCCACAAATGCTTCAACAGATGGGTCTTGTTGAGGCAACTCGCCTTGGCATATCCTTCTTGCCTGAAGTTGGGATGGTACTTCGTGGAGGTGTTCCAAAACTCGTGCTTATGGCTGAGTTCTCTGAGGATACCCACCAAGAGGCACTATTCAAAACAGGGCAAGCACGTGCGGCACTGAAAGACCTAAATGTGTCTATGCGTATTGCTCGTAACGAGCAGGCTGCAGCAAAGTATTGGAAAGTACGCAGAGAAAGCTTCGCGCTTCTGCGTAAGAATGCACACGGATTGTATGCCGCTCCATTCATTGACGATTTTGTGGTCCCGCCAGATTCTTATCCTGAATTCCTTCCAAAACTAAATTCCCTTCTTGCTGAGTATGATCTTCTCTACACGATTGCAGGACACATTGGGAATGGAAATTTCCATATTATTCCCCTCATGAACCTACAAGATAAAAAGGTGCGTGACATCATTCTTGAGCTTGCTCCCCGTGTCTACAAACTAGTTCTAGAATACGGTGGTACTACTACTGGAGAACATAACGACGGAATTATTCGCACGCCGTATCTAACTCAACAGTTTGGCAAAGAGATGGTGCATCTGTTTGAAGAGACGAAGCGCATCTTTGATCCACTTACTATCTTTAATCCCGGGAAAAAGGTGGGAGGTACCTTTGCCGATATTGAACGAGATATGCTTCGCAGCATATAAGTGCGTGTTAAATTACATCTATGCAAGAAGATTACAATGCACACGAAGCATTGGTGCGAGAATTAAATGACCCCATGTTGCGCACTGAGTATGCGCGGGCGTTTGACAACTACCGCACCGGTCTCGTTGCCAACATCTTTGGATGGCTACTAGTTACCTCGGGGACACTTGTATACGGCAAACGTCCCTGCTACGCAAAGTTTAAGGCGATAGAAGTTATTGCACGTATCCCCTATCAATCTTGGGAAGTTGCTACCTATACCCTTCTTACAGGATTTTATTCAAACGAAGAGCGAGCTATTGAACTAACAAAGACCAGCGCATTCAGCAGACACGCGCAGGACAACGAAACAATGCATGTTGTTGTGTTGTCTCAGATTGTTAAGAAACTTCGTTGCGAAGGATTCTTTAGACACGTGCTTATCCCTCTTTTGTTTGCATTCTTTTACTTCTGGACAGTGTATGTATTGTATATGCTTTCAAGGAAGTCAGCACTTGAATTGAATTATCTTTTTGAGAATCATGCATACCACCAGTATGACCAATTTCTCATACGAGACGGAGAGAGATTGAGAGACACGCCTATTATGTCCGATTTCCTCGTACATTATGGAAGAAACTTCCGTACGGAATACGAGTTTTTTGAATCAGTTCGTAACGACGAGCTTATACACCGCAATCGTTCTATTAGAGAACTCCAAGCGAGATTAAAGTAAAAAGCCACCTGCGTTGTCCGCGAGTGGCCTTAGGGTGTTTCTCTCACCAAACAAATCCGGTAGCAGCACCGTGATCGTTCATCCAGGTGAGCTCAGGCGGAAAATGCATGAGAGTTAGCGCTCCCTGGTTGGTCTTCACCAAAAGGGTCCGCGCATATCTTCCGTCCGCGTCGTAATCCACTTCTTCTCCCGGGAAACTCATCCCGAGATCAAACCATCCACCAATTCGTTCAGGGTGAACAGCAAGGACCGACGCAGCAGACAGAAAACTCAGGCCGAACTCATTCTCGCTGAGCTCTTTCAGAACATCAGCGTCTGAGGCCTTAGCGTTCTTCCGGCCAAGCTGGACTGGGATGACAACAACGTCTCCCTGAGGCTGTGTGATGCTGAGTCTCTCCATCATTTCTGCCGTTCGTGCAGAACAACGGAAGTGACCTGCTGCCTCATGCGCACACGGAATGCGGTTGTCAATTTTCTCAGACACCCCTTCCCGAAGCAGCTCAATGCTGAGCCACACGTCGGGACGGGATTCAACCAGTCCTGGACGAAGCACCACGGCCCAGCCCTCAGCACCGCTCGGAAGCGGTGCTGCTCTGCTTTTCTCTTCCAGGGAAGGGATTGTAGAGATATCAATATCCATTCCCAGCTTGTTGCAGATTTTCTTGAGTAGCTCGGCCTGGACAGCAAGCGGCAAAAGCCCCTTGAAGTCTTCAGGGTATCCGGGTTCCTTTTTGCTCGTAAGCATGCACTTTCCTTTGATAGAACAGAGTATCTCCCGAACGGGAGAATTCTTTATCAGAATAACACGAAACTTGGCATAGTCAAAACAGAGAGGCGTTATCCACGTTCTATCTTGTTATTCTCCTTAGTCTGTAGCATACTGCAAATAACTCGCCGAAACTCCAAATTGCCCCTAAGCGTTCGGCATCAGCGAGGTTATTACGTATCTACAAGCCCTCATGGCAACAAGCAAACTATATGTTGGTG
>JAHJYC010000001.1 GCA_018826905.1 Patescibacteria group bacterium | reverse complement strand
GGGGCGGCTTTTGAATTGTAAAAGAAACACGCGCATGATGCTGGCGACAACCTACTCTCCCCTTGCGAGTACCATCGGCTCAAGAAGGCTTAACTGCCGTGTTCGGAATGAGAACGGGTGTGGCCCTTCCGATAAATCACCAGCATCATGCGCACGTTTCCGTCCTCATGGACGGACGAATATGCAAATAGGTTTTTGTTACAGATCACATCATTAGACGTGACATACAGAATTCCGCACAGAAGTCTGGGCATATTAGTACTTCTCGACTCAACGCATCACTGCGCTTCCATCTAAAGCCTATCAACCTAGTAATCTTCTAGGAGCCTCATAACGATTCCTAATCTTGGAGTTTGCTTCCCGCTTATATGCTTTCAGCAGTTATCAGTTCCCGACATAGCTACCGAGCGATGCCACTGGCGTGACAGCTCGTAGACCAGAGGTCAGTTCACCCCGGTCCTCTCGTACTAGGGGCAAGTCTCCTCAAGAATCAACGCCTGTAGTAGATAGGAGACCAACCTGTCTCACGCATTTCGTTTACTTGGATTACTCCAAGGATCGGACTGTAAATTCATCCCAAAGGATGTCTGACGTTCAGTCTCTACGGGCTCCCTTTCAGGATTCCCTCGGTGTTGCCCCTCTTACGAGTAGGGTTCCACCGATATGAGTCAGCTTGCTTGTATACATTGCTGCATACAACCGCCGTGTCATGGTTGGTTCTATCTTAGTTTCAAGACGAAAAGACATTCACATCGCACTTTATCGGTTCTGATAACAGAAATCTCGAAGGGATTCAAACGGTGAGAGAATCAAATATTGCTATTCAATCCCCTCACGGTTTGAACCCAGCTCGCGTACCTTTTTAAATGGCGAACAGCCATACGCTTGGGACCTTCTCCAGCCCCGCGCTAAGGTGAGCCGACATCGAGGTGCCGAACTCCGCCGTCGCTATGGACGCTTGGGCGGAACTAGCCTGTTATCCCCAGGGTAACTTTTATCCGTTAATCTCTGGCCGCATCTAAGGCGTACCATCGGTTCACTATGCTCTGCTTTCGCATCTGTGCGGGATGTACCCCTTACAGTTAAGCTGGCTTGTGCCATTACACTATCGGCACGGTTTCCATTCGCGCCTAGCCAACCTTAATAGACTCCTCCGTTACTTTTTAGGAGGATAGCGCCCCACCAAAACTACCCGCCAGGCACTGTTCCCACGTAGTTCTTACGCGGGTTAGAGACTGCACAATATAAGAGTGGTATTTCACTGGCGACTCCACACACCCCGAAAGGTATGCTTCAAAGTCTCCCACCTATGCTACGCATATATCACGCAGCCCCAATACCAAGCTGTAGTAAAGCTCCTGGGGTCTTTTCGTCTAACTACAGGTAACCGGCATCTTCACCGGTATTGCATTTTCACCGAGCAAGTCCTCGAGACAGTTTTCCACTCATTACGCCATTCGTGCACGTCTGAACTTACCAGACAAGGAATTACGCTCTACTATTCCTTCAAGCAGGACCATATCTTCACCCCAATTGCTTGGGGGCACGACGTATGGCCTCTCATTTGAGTCGTGGATCCAACAAACCTTTCGGTTTGAAGAGGTAGCTTTTAATGACGCAAGTCTCTCAACACTGTTTACGGTCTCCTATAACCGCCCCAATCCGTTCTGCGTACGATTGCTCATACGCAGAACCTTAGGACGATTATAGTTATCGCCGACATTCACCGGGGCTTATACGGTCCAGCACATCAATAAATCAATGTACCTCCCGCGCTTGACCTTCCGGCATTGGTCAGGCGTCACCCCCTATACATCCTCTTACGAGTTCGCAGGGAGCTGTGTTTTTGATAAACAGTTGGCAGAAAATCTTTCGCTGCGGCTCTGGTTGCCCAGAGCAGGCCTTATCGCTAACTTACGGCCGCTTTTTTGCCGAGTTCCTTGAGGACCTCTAACTCGTTCGTCTTAGTCTACTCGACCTGAACACCTGTGTCGGTTTGCGGTACGGTCGTCATATGCTGAAGCTTAGAAGTTTTTCTTGGAACCGCGCTCTCTATGCTCTGTCCCTCCGTGGAAGGACATTGTTTTTCCGCTCGGAGTAATGTCTGGCGGATTTGCCTACCAGACCTCCTCACGGCACTAACCCAAATCCAATAATGGGCCATAGATACAGCAATCCGTCACTCCATCGCACATATGATCGGTCAGGGAATATTAACCCTGTGTCCATCAGGTGCGGCTTTCGCCATCCCCTAAGGCCCGACTAACCCTCAGTTGATCACCATAGCTGAGGAAACCTTGTTCTTTCGACGCGCGGGGTTCTCACCCGCGTTGTGGTTACTTGTGCCTGCATTCTCACTTCCGTACGCTCCACTATGGGTCACCCCTTTAGCTTCACAGCAGAACGGAACGCTCTCCTACCGCGTGCACGTCTCGGAAGACATGCACACCCGCAGTTTCGGTATTACGCTTAACCCCGATTATCTTCGGCGCAAGGACTCTCGATGAGTGAGCTGTTACGCTTTCTTTAAATGATGGCTGCTTCTAAGCCAACATCCTCATTGTCGAAGAATCCTCACTTCCTTAAGTTGTACTTAGCGTAAATTTTGGGACCTTAACTGGCGATCAAGGGCTCTTCCCCCTTCGACGTGTGGAGCTTCGCCCCCACCGTCTAACTGCCGCGCTCATAATCCTTGGTATTCGGAGTTTGATAGGAATGACGAGATTTCTCCCTGTTCATCCCTTCCAGTGCTCTACCCCCAAGGGGAACACACGACGCCATCCCAAAAGATGTTTCGGAGAGAACCAGCTATTACCAAGTTCGATTAGCTTTTCACTCCTTACCACAAGTCATCCCAAGACGTTGTACGATCTACGGGTTCGGACCTCCATCTGTCTTTCGACAGACTTCATCCTGCTCATGGCAAGCTCACTTGGCTTCGGGTCTTATGTATGACACGGGCGCGCTATTAACACTCGGTTTCCCTATGGCTCCATCCCGTAACGGATTTAGCCGAAGCGACATACATAAACTCGCAGGCTCATTCTTCAATAGGCACGCTAGGATGGACCGGAGCCCACCCTAACCCTTTGTAAGTACACGGTTTCAGTTCTATTTCACTCCCCTCTCGGGGTTCTTTTCACCTTTCCCTCACGGTACTAGTTCACTATCGGTCCTGCGACATATTTAGCCTTACCAGTTAGTTCTGGCAGATTCATCCGAGCTATTCGTGTCTCGAACTACTCAGGAACGGAAGCGCATAAGAGTTTTACATTTCGCATACGGGGCCATTACCCTCTGGGGCGAAGCTTTCCAGCTTCTTCTGCTATGTAGAACTTTTGTAACTTATGCCGTATAAATACGGCGCTTCCGCCCTACAACCCCGGATACCGAAGTACCCGGTTTGGGCTATTCCCGTTTCGCTCGCCGCTACTTAGGGAATCACGAGAGTCGCGTTCCATCTACTCGAAGCATCGAATAGACGGAACGCAACTCGTTGTTGTTTTCTATTCCTCCAGGTACTGAGATGTTTCACTTCCCTGGGTTCGCTCCTCAGCTTAAAAGCTGGGTGACCATTGCTGGCCGGGTTTCCCCATTCGGACACCTCCGGATCAAAGACTACAAATCGTCTCCCCGAAGCATTTCGCTGATTAGTCGCGTCCTTCATCGCTGTCGCAAGCCTAGGCATCCACCGTGCACCCTTATTGTCTCCTGTGCGGAAACCTGAACACCACTGTTCTAATTTTTGTGATTCTGCAATATTCAATCCGCATGACATGACGAAAGTCACGCCATGCGGCGTTGATTACCTATTTGCATATTCGTCTGTCAACGAGCCCGTGTTCTGTGCAAGAAAAAAGCCCCATGCGGGGCGGGGACGTTTTCACGCCTGGTCTTACGACCTATCCGCTCCGTTTGGTCAGTAATTTCTTGGTGTTTAACACGTAATAAGGAGTATACGCGGGGGTATATATCCTGTCAAACCAATACAAAAGCCCCGCTCGTTAGCGGGGCTTTTGATGAGACTTTTGTGAAGTTATTTGATCTCGTTCTGCACACGCTCAATGTAGCGAGCGGCTGCTGCCTGGCCACCAAGACCAAACGCAAGACCAAACGCAAGTGAGAGCGCTACGACTACTCCGGTGAAGAGTGTCTGTACAAGC
Organism: Patescibacteria group bacterium; assembly: GCA_018826905.1. Classification (GTDB taxonomy): domain Bacteria; phylum Patescibacteriota; class Minisyncoccia; order Phycocordibacterales; family Phycocordibacteraceae; genus C7867-001. The sequence continues at coordinate 58,933 of JAHJYC010000001.1, read as the reverse complement.
GGTGAGATACCAAGACGATCAAGAGCTGCGAGAATCGCAAAGATCCAGATAGACCAACGAGTGATCGCTCCAAGAAGATTTGCGCTCTTAATGTTTGCAGCACGAGCTGCTCCAGTAACTACACGCTGTGTTGCTTCAGCAATGACTGCTGCAACGAGCAAGATGAGTACTGCAACAATCACCTGTGGAAGGTAGCCGAGAACTACTCCTGAAAGGAATGCGGTTACCTGAGTAAGTCCAAGCACATCAAGTGATGCGACGAGGAAAACGATAATGAAGAACCACTTCACAAGGAAGCCAAGGAAAGCGCCAGCGTTCAAGGTGAACCCTGCGCGCTCAACGACTCGCTCAACTCCAGCAGCACGAAGTGCCTGATCTACACGAAGTGACGTTACGGCTTGTGCAACAAAACGTCCGATACCAGCGCCAACGAGCCAGCCAATAACGAAGATGATAATTGCAACAATGAGGTTCGGGATGAATGCAACGAGTCCGTAGGATAGGTTCTGAAAGGACTGCGTTAGCACATCTGCCCAGGTAGTGAGGAACATAGGGTTATTTTACTTAATTTCGGCGTTATTCCGTTAATACCTTAAGTGTAACAAGCGAGAGACCCCGCGGGGCGGGGTCTGTGGATAGGGCTTATTTAGCAGTTACGCCGAGTTTGTCTATAACGGTGCGGTTTGGATAATCAAATACATCGCGAAGAAGGCGGTCGTAGACCCCGAGGCGGTACCTGAACTCTTCAGTTGAGAAGGATGCGTAACGCAATTCTCGTCCCAGTTCTGCCTCAAGCGCATGCACGGCACTGGCGAGAGGCTTCTCTTCCAACTTGTCCCCTACTACGAGTAAGTCAATCTTTGATTCTATGACACCTGTAAATAATCCGGTGAGTGTAACGAGCTTTAGGCTTCCCGCCTTTTTGAGTGCAGAAAGCAGATAGGTGTCACTGACATCAGTGGTCGTACGCAAAAATGTCTTTAGCTCGTCATAGTGCGCAAAGCGCTTGTCTGCTGCATAGGTGGTTCCCTGCTTGGCGAGTTTCTTGCGCAAAATACCGCACGCAAGTAATAGAGCTATTTCTTTTTTCCCAACATCCTTTGCTGCCTTTGCACGAAAGAGTGCTTCAGGAACTGAGAACGCAGTGTCGTCATTAAACAAAAAGAGACGGAGGAGTTTGAGGCGGGCGGGAGTGCCGAACAGACGAGCGAGAGGATCCATGGAAGTGCAGGCATTGTACCTACTGGCTTCCCTTCTATCAACCTTTGGAGATTCTCTAAAAAACGCTTGACTTTATTGCATATATGTCCTAAACTAAATAGGCATTCTGAGGGAGAAAATCAATGCAAAAGTTCTTGTTGCTTGCCGCTGGAGCTATCGTTCTGGCAGGGTGCGGCAATGGCCCGGTGCGTGAGCGGGTGGTGGTCAACTACGTCGTGGTCGATCAGCCCATTCTCACCGTCGGCGCCTGCCACCTGCGGGTGCGCCTGGCCGAAGAAGCGGACGGATCTCCGACCCGTCGGCTCAGCTTCAAGAAGCCGGCCCATGACGACAGCATCCTGTTCACTGCCGCCTACGAGAGCTGCACGAGCAGCAAGCCGAACGATCTGATCACGCGCACCGAAACGCACGTGGTCAACCGCGGCTGAACCCACACAAGCATCTTGGGGTCCGTTTCTTCGGGAACGGGCCCTTTCTATATATAAAGAAAAGGCGCCCGTAAGCGCCTTTTCTTTTAACGAAAGAATGATTACTTAAAAGTAACCTTTCCTCCTGCCTCTTCAACCTTTGCCTTAAGGGCATCAGCATCGTCCTTGCCAAGTCCTTCCTTCAACATTGAAGGAACTCCGTCCACAAGGTCCTTAGCCTCCTTGAGGCCAAGTCCGAGTACTTCCTTCACGACCTTGATCACCTGGATCTTGTTCGCTCCGGCGTCGGTGAGCTCAACATCCATTGTGCTCTTTGCGTCGTCAGCTCCTGCACCTGCTGCTGCAGGTCCAGCTACAGCAACTGCTGCTGCTGAAACGCCAAACTTCTTCTCAAATACCTTTACGAGCTCAGAGAGTTCCAAAACGCTCATCTCCTCAATTTCAGAGACAATCTTCTTGAACTTCTCAGGAACTTCTACTGCTGCTTCCTCAGATACCTCAGGAGCTGCGGGTGCCGCCTCTTCCTTGGTCTCTTCTACGGGAGCGGCAGTCTCTTCTACTGCGTCCTGCTGTGTTTCGTCTGCCATAGTATGAATCTAGTTTTAGTAATTGGCTTATGCCGCCTTCTTCTCACGAATCTGATCAAGCGCAATAACAAGTCCTTGGATTGGGCTGTTGATTACGTTTACGAACATACCGCGTAGTACAGGTACTGGCGGAATGGTAGCAATAGCGTTCATTGCTACTGCGTCAGCAAAAGCGCCGTCAAAAATTCCTCCCACAATAGTGAGTGAGTCTTTGTGCTTCTTGCCGTGCTCGTAGATCTCGCGAGCTGGGGCGGTTGAATCGCCTTCGCTCCATGCAATCGCTATTTCTCCAGGAAGCTCAGGGAGTGTTCCTGTGTATCCCTTGTCCGCAAATGCGCGGCGCATAAGAGACTTCTTAGCGACGTAGTAGCCAATGCCCTGCTCTCTCAACGAACGGCGCATAGCGCTTGTGTCTGCCACGGTAAGACCGCGGAAGCGCACAAAGACCACTGACGCAGCGTTCTTGATTGAGTCAGCAACTTTAGCGACTACTTCCTCTTTCTTTGCTTTGGTTATTGCCATGTTTGTTGTGTGTGTACGGAAACGAGAACGGCCCTGCATAGGCAGGACCTGTGGAGACGATCGACCCGCAAACAAGCTGTTTGCGAAGTGTCCCTCGGCAGGGCTTATATATGCCTGCTGTCTTCGGTCCGTACTTTGGCACTCTACCCCAAGAAGACGCGGGGTGCAATGCACTAAAACGTTCCCCCGGACACTACCTGCAACAAAGAGAGCGAGCCCGCGATTATAAGGGCAAAAACTCCGAGGAACTTCAAAAAGTGAAAGAAGTATTCCATACGCTCCAATTAGTATACCAAAACCCCTGCGGCGTACCGTAGGGGTTTTGTGTCCACTTCTAACTAGGGTCTAGTTAGCAATGTAGATAGGATCGGTCTCATAGTCCTGATTGTTTGAGTCAATGGTGAACAGCGTGCTTCCAGTGAAGCTTGCTGAATCATTGAAGCGTACCGATTCAAGTTCTACTGAGAACGTTCCGGCAGTGGTTGGATTCAACGTTACCGTAAGAGTAAAGGTGCGTACGTCACCTTCATTAACACGGTAGAACCCATCCTGCGTTGTTGCGTTTGACGAGAGTACCGCAGTCTCTGTTCCAGAGAAGCTGCTTCCATTAATGTCATACGCCACTCCCACCGTACCGCTATCTGCAGTTGTGGTTGCAATGTATGCATCCTCATCAATGGCCTCAACTTCAAAGCGGATCGTGTACGTACCGTACGTGTCTGACGCACTTGATCCTGGAGTTACGACTGCCTGGCTAGTACTGAGCGCCTGCACTTCAATTCCCGTTAGGGAAACAGTATGCACTGCACTGTCAGCACTTCCTCCTACATCTGAATTGTCTCCAGAGTCTAGGCCTTCAGCATCTAGATCAACTCCATCAATAGAGAACTGGAGGGATTCGCCAGAGGCAGAATAGTTTCCGTCCTGTCTATTGAGACTAATCATGAGCTCAACTGTTACTGTCTCGTCTCCATCAATCTCAAAGTCTAGATCGTTGAAGTCAATTGAAGCTGTGTTGATGTCTCCATCAAAGTCGTCTCCATCAATAACAAGTGTTGCATCACGGATCATTTCGTCAGCGTCCGAGCCTCCATTAGTATCTACATCAATGGTGAGATCGTTAAGGAGGACCTCCACGTCTTCTTCGTTTCTAATCTCAAACGCAAAGACAGTGAACTCGTCAGACACGCGATCCTCATCTGCAACGAGGATAGATGCATCAGGATCGTCTGAGCTAGAACGAATGGTGAGGTCACCTGTCAGTTCTGCACCGAAGTCAAAGGTTACGGTGTCATTATCGTTTCCGATGTACTGCTGAATTCCCTCACTGTCTACTGCGCGTATACCACGGTCATCAATACTGATGATGAATTCCTGGTCCAGGTCATCAGTATCAATTGATGAAGAGATGTCAGCCATAATAGTGAGCTCAGCAGTATCGCCCTCTCTCACTATTTCATTAAGGTTGGTGAGCCACAGAACGTACACATCGTCTGTAGTCTCACTCCACTCATCGCGGTCTCCTGCATCAACTTCTTCTAGTCTGTCTCCACCTGACCATACGCTAATGGAATCAAAATAATCCCACGGCCGGTCTTCAAGTCCGTTATCTGATGCTTCAAACGTGATTTCCATTCGTTCAACACGAACGTCTCCGTCATCAACATCAAATTCTGCAGTTGCGATCTCAACTCCGCTCTCACCCTCGTTACCACTTCCATCCTCAGAACGGAAGTTGTACGCAGTAAGGCTTGCTTCTCCTCCAGAGAGTCCCGCTGTGTCATCGTCGTCATCATCGTCATCCACTACTGGAGGAACAACAATGGTAACGATAGCGTTGTACTTGGCACGAGAGATCGGGCCAAAGTATCCAACCGCTGGAGCGACGCCGTTACTTGCCTGCCACCGCGCTACTGCGCTTTGCGTAATAGGTCCGAAGTACCCAGTCGCTCCTCCTGAGAAAGTGAAGTGTCCGGTACTTGTCAGATATGTTTGCAGACAGGTTACATCGGCTCCTGTAGAGCCTACTGTAAGGTCTCGTGTGAAGTTACACTTCCCTACCGCAACTCCTCCATTAAGTTGTGCCTGAAGTGCTGCGAGTTGTGCCAGAAGAACCTGCAGCTGTGCCTGCAGCTGTGCGTTAGTCGCCGTCTGTGCTTGGGCCGGAGCCGCCACTCCCATAGAGAGCATTAGAGCCAGACCTGTAAACACAGATGCAACTTTCGCGAATGGTGTGTGTTGTATATGTGTCATGGGTAATTGGTGTTAAGACATCTGCCTGCGTCTACTCAGATAGATGTCGCTAGTAACCTTTCAAGCCATATTGGTGATCTGCTTCTTACTGCAAATCACTGGCCTATATAAAAGTAGACGTATTAATCCTTCTATTCCTACAGGCGTATGTTCGTATCATTCATTGAAGGAGTCTGTTTGTATCTATAGCGCACTTGTACTGAAGACCTCATGAACCTGAAGAAATAGCAAAAACCCCACGGCGTACCGTGGGGTTTTTGCATTTACGAGACTTTGCAGTCTACGTCACTTTCTTTTGGGTTCCGAGACGTATCTCAGAGAGTCCATTAGTTAGCGATGTAGATTGGGTCAGTCTGGTAATCCTGGTTGTTTGAATCAATCGTAAGGACTGATGAACCAGAGAATGATGCAGAATTGTTGAAGCGGATCGATGAAAGATCTACCTCAAATGTTCCTGCAGCAGCTGGGTCAAGAGTAACTGTGAGTGTGAACTGCTCAGTATCTCCCTCTCCAACCTCGTAGTAACCCTCTGCTGATGTGTCTGCAGATGAAGTAAGCAATGCGGTGGTTGTACCTGTGTAGGTAGTTCCATCGATTGAGTACGTTACACCAACAGTACCTGTTGTTGAAGTTGTCGTTGCAATGAATGCATCGTCCTCAATAGCAGTTACATCGAACTTAATCGTGTATGTACCGTAGGTTGCAGTAGCGTCAGAACCAGGAGTTACAACAGACTGGCTGGTTGAAACAGGCTCTACTGCGATACCCTCAAGGGCTACCGTGTGAGTAGAACTTGTCTGTGTACCAGACACAGCTGAGTTATCACCTGAATCAGCACCCTCAGCGTCAACGTCAGTTGATCCAACTACGTCAAAGACGAGAGTAGTCTCAACTGGGCCGCTCTTAAGTTCAACAGTGAGTACTGCCTCAACACGATCGTCTCCAGAGATCTCAAGATCCATGTCGTCGAAGGTAATTGTTGTAGAAGCAACATCTCCGTCAAACTCATCGCCGTCAACTGTAAGAGTTGCGTTGCGGATGATGTTAACAGCTGAAGTACCAGTACCGGTAGTTACACCGACCTCAATGTCGTTGATGATCGTATCAGCGTCAGAACCGTTGTCGATGTCAAAGATGAATACTTCGTACTCAGCAGATACATCGTCAGCGTCTCCAACAAGGATAGATGCATCAGGATCACCGCTGTTTGACTTGATGGTAAGGTCTCCGTTGTCCTCAGCGTTGAAGTCAACAGTAACTGTGTCAGTGTCCTGACCGATGTACTGCTGGATTCCCTCGCCGTCAACAGCACGGATGCCGTTGTCATCAACGTAAACAGAGAAGGTCTGATCTAGGTCAGCATCATCGATGCTGCTAGAGATGTCTGCAGAAACCAAGATTTCTGCCATGTCTCCCTCCTCAACTACGTAGTCAAGACCAGTGAAGGTTATGACATAAATGTCAGAACCACTTGTAGTCTCATCCCACTCGTCTCTGTCAGACGCATCAACGTCACCAAGCTTCTTGCCGTTAGCAGAAAGCTCAATTGAGTCGAAGTACTTCCAAGGACGATCCTCGAGAGCTCCGTTAGAAGCATCGAAAGTGAGCTCTACGCGCTCTACGCGTACATCTGCGTCATCAACATCGAACTCTGCAGTTGCGATATCAACTCCGCTCTCACCCTCGTCACCACTTCCATCCTCAGAACGGAGGTTGTAAGCAGTGAGGTTAGCCTCGCCTCCAGAAAGGCTGTCTCCAGTAGAGCCAGTTCCTGTTCCAGTTCCAGTACCTGTACCAGTTCCTGCAGAAGCGTTTACCTTAGCGCGAGTGATCGGGCCAAAGTAACCAACCGCTGGGCTGATGCTAACTGATGCCTGGTAGGCACCAAGAGCTGCCTTCGTCTGTGCACCGAAGTATCCGGTAGCGCCAGCTGCGATGGTGAAGCCCTTGCTGATAAGCCAGTTCTGAAGCGCGGTTACATCAGCTCCTGTTGAGCCCATGGTAAGGTCGCGATCAAAAGATACAGCTGCAGATGTTCCGGTGTTAGCCTGAAGAGCTGCAATCTGTGCTAGAAGTGCGTTGATCTGAGCCTGTAGGTCAGCTGACGAAGTTGAACTCTGAGCGCTTGCTACTGGAGCAAATGCTGCGAAAGTTGAAGCAACGAGGCCAAGTCCTGCAAGTACAGCTGCAATCTTCGCGATTGTGTTTGTGTTTGCAATTTGCATGGTAATGCTTTGCTTAATTAAGTGAAGTACGCATCCGCCGCGTTCTACTTATAAAGAATGGCGCGGTGCACACGTACCTTATCTCTCTTTTAGTAATCCCTCCCCTCCCCGAGAGGAAGGGAGTGAGTTATTTCATATTTCACACTATCCGACAGGGCGTGCTATCGACGCGCGTCCCATCGGCTAGCTGGTAAAGGTTCTTTTCATTCGGCGTTCATCCGTGTTCTATCAAATACATCCATTACAGCGTCCGTCTCCAGATGAAGACGGGTAGAGCCGCAGCTTCTTACGCCGCGGTTCTTGAATCCTATTCTGTTTTCAAAGGACCCCTTCCGTTTAGGAATACGCACCAATCGTTTCGGAATTCCCGGCCTCATTCCTATGAGCGCCGGGTGTACACACAGTATACAGAAACAATGATGTGTAAACGCGTAAAACGAATGTGGATAACCTCCAAAGCAGCAAACGTAAAACAGGCCGTTTCCGGCCGTTTATATTGTTCTGTCTCCAGAGATCACCACCCGCACATTCTAGGCCGTATCCTCAGAAAAGTCAATATTCCTCTTACTGTTTCGCAATCTCGTACGTGGTCCATCTACGGTCCCCTTTTCTGGTAACCACTCCTTCGGACACGAGCTGAGAAAGTTCTCGCTGGATCGTCTTCTCGCTCACATCACGTATAACAAGAGATATATCCTTTATATAGGAACCTCCTCTTCGCTTAAGCACAGAAAGTATAGCTTCCCTTCTCTCAGAGATGCGCTTAGGTTGCTGCTTTCCAGGAACCTTGTCCGATACATGTCCTTTAGATTGTCCTTTAGGAGCTTCCTCTGCGAGCTCCTCATCAAAAGTAATCCTTGCGAGAGACCGCAATGGTGCCTGTGCAGATGCATTCGCAGTGCCAGCAGATTTTGCGAGAGAGGCTAGTGTTGGAGCATCCTCAAGAGTGAGTCGTGGCTCTTCGTACCCTGCAACTTCTTGTAGAAGCAAATGTGCTTCGTTTGCAATGAGATCTGCATTCATAGGAGAAAGAACTCCTCCCACACGTACGATTGAGAGAATACTAGAAAGCGCGAGAAGCTCTCGCGAGAGAGCTTCTCTAGACGCAGCGGGCGGCAAGATAGCAGCATCAACAAGCGCAATAGAAATCCGATCAAGACGATCTTTGAGGGCTGCTGATTTTGTAAAAGCAGGACCTACGAGATGTATAGCCTTCGCAAGTCTTTCTGCCTTCTTGTATAGATACACGCGACGAATGTCTCTTTCAAACACGTTTGAAAATATAGCCTTATCAAGGACAAAGTTAGAATTGTCTCCGGAATTTCCAAGAGCATTTCCTTCCTTTTGTCCTTTACTATTTCTTGTGTCCTTCATGCTGTTAAGGACAATTATATGTCCGTTACTCTAGCTCTGCAACCATGGACTCCGTCTACGATGCAGCTTACGCATATATAGGAATGCAGGTGTTAGAATGGCCATATGAAAAAGCGCAGAAAGCGCCGCAACCAAGACAACTATCGTGCCCTCGCCAAATGGACGACGGGCATCGTGCTTATTGCATTCGGAGCAATGTTTGGACTTGCCGCATTCGGACTTGCTGGTCTTGCTGGCACCGCCCTCTTCACTTTTGGTTTTGGGGTATTTGGTGTTGCCTCACTTCTCCTTCCACTTCTTCTTGTGGGAGTGGGTCTTGCGGTGATGCTTGAGCGCACCTTCGTCTCTCCACTCACCGCAATCGGTATTTCCCTGATACTTCTCTCATTGCTCACCCTCCTTGGTATTACAACTCAGGCACTCGGAGGTGCTGCCGGGACTGCACTTGGGGCCACTGTCTCAGAATTCTTTGGGCCAGCCGCCTTGATCCTTCTAGTAGCCGTTGCAGCAATCGGAGTAGTTATCGCAATTGATATCGTTGTGCTTTCAAAAGTCCTCGCTGGCTTCTTTGAGAAAGCAGGCACTGCTGCTAGCTCCATAAAACTTCCTTCTTTCCCTGAGAGGAGAGCACGCGCAGAGGAGGATGAAGAAGACGAAGAAACTGAAGTAGAGGAACAGGAAGAAGAATCTGAGGAGGAGGCCCCTGAAGCTGAACCTGTCATAACCATGTTCAACCGAGAGAGTGCTGTACCGAGCACCGAGCCGATCCCAAATATTGATGCAGAATATCAGGCCCCTCCCCTCTCTCTTCTTGGCGAGGATAAGGGCAAGCCAGGTGTCGGAGACATTAAGGCAAACGCAAATATCATTAAGCGCACTTTCCAGAACTTTGGCATCTCCGTAGAGATGGACGAGATCTCAGTGGGACCAACTGTTACTCGCTACGCCATAAAACCAGCAGAGGGAGTTCGTCTCAATAAAATCGTGGGGCTTCAAAACAATCTTGAACTTGCGCTTGCTGCACACCCTGTTCGTATTGAGGCTCCTATTCCAGGAAAGTCGCTCGTAGGTATTGAGGTACCAAATGCATCAAAGGCAACAGTTGGCCTTGGAGGTGTTATTGGCGCACCTGAATGGAACGCGAGCAAGAAACCACTTCTCGCTGCCGTAGGACGAGACATCACCGGCACTCCACACTATGTGAACACCGCGAAGATGCCACACGGTCTAATTGCTGGAGCCACGGGCTCGGGAAAGTCGGTAGCTATTCATGCTGTTATCACTTCCCTTTTGTATCGCAACGGACCTAATCAAATGCGCTTCATCATGGTTGATCCGAAGCGTGTTGAGCTCACGCTCTATAACGGTATCCCCCACCTTCTTACGCCAGTTATAACTGACCCGAAAAAGTGTATCTTTGCACTCAAATGGGCTGCCAAGGAAATGGATCGTCGCTATAACATACTTGAAGAGGTGCAAGTACGTGATATTGAGTCGTATCACAACACCATTGTTGAGCCAGCCAAGAAGCGTAAGGCAAAGGAGATGCCTGAAGCAATGCCGTACATCGTTATTGTTATTGATGAGCTTGCAGACATCATGCAGACATACCCGAGAGAGCTTGAGAGCGCGATTGTGCGCCTCGCTCAGATGTCTCGTGCTGTGGGAATCCACCTCATCCTCTCCACCCAGCGTCCTTCAGTAAATGTCATTACAGGACTTATTAAGGCAAACGTCCCTACCCGCATGGCCTTGCAGGTGTCTAGTCAGATAGATTCACGCACTATTCTAGACTCAGGGGGTGCTGAACTTCTCCTTGGAGCGGGAGACATGCTTTATATGTCTGCTGACATGCAGAAGCCTGTGCGTCTACAGACTGCATACATCAGTGAGCAAGAGGTAAAGAAGGTGGTGAGCTATATAAAGGAACATAACTCTGGCTCACTCTCTTCAATTGATTTGGGTGCCGGGACTGCAGGGGCAGGTGTTCACGAAGCAAATGATGCAATCATGCTTGCTGCAGACGATGATGAAGCGGACGATGAGCTATATAGCGCCGCTCGTGAAGCAGTTGAAGAAGCAGGACGTGCTTCTACGTCCTACCTGCAGCGAAAGCTCCGTATCGGCTACTCTCGTGCTGCTCGCCTCATGGATATCCTTGAAGAAAAAGGCGTTATAGGCCCTGCTGATGGCTCGCGGCCTCGTGAAGTTATAGGGGGGTCTGGTGGTGATGACGCGGACGAGGAAGAAGAAAACTAATCGTATGGGAACCCGTCCCCTCGTCGCACTCATTCTCATTGCTTTAGTTGGATACGGTGCTACCCGAATCTGGCCACTACTTTCGGGCCCTTCCCTCTCCTTTACACCCCAAGAGCATGCTGTGCTTCCGGATGGAAACCTTGCACTAGTCGGGAAAGCTCTGCACACAGAAAACCTGTGGCTGAATGGTGCCCCACTTCTTATTGATGAGGAAGGAAACTTTTCCACCTCACTCGTACTTCCCCAAGGAAACGCTATACTATCTTTAACGGCGACTGACCGGTTTGGACATGAAATAACCGAGCGTCGCACCGTTTTTGTCCCCTAACCCCTATTCGTATGCCTGCAAAGAAATCTGCAAAGAAAGTATCAAAAACTCCTACTCCTGAAGAGTCTGGCGACTCAACAAGCAGCAAACAGCGCGCTATTGATCTTGCCATAAAGGAAATCCAGACGAAGTTTGGAGATGAGGCCATCATGGCATTTGGTGCAGGAAAGCCTAAGGCTATTGATTTTATTCCTACAGGATCTCTCGGGCTTGATGCTGCACTTGGTATTGGTGGACTGCCTCGTGGCCGTATCATTGAAATCTTTGGTCCAGAATCATCAGGAAAGACTACGCTTGCCTTACACGTAATAGCTGAGGCTCAGAAAAAAGGAGGAGTCTGTGCATTTGTTGACGCAGAACACGCACTTGATCCTGAGTACGCCCGAAAGATCGGCGTGAAGCTTCCTGAGCTTCTTATCTCTCAACCTGACACAGGAGAGCAGGCTCTTGAAATTGTTGAGTCGCTCGTGCGAGCAAATTCTATAGACGTTATTGTCGTAGACTCAGTAGCAGCGCTTACTCCAAAGGACGAGATTGAAGGAGATATGGGCTCAGCACAGATGGGTAAACAAGCTCGTCTCATGTCCCAAGCACTCCGCAAGCTTACTGCTATCACTGCTAAATCAAGCACCATCATCATCTTTATTAACCAAATCCGTATGCAAATCGGGGTGATGTTTGGAAACCCAGAAACAACAACTGGAGGAAAGGCTCTTAAGTTCTACACCTCAGTGCGTCTTGATATTCGTCGTATTGCCCAAATTAAAAAGGGTGAAGAAATTGTGGGAGGACGTGTACGCGTAAAAGTAGTTAAGAACAAGGTTGCAGCACCGTTCAAGACAACAGAGTTTGATCTCTTGTATAACGAAGGTATCAGCCGTGAGGGAGAACTTATCGCTCTTGGTGAGAAGTTTGATATCGTCCAAAAGTCTGGCTCCAGCTATAAGTTTGGAGAGATTCCGTTGGCACGCGGATACGACGCAACACGCACATTCCTTCGGGAGAACAAGCCCATCGCAAACGACATCCTAAAGCAAATTCGTACGCATCTTAACGCAGAGTAAGTCTATGCGAGTTCGTGGTTTTACTCTTATAGAATTGCTGGTTGTAATAGCAATTATCGGGATCCTCTCTTCTGTAGTGCTAGCCTCCCTTAATCAAGCACGAGTTAAGGGCAGGAATGCTGGCACCACACAACAAATCAGAGAGTACAAAAATGCTCTGGCCCTCTACGCGCTAGATAACGGCGGACAATTCCCAGATCCCGGAGGCACTGCCCTGTATTGCTTGGGGGACTACGAAGACGGTATCTGCGGAATTAATGGAAGCATGACTACCAGTGCGGCTCTTAACACCGCCCTTACTCCGTACATCCCTTCCCTCCCTGCTGGTATAAGCCAGGAGTTCTCAAACGGAACCGTTGAGGGGTACGGGTACCAGTGCACTCCTTCGGGAGGCTACTGCCCTTCCTACACAATCTTTTGGTTTCTTTTAGGATACCCCCGCTCCTGTGCATTCTCAGCAACAGCAATTGCTTCTCCGGACGGAACAAGCTACACCATCTGTTCTCTCTCTAGCTCTTAAACGTAAGAGTTTGTCAGTGTAGCTAAGATGCGCGCGCATCCGCGAGCAAGTCCAATCGTTGCAACGACGAGTGCCAGACAAAGGATCTGCACTGCAATATCAGTGTGTAGAAAGGCGTACGTCATGAAACTAGCAAGTGCTGGTATATCAAACAATGGAGGCATGTTGGCAAAGACTTGAGAGACCCACACTTCCCTCCCTAAAGCCCAAAGACTTGCTACAAGAAATACAAAAGAAGCGAGCACAACAGGTGTTGCGCGACGTACCGTATGCACCGTGCGCACACGACTCAGTATGGTATCGGAAAGTGATGAATTAGCGTTCATGAGTGTGTTCGTTTTCTTGGAGTGCCTTCTTTAATAATTTCTTTGCGCGGTGTACACGAGTTTTTACAGCTGGGATGGTGCTGCCCTCGCTCTGCGCAATTTCTTCCTGAGTTTTCCCTTCTAAGAACTGGAGTGTCAGTACATGTGCAGCCTGCTCTGGGAGTTTCGCCATAGCAACAAGTAACTCGTTTTGAATACTTAGTGTGTCCAAAAAAGATCCTTCTTCTGGCAACCGCTCGTACGTCTCAGGCTCCAGAGCGAGGGTCCGACCTCTGTGCTTCACAAGTTTCTGATACCGAGTGAAGGCGAGCCGGGTGAGTATTGCGTAAGCCCACGAAGTAAAGGTTGCCCCTTCCTGGGGCTGGTAGCGGTCCGCGTACACGTAGATACGGGTGAACGTATCTTGCACTACTTCCTCAGCGTCCTCTGTTGAGCGCAGGATTGAGCGTGCCTTTCGCATGAACGCGTCTTCGTACCGATGCACGAGCACAGCAAATACCTCAGGATCACTCTGTGCAGCCGTTAGTACCTCAGCATCAGAGCGATCGTTCCAGGACTCTAGGTGAGAATTTACTTCCCTCATACTGTCCTGTATCATACCCCGTATCCTCTGTTCCTGGGCATTTTTTATAACTCACTTACCCTCAGAACAGTTACACTCTTATGGCAGTACTCTCCTACAACGAAATAGTGCAGAAGAAGGTTATTGATTACAACGGTGAGCCGTATGAAGTGCTTTCTTCTCATGTATTTCGCATGCAGCAACGAAAGCCTGTAAATCAAACGAAGTTGCGACACCTAGTCTCCGGAAAAGTTCTGGAAATCTCTTTTCATCAAAACGAGTCCGTTACAGAAGCAGACATCAGCAAGATGGGCGCATCCTACCTCTATACAAATCGTGGAGAGTCTTGGTTTGCTGAAGAAGGAAACCCGAAAAATAGGTTCTCCTTCCCTGAGGCAGCAGTGGCGGACAAAGTGAAGTGGTTAATACAAAATTCTCCTGTTGAAGTGCTCCTTTACAACGAAGAACCCGTTACGATTGATATTCCTATCAAAGTAGACCTTAAGGTAGTTGAAGCACCTCCTGCAGTGCGTGGTGATACTGCAACAGGAGGAGACAAGAAGGTTATTCTTGAATCGGGTGCGGTTGTTTCCACTCCTCTTTTCATCAACGTTGACGACATTCTTCGTATTAACACTGGAACTGGCGATTACGTAGAACGAGTTGAGAAAGCCTAGTACATCCTCCTAAACAACGTAGGCCACCCTCTTTCTAAGGGTGGCCTTTGTGCGCTACCTAGCGCAGGTGTGTTTGAGTGATACTCGCTTAGCGAGCGACGTCAGACGACGCAGGTGCGACAACCACCCTTTGGGCAGAAGCTCGCTCCTGTTCGTAATTCTCTTTCGCAGCGACCCCTCCACAAGCGAGGGAGACCGTGGCGACGAAGGTTATGAGAAGCTTTCTATCAAAGCTCCAGCTTTTCTTAGTCATTATTCACTCTATCCATAGAAAGAAACACGGCGCCCCATTGCGCCGCTTTTCTATATAAACATGGGTCCTTCACAAAAGCAAAAAACGCCTCAGGTGAGGCGCTTTTCTTATGCTGCGAGGTACGGCAAGAGTGCCATGTATCGCGCGCGCTTAATTGCTAGCGCAATCTCTCGCTGACGTGCTGCTGGAACGCGTGAGCGCTTCTTCGCAACAATCTTTGCATGAGGCGTCATGAATTGCTTCAGGTACGCGACATCCTTGTAGTCAACGAATTTCTTGTGCTCTATTTCTTCTCGCTCTGATTGGTGTGCCATGATGTGTTACTTAAAAAGGAATATCTTCTGGGTTTATTTCTTCGTCTGGATACTGAATGTTTGCGCCTTGGTCTGGGGATTCCTGAGGGCGTTCAGTGTCTGATGCGCGCGCAGGACCAGAGTGTCCACTCTTCCCTTCCCCTCCCGCCTGAGGGCCGAACTGGAAGCTGTCTACGACAATCTCCGTGCGGTACTGCTTCTGGCCATCCTTGTCCCATGAGCGGGTCTGAATGCGGCCTTCAACATATACAGGACGTCCCTTCTTAAGGTACTGCCCCATAACTTCAGCGGTGCGCCCGAAGGAGACAATGTTATGAAACTCTGTCTGCTCCTGTTGTGCTCCTTCTTTATTCTTAAAAGAACGATTTGTTGCAAGACCGAAGGTTGCTACTTGCTGCCCTGACGGGAGCGCGCGGACCTCAGGATCGCGAGTAAGGTTGCCGTAGAGAAGTACTTTGTTGAGATACATATCCCTCAGTGTACACCCTACACGCCGGCCTCCTTAAGCGCAGCATCTAGCTGTGCATCTGATACCTCTTCTTCCTCAGAAGCCTTCTCAGGAAGCTTTGCATAGAACTCATGCATCTCAGCAGCATGCTTTGCGCCTTCAACAGTAGTACGAAGATCAAGGAAACGAATTACTCGTGTCTCTGCCTGTACCATCTCTAGTGCCTTTTGGTGCCCTGCACCATCTGCCTCGTATGCAATCCACCCAAAGAATGCAGAATCAAAGTCACGACGTCCTGCGTGCTCCTTACGTGAGATAGTGTATGCAAGAGGGATCTTCTGGATCTCTCCTTCAGCCACTACAGATCCTGCTCCCGCAAGTCCTTCGCGAAGGGTCTGATAGGTCTTCTTTGCTTCCTCCTGGGGAAGCTCAGGATCAATATGGAATGCGAGCTCGTAAACACGCGTCTCTGCGTGCTCCGTATCGTTTACCATCTCGCCCGATTCAATATCGTTCTTAGCCATAGTGGCCGTATCCTACCACGCTTATTTTAGACCAGCAAATGCCAGCCTACAGGCCAGAAAGCCCAAATACTCGCTCTGCATTGGCAAGGATAGTACTTCGTACTTTTTCTGTGTCTTCTCCACGAATTTCCGCTATTGCTTCTACTACATCGCGTACGGCAAAAGGGTCATTCCGAGTACCCCTTCTAGACGCCGGAGCAACATAGGGGGCGTCTGTCTCAGACAATATACTTTCAAGGGGAAGATACCGTACCACCTCGTCATAGTCCCTCGCGAAGGTAAGCACTGCAGTAAATGACATCGTGAAGCCAAGCTCAACAAACGCTTTTGCTTCTTCAATTCCGCCGACAAAGAAATGAATATCTCCACGGAGCTTTTCTCCATAGTCTTTCTTATATGAACCTAAAATCTCAATGAGGTCGTGGTACGCATCCATTGTTCCCTTCTTGGGTCGGGAATGAATCATAAGTGGCTTATCTGTCTCTAGAGCCAGTTCCACGTGTTGAATAAATACCCTTCTCTGTCTTTCTTTTTCTTGTTCAGGATCTTCGGGCCGGTAATTATCCAAACCACACTCCCCTATAGCGACAACCTTAGGGTCTCCAGCAAGCCTAAGAAATGCTTCTCTATCAAATGGCTCTTCAGGGGTATCGTTTGGGTGAAGACCTACAGATGCCCACAAGTGCGGATACTGTTGCACCAATTCAACAGCAGCTCTTGTAGAGGCCATATCAACACCAACCACAAGGCCCCCAAACTCTTCTTTCTGCATTTTCTCTATAACCTCTGTTCTGTCTTCTGAAAACCGATCAAATTGTATATGACAGTGTGCATCAAAGTACTTCATACTTAAGAAAGACGTGGGAATAGATTCTCCGGCTTCTTGTTTGAGAGGACGGCCTCTTTTATGCGTTCACTAGTATCTGGCATGAACGGAGCGAGCAATCTGCCAACAGCATATAGTTCGTGAGTAAGCTCCGTTATATTCTTCCTCCCCGCTTCTGGATCACTTTTTACCAGCTTAAATGGTTCTTCCCGCGTAATGCGCTCATCAAGCACCTGAATCTTGCTCCACACTAGATCCATTCCCTGACTGAACTCAAATGTGTCCAAAGAATTCCAGTACTTTGGATCAAAGTCGTCTTCCTCAGGCTGGTCAATTCCCTTCTCCAGATGTGTCTCTGCAAGCTTCATAATGCGTGCAAGGAGATTCCCAAGCCCATTCACGAGATTGGCGGTGTACCATTCATCAAGACGCTCCCATGTAACATCAGAGTCCTCTGTGGGGTGTACGTGACGCAAAAGCACGTACCGCGTAGCCTCGGTGCCATATTTCTCAACAAGCTCGTAAGGACTAATAACGTTCCCTAAAGACTTTGACATACGTTGGCCGCCGGAATTGATGAAGCCATGATAGAAAACCTGGTCAGTATTCTTAATTCCCGCAGAGCAGAGCATTGCCTGCCACATAAGAGATTGGAACCGCACTTGGTCCTTCCCTGCCATTTGAAGAGTTGTGCCGTTTACCCAAAACTTTTCATAGAGCCCGTTACCATCACGTGGCCACCCAAGTGTTGAAAGGTAGCTGGTAAGCGCATCAAACCAAACATACATAACTTGTGTATCGTCTCCTGGAACTGGAACTCCCCACGAAAGCTTCTCCTTCTTCCTAGAAATACTGAAATCCTCAAGCCCCTCTGTAACAAATCGTACTGCTTCTTCTCGTCTCCATTCGGGAACAATTGACGCAGGAGTATTCAACACCGCAAGCAGTTGTTCGGTGTACTTAGAGAATGCAAAGAAATAGTTTTCTTCAGTTCTCTCTTCAAGTGTGAGACTAGGATGGAGCACACAGTGTTCCTCTGCATCAAGCTCGCGCTCCGTTTTATATGCCTCACACCCTACACAATACCTACCGGTATAAGACTTCTTATAGATATCTCCTGCCTCCATGCACCGCCTCCACATTTCTTGTGCTGCCTCTTTGTGTGCTGTGTCAGTGGTACGAATAAAGTGGTCTGTTGAAAGCGAGAGCGCTTCCTTCAGCTTCTCTACTTCATGTGCGTAATAATCAACATACTCTTGAGCGTTTTTCCCAGCTCGTTCAGCGGCTTCCCATATCTTTTGACCGTGCTCATCTGCGCCTGTTGAAAAGAACACCTCCTCTCCCCTAAGACGCCATGCACGTGCAATTACATCGGCCTCAATGATCTCAAGCGCGAACCCGATGTGCGGGTCGGCGTTTACGTATGGAAGTGTAGTAGTAACGTACCGAGCCATTGCTAATTACCCCTATACAGGGAGATGTTTCCGGCGCTCTACGTCACTAAGGAATTCACGAAGTGCGGCTGCCAGAGGGATAGAGAGGAGAACTCCCAGGAATCCTGCAAGACTTCCTCCGACAATGAGGGCAAGAATAACAAGTAGAGGAGGAATACCGACCACTTTATTCACCACAAGCGGGTAGATAAGGTGCGCCTCAAACTGATTCACGATAAAGAAGAGCCCTGCAACAATCAAAGCAAGCGTCACCCCTCCTGAAGCGAATGCAACAATCACGCCCAAGATTCCAGCAATAAAAGAGCCGAAGATTGGAATCAGATCAAGAATTGCAGCGAGAAGTGCGAGCAAAAGCGCGTACGGAACCCCAAGAATAAGAAGCCCTAAATACACAATGACTCCCACAATCAGCGACAGCAGCAGTTGCCCCTGCATCCACTGCCCTATTTTCTTTTTCGCACGCAACCAAAGTCCTACTGCATAATTCTCATGTTTGGAAGGAGTTATGAGTCTCACGAAATCATCAATTCCAGTCTCCTGGATTGCAAAGTAGAAAGAGAGCACAATAACGAGAATGAGCGCGAAGATGCCGCCAAAGAAGGTGGACAATACGCGCACTGCCCCACCTGTGGTATCTGCGAACGCAGACTGGAACGCAAATAGCGTATCAAAGATGGACTGTGATTGGTCTGGCGCTGCTGCGGTACGAGCAGTATCGGTTAGTACAGCAAAAGGTGCGGGAATATTAAGCGTGTCCAAATATTGAGGAGCTGTTGAAAGGAATCCTTGAGCGTCATCAAGTACTGGAGGAAGGAAAAAGTAGACAATAGCAAACAAAGAACCAAATACTGCTACATACATGCCCGTCACAGCAAGCACGCGGGGGATATGTTTCCTACGGAAAAATGAAACTCCTGGCTCAATGGCTGAGGCGATAACAATTGCAGTAAGCACCAAAAGCGCGAGATCACGAAGCGTCCACAACGCGAAAGCCACCGCTCCAATAAGAATTGCAGTGATAATGGTGCCCGGGGTGATAGTTATGGAGACGTTTTTGTGCATAGGAAAATACTAGCACAGCGCCCCAAATCTCCTACTTAAGGGCCTGTGTGAGTCGCTCTGCCACCTCTTCAATAAAAAGGCGCTCTTGCTCCCCAGTATCCCGGTGTCTAAGAGTAACCGTGTCTGTAAGCTCAGGAGACTCTCCCAGGGTGTCAAAATCAACAGTGATGCAGAAGGGGGTACCAATTTCATCTTGTCGTCTGTAGCGTTTCCCAATATTCCCGTTATCATCCCACGCAATAGCAGGGTGTACTTCCTGGAGACGTCTTCGTACCTCCTGCGCCTTCGCAACGAGTTCTGGCTTATTTTTAAGAAGCGGAGAGACGAGTGCTTTTACTGGAGCGAGCTTTGCAGGCAACCGCAATACCACGCGCTCTTCCCCGCCAAGCGAGTCTGTATCGTATGCCTTAACAAGAACTGCCAGCACGTGTCTTCCAAGACCAAACGTTGGCTCAAGTACGTGAGGAGAAATCTTTTCGTTTTTCTCTTGATCTAGATACCGCAACTCAGCTCCTGATGCTTCCTCATGATTCTTTAGGTCAAAGTCTGTACGATACGCCAGTCCTCCGATCTCCTTAAAGCCTCCGGGGTACTTAAAATAGAAATCTAAGGTGCGCTTTGAATAGTGCGCGCGCTCCTCTTCAGACACTTCAACTTCTTTCACGTCTTCGTCAGAAAAACCGATTTCCTTAAACCAGGCGTGCATTTCCTTCTGCCAGTAGGCAAACTGCTCTTCCCATGTTTTCTCTTCAAGGAAGTACTCTAGTTCCATAATCTCAAGCTCACGAACACGGAAAATAAACTCGCGAGGAGCAATCTCGTTCCTAAATGCGCGCCCTATTTGTGCGATACCGAATGGAAGTTTTGGATGATACGAATCAATGATGTTCTTGAAATTAACGAACATTCCCTGTGCCGTTTCTGGACGTAAGTACGCGGGCATCTCTCCTCCTTCAACAGATCCCACTGAGGTCTTAAACATCATATTGAATTGTTGTACTTCAGACAGGGGGTTCCCTTCAGGACTCTGTATACCCTTCTCTTTGAGCGCAGCACTCATTTGATCCGTACTCATGCCAGTTGGATCAATGCCAGCCTCTTCAAGAAGGTGGTCTGCGCGATATCGCTTCTGAGTCTTTTGATCAACAACGAGTGGGTCGTTAAAAGTGGTGGTATGCCCAGACGCTTCCCACACACGAGGACTCATAAGAATTGCTGAATCAATACCGTACATATCGTCTCGCAGCTCAACAAACCTCCTCCACCAGAGTTGTTCTATATTCTTCTTGAGCGCGAGGCCATGAGGTCCGAAGTCGTAGGTCCCCGCGAATCCGCCATAGATCTCAGACCCAGGAAATATAAATCCTCGGCGCTTTGCGAAAGAGACAATTGTTTCTAGGGATACCATACGTGTGTACTTAGCGAACTGTTCCTGAATTAGCCTGGAACTGCGGGTCTGCTAGTGTGTTGGTTGTTACTTCTGGGTTTGTAAATGAAATAGACTTTTGTGTAAATCGGTCAGTACCGGTTATCTGCTGAGCGGACATAAGTATAGGACTTGTACCGCGCTGAGAAACACTTGGCAACAGCTTCACCTGGAAACTCATGGTGCGGCTCCCTGCTCCTGCAGGCACCTCACCAGCGTTCCATGTTACGCGTCTAGACGTTGGATTATATGTCAGAGACCCATCATCCGGGCTCACTGCACCGGTATACGTTACATAGGAAGGCAGTGTTGCTGAGACTGAGGCGTTGGCAACTGAGTTAAGCGTGTTGGCAAGCACGAGCTCTATAGTGTAGGTCGTCTCTGTGTCGGCAACAGGGGGCCATGGACCGGTGTTCTTAAAAGCACCAATGCTATAGAGTGCGCGTGCCTTTAGCGAAAGATCTGTCCCAACCTTAATCGTGCGCACTAATGAAGAGGAGACGCTCTCGGGTACGTTAGACTCCCCTACCCGACGCCCTGATACAGACACCGTTGCAGTAACGGTTGGATTTTTCACACCTGTAAGTGCAGCAGGGTTCTTTGTTGCAAACGTAAACGAACCGTTTCCTGTTGCTCCTGGCGCGAGGCGCGCAAGCTCTGAATTTGTTTCTTTGCTAAAGATAAGTGTGGTGTCCGAGGAACGATAGAATCCTCCATATGCGCTCACAGAACTCGGATCAAGCGCTGCCCCAGAAAGCTTTATTAGAATCTCTCCATCTAGAATTGGAGTTGAGAGCGTATTTGCCCACGAGATAATTCCCTGAGCTTGCGAGCCAGCACTAACTACTGGTGACGCACCTCCATCATGGTTCACCGAAAGCGATGTATTGAGGAATGGCTTACCAAGCGTTACGGCTGCTTCAGTGGTGGTGTAGGAGACAGCTAAAAGAGATGCATCCGCATTGGCTCTCGTACCCGCAGTAAATCTAAAGACCTTCTGTTCACTATTTTCTCCAGCGAGCGTCCCTGTTATAGCAACGGTCTTCTCTTCTCCGGGATCTAAGCTTCCAATGGGAAAGAGTGGACCCTCCCCCTTACGTGCAGTAAATCCAAAAGGATACTGAGCAAGCACGGCAACGTGTTCTACACGGGTAGTAGCATTTGAACGGACCGTTACTGCAAACGTCAGTGGCTGACCTGCTGTTGCTTCTGTTACTGCCTCTGCACGCACACTAAGTGGAGAGGATGTAATGGCCACATCATAGGTGGTCTCCTTAACAAACACTGCATTTGATCCTTCTACACGATACTCAAATCGTAGCGGAATACTCACTCGTTCATTCTCTGCCCCAAAAAGCACTGCCCGTATTGTTTGCTGTCCTGCTTTTCCAGGCTCTATGTCTCCAAGTGTATCCTCAAAATGATTAAGCGGAGTGTCCATTGATTCAGCTGAACGTGTTGTTTCCGGGAAATCAACCGCAATAAGAGTTGAATGGATGGGAACCGGATTATTGTTCTGTACTGACAAAAGGAGTGCGACTGTATCACCGCTTGCTATAGCAGTCGGCGCATCAATTGAAATGATCACACGGTCGGTAGAGACTGCGCGTGCACCAAAGATAAGGAAATACGCAGCTCCCGCAACCGCAAGTACGAAAAATACCGCAGCAACAATAAGGAATATAACTGCCCACGATATGCGTGGTTTCTTATCCTCAACTGGTGGAGGCGACCAGGAAACTCCCGGTTGCGCTACCTCTTCGTGCGCAAGCTCAGGCACCGTAAACGTTTCAGGCGCCTCTTGGGCATAGAGCTTCCTTCGCAGTCGCTCAAGCGTACTTGTGTCGTCGTTTGATTCCGGCAATTCCTCTGGCATTACGCATCAGTATACCGTACCTCTCTAAAGACCTGAGGCAGTAATACCGCGATTGATACGCATCACCACATCTCTCCTTGCTTGAGCAGACAATGCCTTTTGATCCGTTTCGGGTATGTCGCCAGTGTCCAGTCCAAGTTCAGACAAGATACGGAGTGCATAAATACATTCTGCAGTGTCTCCTTCTTCTTCAGTTGAGTCCTGAAGCTTTCCCAAAAATTCATCATACAAGTCATACAGAGATCCTTGTCCCTCCCCTTGCACTAAGCGGAGTATAAGTGTTCCTACTCGCCCTGCTCGCTCACGAGACTCCGGAGAAAGAGTCTGAAACCAGTTCTTTGTGAGGAGTGCTCCTGAAAGACGCCACCCATGCTTGCCCCGCATGAGGGTTACTTCTGAGTGAGAAAGTGTTTGTAGTGCACTAGACAGTTTTGCTCCGGGTTTCCGCAACCCCTCAGCCCGTGCACGCACGAGCCCAAACTCCTCTGTGAGTAGCGTTACTAGTGTCGCTGCTTCTGCGAGCGGTGTTCTTTGGAGCACAATCGCCTCTGTAACGTACTTATGACGCATTAGAAGAAATAGAGAACAGCACCTTTCCAGTAGAAAGCTCCGCACTGAGCGTACCTCCTTCCCCATATGTAAGAGTGCCTACGCCCACAAAGGTCTCTCCACTAAGAATGTCTTTTGCTTCACTCCCTACTGTGATATTTACAATATCCTTTGGCTCGTAGCCCGCTTCTTTGCGAGCTTCTGCAACGGCACGCATAAAAGCGCGCACGTCCCCTTCTCGCACAAGCTCAGGTGTAAGAACTGTGTCTAGAGAAAGCTCTTCAGCATTCATCTCTATTTCTTTCACGTTCACTTCGTCTTTGAGGATCTGAGCGAGTCCTTCAGAAAGAGTTCCCGGGATTGAGAGCTTTGCGAGTGGCTGGCGCACCTTACTGTTTGTCTTCTGGCGAAGCATCAGCGCCTCAGACGCAAGTGTACGCACTCGCTTCATGTCAGCAATGCATGCTTCTTCTTTTTTTTCTCCTCCTCCAAGTTTCCAAAGAAGCCCTCTCTCAGCTCGTGGCCATTCACTAAGATGTACGCTTTCTGCATCCGTATCCTCGCGCACTAACTGGAATACTTCTTCTGCAATAAAGGGAGAAAGAGGTGCCATAAGAAGTGCCACGTTCCTAAGTGCACTCTTAAGAGTTACGAGTGCTGCGGTATCTCCTTCACGAGCACGATCTCTAATGCGGCGCACATACCATTGTGAAAGATCTTCAACCAAGTGCGCTACGGCTCTAGAGGCCTCATAGAGACGGTACTCATCCATCGCTTCAGTTACTTCCTGCACTGCAGTATTCACTCGTGCGTCCATCCACACATCAATTGCTGTCTTCTCCCCTTTCCTTGCTCCATCCTTAAAGAGTGCATAAAACTTTGCACTGTTATCAAGCCAAGAAATAACACGCGCTGCTTCCTTCACGGTTTTATCGTCAAAGTTCTTTGAGTCTCCAGGCTGATTCACGCTATACATCCAGAAGCGAAGCGTATCTACTCCGTACTGCTCTATAGCCTCCCACGGATTAACAACATTCCCTTTAGACTTAGACATCTTCTGGCCCTTCTCGTCTAGCAAGTGCCCAAGGCAGATAACATTCTTATACGGAGCGCCCCGCTCCATAAGCGCACCAACTGCAAGTAACGTGTAGAACCATCCACGTGTTTGATCAATTGCCTCTGAGATGTAATCAGCTGGGTATCCCGATCTATCAATGTGCTCTTTGTTTTCAAAAGGATAGTGATCTTGCGCAAACGGTACAGACCCAGAGTCAAACCACACATCCATAACTTCAGGCACACGACGCAGTTCAGTTCCTTTTTCGTTTACCAGCACCACTGAATCAATGTACGGGCGATGCAGATCTAACTCATACTGGTCGTTGTGTGGGAGCGGAACGAAATCCAGCTTCTCGGCAACTCCCTTTTCCGGAACCTTTTCGTACGCAAGTTCTCTAGATTCTTCAGGTCCAGACCCTGTTGCGATTGAACGCAGAGTTTCAACACCAATGCCATGAGTTACCAAAAGTACGGAGGCGTCTCTATGCTTTGTGTCTATGTCATACAAGAATGCACCGAATCTATTCTTCGCATCCTGATATGAAGCACCGCCGGGAACTGCATCGGTGTACTGCTTATCCTCTCGCCACTCCATAAACGCTTGATGGCTTCCGCTATGGAACTTGCCGAACTCAAACTCGCCAAGTCTTTCGTCGTACACAATTTGGTCCTTCGGTATTCCAAGTTCTTCTGCGGCAATTTCCGCTGTCTGCTTTGTCCGTTCAAAAGGAGATGCGTATATATGTGTTATTCCTTCCGCACGAAGTGCGTTTACCCCTTCGTGTACTTGTCTCTTTCCTTCTTCAAGGAGCGGCCACCGCTTCTCATTTGTTGAGTCCAGAATATCTTTCGCATTGTTCTCGGCTTCTCCGTGCCGCATGACGAAGTATTGGTTCTTGTTTGTCAGTATGTGTTTGCGGAGTTCCTCCACAGAACCAATAACTAGCTGTTCAGTCTTGTCTTCGCTCACCCACACAGGAAGAGGAGTGCCCCAGTATCTCTCACGAGAAATTGCCCAATCCTTTACGTTCTTGAGCCACTCCCCCATTCTTCCTTGCTGTATATGATTCGGCTCCCAGTGCACTGTGTTATTTGCAGCAAGCAACGAATCTCGCAAGTCTTGCATGCGGATATACCACGAGTCTCGTGCGTAATAGATAAGAGGAGTCTTACAGCGCCAGCAGAATGGATAGCTGTGAGTGTAGTTTTCTTTTGAGAAAAAGAGTCCTCTCTCCTGAAGATCTTTAAGAATATCAATGGCAACTTCTTGGTCTTTCACGAATCGCCCTTCTAGGAATCCAGTGCCACCTATGAACTTCCCGTCTGGCGCAACGAGGTGCACCTTCGGCAGTCCTACTGTCTGCCCAAGTTCAAAGTCCTCCTGTCCATACATAACAGCCGTATGCACGATTCCAGTTCCGTCTTCTGTTGTTACAAAATCAGCAGGATATACATGAAATGCTTTTGTAAACTTCTCCTCTTCACTTTCAGGAGCAAGTGCTTTCGCGTACGGATAGAGCGGTTTGTATTCTTTCCCAATCAGTTCAGCTCCAGAGAATTCCTTTGAGAGAGTCCATCCTTCCCCGAGCTTGCCTGCAAGTTCTGTAGCGACAATGACTCTCTCCCCTTCCTTCTCGTACTGTCCATAGGAGATTTTCTCTCCAACTGCAAGTCCAACGTTTCCAGGGAGGGTCCATGGTGTGGTTGTCCACGCCAGTAGATACGTTCCAGGTTCATCAGCGAGCTCAAACTTTGCTGTTATAGAGAGATCTTTCACATCTGCATACCCCTGAGCAAGCTCATGTGAAGAGAGTGCCGTCCCACAGCGCGCACACCATGGCACTACTTTGTAGTCTTTAAATAGACGCCCATCATCAGATACTTTTTTCATGATGTGCCATACGGACTCCATGAAAGGGGCATTAAAGGTAAAGTACGCCTTCTCCTGATCAACCCAATACCCTATACGTTTCGTAAAGCGGTCCCACTCTTCTATGTATGCAAGAACACTCTCACGGCACTTCTTGTTAAAGGCCGCGATTCCATATCCCTCAATGTCTTTCTTGCCGGAGAACCCTAGTTGCTTTTCAACCTCAAGCTCAACCGGCAGTCCGTGTGTGTCCCATCCAGCGCGACGCGGAACTGAATATCCACGCATTGTTTTATATCTTGGAATTGCGTCCTTAAAGGAGCGAGACTCCATATGGTGCACGCCAGGGCGTCCGTTTGCTGTTGGTGGTCCCTCATAAAAAACGAAGGTTCCCTTTGAACTTGGCTTCTTGAGCGACTTCTCAAATATCTTCTCGCGCTCCCAAAAAGCGAGTATCTCCTCTTCCCTCTTCACTGCCTCTGTTTTTTGGGTATCGGCCATAGTCTCTGTATCCTAGCGTTTCGCGCATAAAAATGAAAACGGCCAATGCGGAAAGCATGGCCGTGGAAAGATCGTCTTGTGGTCTAGTAGTCAGGCCGGAATGGCCTTGGACTGTTCCAGCGACTTGATGAAGCGGAGAACATAGCCAGCCAGGCGCCGGCCGTTGCTCTGCTGAAACTTCTTCAGGTCAACGCCGACCTGATGCTGATCCAGGTGTCCGTGCTTCCAGCGGAACGCCTTGCGGAACAGCGCGATGGCGCGCAGGCCGAGCTTGTTGCAGACCTGCTGGACGATGTCCGTCTTCTTGCGGGTCTTCCGGTAGTCGGGTCCGCGATTGGCTCGCGGCGAAGTGTTCTTACGCACTATATTTCCTCCAATCCAGTGACTCCAAAATAGAGCCACTTTGCTACCCTACCGTCAAGTACGCCTCGGTGCAAGTGTAGTTATCTACATCTTCTCTGGAACAGGAATGCCTAAGAAATGAAGTCCTTGCTCCATGGTGCGGACAAACGCTGTTGCTACAGCGATCTTATAGGCTTCATGCGCACCGTCTCTAATGCGTTCTTTTGCATAAAATGAGTTCCACTCCCCCGCAAGCTGGGTGACGTACTGTGTTATGAGGTGAGGAGCACGTAAGCGCTCTGCCTTACGTATTATTTCAGGGAATCTAATTATGAGTCGCTCAAGTGTATACGGCTCTTCCGGAGCATCGCTCGTATCTGCTGATACAGAACTCTGAGCAATGACGGACTTAGCACGAACGAGTGCGTACTGGAGATACGGACCTGAATCTCCTTCAAGCGAAAGAGATTTCTCAGGATCAAATACAATGTCGCCCCCTGGTGCCTGGCGTAGGATCATGTACTTCACTGCAGCCACTGCCACCTGCTCAGCTACAAGCGGGTCTGCATTCTTTTCTGTTGCAGAACGAACCATGTCTGCAAGTAACTCCGAGGCAGTGATGATATTCCCTTTGCGCGAAGACATCTTCCCGGTCGTAAGGCGAAGAAGTCCGTGCGGCACATGCGTCATCTTTTTCGCAAGTTGTGGAGCAATCTCTTCTAGGGCAGCGAGCACTACTTCAAAGTGCCCCACCTGCTCAATAGCAGTAATAATAATTACCTCATCAGTTGAGCACCGCTCTTCTTTAAGGAACGCGAGGCCAATGTCTTTGGTCTCGTATGTTGGAGTGCCCCGAGACGTGATGAAGACAAGCGTATGCAATCCCTTCTTTTCCCCACGATAGATGATTGCACCTTCACTTTGTTCAAACACTCCGCTTGTCACTCCGTCTCGCACTACTGAGATTCCTCCCTCCGTAGTATCGCTATCATAGAAAATGTAATCAAAACGCGTTCCTAAGATACTGAAGATACGTGCAAACTCTTCCATAGAGACTTCTCTCCCTTTCCTCCACAGATTGAGAATCTCTCTGTCTTCTTCGCTCAATGTCTCAGGCGCTAGTTGCGTAGCGACAATGTCGTAAATGCGGGTATTGAGCGCATCTATCTCTTCCTTTGCTTCTTTGCTTGCCTCGTAGGCATTTGATCCTTGAATATACGCCTTGCCAATCTCGCCAGCGTTTCCAATATCCGTAACGTTATTCTTCTTTAGAGCCCAGAGTGCTTTTGCAACATGCGGCCCTACATCTCCTCCAAACGTGTCGCGCACCACGCGAGCACCGGATGCCTCAAGCACGCGTGAAAGTGCCTCCCCCACGACATTACTCATAAGGTGCCCAATGTGAATCTCCTTAAAAGGATTCGGATTGGAATACTCAATCATCACACTCTTCCCCGTGTTGTATGTGTGTGTCCCCCAGTCTTTTACTGTTGCACCCTCCACCTGTTTTGTAATGGTTCTGTGCGCAAGCGTTATGTTAACGAATCCCGGTCCCGCTGCTTCAATGTGTTTTACAGAATCCCCAAGCGTTGTCTGCAGCTTCTCTACAAGCTCCTCGGCAATCTCTCGCGGAGAACGCCCAAGGACCTTCGCGCACGCAAGTGCTGCGTTTGTGGCGAAATCGCCGTGTGCGAGATCTGCTGGCCACTCAATAACAAACTCAGTCTCAGGTACTCCGAGTTCATTGAGTGCGTTCTGTACTGCGTCTCGCAATGTCTGCTCCATGTTGCGGATAGTAACAGAAAACGGCCCCCGCTGGGAGCGAGGGCCGTTATCATCTATTTATCGTTTCTCTCTTTGAACCAGTTAAGGAATGGGAGCTTTCCTTTCCAACCACTCCACTTTTCATTTACTTCCACCTTTGCTTTGGTGTGCACCTGTGCCTCAAGTTCTTGTGACCAGTTCTTTACAGAATCTGCATCAACAGTAAATGCTGAGGTTTCTGTGTTAAGCACACCTGAGAAACTAATGAAGTCGCCATCCTCAAAGTCCCCAATCTGCAATGAAGGACCTTTCTTTTGAACAAAAGAAGTATCGCTGTCAGTGCGTACTGTCCACGTGAGAGAACTCTGTCCCCACTCGCTTCGCGCGATGATGTCTGCGCCTCCAACAGAGGTTATTTCAGCACCTCGCACTAATACTCGTCCGTTATCCGAGATAATAACTTCTAGAGGCGAGCCCGCGCGTACCCTCTCGGAGTCTTTCGCTTGTGCATTATGTGCAAAAGCAAACATCAGCCCTCCAACAACGAGAAGTCCCGCGAAGAGTACTGCGCCAGATTCAATAAGCGTCCTGTGCATCTTAATCATGAATGAAGTTCGGTTAGGCCAGTAACTCTCTATAAGACGTAGGAGAGTGCGTGCCCTTACAGACCGAGTAGGCTTGTTCCCGCGTTCTGCGAGAAGATAAACATGAGAGATCCAACAATAACGACGCCAACTAAAAGAACTGCGATTGATTCAGTGAGTGTTTTTTGGAGAGTCTTCATAGCAAAGCAGGTATTAGGTTTGTAATACCTGCTTAGTACACCATTCCCTGCCTGAAGTATGGATGAGGATTTTACGAGAACCGTGTTGGCACCGGATGTGCGAGTGAAAGCGTGCGTATCTCTTCTCTAGCGCTCGCAACGGTTGTGTCGTCTCGCTTTGAAAGCACGGACAACATAAGTTCAGCAACTCGTTTCACTTCTGCCTCCTTAAAGCCTCTTGTTGTTATGGCCGGAGTCCCAAAACGAATTCCTGATGGATCAAATGGCTTTCTAGGATCGTCAGCAATGGAGTTCTTGTTTAGTGTAATACCTGCTCTATCAAGCAGTGTTTCAGCCTCTCCTCCTGAAATGCCTAAAGAACCATACACATCTGCCAGAATAAGATGGTTGTCAGTACCTCCTGTTATAAGCCGTACGCCACCCTCAAGAAACACCTCTGCCATAACGCGCGCATTTGTAACAACTTGCTGTGCGTACTCCTTAAAGGCGGGAGTGCCTGCCTCTTTAAACGAAGCGGCCTTCGCTGCAATCTGATGCATATGAGGACCTCCCTGAAATCCTGGGAACACACTACGGTCTATGAGTGTAGGAAGGTTTTCAATAGTCTTCTCAGGCGCACGAAGTGGAGAGGACACCATTCCCTTTGAGAGAATCATTCCCCCGCGTGGACCACGGAGTGTTTTATGTGTTGTTGTCGTTACAATGTTGAATCCATAATCAAACGGGTTCTTTGCAGCTCCTCCAGCGATAAGTCCTGCGATGTGCGCAACATCTGCCATTGCAACGGCGTCAACTTCCCTAGCAATCTGTGCTATACGTTCCCAGTTAAGTTCTCTCGGGTATCCAGAAAATCCTGCAAGCACAATCTTTGGACGCTCACGTTTTGCCACCTCAAGCATTTCGTCGTAATCAATCTCTCCTGTTTCAATATCTTTCATGCCGTAGCGCACAAAGCGATACAGCTTTGACATGTAGGTAACAGGAGAACCGTGCGTGAGATGTCCCCCGTGTGAAAGATCCATACCAAGAATGGCATCTCCTGGTTCAAGCCATGAGAAGTACGCAGCAATATTCGCAGCAGCTCCCCCAAGCGGTTGCACGTTTGCGTGATCGCAATTAAAGAGTGCCTTCGCGCGCTCAATAGCGAGTGTCTCTACCTGATCGGTATACTCTTGTCCTCCGTAATAGCGTTTGCCGGGGTACCCTTCTGAGTATTTGTTTGTGAGCACACTTCCCATTGCTTCTCGCACTGCCTGGGATACATAGTTTTCTGAAGGAATAAGCTCAAGACCCTCCTTCTCGCGCTTCTCCTCTCCTTCTATCATGTCGTAGAGTGCGCGATCTTCTTCTTTTAGGTGTGTGTAGGAATCCATAGGTAAAACTGATTATTGATGAATAAACGGGCTGCGGATTCCTATCTCATGACTTCTAGTATAAACCCTTTCGAAGCCTGCATGCGAGCTCCCAGATATCCTCGTGTATCTCTTGCCGAGAGCGAAGAGTGCCCTCAGCAGACATGCAGGAGATCGCAGACCAGGACTTCTCAGTACGCACAAGAAATTGTGCGCTCTCACGACTCCTTTCTAAATAGTTTCTGTCTTGCTCAACCATATCCTTCTCTCCTTCTCCAAGCCCGCCATTTTTAACCGCTCGCTTTTCTGAAAGAAGTCCCATACTTATCTCAACAGGCACATCTAGATAGATAACCTGATCAGGGTGTGGAATCTTTAACGTTTCGTATTCAACAGTAGCAAGCCACCGAAGGAATTCTGCTCGCTCCTTCTCGTCCTCTATTTTGCCTCCCTGGTGTATTTGATTTGCGCTTGCGTACCGATCTGCAACAACTACTGTTCCCTTCTGAAGAAGTTCTCGTATCTTTGGAGCTGCCTCGTATCTGTCCAGCGCATACAGTGTTGATGCAATCTTTGGATCAAGCGCGAGGAAATCTCCGTGTTCTCCACGCAAGCACTCTCCGATCAAAGTACCGAAGATGCTGCGATCGTAGGCTGGGAAGTCTACATGGGCTACGCTAACGCCCTCTTTCTCAAAACGGTCCTGTAAAAGCTTAGATTGGGTAGCCTTTCCTGATCCATCGTTTCCATCCAGGACTATAAACATTCCATGCTGCATTCCGTCTAGTATACTGCGCTTATGGAACAAGCCTATCTAGATCTCCTGAAGCAGATTATGGATACCGGCGTTGATCGTAGCGATCGCACAGGGACAGGGACCAGAGCGCTTTTTGGCCTTCAGATGAAATTCAACATGCAGGATGGCTTTCCTGCGTTAACAACAAAGAAACTTGCTTTTAAGGCCGTTAAAAGCGAGCTGCTGTGGTTTTTGGAGGGATCTGGGGATGAGAATCGTCTTAAGGAGTTAAACAGCTCTGAGCGCACTATATGGAGCGCTAACGCACAAGCAGACTACTGGACACCGAAGGCTAAGTTCCCTGGAGACCTGGGCCGTGTGTATGGTGTGCAGTGGAGACACTGGAAGCGTCCAGACGGGAGCGAAGTAGACCAGATTGCAGACCTTATAGAACAGATCAAAAAAGATCCGTATAGTCGCCGTCTTATCCTTACGGCGTGGAACCCTGGCGAGCTTGAACAGATGGCGCTCCCGCCATGCCATATGTTCTCTCAATTCTTCGTTGCAGACGGAAAGCTTTCTCTCCTCATGCATCAGCGTTCATGCGACATGTTCCTGGGAGTTCCTTTCAATATCGCCTCCTATTCCCTCTTGCTTCATATGGTGGCGCAGGCAACGGGGCTTGTGGCTCATGAATTCATCCACTCTCTTGGTGACGCCCATATTTACCACACCCACTTTGACGCAGTACAAGAACAGCTCACACGAACTCCTTACGCGTTCCCTACCCTTTCCCTTAACCCAGAAGTAAAAGATATAACCGGATTCACTATGAAAGACATTAAACTTGTAGGCTACGAGTCACACCCTACGATAAAAGCGGAGATGGCCGTATAATCACCTGACTATGGCACTATCTGACAGACGCATCCAAGAAGAAATGAAGAAGGGATCTATTGTTATCTCTCCCTTTACAGAGGAGCAGCTTGCAACATCCAGCTACGACGTGACTCTAGGCGAATGGTTTTTTAGAGAACAACCAACGAAATACAACCATAGCCTATACAACATCTGGAGCCAGGAGCACATGGAGCATGTGTGGGGTGCAGACAAAGTAGAGCGTGCTGTACTTGCTAAGGAGGCCTTTAAGAAATACAACTTTGCTTTTGACGGCATTCGTCCTGACGATAAAGTTATTGTACTTCGTCCTGGAGAAACCATTCTTGCGCATACGAATGAGTTCATTGGAGGCAAGGACCACATTACCACCATGATGAAGGCCCGCTCATCAATGGGACGTAACTTCATTGAGGTCTGTAAGTGTGCTGGGTGGGGCGATGTTGGTTATATAAACCGCTGGACAATGGAGATTACGAACAACTCCAAGAACTACATTATTCCTCTTGTTGTAGGGCGACGTATTGCACAGATCATTTTCTTTGAAACAGGCCCAATTCTAGAACGAGATTATACAAAAGCCGGAAAGTACGCGAAGTCTACAAATCTTTCAGAACTCAAAAAGTCTTGGAAGCCAGAGTCAATGCTTCCCCAACTTTGGAACGACAAGGATATTAAGAAAGTGCAACCATGGCACAAGAAGCAAAAGAAAGGATAAGTATTGTTGTTTCGTTAGGGAGAGACGGCGCAAACAATCGCGCTATTGGGAAAGATAATAAACTTCTGTGGCACATCCCGGATGATCTCAGACGGTTTAAGAGACTGACTATAGGGCACCCCGTTATTATGGGCCGCAAAACATGGGAGTCTCTTCCAGAAAAGTATCGTCCTCTTCCTGAAAGGACTAACATTGTTGTTACGCGCAACGAAACTTACGAAGCACCAGGGGCATTGGTTGTGCATTCACTCGGAGAAGCACTTAAAGCTGCACGGGCCGCTCCAGGCGCTGAAGAGATTCATATCGGCGGAGGAATTGAGCTATACAAAGAGACACTTCCATTGGTGTCTCGGCTGTATCTCACTCTTATTGATGACGAGAAAGAAAGCGATATCTTCTTTCCTGAGTACGAATCCCTGTTTACAAAAAAGATTTCAGAGGAAGTGCGTGATTGGAACGGCATCACATACAAGTGGGTGACGCTTGAGCGGGAATAATAAAAACCCTAAGCATTTTGCTCAGGGCTTGTTGTGGCGGCTGGCTTACGCCAGCGCCTCTTCAAACTGAAGAATGAACGGGAGGGCCTCCTCCCATCCGCGAAGAGACGCGATAGAGGGGTGCAGCGACGTCTCCAGCTTGCGCTGACCGCCGACCGACTTCGGGTCGGGCAGGAAGTGCACGAGCCGCAGTCCGCTCTCTTTCGCCAGCGGCAGCAGCTGTCCCAGCTCGTTGTCCACGACGACGTCGCAGCAGGACTGCCAACCAGCTTTCGGCTCTTGGCCGCGCGTCAGAATGCGGCTGGCATCCGTGTTCGGGAACTTCTGCTGATGCAGCCAGTGCCGCAGCAGCCCCTCGTCCAGACGCTTCACGTCTGAGACGATAGCGATTCCCCAGCCGCGCGACACGAGAATCTGTGCCGACCTCAGTGCGCCTTGAACGAACAAAGCGTGACTGAGGAAATCATCCCGGTTTTCAAAGAACCGGAGCTTGGCGGCCTCCCAGTGCGCAGCCAGAAATTCGCCGAAGCGATTCTCGTCTTCCTTCAGCGGGAATTTCATTCCCACCGACTCCTTCCCTGCAAAGATTCCGGCCGGAATATCCAGACCGGATTCTTCGCAAGCGAGCGCGTGTAGCGCTGCGCTGGTGTCCAAGATGACACCGCTAAGGTCTAAGCATGCTGTGGGCATGTAGTCTTCCCTCCAATGTGCATGTACGAAATGTACTTGATGAACCTACACTACATCCCTATAACAAGCAAAAGGCCCGCACGTGCGGGCCTTTTGCTTGTTTAGTATGGAACCCTATTTCCCTACGGTAACGCCCATGGACTTTGCAGTTCCCTCAACCATACGCTCAGCTGCTTCAATACTTCCCGCAGTGAGGTCTGGCATCTTTGTTTCTGCAATCTGACGTACCTGCTCTTTTGAAAGGTTTCCTACCTTTGAAAGAGGAGTCTTGCCAGAACCCTTATCTACACCAAGTGCCTTAAGGATAAGACGAGACATAGGAGAGACCTTAAGAACGAACGTAAAGGTACGATCGTCATAGACAGTCATCTCAACAGGAATAATGACGCCCATTTGGTCACGAGTCTGCTCGTTGAACTTGTTGACGAAATCGCCAATGTTAACACCGGCAGGACCAAGTACAGTTCCTACAGGAGGAGCTGGGGTTGCCTTGCCACCAGGGATCTGGAGTTTGATTTTCTTAATTGCTTTTGCCATATGAATTCGTTTACAGACTCTACGTTATAGCTTGCGGATCTGCAAGAAATCCAGCTCAACCGGAGTCTCCCGACCAAACATCGCCACCATAACTTTAACCTTGCCTCGTTCTTCATCAATCTCACCCACCTTACCTTCAAGATCTTTAAAGGGACCGTCCATAATAACGATTGGGTCATCCTTCGTAAGGTCAATGCGGTGCTTCGGTGCTTCCGCGTCCATGCGCTTCATGAGTGTCTTCACCTCACTCTCTTCCATAGGGACAGGGGTGTTCCCTGCTCCAACGAAACCTGTTACGCGAGGAGTGTTACGCACCACGAACCACGAATCCTCGTCTACAATCATGCGCACGAGAATGTAACCCGGATAAATCTTCTCCTCTTCTACGATGCGCTTTCCTGCCTTCACACGAATCTTCTTTTCAGTAGGGACAACTACTTCAAAGATCTTGTTCTCCATTCCGAGAGATTCAATACGCTGCTTTAAGTTACGCTCCACTGCATTCTCATACCCTGCATAGGTATGAATCGTGTACCAGCGTGGAGTCTGGTCCATAGCATCATCATTAAAGTGAGGAGGTGTTTTTATTTCCATAGAGTATGAGAGGACTAGTAGCCCAAGATGATGCGGTTCACCACTCCTGCAAAGACGTAGTCAATGCCCGCGATATACAGCGCAACTACCGCTGAAATCAAAATAATGAGTCCAGTGTGCATAATGGCAACCTTACGATCTGGCCACACAACGTGCGTCATCTCGCCGCGCACATTTTTGAAGTAGGTGAAGAGTGATTTCATGCAGTTTGCAAATAAAAAAGCCCCGCGGGCCTTATATATCTGCATGATAGTACGGCCTTCCTACGCTGTCAAATGAGAAAACCCCGCCCTTTGCAGGCGGGGTTTTCTCAACCTGTGAGATTAGTGAATCTCGTACGTCACCATAACAGTGACATTTGTTTCATTCTCTCCCGTAGGGAGCGACGGTGCTGAGCGCATTTCAGCATTCATTGCGCTTCCTCCCTTTCCGTAGCTATCGTACATAGGGTAGCCCTGGCTCCCTTCAGAGTACGACACGACTTTCCCAAGACGAACACCAAGTTCCTTTGCGAGCTCCTTGGCCTTCATGCGGGCCTCTCTAATTGCCTCCTCGCGAGCCTCGTTCTTTACTGCTGACTCGTCATCAAGGACAAACTCAGGGCCAGAGATGTTCTGTACACCAAGTCCGCCAAGTGCTTCAAGCACTTCCCCGGCCTTTGCCGTATCGCGAACCTTCACTTCAACTGTCTGTGACACATCGTATCCAACTATAGTTGGGCTATTTGAAACATACGCTGCGCACATCATTCCCGGAGCACACGGACGCTGCGTGTACTCGTACCGTGGAGTGACGTTGTACGCGACTGTTTTAATGTCTTTATCTTCCACTCCCATCTCTGAGACAGCGTTAAGAGCATCATCGGTACGCTTTGTTGCTGCGTCTTGAGCGTCTCCAACGTTTGTGGCTGATTCAGTAACCGTGAACGTAATGCGTGCAGTATCAGGTACCGCAGCACTTCTGCCTGTTCCCTCAACAGTTATCGTGTTCACATACTCGTTTGGCCCCTTATCAAAGATGGCGTTCCAGGTCTTTGCTACAAGGAATAAAGCGAGAACAATGAGTACGGCAGCAAACGCTGAACGGATCATTTTATTGCTAGAAAGTTCTTCAACAAGCTTATTCATAGATAATTATTAGTGTTTGTGTGCCTGCATGGTATCACGAGGATTCTGTGTAGGCCGTATTAAGTAGACGGCTATGAGGGTCGTTACTGGCACAGCGAGCACCAGACCAATACTGCCGATGAGAATGCGTACTATTTCAGTAGCAAATACCTCCCCGTTTACGATATAACCTGCAGAGGCTGAAGAATACTGCAGGAGTAGAAAGAGCGGCAGGGACGCACCCACGTAGGCAATGGCGAGCGTGTTTACGAGTGCTCCAATGTGCTCCCTTCCGATACGAAGGGCTCGCAGATAAACCTCCTTCTTTGAGACAGACCCGCCGATGCGAAGTAACTCCTCAACGGCAACCGCTTGGCCGATGGCACTATCGTACAAAACACCGAGAAGCCCAATGAGTATTCCGCCCAAGAGCACTCCGATGAGATCAATTGTTCCTCCAGACTGGAAGCGCAAGTACACACTCTCATCAGACCCATACCCAGACAGTGCCGCCATATCAACAACAAGCCATGCAGCAAGACCTGTCACCACAACAGTGCTTATCATGCCAATAACTGCCGCAGTTGTTGTCCTTGTGAAGCCGTGAGTAATATACGAGCCGACAATAATAATGAGAGAGGCCACACCAATTGCGACAAACACAGGAGAAAGCCCTGAAGAAATGCCAGGCAATAGCACATAAAAAATTAAGAGCAGACTCCCTACAAGGGACAGAAGCCCGCGCATGCCCTGTAAACCACCAAAGAGAAAGACGAGAAACACAAACACAACCGCAAGCCCAATCAACACATTTAATCGGTACGGATCAGCAACTGAATAAAACTCAGTTCCATCTGTGGGACTTACTAAATGCCGTAAGTAAAACAAATCTCCTTCCTCCAGTTGTGTGAAATCATTCCTAAAACTCACCACCTTCCCTTTCTCCTCTCCGGTGAGCACCTCAGCAGAAAGAAGCTGTGCTCTGTCAGCAACATCAGTGCCGGGTATCTGTTGAATTCCCTGATCCACAACGGAAAGCACGCGCGCTTTCTCAAGTGTTTCAATATCTCTCTCTAAGACCTGTGCAAACCCCACTTGAGGCGCGAACAAGCTCGCACCAAGCATCAACGGGAGAATTAGTGTTCGTATCATATCTATGCGCATTTCTTACACACTCCAAAAAACTCAAGTGCGTGCTCGTTAACATTCGCAAACCCAGAGGCTCTCTGTACCGTACCTTGTACACTCTTGGGAAGGCAGACGTCCACATCCTGTATTACTCCGCACTCAGTACATACTATGTGATGGTGGTGCTCTCCAGCGTGCTCATAGAGTGCTCTGCCTTGAGCTAGCTCAACTTTGCGCACCAACCCCTTCTCTTCAAAGGTATCCAATGTTCTGTACACCGTTGCTGTGTCCAGTGCATTGCCCATGCCCTGAGTAAGCTTTTCCACAGAGAGCGGATGTGCTTGCTCTAACAACTCCTTGAGCAAAGCAACTCGCTGAGTTGTTGCACGCAAGTCTACTCCAGCAAGAAGGGCTCGTATCTTCTCTGAATTCATACCGTAATCATACGCGTGTTCATCTGCTTTATCCAGATGCGAATGAATTGCATCTAGGAGGAGGTCATGCTAGCGTTTATGTATGACTATACAAATCATCTCCGCCCTCCTTGCAGTTGGCGTCGTTAGCCTTGTTTCCCTTGTTGGTATTGTGGCGCTTGCCTGGAAAGAAAGTGTACTTCGTAAGATTCTTTTCCTATTAGTATCTGTTGCCGCTGGTGCCCTCTTTGGCGACGCATTCATACACCTCATCCCTGAGGCATTTGAAGAAGCAGGGAATCCTCTGCTTGTGTCCTCTCTTATTCTTGGAGGTATTCTTACCTTCTTTGCCCTTGAGAAGTTTCTACGATGGCATCATTCGCACGGAGAAAACGAGCTTGAGGCAGAGACCCATGCGCGCGTTCATCCTGTTGGCCATTTAGTACTCGTCTCAGACGGACTGCATAACTTTGTAGACGGTGTTGCGATTGGTGCTGCGTTTCTTATTTCAGTTGAAGTTGGCATCGCAACAACCATCGCCATTATGTTGCATGAAATACCCCAGGAGATTGGCGACTTCGCTCTTCTAGTGCACGCCGGCTTTTCTCGCACCAAAGCACTCCTTGTTAACTTTGTCTCGGCTCTCTTGGCGTTTGCGGGAGCCGGGCTCGCTTTCTGGCTAGCCGATACGTTTGAATCAGCGTCACCGCTTATCGCAGCATTTGCTGCAGGAAGCTTCGTTTATATTGCTGGCTCTGATCTTGTGCCAGAGTTGCATAAGACAACAGGAGCAAAGCGTACCCTGCTTCAGTTTGTCGCCATCCTCGTTGGACTTGGCATCATGGCGTTGTTGCTTGTACTTGAGTAGCACTACTCCCCTACCTGAAGAGTTCCGAGAAGTGTAAGGAGTGCCTTGTGCTCTGGAAGGTTCTCTACAACGAGTGCGGTGTCCATCCAGTTAGGCACGCTGTTTTCTACTATCTCAAACGCGAGAACATCCGAAGTGCGAGGAAGGTAGTACACACTGCGTACCTGTCCTTCAAAACGCTCAGTAACTATTGAGCGGAATGTTTTGCCGTTTACGAGCACGCTTTCAAACGTGTTGAGGTTTGGTGGCTGTTCTCCTGATGAACGATGCACTGTGCTCGCAAGCATAGTGGACTCAGCAGTTTCTCCCTCTGGAATAGAATAGCTCCGCACAAACAAAAGATGCGTGTCTGCTTTCTGAAAGGCTGCAATAAGTGTTGGATCTCCTCCATACGCGCGCTCATCTGCTGTATAGCCTTCCGGAACAAGGAAGGCAACGTTCTTGTCGGTAATTTCTACATTAGGAAAGGCACAGGGTGCAAAGGTGCAGGAAGGCCCTACACGGCCAACAGCAGAGCCGTCAGGGCACAACTTTGCCTCAAGAGTACATGCTGTTTGCTGAGCAACGTACGGACGCTCTACAGCGTTTCTATACAGGAACGCACCTACCCCAAGA
The DNA here is from genome assembly GCA_018826905.1 of Patescibacteria group bacterium. Taxonomy (GTDB): domain Bacteria; phylum Patescibacteriota; class Minisyncoccia; order Phycocordibacterales; family Phycocordibacteraceae; genus C7867-001. The sequence goes on along the minus strand of JAHJYC010000001.1, from coordinate 19,384 downwards.
ACGAAGATAAGTACGACACCAGCAATAAGTTGCTTCATGCTTATAGTCTACTCCTTCCGCAACGTATCTCGTATCTCTTCAAGCACCATGAGCTCGGCGCTTTTCTGAGACGGTGGAGTCTTCCCTTCTTCTTGTTCCTTGCGAGCAGCAACAGTGAGCTTGTTGATGAAGCGCACAAGCAAGAAGAGTACGAATGCAGTTATAACAAAACTTATAATTGCTTGAACAAATAGTCCGTAGTGAATGGCCGCATCTGTACTTGGAATTGAGAGTGAGAGCTCTTCAAAGTTAATACCCTTTGTAAGTAGAGAGAGCGGAGGAGTGATGATGTTGTTTACGAGTGAGTTCGTTACGGCCGTAAACGACGCTCCCACCACGATACCGATGGCAAGATCTACTGCATTGCCACGAAGGGCGAACTTCTTAAATTCTTGGAAAAATTCTTTCATATATTCTGGGGGCGGCTACCGGGAATCGAACCCGAATTGACAGAACCACAATCTGTAGTGTTAACCGTTACACCATAGCCGCCATGTATCTGGGTTATAGCACGATTTACTCAAAATGATGAGCCAGCACGCACTCGTACTGGCTCATCATTGGTGCCCAGGAGAGGACTTGAACCTCCACGCCTTGCGGCACATCCACCTCAAGGATGCGTGTATACCAATTTCACCACCTGGGCAGGTGTCTCCCTCGCAGAACAAGAAAGCCCGCTTACTATAGCGGGCCTGTCTTGCTTTTACAACCTGAAGGCTTACGCCTGTTCCTCCTTCTCTTCTTTGCGTACCTCCTCAGCTGCAACTTCCTCTGGAGTTACTTCTCCCTCGTTTGATTCTGCCACCACCTCAGGAGACTCTTCGTGTGTTGCCTCAACGACTTCCTCTACAGGACTTCCCTCTTCACTAACCTCAAGCTTCTCCTCTTCTTTAAAATCTTCTGTTGAAAGTTTCACCATGCGCATGTTGCGAAGCTGGCGACGTACTTCACGAGCAACCTTCTCACGGATGAAGTAGAGTTTCGCACGACGGACCTTAGAACGGCGAACAATCTCAATCTTATCTATAACTGGGGAATATAGTGGGAAGATCTTCTCTACCCCAACACCTGACATAGTGGCGCGGACCGTAAAAGTCGCTCCGGCCTCAGTGCCGTGCTTCACCGCAAGCACGAGTCCCTCAAATACCTGAAGGCGAGTCTTGCCCTTCTCTACCACCTTCTGATGGACACGCACAGTATCACCCGGGCGGATGCCGAGCTTGGTGCGCTCCTCAGTTCTTACTGGAGTTATTACAGCGTTCATTGCCGCGGTACTGTAGCACAGCCCGTTCTACTCAGCAACGAACTGGGCTCCCTCTGGAAATGTCCCGAGCGCCTTTTGCATGCTTTTAGGGACTGGTGCAATCAGGAGAGGCTTCCCAGGAAGCTCCAGTTGGTAGGCATGTAGTCCAAGAGAAGCGAGCCCCAGATCGCAAGGTTTTCCTGGAGAATACAGGGGATCACACACAACTGAGTGATGTATTGCCTTTAGATGTACGCGAATCTGATGAGTCCTCCCTGTCTCTGGCATCACCTTAACCAGACTATGCGTTCCAATACTCCCCACAACTTCATAGGCAGTGCGCGCATCACGCATCATTCCCTTTGCCTTAGGCTGTGCGCTTCTGAGCCTAAAGTCTTTGCGAGAGCGCCCGATTGCAAAATCAATGACTCCCTTCTCTTCCTTAAGGGTTCCGTATACAAACGCTAAATAGGTCTTCTTCGCTTCTCTGTTCTGAAACAGCTCTTTTAGGTGCGCGTGCGAGTCTGCAGTTTTTGCAAAAACCAGTACTCCAGACGTATCACGATCTAGTCGGTGTACTACTCCAGGACGAGCAATCTCCGTTCCATCTTTGAGTCGTTGGGTCTCTCCAACGGTTGCTGAATCTGGGTATGCCTTCTCAAACCACTCACTCGCTGTCTCGTCTAGCGAATGCCCGTCTGGGTGCATCATAACACCCGCAGGCTTATTAATAGCCACAAGATCATCATCTTCGTATATAACCGGGAGTTCCATTGCTCACACCCTAGCACGAAGAACTATTTCCCGTGCCTTCTTTCACGCTCTGCGTAGGTACTGCAGATATTCATAAACTCTTCCTTTGAGAACGCTGGCCACTTTGTGGCAGTGAAAAACAGCTCACTGTACACAGACTGCCACGCCAAAAAGTTTGAAAGCCGCTGTTCTCCTCCTGTCCTTAGAATAAGGTCTGGGTCTTGAAGACCAGCCGTCCAAAGTGCGCTTTCAAACTCCTCTTCATTCACCACTGACTTTCCTTCTTTTAACAAAGAGTTAACCGCTGAAAGAATCTCAGGACGCCCTCCGTAAGAGAAGGCAACAGCAAGTGTTCCCGCTGTTCCTAAGGCAGTCTTCTCTTCAACTTCTTCCAGAATCTCTTGTGTCTTCTTTGAAGCAAGAGACCGATCTCCCATGAAGCGAACACGGCCTCCTTTCTCTTGTAGCTTAGAAAGGTTTTCTGTAAAAAACTTCTCAAAGAGTTCCATAAGATACGCCACTTCCTCTGGCGCCCGTTTCCAATTCTCCGTTGAGAATGCGTATATAGTTACCTGCGCTACCCCAACCTCCTGTGCCCACGAAAATACTTCTGTTATTTTTTCTATTCCCATCTTATGTCCTTCAAACGTAGGGAGTCCTCGCTCGCGTGCCCACCGGCGATTGCCATCCATTATGATTCCAATAGCCTTAGGCCCGTTAGTCATAACGGATCAAGAAATCTTTAAACACACCCGTTGCCTCCTTCCACTCAGGACTTACCTCATCCACTCGTGCGAGCAATGGTCCGTGATGAAGACGTTGTAGATATCGCTCAAGTACCTCCTGGTCTCCTTCTGCCACCACTGAGACAGTTCCATCAGAGAGATTCCGCACCTCTCCTACGAGCTTGAGGCTTCTCGCCTTACGTTGGGCGAAGTCTCTGTACATAACAAGCTGAACCCTTCCAGAAACAATAGCCTCAAATCTTTTGTGCATACTTTTATGAAAACACTCCTCCCCACAGAGAGGTTACTTCAAAATTTTCGCAATGTGCGCTACTGTAGCTTTACGCGCGCTTAGCTCAGTTGGTAGAGCGCCCCGTTTACACCGGGAAGGTCGGGGGTTCAAGTCCCTCAGCGCGCACCAAAAGAACCAATTACCGTGTTAGATCCTCTATCGTAAACAGGAAGGAGTAAGGAATGGGAAGCTCTGTTTCCTTTCTCTTAACCACAACTACAGCAGAAACTACCCGTACCTCTTTAGACGTTAGCGTAGCTAGTGTTTCTTTAATGCTACTCCCTGAGGTGAGTACATCGTCTACTATCACGCACACGTCATCTTTAGCTGGAACATACCCATCAATCAATCCTCCTTTCCCGTGGTCCTTTTCTGAACTTCTCACTAACGCTAGCTTAAGATTGCTCCGAGTCGCAACTACAGAAGCTAGAGGGAGTCCTCCGTATCCCGAGGCAGCAATGCACGTCGCGGACTTAGGAATCTTCTTACCTATTTCATCCGCAAGCATGGTTAATATCTCTGGGTACCCAAAAGCCTTTTTGATATCACAATAGAAATCGGATACTTCTCCAGAACGAAGTACCACCCCCTCCTTGTACAGAACCTTTATTTCCTTTAAGGCGTCTATGAGATTGTTTCTATTCATCTCTCTACTGTACCCTGTGTATCGCGGCCCATCTTTCAATTATTGTAGCTTCCACTATACATAACCGGATCAGTAGTGATTGCACTCAGTGATATAGTTTATTTAAAATGAAGAAAAAAGTTTCTTGGATTACTGGCATATATAATGCACTTGAACGTCCGCGGGATCCATATTTCCGACTCACAAACTACACATTAGGTGTAGTTACAGTGATCTCTGTTCTTGCCGTCATTCTTGAGACGGTTCCTGAATTCTTTCAATATCACTCACTATTTTTAATAGTTGAGTATGTTGCTGTGGCGATTTTCCTCACCGAATATCTGATTCGGGTGTACGGAAGTAAGTCTAGAGCAAAATACGTGTTCAGTTTCTTCGGCATCATCGACTTTCTCGCGATTGTTCCAACCCTCCTAGGGTTTTCGAATCTCACTTTCCTTAAAGCAGCGAGGACTGCCCGCGTCCTTAGAACATTACGTACTCTCCGTCTTCTTAAGATCGCACGATTTTCAGATAGGAAGACGGGTAGTCAGGCCGTTCTAGGTATCAATTTTGAGATTTACGTAATACTGCTTTTCACGGCAATCGTGATTCTTGGTACACTCCTCTATACATTTGAATCACATGGAAATGCGTCAACTATTCCAGAAGGCATGTATTGGGCGTTTCAAGTAATGATTGGAGATAGGCAACATCCTTTCCCTGAAACTTCGGGAGGAACAGTCACTATGATATTAGTCAGATTTGCTGCGCTTATCTCTTTCGGCCTAACCATCGGCATCATTGGCGCCCTTGTGCGAAAAACCCTCACAGGTTCTGCAAAGGACGTTGAATGAGGTCCGATAAGATTTTCTTATCGGATCAACTCGGTCATTTGGATTAGCACTAGTCTGTGCCCCCACCTGGAATCGAACCAAGATCAACGGCTTAGAAGTCCGCGGCTTTATCCATTAAGCTATAGGGGCCTGTGCACTACCTTAGCGATATTACCGAGACGGGTCAACGAAGCGATACTCCTGAGTAAAGCGGAGCTCTTCATTTCGCCGCTCTTCAAACACTCCCTGCACCGACTCTATAGGTCTTGTGTCAAAGGTTGCGTCTACTGTTTCTGATCCAATAACGCCTCCTGATTTAACCGTATGCAGGAGCCACAAGTTCCACGCAAGGCTGCACGCGCTCAAGAATACCGCCACAGAAAGTAACGTAAACCAATCACGTGCAGGGCGAATATGCTCTCCATACGAAAGATGCTTCAAAAGTGCCTTTGTGTTTAGAGATATTTTCATAACGTAGGCGTAGTGCTTGATGCTGCCCGCATACCAATAACAAACGCACTTGTCGCAGTCCACTCGGCGGGAGCAGCAGGGTCACTCACCTTTGGCGTATCAAAGGTGGTGGTGAGAAGCTGGCTGTCATACGCACCGTATTCAATCGCGCCAAGTGTACGCAAAACTGAATCAAATGAACCCGTTATCTTAAGAGAGAGTTTAAGGTGTGGCCGTGTTGTGCTTGTCTCTGCAGAAACAGAGGCAACTGACACAGACGCACCAAGCGCTTTCCCTGTGTTCTCCAAGCTTTCAAGAAACGGCACAACACTGTTCTCAGAAATAAGATATTTCTGTACCTGCGCCTCGTCTTCAGCGAGAACAGTGAGCGCTCTTCTTGCTGCGGCCACGCGCCCAGACTCCAGACTCTTTTGGTGGATCTCTTCAGAGAGAACCGCTGCTTGAGCACTCGCCTTACCTACAAGCGAGTACCAAAATCCATACGCACTCACAAGCCCTATAAAAAGGAGGAGCGCAACTGAGAGATGGACAAAGGTTATGTGCTTCATGGCAATAGAGTTCCTGAGAGCGTGATAGTGAAATCAATATCGCTCTCTTTAGCATACGCACTGATTGGAAGATCGGTGGAAGTTACATATGGCTCAGCTGAGAGTGCTTGCTCAAAACGTCGCAAGCTCTCGCGAGACGCTGCTATTCCCGATACGGTCATTCGCGCTTCTTTCCCTTCTTCAGGGCCCGTAAACGTAAACCCGGTCATGCGCACTCCTGTGCGAGGCACTTCAAGGAACGCCGCAACAACAGTACTTGCTGCAGGACGATCTTTAAGACGCGCGAGATACGTTGCGTCCTGTGTAAGTTTATTCACGCGTGCACTCACCTGTCGCTCTTCGCTCCCTGCAAGGGTTGCGGTTAAAGACGCAAGAATGGTCTCCTTTTCTTTAACTTGTTGCTTTGCATACAAAAAAGATGGGAGCAAAAGTACTCCATGGATAATAGCGGCACCTGAAAGTACCAACATCCCTACCGTAGCGAGACGGAAGAAGTAGAGCTGCCGCAGTCCGCGTGCACGCTCAGAAGGAAGAAGGTTCGTTAGTTCAGGCAACATAGTCTCGTAGAGCTAACCCAATTGCTGTTGAGTACGCGAGTGACTCCAAGTAATCTAGTGGCGGGAGCCACTCTTCTCGCGACGCAAGATTTGTAAACACATCCCCAAGTTCAACTGGTATTTTAAGACTTGTCTCAAGATACTCAGGCAACCCACGCACCGTGGCGTTCCCTCCTACAAGAATCGCTCGTGTCACCTGTTCATTATTTGACGTAGACGCTGCGTGCGTCTGCCAATATTCAAGACGATGCACAATCTCCTCCCTAATTGCAGACACTGTTGAGAGCATTGCAGACAGGTACTCATCATTTGCGTCTGCGCTCACGAGACCTCGTTCTGCTTTCACACGCTTTGCCTCGTCCTCTGTTACCCCAAAATGTTTCTGCACGGCAAGCGTGAGTGCGTGCCCGCCAATATCAAGCGTTGTTGCAAAACGCGGAACGCGTCTACTCACAACCACGAGTTTCGTCGTAGTACGACCAATATCAATAATCAGCACGGTTTCTTGGTCCCCATGTGGCATCATCGCGCGCGGCACTGCAAATGTTTCGCTTTCAATTGAACGTACCTCAACTCCTGCCTGGTCTAATGTATTTAAAGACTCTTCAATAACCCTCCGCGCGTACCCTACCCCAACTACGTGCGTCTCTTCGCCAATGGGCCCTGTTGGCGCAACATCAAACGCAACCTCAGCTGGAGGCAACGGTACGTACTCGTCTAGTCGCGACTCAATAGCGGTGCGCCAGCTTCTCTTTGTCCGTCCTGCTACACTCGCCTCAAACAAATAGCTTCTGGATTCTGAAAGTGCAATATGCGCAAACTTAATACCGTGTTTTTTTGTGAGTGCTCGCACTGCTGCAACAACTGCCTTTGTATCGCGAATCTCTCCATCTACTACCGCTCCTGGCTGCAAGCGCTCTTCTCCATACGCAGCAAGCTCTAGCCCATGAAGATGTTCTTCAAGAAGTGCTAGCTTCACTCCGCTCGCAGAAATATCAATACCTGCAGTTGGAAATGCAAGATATTTAGGCGGAGCAAATTCTATCCGTGCTATTCGTGAAAGAGCATTCGGCATATCAATACCGCTCAGTATACCGTGTGTACGCTTTAATGTGCTTCTGTTCCTGGTGGTACTGGTCTGTCTGGCGTGAGGAATGCAAAGGTGTCGTCACTACCAACAGCGAAGAGCATGCCGTTTGATTCAAGTCCCTTGATCGTTCTTGGCGCAAGGTTTGTAACAAAGGCAAGCTGCTTTCCAACGAGCTCCTCTGGGCTCTCTACGTAAGCATTGATACCGGATACAATTTGTCGCGCTCCTGACTCTTCTCCAAACTGAACAATAAGTCGGAGGAGTTTGTCTGTCTCAGGCACTCGTTCAGCACTTTCAACTGTTCCTACCTGCACCTGAATCTTTGCAAACTCATCAATTGTTATTTGTTCCTTACCCATGATTTCGTGAAAGATAGCTTGTTAATATAAGTGCGGCAGCCGACGCGTCTACAACGGAATGCCCGTTTGTGCGCACCCCTTCAAAATCTCTTCGTGCTTCTTGTGTCGTGAGCATCTCAGGTTCATAGAAGACAATGATCTCTCCTCGTCGCTCAAGCAACTCCGCGAATGCCTTCGCGTCCTTTGCGACAGGGTTCTCTTCTCCCTGGAAGTTTAGCGACTCCCCCATCACCACAGCCCCCACACCTTTGCGTTCTATCAATGAAAGAATCTCATCAATAAGAAATCCATTGTTCGGGAGTATGCCGTGCGGGAATCCCATCTGACCAGCATCATCTGAGAGCGCAAGGCCCACTTTCTTAGTGCCGAAATCAATACCCAAGTACTTCATACTCTGCATCCTACACGCCAGACGGAGCACGTGCTACACTCCGGGAGCATATGAATCCAGACACATACCAGGCATCAGGAGAGGCTGTTGGGTTCCTTTCAGGAGCCGGGCTCGCCTTCCTCTTCCCTCTTATTGTTATTGTGGCCGTTTGGTCACTCGCAATTAAAGGACTTGCACTCTGGCATGCTGGCCGTAACGGACAGAAGCTCTGGTTCATTGTCTTGCTTGTCATCAACACCCTTGGCATATTGGAGCTTGTCTACTTGCTTGGGTTTAGGAAAGACAAACAAGTGCTCATCCCTGACGTTGAGGGAGTTGAGCAAAAATAACACTCTTGGAGGAGTGCGTGAGTGGTCGAAACGAGCGGTCTTGAAAACCGCCAGGCCGAAAGGTCTCGTGGGTTCGAATCCCACCTCCTCCGCATTGTGAAAATTTCAGTCGTTGTTATTGCTCACAACGAAGAACGACATATTGCGTCGTGCCTAGAATCGCTACAAACTCAGACGCTTCCTGCTGATGAGATTATTGTCGTTGCCCACAACTCAACAGACAGGACACAGGAAATCGCTGAAAGATACCCTGTGCGCGTCATACACTACAGCGGCCCCATAGGCTCAGCCTATGCACGCATTAAGGGTTTTGAAGAAGCCCAGGGAGATCTTGTGCTGTGTGTTGATGGAGATGCGTGCGCAGCTAAGAATTGGACAGAAGTCCTCTTAGGACTTCTTGCGAAGCCTGGAATGGTTATGGCCGGATCGTGGATCCAAATGTCCGGCACCCTCTATGCACGACTCGCCTCATGGCGCTGGTATTTCTTTTGCTCTTCACAAGGATTCCGAGCGACTGACTGGATGTGGGGAGCAAGTTTTGGCATTCATGCCAAAGACACGCAGAAAGCAATTCATGCACTTAAAAAAGGTTTGGTCCTTACGGAAAAACTGGAACTCACCACTAATCCTGACGATTATTGGATTGCGCTTTTCATGAATCCTCACGGAACCCTAGAGGTAACAAATAAGACCTCAGTTACTGCACACGCTAAAGAGAAAACGAGTCTGCAAGGTCTTACGCGTGCATGGGACTCATGGATAATAAGAAAAAAGATTCACTCTTTTTTACGCGAAGGAGGTATTGAGGGAACCACTCTCCGTTAAGCATGTCGTGTGCACAGAAGCACACGCGCTGGTGCTATCATACATATACCTATGGCACGCGCTGTTTTCTTTGAATGGGAAGCCCCGGAGTATGTCTTTGAAAAAAAAGGCAGTGACTGGTATTGGGCGCTCGGCATCATCGCTGTTGCGGGGATGGTGGCAAGTATTCTTTTCGGCAATCTTATCCTCGCCCTCTTAATTGCAGCTGCCTCTGGTGCTCTTGCTCTCTCTACAGCGAGAGACCCGCGCACACACGTTTTTCGTGTTACTGACGAAGGGGTCATGATTGATCAGAATGTGTATGAGTATGAACACATTATTTCCTTCTCAATGCTTGAGTACATTGACCCAGAACTTCCTCCTGCGCTTTCTCTTAAAACGCATCGTATTCTTGCACCACATCTCTTAATTCCTATTGTTGGTCCAGACCCCGAAGAACTTTATGAGTTCCTTGCAGACCATGTGGAAGAAGGAAAACATGAAGAGTCCCCTGTTGATCGCATCATAGAGCTCTTCAGGCTGTAGTTGCAACGAAGGCGCTCAAGCGGTAGAGTCAAAAAACTGCTCTTGTCGTTCAATGGATAGGACGCAACTTTGCGGAAGTTGTAATGTAGGTTCGATTCCTACCAAGAGCACCCGGGAAATACAAAACGCCTCTGGAAAGAGGCGTTTTGTATTTGTTTTCTTTACGTAAGGGGCAGCTCTTCCCCTTCCCCTGCAAACCGTGTTTCAAGCGCGCTGATGATAACTCCAAGAGTCATTCCATCAAGCAGCACCCAGAATGGAGAGCTGAATCCCATCCAGGACACGAGTGCTGACTGCATAATTACTACGAGAGATCCATAACTGAGGAGGATATACATGAGTGTAAGCATGAATCCCACCATAAGTCCTCGTACCCACCACGGCATACTGAAGTTTAGTAGCGGATGCCTGCTAAACAATCCAAGGAAGCCAATGAGTATCCCCATGAACACAAACATAAGAAGTGTTCCGAAGCCGAACATGCTAAACAAAGGGAATCCGAAAAGCGGGAGACTCACTATGGCGAGCACTCCAACAACAAGACCACTACTGATTCCGATACTGACTCTTCCTGCAACTGAATGTCTATGAAACATAGGACGAAAGGTTATTCGTAACTCCCTTAAGCATACCAAATGAAAAAGCCGGGTACTTGATCCGGCTTTTTCTCTTCTTCGTTACGCCTTGGCGCGTCCGATTGCCTTAGCAAGACGTGATTTCTTGCGAGAAGCAGTGTTCTTCTTGATAACACCAGTCTTTGCTGCCTTATCAATTGCCTTATAGGCAGCTGAGAGTGACTTCTCTGCCTCCTTAACATCAGTAGTAATAGCCTTTTTAACTACCTTAACGGTGTCAGTGACGGCACGCTTGCGACGCACGTTAAATACGTGCTTTTTGAGGGATGCGCGGTGCGCTTTCTTTGCAGACTTAGTGATTGCCATGTGGGCGCAATAGTACGGCATTCCGTGAATATGCGCAAGATAATGCTACGATACACACTATGATTAGAGAGATCCGCGGCACGATTCTGGGCATTGAGACCGATAGTCTTATTGTGGACGTGGCCGGGTGGGGTGTCCTTGTTTCAGTCCCCTCATCAGACACTTTTTCTCTGGGAAGCACTGTTTCGCTTAAAACCTATCTTTCCTTGAAGCAAGACGGTGTTGACCTCTATGGTTTCACTACGGAGGCGGAGCGTGCGTTCTTTGAGCTTCTTCTCTCAGTCTCTGGTGTAGGACCTAAGACTGCCCTTTCCATCCTCAGACGTGGCCCACAGGAGTCCCTGCAAGAAGCTATCTCAGCAAGAGATATCATGTACCTCACTCGCGTTATAGGGCTCAGCAAGAAGGTTGCCGAAAAGTTATGTGTGGAGCTTTCTGAAAAGATTCCTGGAAATGGAGAGACACGAGGCGATACTGATGGAGAAGTATTTGATACGCTCGTTGCGCTCGGATACACCGAACGAGAAGCCCGAACTGCCTTGGCCGGAATACCGAAAGATATTGTGGAGAAAGATGCGCGACTCAAAGCCGCATTGTCTGCGAAATAGTATGCATGCAATAAAGAGAGTACTGGAACAGATTCTTCCACGCGCGTTGTACCGCGCACTTCTTTCTCCTTATCATCTTGCGTGGACACTTCTGCGAGCAGTGCAGAATGGATTCCCCGCCAACAAACTCACGGTTATAGCAGTAACAGGGACTAAAGGAAAATCATCTGTAACTGAAATGATTGCCGCATGTCTTACCGAGAACGGCCACACTGTTGCTGTCTCAAGTACTATTCATTTCCGCATCGGCACTGAAACACGTCCAAATCTTTTTAAGATGACTCTGCCAGGGCACGGGTTTATACAAAACTTTTTAGGCGAAGCGGTGCGCAAGGGTGCGACACACGCAGTGATTGAAGTGACAAGCGAAGCAGCACTACAGTATCGCCATCTCTTCCTTTCTATGGATGCACTTGTGTTTACAAACCTAGAACGGGAGCACATTGAGTCCCATGGCAGTATGGAGCACTACTTCGCTGCAAAGTTTAGAATTGGGAAAGCGCTTACTCGCTCTTCTAAACGTCCTCGTACTATTGTTGCGAATGGAGAGAGCGAATATGGAAAACGATTCCTAGCACTTCCTGTTGAAAACAACATCCCTTTCTCCCTTGCCGATGCAAATAGCGTTACTCTTACAGATCATTCAGCAACTTTCACTTACGAGAACACCACGGTATCAATTCCGCACCCTGGAACATTTAGTGTATTGAATGCACTTGCTGCAATTAAGACTGCTTCTGTGTGCGGGGTTCCCGTAGAAACTTCTGCACGAGCACTTGCGCAGCTTTCACGAATTCCCGGACGTGCTGAGCGCGTGGAAGAAGGCCAAGACTTTTATGCTGTTGTTGATTACGCCCACACTCCAGATTCACTTCGGGCTCTATACGAGGCGTATGAGGGGCGAAGGAAGATTTGTGTACTTGGGAATACGGGAGGCGGACGTGATACCTGGAAGCGTCCTGAGATGGGAAAGATTGCTGAAGAGTACTGTGCTGAAGTTATTCTTACGAACGAAGACCCGTACGACGAAGATCCTGAAAAGATTGTGTCTGATATGGCCGCCGGAATGGAAAGACAACCAACCATTATCATGGACAGACGGGAAGCAATCGCTCACGCACTCTCCCTCGCTAAGACAGGAGACGCTGTCCTTGTTACAGGAAAAGGCACTGACCCGTATCTCATGGAAGCGAACAATACAAAGACACCGTGGAGTGACGCTACTGTAGTGCAAGAAGAACTCCGCAAGCTCTACTAAGTACTGCTACTATAGAGAGAATGAGGAGTGACGCACTTTTCTTCTTCGTTGTAATTCTATTCTTTTTTGTACTGTGGTACGCCTCTGGCGGACCTACTAAACCTATTTCCTTTGCGGGGCCCTACATTAGCCCTATTACAGACGTAGACACTATTCAAGAAGGATACGGAGAGGGCGATACCTACTCCCCTTCTGGTTCTGGAAGTGTCTGGGCAGATATTATGAGCATCCAAGATCGCGTTTCTTTCTTGCAGAAACAAAGTTCTGAAATTAAGAGCTTCGGAGAAGCTTCTCCAAAACGAGGACTCGTTAGCATCAGCGGGTACGGAGGCGTTGGTGCAACCGACCCTGAGGATGAGTATTTCTCAATTCGTGCGTCTGGTTCTGAACCCGTGTCAATTACCGGATGGCGAGTAGTGTCTGGCGCATCTCGTGATGAAGAGCGTATTCCTAGCGGTGCTCTTATTCCAAGGTCTGGACGCGTAAATGATCGCGGAGCAATTGTGCTCCAGCCCGGAGACGAGGCGATTATTGTTTCCGGCGAGTCCCCCATTGGAGTTTCTTTCAGAGAAAACATGTGCACCGGATATCTTGGTGGCCCACAGCGCTTTACTCCTCCTCTTCAAAAGAATTGCCCGACAGCAAGCAACGAGTTTGAGCGCTTCTATACAGGAAACAAACTAAGAGACGACGCGTGCTACACACTCATGCAGCGCACCCCGTCATGCGAGACACCGAAAGAGAGTCGTAGCCTTACGAATGCCTGCTTTGCGCTTATTGATAATCAGCTCACCTACAACGGCTGTGTTGCGACACATCAATACGACGCAAACTTCTCTGGACGTACGTGGCACATCTATTTGGACCGAGAAGACGAGCTCTGGAAATCTTCGCGAGATGCGATTAAACTAATTGACGAGAATGGTCTTACCGTAGACCTCATCACGTATTAGCGGTATAACGTCACCACCACCTATAGCTCAGTTGGTAGAGCAGCTCCCTTTTAAGGAGACGGTCCCTGGTTCGAGCCCAGGTAGGTGGACCAAGATTCATGAGTAAAGAAACGGTACAGATAGGCAATCCTATAATCCGCACCAAATCTCGGCGCGAATCCTCTGTGCCCTCCGCACAGACACGAAAAACAGTTTCTCGTCTTATAGATTCCATGAGGGAAAATGACCTCGTCGGCATGGCCGCACCTCAAATTGGAAGTAACGTCCGCATCTTTGTTACTGAGATACGAAAAACAAAGGTTCGTAACCCCGCCCTTCAGGATTCGCTTCGTGTGTTCATTAATCCAAAAATCATTGTCTCCTCAAAGCGAGAAGTGCTTGGATGGGAGGGGTGTGGGAGTGTTGCGTTCTCAGGACTCTTTGGGAAAGTACGACGACCATATTCTGTAACCGTACAGGCTCAAGACATAGAGGGAGCGGTATTTGAATTAAAAGCTTCTGGTCTTCTTGCGCGCATCATTCAACACGAAGTGGATCATTTAAACGGAGTCTTGTTTACAGACCGCGCAGATCCAAAGACTTACATGAGTACAAATGAGTACAGGGCAGCAAGACAGCGTGCTACAGCGTAAGCGCAAAGCGCTCTAGTGATTCAGAAAGAGGAAGGTCCCCTGAGCGGGCGCGAGACACGAGCTCAATAAGCTCAACAGAAAGCGCTCTCGCTTCCTGCTTGCTCCATTTAGTACCTCCCTTCTGCATCATGTCTCTCGCTTTCCAGTGGAGGAGTCCGTGCACAAGTTCAGGTGCGTCTCCCTGTCTCTCTGCTTTCTGTATCTCTTGCCACAAAAGCGGACCGCTCTTTGCCGCCAACGCGTTAACAAGCGGACCATTAAATCCGCGAGCTCGTTTTGGTACCGCCTCCTCTTTAAAAACTTTCGTAGCAACTGCTTCAAGTTTTTTTGCTTGTGCTGCAAGTAGTTTTGGGGAGAGAATCGCTACGGGATTTTCCGACTTCGCAAGCTCGTCTAAAAGAGCGAGTACTGTCTCTCCCGCCTCACTATCTGAGAACGGATCATCAATGAGAATGAGGGATTTTGAAAAGAAAAGCCCCTGCGAGCCTATAGCATCGTATAGCGCGGCTTCTGATATCTCCTTCCCCTGAAGCCGTATGTAGGCTGCGTCAGGGGCCTTTGCTCTCGCTGCTGAGACCCACGCAAATGCTTTGGCGCGTGCTTTCCCTACGTCTGAACCATGAAAGAGATAGATCATAGCGGCTGCATCTCTGCCCAGCTTGGGCCTGACTTTGCTTCTGCAAGAATCGGTACACCCTTTGTCTGGTCTACAGAAAGCGCAGACTCCATAACAGTTTCAATTTTCTGCGAGAGCTCCTGTACCTGTTCATTTTTAATCTCAAACACGAGTTCGTCGTGAACCTGCAGAAGAAGATGTGCATCATCCTCTTTTCCTTCCTTCTGAAGGAGTTCATCAATGCGCACCATGGCGAGCTTAATAACATCTGCCTGCGTTCCTTGTATTGGTGCGTTAATAGCCATGCGTTCAGCCTGTGCGCGAACATACGGCAATGGAGACTTCATCTCTGGAAACTGCCGACGTCTCCCAAAGAGAGTTTCTGTATATCCATGTTTGCGCGCAAAGCCCTTTGTGCTCTCTAAATATTCTGAGAGCGTACTGAATGTTTGGAAATAATCATCATAGAAAGTGTGTGCCTCTGCTGCCGTAGTACCAAGCTGTACCTTGAGTGCGTTTACCCCCATGCCATACAAAATACCGAAATTAATAATCTTCGCGCGTCTTCGCATCTCGTGGTCCACATCCTTCGGATCTACACCAAACACAGCAGCAGCCACTTCTTGATGCACGTCTCTCCCGCTCTTAAAAATATCGCAGAGTTTCTCATCCCCAGAGAGAATTGCTGCAATGCGCAACTCCACCTGTGAATAATCAAGTCCCACGAGCGTATACCCCTCCTGAGGAATAAACGCCTGGCGAATCGCTCTTCCGCGTTCTGCCCGAATAGGAATGTTCTGCAGGTTCGGGCTCTGGCTCGCCATGCGTCCTGTTGTAGTTCCTGTTTGAAGAAACTGCGCATGAAGCCTGCCATCAGTATCAAGAAGTGGAGGTATCGCCTCAATGTATGTGGAAAGAAGTTTTTGCAGTCCCCGATACTTAAGCACATCTCCGATAACTGGGTGCAGATCACGAAGCTTCTCCAGCTCAGACTCTCTTGTGGAGCGCTGTCCTGTTGCTGTTTTCTTTTGTCCCTTTGCTGCAAGCCCCATCTCATCAAACAACACGTCTCCGAGCTGTTTCGGAGAACTAATATTGAATTCTCGTCCTGCTGCTTTGTATATAGACTGCTCAATCCCCTCAAGTTCTGCGCGATACTCTTTCCGAAGCGCCTCTAGTACGTCCTTGTCTACACGTACTCCCCGTGTTTCCATCTTTCGGAGCACAGGAATGAGCGGGCGCTCTATAGAGTCATACAATTCTTTGAGCCTTCCTGTCTCAGCAAGAAGTCGCTCCAATTCTGTATACGCAGAATCAAAGTCTCTGCGCTTTGTATACGAAAGAATGTCTTCTTGCGTTGCGTTCGTAAACTCTGACGAGAGAAGCCACACCATAACCGCTGCTTCGTCCAGACGTTCTTGCGGTACATTTTCCTGTTCCTCTTCTTCCTCAATCTCAACGGTCTCTTCGTCTGCTCCAAGGGCAGTGCGTGCGCGTGCGCGCAACGAACGGAATCCAAGCTCATCAAAAAGTTCCTGCAAACTATTCAAAGAGACTGTTTCTCTCCATGTCTTTTCAGGAAGCACAAACGCAATT
Organism: Patescibacteria group bacterium; assembly: GCA_018826905.1. Taxonomy (GTDB): domain Bacteria; phylum Patescibacteriota; class Minisyncoccia; order Phycocordibacterales; family Phycocordibacteraceae; genus C7867-001. Next base: position 3,175 of record JAHJYC010000001.1, on the reverse strand, counting down.
GGTGCATCAGTGCGAATTGTTGCGAGCATCTTTGAAAAAACTGCATCTTCTTCGTGTTCCTTAAGAAGGTTTAGAATTCGTGGTTTTATGCCTTCAGCCAGAACTGCCGCTTCGTCCTTTTTGATTGCTTTGTACAATTTTTCTATGGTTCCAAACTTCTGCACTAAATCGGTTCCTGTTTTTTCTCCAATACCAGGGACACCAACAATATTGTCTGAGGGATCTCCACGGAGCCCTTTCCAGTCTGGAATAAGCTCTGGGCCAAAGCCGTAGCGCGCAAGAACTGCTGCTTCGTCGTACAGAATGGTGTCGTTAAGACCCTTTTTTAGGGTATACACTTGCACCTTTTTCTTATCAATAAGCTGCATCGTGTCCATGTCTCCAGATGCGATGATAATTTCAACAGAAGAATCGTCCTTTAAGAGTTCAACAATCGTGCCGAGTATATCGTCAGCCTCAAACCCCTCACGTTCATAAATAGGCACTGAGAATGCCTCAAAGACCCTACGTGATGTGGTTAGTTGCGCCACCAGCGAATCGTCGCTTGTGGTCCTTGTTGCCTTATATCCTTCGTAGGCCTCGTGACGGATAGTAGGTTTTGGAAGGTCATAACAGCCAATGACATAGTCTGGTGCAAGGTCTGTAACAATCTTAAGAAGCATCGCGGAGAGTCCGTACAACGCTCCTGTTGGCGCTCCGTCTGGCCCAGTGAAATCTGGGAGCGCATGGTACGCGCGATGAATAATTGCGTGCGCATCAAGCAGTACGAGGCGTGTTTTTTTTGAAGACTTAGGCATAGGAAATGATTCTGTGTTCTTCAGGAGTAACAGTGAGAGCTATTTCTATGTCTGCTGCAGGCAGACCTTCCTCAACACGTTCAGGCCACTCAAACACAATGAGTGTTCCTGGCTCCGTATATGCTTCATCAAACCCGATACTCTTTAGGTCTGCCCCTTTGTTGAGACGGTACGCGTCAATGTGCACCACCTTTGAAAAAGATTGGCCGGAAAGCGAGTATGTCTTTGCAAGAACAAAGGTAGGACTCGTTACGTGCTCAGTAACACCAAGGGCTGAAGCGAGTGCCTGCACAAACGTAGTCTTCCCTGCTCCTAGCTCTCCCGAAAGTGTTACGAGAGTTGCTCGCCCTTCCTTTGGAGAAAGTCGTTTCGCTAGAAGCCTTGCCTCCTCCACAAGCTCCTCCAGACTGGCCAGGGTGCGCGTCATAGTAGTAATTGTACCAAGCAAGATAGAAACACGCTCCAATGCACGCTATCATGTCTTTATGCCTGCACATTTTGATACCGACGCTGAAGACGCAAAGCTCGCGAGCTTGCGAGAGCGTGAAGAAGAAGATTTGGCGCGAGTACTCTCTGAAAAGTACGGTCTTGCCTACACAGATCTCGGAATTGTTGCCGTTAATATGGATGCGCTTCGTCTCATCCCGGAAAAAGAAGCTCACGAAGCTGAGGCTGTCGCTTTTGAAAAAACAGGCAAGCACCTTTCGCTTGCTGTGCGCAATCCGAGCAATCTTATGCTCACTCAAGTTGAGCATGCTCTTGAAGCACAAGGATACATTCTTACTCGCTTCTTAGTTTCCCAACGAAGTCTTGATGTTGCCTTTGCTCGCTATACCGATCTTTCCTTTGCAGCAGAAAGCAAAGCAGGGGTGTTTGATATTCGCGGAGACGAGCTTGCACGCATGCGTGGAGAGATTACAAGTCTCTCTGTACTTAAAGAACATCTTGATGCAGTCCTTGTGGCAGGAAAGCGTGCGCAGGTCTCAAAAGTACTTGAAGATATTCTTGCTGCGTCTCTCTCGCTTAGAGCGTCTGATATTCACATAGAACCTGAAGAAACCGGCGTTCGGCTTCGCTTGCGTCTTGATGGACAGCTTGTGGACGCATACACCTTTGATGCGCACACCTACCAACTTATCTCTTCGCGCATCAAGTTGCTTTCTGGATTAAAGATAAATATCCGCGACCGTGCGCAAGACGGCCGCTTCACGGTACCGGTTGGAGATTCTGAAATTGATATCCGCACCTCACTTATTCCAGGCGCGTATGGAGAGTCCTTTGTTATGCGCATCCTTGATGCCTCTAACCTTGGTGTTTCCTTTGAAAAACTCGGTCTCCATCCAAAGCTCCTCGCACGTTTGACCGAAGAAATTACTCGGCCCACTGGCATGCTCCTCACCACAGGACCAACTGGTTCAGGAAAAACTACCTCCTTGTATGCGTTTTTGCGACATATACATACACCAGAGATTAAGATTGTGACTATTGAAGATCCTGTTGAATATCACTTGCCTGGAATCGTACAGACACAGACAGACGGGAAGAACTATACCTTTGCTTCAGGGCTCCGCTCAGTGCTCCGCCAGGACCCTGACGTTATTATGGTAGGAGAAATTAGAGATGCAGAAGTTGCTGATGTTGCCATACAAGCAGCACTCACGGGACACTTTGTATTCTCAACACTACACACAAACAATGCTGCCGGGAGTTTCCCTCGTCTTGTTGATCTTGGAGTTGATCCAAAGACATTTGCCTCAGCAATTTCTGTAGCTATGGCGCAGCGGCTTGTGCGAACACTAGACCCCGAAGCAAAGAAGCAGGTGCCTGCAACAGACAAAGAGAAGCGCACCATGGAGAAGATTCTTTCAACCGTTACAGACACCTCCCTTCTTCCCGCTTCCCTTGATTTAGTATGGGTACCGGATCCAAAAAATGAAGAAGAGAACGGCTATAAGGGACGCGTTGGTGTGCACGAAGCAATATTTATGGACGAAGAGTTGGGTACCTTCCTGCGAGACAACCCAAGCGAAGGAGACATTGCAAAATCAGTACGCCGCCAGGGTTATCTCACCATGGCACAAGAAGGAGTTCTCAAGGCAATTGAAGGCACTTCCTCTCTAGAAGAAGTATTTAGGGTTGTAGACATTCCAAGAGATTAGAAAAACACCGCATTTACTGCGGTGTTTTTCTAATCTTCTCATCCTATACAGAACCCTCCAGGCACTCCTTCCCGGGATGGGAAGGTGAACAAGTTGCCTGAGGATGATTCCAGCGCACCGCGAACAAGCGCGGTACCAGAAGGTCCTTGGGAAAATGCCCTGAAGCCGTCAAGCCTTGCCTAGAGGGTTCTATGCGGGATGAAAAGAGAATCGGCCCAT